>NZ_JAUEQW010000008.1:0-263287 GCF_056498045.1 Trinickia sp. Z7
TATCCATCACGGCATCGACCGCGGCGAAAATGTTGGCCAGCACCGGAACCGTCTGCGCGACCGTCTTCAGTCGTTCGACCGTGATCAAACCCTTGCTGATGCTTTGCAGCCAAACATCGAGCGAATGAATCGCCGAATGGACGTCCTCAGGCGAGATCTTAACGAGCGGCGACACGAACACGTCGGTCGGCTTGGGTTGCAATACGGTCGCGTCGGCCATGGCGATTCTTGCTTTGTTCTTGAGTGCGCAAGATTCTAATGAATGCCGACCGGCAAATCTACCGTGCAATCAGTCAAATAGCGATAACAAGCTATTCAACAAGTAATCAATCCCCCATATCAGTCGTGAATTCCGCGAGACCCGGCAATTAATGCCGACTCCCATCGCATTCGCTTCATGCAAATGTCATCGGCAGAACGTCGCTCGGCAAGCAGATAGAACCGGTAATGCCGGTGCAACTAGTGAATTGAAGGAACAGACGGGGGCTCCATACCCTGCCACTAACCGTAATCGTTATCAGACGGCGCTATCACTCACTATGTGGGCTCGCTGCCACCCAACGCGCCATCACTAACTTATGGCAGATGCCCGACTCTACCCATCGGTTAAACATCGCCATAAGTTCGCTGCCAATCCCAGATACAAACCGCAGCCGAGAGACTAATCGAGCCGGCAAGCGCCTCCCGCTCACCGGCCTTCAATGCCCCGGGCCGCTGCCGCGGCCTAGCCGCGCCCCATCATTTACGCTTCAGTTGCGAAATATCGCGCACGGCGCCCCGGTCCGCCGAAGTCGCCAGCGCCGCATAAGCTTGCAACGCTTGCGAGACGACGCGCTCGCGGTTGGCCGGCATCCATGCCTTATCGCCGCGCGCCTGCATTGCGGCACGGCGGCGCGCCAATTCCTCATCCGCGACGGCCAGGTGCATCTTGCGCTGAGGAATGTCGATTTCGATTACATCGCCCTCTTCCACGAGACCGATGGTGCCGCCTTCCGCTGCTTCCGGCGAGGCATGCCCGATCACGAGTCCCGACGAGCCCCCCGAGAAACGGCCGTCGGTAAACAACGCACAGGTCTTGCCGAGTCCCTTCGACTTCAAATACGACGTGGGGTACAGCATCTCCTGCATCCCCGGGCCACCCTTCGGGCCTTCGTAGCGAATCACGACGACATCGCCCGCCACCACCTTGTCGCCCAAGATCGCTTCAACGGCTTCGTCCTGGCTTTCGAACACGCGCGCACGCCCCGAGAACACCCATTGCGATTCGTCGACGCCCGCGGTTTTGACGATGCAGCCCTTCTCGGCCAAATTGCCATACAGGACCGCGAGACCGCCGTCCTTCGAATAGGCGCTCTGCTTGCTACGAATGCACCCAGCCTTGCGGTCGGTATCGAGCTGCGTGAACGTCGCTTCTTGGCTGAATGCGACAGTAGTGGGGATTCCGCCCGGCGCCGCGCGATAGAACTTCTGCGCCTCTTCGCCCGCGCCGCCCGCGACGTCCCACTTCGCGATTGCGTTGCCAAGCGTGCCGCTATGCACGTTGCCGCACGAGAGATCGAGCAGATCGGCGCGTGCGAGTTCGCCGAGAATCCCGAGGATGCCGCCTGCCCGGTGCACGTCCTCGATATGGTATTTGTCCGTTGCGGGCGCCACTTTGCACAAGCACGGCACCTTGCGCGAGATACGGTCGATGTCCGACATCGTGAAATCGACGCCCGCTTCCTGCGCCGCAGCCAACAGGTGCAGCACGGTATTAGTGGAGCCGCCCATGGCGACGTCGAGCGCCATCGCGTTTTCGAACGCCTGCTTGCTGGCGATGCTGCGCGGCAGCACCGACGCGTCTTCTTCCTGGTAGTAACGGCGGCACAGGTCGACGATCAGGCGCCCCGCTTGTTCGAACAAGCCTTTGCGCCATGCATGCGTGGCGACGATCGTGCCGTTGCCGGGCAACGAAAGGCCGATCGCTTCGGTCAAGCAATTCATCGAGTTGGCCGTGAACATACCCGAGCACGAGCCGCACGTCGGGCAAGCGCTGCGCTCGACTTCCGCCACCTCCGCATCGCTGATCTTCGGATCGCCCGCCTTGATCATCGCGTCGATGAGGTCGATCTTGGCGATCACTTGCCCGTCCGCCGGCGATTTGACCTTGCCCGCTTCCATCGGGCCGCCCGACACGAACACAACCGGAATGTTCAGACGCATCGCGGCCATCAACATGCCCGGCGTGATCTTGTCGCAATTGGAAATACAGACCATGGCGTCGGCGCAATGCGCGTTGACCATGTATTCGACCGAATCGGCAATCAGTTCGCGCGACGGCAGCGAATAAAGCATGCCGCCATGCCCCATCGCGATGCCGTCATCGACCGCGATCGTATTGAATTCCTTGGCCACGCCGCCTGCCGCTTCGATCTCCCGGGCGACGAGCGCGCCGAGATCGCGCAGATGCACATGCCCCGGAACGAATTGGGTGAACGAATTCACGACGGCGATGATAGGCTTGCCGAAATCGTCGTCTTTCATCCCGGTGGCGCGCCAAAGCGCGCGGGCGCCGGCCATGTTGCGGCCGTGGGTCGATGTGCGTGACCGATAGTTGGGCATGGAGTCCTCAGTTGTTTAAGTCGGGTATTTGCAGTGATTCGAGACGCGGAATGGACGCAGGCAACCAACCCCGGGAGGGGCCGTCGACGCCAGGAAGCGCTAGTTGCGCCCCGGCGCGCGCCTCGGACACGTTCAGGTACGAATACTGCGAGATGCGGCGTAAGTCGTCCAATATATTTTTACTGCCAAACTAAGTCGATACGCATATCAGGGAATTGGACGAACGCCAGGAAGCGAGTAAAGTGTCGACCAATGGCCTTGGCGAACAAACAGGGGCCGAACACATGACTTGGATTAGCGTCGAATTCGGCTTCTTTTCGTCCAATCGAAAAACGGCTGGCGGGCGCAGACTACAAAGCATCGACGCGCTGGCAGGCACCACGCCGCAGCAGTCGCGATCCTCGACATTCAGGAGACCTAGCATGAGCACGTTGGCGGTAATTCTCAGCGTTTGGGCCATGGTTGCGACATGTGCGGCCCTGTTCATCCGCGGCGCGAGCCCGCGCCTGGAACGCGCAACGGTCTCCGCCGAGCGGCGCTCGGTGCAAGTTTCCGTGGCCGAGTAACGGCCTTCATCTGACGATTGCCGGTTGTCGAAGGCCCATCGTGTCGCCGAAAAGGCGGCACGGGGTCTGATTCCCTTCCGTAGTGCGCCCGCGCCGAGCGCATTCACATCCGCACGCGCACCCGCTGCGCCGCGAACCCCCACCCCCGCCTGATAGAATCCCCGATCGCGTCAGCCACGATCAAGGATCCTCCATGTCGACCTCATCGCATGCGCTTCCGCGCTGGACGCTCTGGGCGCCGCTCGCCGCTTGGATAGTGCTCGTGCTCTCGCGCATCGTGCATGCCGAGGGCATCGCGATCGCGCTGATCGGCGTCGCGCTCGTCGGCTCCGTCTTCGCAGCGGTTCATCATGCCGAGGTCGTTGCCCACCGCGTGGGCGAGCCGTTCGGCACGCTCGTGCTCGCGATCGCCGTGACCGTCATCGAAGTCGCATTGATCGTATCGGTGATGTTGACAGGCGGCCCGGAAAAAGCGGGCCTGGCCCGCGACACCGTATTTGCCGCGGTCATGATCGTCTGCAACGGTATCGTGGGCTTGTGTCTGCTCGTCGGCGGCTGGCGGCACGGCGAGCAGGATTTCAAAGGGCTCAGCGCAAGCAAAGCGCTCGCGGTGCTCGCGTCGCTGTCGGTCCTCTCGCTGGTCATGCCCAATTACCTGAGCGCCATGCCCGGGCCGCAGTTGTCCACCTCGCAACTCGCCTTCGCCGGGGTGTCCTCGCTCGTCCTATACGGCGTCTTCGTCTTCGTGCAGACGGTGCGCCATCGCGAATACTTCCTGTCGGGCGCCGTCGATGACAGCGAACACGCCACGCAGCCGACGAACCGCGTCGCGCTCGTCAGCCTTCTGCTGCTATTCGCCAGCCTCGTTGCGGTCGTCCTGCTCGCCAAATTGCTCTCGCCCGCGGTCGAACGCGGCGTGCTGAATCTCGGCGCGCCCGCGGCCACGGTGGGCATCGTGATCGCGGCGCTCGTGCTCTTGCCCGAAGGGCTCGCCGCAGTCGCCGCCGCGCGCGCCAACCGCCTGCAAACGAGCATGAACCTCGCGCTCGGTTCTGCGCTCGCGAGCATTGGACTGACCATTCCCACGGTCGCTGCCGTTTTCATCTGGACAGGGCGCCCTCTGCTGCTTGGGATCGGCGGCATGGAAACCGTGCTGCTGGCGCTGACGCTATTCGTCAGCGCATTGACGCTGAGCACCGGGCGCACGACCGTGTTGCAAGGGGCCGTGCATCTTTCCCTGTTCGCGGCGTATTTGTTCCTATCGGTCACGCACTAACCGTGCAACGAGCGCACGACCTGTTGTCGAACGTCACTCCAGTTTTGCTAAAAGTTGCCGTAGTACATGGGAAACGTAGGCGATAAGCTGTGCGGGCTGTCCCTCGCGAACGATTTATCGGTCCCATGCAAGCAACGCTTATCCAAATTCCGGCCAACAAAACACAGAGGCTGACCGCCGCGATCGCCGTCGCCCTGATGCTGTGCCTCGCACTTTACGTCTGGCCGCGCTCGACGGCCCAAGGCGCCGTCGTGCAACCGTTCATGCCGATCTTCGCCACCTCGGTCACCATCGCCGAAGGGCTAACCGGCTTCCTGCTCTGGACGCAGTATCGCGCGTCCGGCCGCATCGTCTTTGCCGCGCTTGCGTGCGCCTACGCCTTTACCACCGTCAGCGCGGCGTTTCACTTGGCCGTCTATCCCGGCGTGTTCGCCGCCAGCGGATTGTTCGGAGCGGGCCGGCAAACCGCCATCTGGATATGGCTGCTGTGGCGCACAGGCTATGCGGTGTTGGCGGCGCTCGCGCTCACGACACGCAAGTGGCCGCCAGTTCAACGCATCGAGCGGCGCCGCATCGGCGGCGCCTCGATGGTCGCCGCGTCCATCGGCCTGGCGCTGGCGCTCAGTCTCGCCGCGACCGCCGCACGCGATCAGTTGCCCAACCTCGTGGCCAGCACCCCGACGTACCGCCATTTGTCCGCGAACCCGATCCTGCTCTCGGTTTGGGCGATCTGCTTGGCTTCCCTGCTCATGCACGTATCGGTGACGCGATTGCGCACGCTGATGGACCTCTGGCTCGCCGTGGCATTGCTGGCCGGTTTTATCGACGTGACGCTCACGCTTGGCGCCGGCGCACGCTACAGCCTCGGCTGGTATGCCGCCCGAATCGCGTCGATGGTATCGGCCAATGCCGTGCTCGGCATGTTGATGTCGGAGACGAGCCGCACCTATCAAAGGCTGGCCGATGCGCACCGCGCCCTCAAGGAACTGTCCGTGCGCGACGGACTCACGGGCGTGTTCAATCGCGCCTATTTCGACGAACGCTATCCCCGCGAACTGGCGCTCGCCACCAGCACCGGCAATCCGCTCTCGCTCTTGCTGGTCGACGTCGACCATTTCAAAAACTATAACGATGCATTCGGCCATCTGGCCGGAGACGAGTGCCTCCGACGCATCGCCCAAGCACTGAATGCATCGCTGTCGCGGCAGACGGATTTCGTCGCGCGATACGGCGGCGAAGAGTTCGTCGTCGTGCTCCCGGCGTGCGACCCCGAGGCGAGTTGGGCCATTGCGGAGCGCTTGAGACAGACGATCGCCGAGATGGAGTTGCCGATGAAGCGGGCGAACGCGTGCCACGTCACCGTATCGATCGGGCATGCCTCGAGCCGATTTCATCCGGGCGCTCAACCGGCGGCCTTGCTGGCGAGCGCGGACGCGGCGCTGTACGACGCCAAGGCGCGCGGGCGCAATCGCGTGGAGGACAACCGCGAAGAAGAGCTGAAAGACAGCTTCGATCGCCGGCAAGTGGCGGTTCGGTAGCTGCTGCCCGCCCTGTTCCGTACCGATCATTATCTGAAAATCTGTACCGGTACTGTTACGGCCATTGTCCATACACTCCTCGAATACCGCCGATCCGAGGATCGAAGCCATGCTCACCGCCTTGCCTTACGCCGCGCTTTCGGCCGCCATGACGTTCGCGTTGGTGATGTCGATCACCCCCGGCCCCAACAACACCATGCTGCTCGCGTCGGGCGTCAATTTCGGATTTCGCCGCACCTTGCCGCATATGCTCGGCATCACCTGCGGCTGCACCATCATGATGGTCGCCATTGCGCTCGGGCTGGGCCAGGTCTTCGCGCGCGCGCCCGCACTTTACTCCGCGATGGAGGTCCTGAGCGTCGTGTACCTGATTTACCTCGCCTGGAAAATCGCCGCGTCGCGTTCGCTGTCGGTGGATGCCGCCAATAAGCGGCCGATGACCTTCCTCCAAGCCGTGGCATTCCAATGGGTCAATCCGAAGGCGTGGATGATGGTGGTCACGGGCGTCACGGCGTTTCGGGTCAACGACAATCTGCTCGTCAACGCGCTGACGCTGGCCGTTGCTTTTGCCATCGTCAATCTGCCGAGCATTTCGATCTGGGCGGCGTTCGGCCTCGGCGTGCGGCGATTCTTGGCGGGCTCCGCCGCGCTACGCGCGTTCAACTGGACGATGGCCGCCCTACTGATCGCATCGATCGCACCCACCTTTCGGCATGGCTTGTCGTAAGCGAATAGCGCATGCGCGGCAACGCGTGTACACGCCATCATGCGCAGGCGTCCACCGCATGGAAAAGCTCTTCTTCCTGAGCGCAATGCAAGCGCACGACCGCCTCTAAACCGTAGAGCAAGCGCTGCGCATCGCGCAGTTGTTCGAGCGTCGGCCCAGCGGCTGCGATGCTGCCGGCCATCTGCTTCAGACGGCGCGCCATACCGTAGATCTCTCGGTGCGCGCCGCTCATCGCGGCGAGCGGATCGTCGCCGCCCAGCAACGGGGCGAGGCGCGGATAGACCTTCTCGTCGTCCGCGCGCTCATGCGGAATCAGGCGTCGATCGAGGGCTTCGTTGAGTGCCGACAATGCATGGGCAACGCCTGCGCCATCGAGCTCCGGCAATTCGTCGGCGAGCGCTCTGATCTGCTCGAGCACCGGCGCGAGCGCGGCATGTTCGGCCTTCAGGCGCTGCACGTCGATGTGCGCAAGCGCGCGCGCCGGCGCGGCTGGGCGAACCCGCGCCGCTCGCAAAGCATTGACGATCACGAGTACGTCGATCGCTTCTTGAAGCATCGCACCGGCGACAGGCGGCAGCCACCCCAGCGCCGCAGCGATCATCGCGCCCGTCGACAATCCCATGCCCATGACGACGCATTGGAGCGCGATCCGGCGCGCGCGCCGAGCGATGCGAACGGCATCGACGAGGCGGTCCAGACGATCGACGAGCAGCACGGCGTCAGCTGCTTCCGAAGACGCCGCCGCCCCGCGCGCGCCCATGGCCACGCCCACATCGGCCGCGGCAAGCGCCGGCGCGTCATTGACGCCGTCGCCGACCATGATCACGACGCCTTCGCGCCGCGCGGCTTCGACCGCATGCAGTTTATCCGCGGGGGTTTGCTCGGCGCGCACTTCTGTGACGCCGAGCATCGCGCCGACGCTTTGCGCGACGTCCTCTCTGTCGCCCGTCAGCATCACGAGCCGGTCGATGCCTTCACGCCTGAGCAGGCGCAATGCCCTTGGCGTATCGATTCGCAATTGATCGGCCAGCCGAACCGCGCCGATCATCTCGCCGTCCACGGCGACGAATACGGCGGCCCCGCCTTCGTAGCCGATGTCTCGCAGCAGGTCTTCACTCCAGGGCACGCTTGCGGCGAGCGACGAGACGTAGGCGAAACTGCCTATCGCGACGTTCGCGCCGTCGACTTGCCCGCGTAATCCCGCACCCGCGGTTTCCTCGACGGCGCAAGGCGCCGATAGGGCGATGTTGCGCTCGCGCGCCGCAATCGTCAGTGCTTCGGAAATCACGTGGCCGGACGCTTGCGCCAGCGACGCGGCGAAGCGCAGCACGGCATCGGGCTGGATGTGCGTTGCACAGTGTATCGAGGCGAGCCGCGCCCGTCCGCCCGTGAGCGTCCCGGTTTTGTCGAAGAAGAGGATGCTCGCTTGCGCGAGCCGCTCCAACGCGCCGCCCCCCTTGACCAGAATGCCGCGTTTGGCGCAATTCGATATGCCGGAAACGATCGCCACCGGCACACCGAGAATCAGCGGGCACGGCGTGGCGACGACGAGCACCGCGAGCGCGCGTGCAAGCTCACTCGTTGCCCACCAACTGCCGCCGGCCAGCATCAACGAGAGCAAGACGAAGAATGCCCCGTAGCGATCGGCGAGCCGCGCCGACGGACTACGCTCGCGCTGCGCCGCTTCAACCATGCGCACGATGCCGGCGTAGGTGCTGTCTTCTGCACGCGCGCCGGCCACCATTTCGAACGGACTACCGGCATTGACGACGCCGCTACGCACCGACTGCCCCGCCAGCCGCCCCACGATCGCCGATTCGCCGGTCAACATCGACTCGTCCAATTGCGCGGCGCCCGTGAGTGCGCCGTCCACCGGGGCGCACTCGCCGCTTCGTACGAGCAAGCGGTCGCCGGGGCGAACGGCATCCAGTGCGACCGCTTGCCATTGCCCCCCCTCCAAGCGCATGGCAACCCGCGGTGCGCGACTCAGCAACGCGGTCATTTCGCGCCTCGCGCGGCGCTGAGCGTATTGCTCGAGCGCTCGCCCGCTCGCAACCATCAATGCGATCACTGCTGCGGCGAGCGTCTCGCCCAGCGCAAGCGCCAGGCCGATGGCCAGCCACGCGAGGATATCCACGCCCGCTTGGCGTTTGAACACGGCCTTTCCGATGGAGATCGTCAGCGCGAGCAAGACCGGCAGCGCTCCGGCAAGCCAAATAGCGTGTCCGAGCGCTCCCATGCCGAACGCGACGCACACGCCCCCGGTCAAGAGCGTGAGCGCCGAGCCGAGTAAAAGCATGAAATCGACGGAAAGAGGAAGGCGCGGCATGGCAACCGAAAAGAAGAAACAAGAACCAAGAAACGTTGCGTGCCGTCGATGCTACGCCGCGAGTCCCCACGTGCATTGACCTGCCGCAAACGCATGACCTTGACGTTCGTCAAAGGGCAAATGCCGCGCGCCCAACACAATCCTCGATATCGGGACCGAATCCCGCCCGCAAGGAGCAAAACATGAACGCCCCCGCCTCTACCCATCAAGGCCCGCGCCTACCCACGAAGATTCTCATTGCGGTCGATCCTTCCGCTGCCTCGCAACGCGCCGTCGCCTATGCGCGCAACATGGTCGCGCCAGGCGCTCAGGTGCGGCTGGTCAGCATCGCCGAAGACCCGCGCACGCTCGTGCCGCTAGGCACGCTCGCCAGCGCCTCGCTCGACGCGGCGCGCGATGAGCTACTGCGCGACGCCGAGCGCGCGCTTGCCCAAGCCAAGGACGCGTTCGCCGGACGAGATGTCCAGGTCGACACCGAGGAAGTCGACCTTGCAAAGCACGGCGGCAACGTGGTCCACGCGCTGCTCGAGGCCGCGCAAGCATCGGGAGCGGAACTCATCGTGGTGGGCGCCCGGCAACACCACGGCGTTCTGCGCTGGATCGAAGGGGGCGTCTCGGCGCCGCTGGCGCGACTCGCCGACTCCCCGATCCTGATCGTGCCGGCCGCCTATGCCGGCGAGGTCGATCGCGCACCGCAACGCATCGTCTTCGCCGTGGACGGCAGCCCGCATGCCACCCAGGCATTGCATTACGGCGCCCGCTTCGCCGCGCCCGATGCCTCGCTTCTCGCCTTGTATGTCATCGATCGCGCGGTGCGTCTGAGCGATCTCGTGCCCATCGATGTACTCGAGGACGCTTTCATCGAACAAGGAACGAAAGCGCTTTCCGACGCGAAGTCGACGCTGGCCGAAGCCTCCGTCAACACGGGTACGCGCCTCGCCAAAACCGCCCACACGCAGGACGATGTGGCCCAGACGATCGTGCGCGAAGCCGACGCCTGGAACGCGGAACTCATCGTCATGGGCACGCATGGGAGACGCGGCATCGCACGGTGGCTGCTCGGCAGCGTTGCCGAGCGGGTCGCTCGCCTTGCCAGCGTGCCGCTGCTGCTCGTTCACGGCAGCCAAACCTAAGGCGCGGCGTTGGCGGCCCAGTCCTGACCCAGCCGGTTCTCACGCGTCTTCGAAGCTGCGCCGCTGGGTACGAAACTTGCATTGCTCTCGCGCCGAAACCAAACCGCCGAGAGTGATATGCCGAGCATTACGTCGATTGCCGAAGGGCTTCCTTTTCCCTTGGGGGCAAGCTGGGACGGCGCGGGGGTGAACTTCGCGCTGTTCTCTGCGAATGCGACCAAAGTCGAGTTGTGCCTGTTCGACGAAGCGGGCCAGCGTGAGCTCGAACGCATCGAATTACCCGAATATACCGACGAAGTCTGGCACGTCTACGTGCCGGGTCTCGCCCCGGGCGCCGTTTACGGCTACCGCGTGCATGGCCCGTACGAGCCCGAAGCCGGCCATCGCTTCAATCCGAACAAACTACTGCTCGATCCCTATGCGAAAGCGCACGTCGGCGCTTTGAAGTGGGACCATGCCGTATTCGGCTACACGATCGGCGCGGACGGTGACGATCTGACATTCGACGAGCGCGACAGCGCCCCGTTCGTGCCCAAGTGCGTCGTGGTCGATCAAACCTTCTCTTGGACGCACCCGATGCGCGTGCGCGTGCCGTGGGACCGCGCCATCATCTACGAACTGCATGTGCGCGGCTACACGAAGCGCCACCCGGGCATCGCACAACGGCTGCGCGGCACCTTCGAAGGCCTGGCGCAGAAGGAAGTGGTGGACTACATCAAGCGCTTAGGCGTTACCACGGTCGAATTGATGCCGATTCATTCGTTCGTCAACGACAGCTATCTGCTCGACAAAGGACTCACGAACTACTGGGGATACAACACGATCGGTTTCTTCGCCGCCGATCCCCGTTTCTTCGCGCGCAACGCGGATACGATTCGCGAGTTCAAAGAGATGATCGACCGCTATCACGACGCAGGGCTCGAAGTCATTCTCGATGTGGTGTACAACCATACCGCCGAAGGCAACGAGCGCGGCCCGACGCTGTCGTTTCGCGGCATCGACAACGCGTCGTATTACCGGCTGCTGCCAGACCAGCCGCGCTATTACATCAACGATACGGGCACGGGCAACACCCTGAATCTGTCCCACCCCCGCGTGCTGCAAATGGTCACCGACAGCTTGCGCTACTGGGTGGGGGAAATGAACGTCGACGGCTTTCGCTTCGATCTCGCGACGATTCTCGCGCGCGAACCATACGGTTTCGACGAAGGCGGGAGCTTCCTGCATAGCTGCCGGCAAGATCCCGTCCTGTCGAGCGTCAAGCTCATCGGCGAACCATGGGACTGCGGCCCAGGCGGATATCAGGTCGGCGGTTTCCCGCCGGGGTGGGCCGAATGGAACGATCGATTCCGCGACACCGTGCGCGCCTTCTGGAAGAGCGACGAGGGGGTCGCGGCGGAGCTGGCGAGCCGGATCACCGGCTCGGGCGACAAGTTCAACCGCCGCGGGCGACGCCCGTGGGCCAGCGTGAACTTCGTGACGGCGCACGACGGCTTTACGCTGAACGATTTGGTTTCGTATAACGAGAAGCACAATGAAGCGAACGGCGAAGACAACAACGACGGCCATGCCGACAACAAGTCGTGGAACTGCGGCGCCGAGGGGCCGACCGACGATCTGCAAATCAAAGCTTTGCGCGAACGGCAGAAACGTAACCTGCTGGCCACGCTGCTCTTTTCCCAAGGCACGCCGATGATCGTCGCCGGCGACGAGTTCGGCCGCACGCAACGCGGCAACAACAATGCCTATTGTCAGGACAACGAAATAAGTTGGGTCGACTGGGCCGGGATCGACGACGATGGGCACGCGTTGACCGACTTCGTCATCAAGCTGACGATGCTGCGTCATACGCTGCCGGTCCTGCGCCGCAATCGCTTTTTGACCGGCCAATTCGACGAGCGTCAGCAGCTATGCGAAGTGCGCTGGTTGAGTCCGGCCGGCACCGACCTCGCGCAGGAGCAATGGAACGATCCGTCGATGCGATGCTTCGGCGTCTTGCTCGACGGCCGCGCGCAGACGAGCGGCATCCACAAGCCGGCTTCCGACGCCACCTTGCTCATCGTGATGAACGCCCATCATGACGTCGTCGACTTCAAGCTGCCCGACATCGCAGGCAGCGATCAATGGAGTTGCCTCATCGATACGAACGTACCCGTGCGCGACGAATTGCCCGATTTCGAATCGGGCGACGTGTACCAAGTGACCGGGCGTTCGCTGCTTCTTTTTGCACTGCACGCCAAAGGCCGAACACAGCGCATTTTCGCCAGCCTTGGCAAGAAATTGACCGAAGACGCAGACCCGAAGTAGGGCCGGGCCGAGCGGCGCGGGGCCAATAACGCCCTCGCGCCGCTCGCATCTCGGTACGCCTATCTCCGCCGTATCAGTGATACAGCAGCGCAATCAAGATGATGATCGGAATCGGTACACCGAGCAGGTAAAGCAGGATCGAGCGCATACGTCCTCCTGGTTCGTTTGTGGGATTGGATTGGATTGGATTGGATTGGATCGAATCGAATGTATCCGCACCGTCGCGGCGTCGTTTCGAGCTCGGTCAGATATCGCGCAAGCGTCCGCCGAGCACCGCCATGAAGCACGCCGCGAACGCGCCCATCAGCAGCGACACGAATAGCCACAACGACGCGGAGATGGCCGAGCGGCGCGCGATATCCGCGGCGGCTTTCGCCGCGCTGTCCATCGCCGCGACTTTGCGTTGAAGCTGCGTATACGTTGCATCGACGCGAGCCTGCGCCGCATCGGGAGCCAGCCCGGTGTATCGCGACACGATGCTCGCGACGTATGCGGTGTCGGCTGGCGAAAGTGAATCGCCCGTTGCCAGCGCATTGAGGAAAATGCGCGTCACCTCCGGCTTGGGCGGCGTACCGGACGTCGCGGGCTCGGCCATTGCAGGCGCCGGCTCCGCGTTTGCGGCAGCCGCGATCGCGGGCGTGGCAACGGCGCTCACCACCGCGCCCGCCGCCGTATTCGCTGCGCCATTGACGGCGGGCGCAGCAGACGAAGGCGCCGACGCATTGGCGGCGGAGCTTGCTGCGGTATCCGCGGCCGGAGCCGAACCCGCCACGGCCGCAACAGGAGCCGGCGCGACCACGGGTGTGGCGGCGGAGGCGGACGAGGACGGGGACGGTTGCCGGAACAGGGAGTCGACGAAGTAGCCGATGGGCCAGCGATTCGCAGCGGCCGCTGCGTCGCCGCGATCAACGAGCACCGCCGCCGATGCCGATCGCGCCGCGGCTTGAGCCCCGGCGCGGCCCGCGACCGGCAACAGGGCCGCGAACAGCGCGGCCGTGGCGAGCGTAGCCACGGCCCAGGTCAGAAAGCCTTGCGCCGTGTCGCGGAAGTAGACCTCGTCCGCTGCCACGACCAGCCATCGATGCCGGAGCCTGCCAGCCAGGTAACCGCCCAACCCCGAGGTGAGGACCTGCGTGACGCACACCCAGACGATCGCAGCGACTCCGAACCTCGACGCGGTTGTGCTCGCCGAATGCCAAGGCGAGATCGCGGCAAGCCCAAGGCCCGTGCCCAGCGTCAGCAAGATCAGGCCGAACGCTGCCGCCGCGACGGCGCCCGCAAATACGGCGCTCCATGACACGACGCCGGCATGAGGCCACCATGCGGCGCGATTTTCGGCCAATGCATCGGATCTTAAGGGGGCGTTGAGTTCAGCCATGACTTGTCTCCGAGGGCTATGCGGGTTGCAGGCTCGTATGCCGTTCGCGCTGACGGCATGCAATGAGCGCAAGAGACCGTCAGCATGCTTTGTGCCCGTGCCGGCGAAATCCCGTTCGGCGACCGCCCCACCGCTGCTTTACGCTTCGTCCTCCGCCTCGCGCGAATCGCTCGACGCCGCGCCGCTATCCGCACCGGGGGACGTCCTCTTCCGCGTCCTGAAATGCGCCATTTGCTCGGCCAGGTCCTGAGGCCTCGCATGGCGTTCGGGCTGCACGTTCCAATCGAACACCGTGCGCGCCACTTGCGCATGACCATGAACGCAGTTGCTTCCCTGCGCGCCACTCGTTTCATAATCGGGAAAGATCGGCCGTCGCTGCATCGCTTTCATCCGCGCGATCTGCTCGTCCGTCATTTCGCCATGATCGATCACGCGAGATACCCTGCCGGGATCGATGATCTTGTCGTCGCCCGCATCGATCGCCGCGCCCTTGAGCGCATTGACGCGAAACGGCTTGCCGTCCGGAAGCGTGCCGCTCACTTCGAGCCGCTCGGGACGAGGCGCGAGCGCATCGGTGCGGCGGGCATGACCGATCGCACGCGCCAATTGCGGGTCGCGCCTGCGCTCGGATTCCGATGTCTGATATTGCACATGTCCTGGGTCCACGACCTTGCCGTCATCGGCGATCTTCGTGTCGGCTACGACGGTATGGACACGCCTGCCGCGCAACGGCTCGAGCATGGGCGAACTTCGGTTCGGACGTGATGACCCGGTCTGCTCCTGTAGCTCCGCGGATTTCGGGCTCTTGCCCTTGCCTTCGGTTGCGCCCACCAAAGCCTGCGCGGCGCGTCTCACCCCTCGGCCATGCATTCGTATCCTCGCTCGTCGAAAACGTTATGCGCGAATATCGGTTCGGATTGCGGTTTGCCGGCGCAATAATGACGAAAAACCGATTCCATTAACGAATCGGCTTAATCCGGCGCAATCAACCCACAACGATTCTCCAATGGCGCTTTATACCTGTCATGACCGTGACACGTAGATTTCGCTAAATACGCAGCACTCCGTTTATTCACGCTCCATCACGTTTTTGAATAACGGTCACAAAATATTTTTATGGATCACGCACTTCATTTTCTCTCGCCTTCCAATGCACGCGCCGCTGCCGACGCAGGGGCGCACGCGCGATTTTTGACGCTCCGCGATTTGCCCGCCCTGATCGAGCTCGAACACGAGAAATGGGATGACGTTCAAGCCGCTTCGCAAGAGGCGTTGCGAGCCCGAATCGATGCGTACCCCGACCTCGCGGTCGGGGCGTTTTGCGCACGCTCCGACCGACTGCTCGCCTCGCTATTCATGCGCCCCGTGCCCGACGACTTTCATCGCCGTGTGCATACATGGCGCGACTGCGCGTCGCTCCCCGAGCCGCGCACGAGTTCCACCTTGTTCGGCGTGAGTCTCACGAGCCGCGATGCGGCGGGGGTAACCGCCTTGCTCAGGTTCTTTTGGCCATATGCGCTCAAGCGCGGCTGCCGCCACATCTATCTCGGCTCCCCGATTCCGGGCCTGCGCGACTGGTTGGCCGCCCATCCGGGCGCGCGTGCCCAAGACTACGTCAGGGCGCGCCGTGCGGGCCTGCCGCTCGATCCGCAATTGCGCTATTACAGCTCGCGCGGGTTCTCGAAGATCGTGTCGGTCAAGCCCAACTACTTTCCTCATGAGCGCTCGCTCGACTACGGCGTACTGCTACGGGGAACGGTGCCACTGTCCTCGCTCGGTCCGCTATGGGCATCGCTGCCGCTGGTTTCGGTTCAGCGGGCGACCCTCCCCTTGTCCCGCTTTCTTTGAGACATCGCGTCATGCATGCTTCCATCCGACGATTTGCCCGCCGCGGACACGTCCATTGGCCTAGCGCGCTTTTTTTATTAGCCGTTCTGACCAATACCAGTCTCATAGCGCTTGCGGCCGATACATGGCTTGCCGCACTGCTTGCCGTGCCGCAAGCGCTGCTGATGGTCGGCTGCCAGGAGACGAAGCATCTGGCGGTACATCGAACGTTTTTCGGCAATCGCGCGCTCAACGACATCGTCGGCGTGGCATGCGCCGCGCTGTTCGGTGTCAATTTTTTTGCGTACCGGTACTTTCATCTCGCACACCACCGCCATACCTGCACGCAGCACGATCCCGAAGGGCGGCTCTACTCGCTGAGCTGGCGCACACGATGGATTTGGTTGCTGGCGCCGATAGAGCTTCCCTGGGTCGCGTGGCATCTGAACCGAATCGGCTGGGCGATGGTGCCCGCCGCCAAGCGCGTGCAGCGCAATGCAACGCTGCTCTGGATGATTGCATTCGTCGCGTTGCTGGCGTTGGGCGCCCACTATGCCCCACGAACCTTGGCCCTCGCCTATTTGCTTCCGCTCGCCCTGTTCGCGTGGATCGACTTCGTGCTCACACAGTCGGAACATTACGGCGTAGCCGTCGTGCCCGGATCGCACCGGCGCGCCCCGGGTTCGCTGACGCACGACGTCGTGCTGCCCTCCGGGCTCGGATGGTTGACGCTGCACCGCACGTTGCACCGCGTCCATCACCGCGATCCCGCGTTGCCGTGGTTCCAAGCGCCGGGCCGGCTCATGGCCGACGCGACAGCGCCGACGCCCTACACCTATGGTGCTTTCGTGCGCCGCTGGCTCCGTGAAGGGCCGAGGTCGTGGCAAATGGACGATAGCGCGCGCGCCGAACCGCCGGCGCGGCCGGGGGCCGGGCGATGAGCGCCTCGTTCGACACGACCAGGCCGCGTGCCATTGCGCGGCGCTGGAATCGCACCTACGTGCGCAGCCGTTTCTTCGACGCGCTGTCGTTGCTGCTACCGCCCGGCGAAGCGTTCCTGATCGAGACGCTCGAAACGTGGCGCGCGTGCGCAACGCCTTCCCCCGCGGCCGCGCTCGAACGGGAAATCCATCGCTTCGTGCGCGAAGAGCGCGCACATCGGCAAGCGCATCAACGTTATAACGACGCGATGGCGGAGGACGCCCCCGAGGTTCGCCTCGTCATGCAACGCGCGCAACGCGTCACCGAGGAACTGAACCGGATGGGCTTGCCGATGCGGCTTGCACTCGTTGCCGCATTCGAGCATTTGACGGCCGTGCTCGCCGAGGAGATCGGCTCGAACGACAACCTGTTGATAGACGACGCATCGCGCGCAAGCCGGCTATGGCGTTGGCATGCACGTGAGGAACTCGGCCACCGTCACGTCGCGATAGACGTTTGCGCTCACGCCGGTGTGCCTCCCGGCGCGCTACGGTTCGCGCTCGTGCTTGCGACCGCCTATCTCGCACTCGATTTGGCGAGATACACCGTTGCCCTATGTCGCTGCGATATTCGCTCCGGGGTTGGCCGTCGCGCGATGTTGCTCGATGCCGTGCGCTTTGCTGCGGCCGCGGTTCCCTCGTTCGCGCGAATGGCATTCGGATGGTGCCGCTGCGTGTTCGCGCCGTTGGGCCGGGCGCTTTGAAGACGCATTCGGGGAACATGGAAGCCGTGATTTTTCTCGCAGACTTCGCTCTTTTCGATCGACTTGCACACCCATGAGCCGTTATCACTTCTCTTTAGCCGCTCCCGCCGACGACGCCCAACTTCGCGGCCGGATGGCGCATGATTGGATCGAAGGCGCCGCCGCGATCAGTTTGCGGCGCGAACCTTCCTTCTTCGCGTCATCGCGTTTGCTCGGCATGCCCGTTCAAATCATCGTCGGCCGTGAGAGCGCGACGGGTCGTATCGTCGCCACCGGCAGCCGCTGCGTGACCGCCTCGTACATCGACGGTCAACCGCGGCGCACCGCCTATCTGTCCGACCTGCGCATCGATCGCGATCACCGCAGCGGCGTGCTGCTCTCCCGCGTGTTTCGATATCTGCGCACGCTGCACGATGCCGAACCGCTGCCGGCCTACACGCTGATCTACGGCGACAACGAAGCGGCGCTCGGCAATCTCGTCGGCGGGCGAGCGGGGCTGCCGTTTTACGTGCAGCGCGCGCGGTTGCTCGCACGGGCGATACGTCTCACACGCCGGCGCGCCGAGCCCGGCGTGCCCGGCATCGAGCTGCGGCGCGCGCGGGCGGACGAGTTGCCCGCACTCGTGCAGTTCATCAATGAGCGGCGCAGCCGCTTGAGGTGGGCGCCGATCCTCGATACGGCCGATTTCGAGCCCGGCGGCCGATGCGACACATTACGCGCACAAGATTTTTTCGTGGCGCTGCGCGATGAGCGCATCTGCGCGACGATCGCCGCATGGGATCAAGCACCGCTGCGGCAAGCCCACGTCGAGCGGTACCCGCGCGCGACGCAATTGCTTAGGACGCCTTACAATCTGGTAGCGTCCCTGTGCCGTCTTCCCCGGCTACCGGCCATCGGCGCTCGGCTTCCCTACCTCTATCTCGCGTTCATCGCCGTGGAAAACGACGACGCAGCGCTATGCGCCGCCTTGCTGCGCCATGTCTATAACGCGTTGTGTCACGGACCGTGGCTGTATGCGCTGGCGGCGATGCACGACGACGATCCCCTGCTGCCGGTTTTGACCGAGTATGCGGGCACGACGTCCGTCGTGAAAATGTTCGAAGTCGATTTCGCGCCGGCGATCGACCCCGCATCGGGCATCGCCCTGCAACGGGCTGGGATCGAATTCGCCTTGTCATGAATCGTTCGATACGCGGGCGCCGATCCGGCCCGGCACATGCATTTCGTCGTAGGCCACGGGGTTTCGCGCTCTCCGCTCGGCCGCCGCGCGGCACGACGCTAGCATGTCCTTCGAATCCATATTCACGCGTCGCCCGCACATGAAATCCATTCTGAGCCGCATTATTCCGGTATCGTCCCCCGCGGCGGATGCCACCGCCAACTCGGAACGATCACGAGGTGCACCGGCGCGGGAAAACACGGCGCGGCCAAAGCGCGGAAGCATGCGCGATCGTTTCGCCCAACTACTCGATACCAAGAAGGTCCCGCACGCCCCCGCCGTCAGCGTGGAACGTTGGGACGAGGCTGCCGCGCTCGGCATTTGCGAGCGCTGGGCGCAGGCGCAACGCAGGCGGCCGTCCACCGTCGGACTGGCACGATTGCTGGCCCTGAACTTCGAGCGCGCCCGCCCGGAGACGATCCCCGCAGAGATGAAGGACCAGCGCTTGCTGCCCGAAGGTGCGAGCGCGGGCGATTACTACCGCGAAATGATCGCGACCTTCCTCGAGACAGCGGGGCTCGAAGATACCGAAGCCGTCCTCGACAGCTTCAAGACGACGGGGACAGGCGCCCTGCACCGGCAGCCGGTCACGGTATCGACCGCGGTCAACGGCGCCTTCAGCGTCGCGCAATTGGCCGCATCGGCACACATGCCCGCGAAAACCGCGCTCTCCGCCGTGCAAGTGCTGATGACGATGCTGACGACGGAGCTTGCTTTCGATTCGGCCAACGTGCGGTTTCGCAACTCGGGAACGGAAGAAATCATGCCGCTCGGCAAGGCCGATGCATCGCCTAGCGCCAAAACGGGGCCGAACGTTCTGCAAGCATCGAAACGGCTCGCATGGGAGTTGCACAAGGTCGGTCATGCCGTGCGCAAGATGGAACGCGCCAAGGCCGAACTGGACGAAGCGCGCACCCGCTTAGCGGACCCGAGCGCGACCGCGGAACAACGCCTCCAGGCGCAGAGCGATGTCGAGGCCGCCGGCCAAGCGCTCGCCATCGCCTACGCTCGCTTTTGCATGCGTTCGCAATTGAAGTCGGATTACAAGAGTGCGGCCGAAAGCGCGAAGATCGAATACGAGGGCAACAAGCGCGCTCTGGGGGTGAGCGTGGCATCGGGTGCGCTCGGCGTTACCACGACCGTGCTGGGCATCTTGACCCCGGTCGCCGTCACCGCTGCGGTGACGGCCGGCGCCACCGCCGGCGCGGTGGCCCTAGCGGCGGCGCTCTACGTCGGCTTTCAACTGAGTTCGGGACCGAGCAAAGACGGCGAGGCGAAAGCCAAGCGCGCCATCGTCGCGCTCGCAAAATCGCTCGACCTCTTCGGCGGGAACGCGGCCAAGCAGCAAAACGAACGCGCGCAAGCGTATCGCACCTACATTGCGCAAAAACGCGCGACCAACAAGCCCGAGGTGCGCAAACGAGCCAAGGCGCGCCTCGTCGCCGCGCTCGATGAGATCGCACGTCGCGATTTCATCGAGAACGACCTCGATCCGCTCGAGAATTGGAGCGAGTACGCCAAGCTTCGGCGCAGCATTGCCGACGCCGGCGAGGATCAAGCAACCGTCAACGAACTGGAAGAGGCGTTTGCAATGGCGCACTCGAATCAGTTCAAAGCCTCCACTGTTTCCGAAGCGTGGAAAACACCGGAACGCATGCGCTTCGACAGCATGGGACGCCTACTGCTCGGCAGCGTCACCGAATCGATCGTGTCGCTGCACGAATTCAATGCCAAAGCCGCACGCACTAGCACGCACGAGTCGAGACGTCAGACTCAGGCCAAGGCGCAGGTCCAAGCCGGCCGGCGCGCCAACGTCAAAGCCGCCTTGCGCGATTGGCTTCAGTTCGAACTCGCACAATCACGCATGAAAGCCGCGCTCGCGCAAGAGGACCCGGGCCGCGCGCACGCCGCGTTGCAAAGCGCCGCTTCGGCATTGACGGCCATCGAAAATGCCGAAGCGCGCGCATTGTTCGCCGGCGACGCGCGCAAACAGGTGGATGCGACCAAGCGCGCCAAAGCCATGGTGATCGGAGAACGCGAGCGCTATACGATGACCAATGCCGGCGCCACCGCCTTGGGAGGTCTCGTCAACGCGTTCGGCGCCACCGCGAGCCTCGGGTTGAATATACAAAAAGACGTGGCATTGAGCCACGGCGTGCATCCTCCATCGAAATACGGCGATCAGAACGATGCGCGCTTGCTCTCGCAAAGCACCGCGCCGATCACAGCGCCCTACTCGGCGGCCGAGCGCGCCAGGTTTCAGAAGACGGGGATGGCCAAGCTGGCGAGCACGATCGAGCGCAAGGGCGAGCCGGTCGTGAGCACACTCGATTTGCCCGCCGCCAATCCGGCGCTACTCGATCTGAACGATCGCCACTGTGACGCCGCGCTCGACACCCTCGTCGCGCAACTGGAGGCCAAGCGCGACATTCCCGATCAAATCGCGGTATCGGTGGGCGGCGTCGAACTCGCTTCGGCAAAGCTCAACGGTACGACGGGCTACTACAAATGGCGTTATCGGCAGGCATCCTTCGCAACGAAGGCCAAGTTCAAGACACGCCAAATGCGCATGATCGCCGACAGCGTCGGGATCTCGGTGATCTCGCCCATCGCGCAGATGGTCGCGCAATTGCCGCTGTCGAAAACGCGCGCAAGCGTCGATAAGGGTTTGGCGATGAGTACGGGCGTGCGCGATCGCTTGACGACGCTCGCAAAGCAACCGCAGCCGCCTGAAACGACGCCGACGCAACAAGACGAAGCGAAGGACGAGGCGACGCTCGAAGCGCAAACCCAAGCGCAGCCGAAAGCGCAGCCGAAAGCGCAACCGGAAGCGCAGTCAGACGTGCAACTTCAAGCGCAAACCGAAATGATTTCGATTCGATCCGAGGCGCCTGCAAACGAAGCGTCGACCCACGGCTCGTCCGCCGATCGCGATGCCGTCATCGTGAATGGCATCCATGCCAACACTGCCGCCAACGCCGCCGCCGATGCGAATATCGACGCCGACGTCGACCCACAGCCGCCCACCGCGCCCACCGCGCCCACCGGCGCGGAAGATTACCTCGCATCGTTCGACGCGCAATCGGCAGCGCTTGCGCTGCGCGACATTCCGGAGCTGGGCGCCAGCGCCCGCGCAACGCATCCGTCCGTCCCGGCTGCCGAACCGGAACGCGCATTCTCGGCTCGTCCCGCGCAAGCGGCGCTCTCCGCGCAAGAAAGCGACGAGCCGCGCGAATTGCAACGACAGCGTGACATGATGATGGGCGCCGGCCGCGATGAAACGTTGCGCTGGTTCCAACAGCGCGGCATTCGCGCCGCCGACAACAGCGGGCACGCCTCGATGGATTGTTTGATCATCTCGCTGCTCCAACATGCGACCGGACGCTATGACGAGCAAGATGAACCCGCGCTCGCGCGGCGCGCCGCGCACTACCGCGCCGCGCTCGCGCGAGACTATCCGGAAATCGAGCGCGGCGATCGCATGCTCTACGACGACGAACCGGCCGTTGCAGCGTTACTGCGCGGCATCAATCGCGACTACGGCGTCAGCATGAATCTTCAGTTGATCATGCCCAGCAGCGATGGGCCGGTGCGCTTTCAGGCGTCCGGACTGGGCGAGCACCCGGTCGGCGTCGCCATGTTCGGCAATCACTTTCAGGCCGTGCATCGACCAGCCGAGCGCGATCCGGGCCTGCTCGCAGGCGCTTCGCAGGTACGAGCATCGTCCCAGCACACCGCGTCGCTCGACCGGCAAAACTCGAGCTCTAGCGCGGATTCGACCGAAGCGGTGGCGGGCTCGCGCCGCTGGAACCTGCAAGTGCGCTTCGATGCCGATGCCAAGACGCACGACGGCGGCGCGAAGCCGGCCAGAACACGGGCGGACGACGCGCTCGCTCACCGGATAAAGGTCAATAAACGCGCAGAAACGCTGTATGAGCATCATCAACTGGCGCTGCCCAAAGATACGAAGAAGAAGCTGCGCTCGGGCGAATGGGCATTCGATGAAACGAAAGCGACGGGACGAGCGATACTCGAATCCTACAAAGCGATGGTCAAGCACGAGCATCGGGTATTGAAGACCGACGTCAAGACGCGGCGCGCTCACCTTCGGCAACTGGCCCAGGCGGAACGCTCGGACGACTCTTCAGCCGATTGACGGGCAAAAAATGGACGGCCGACACCGGCTTACCGCTCCGACCGCGTGCGCGCGATTTCAGCAGATCTTTATGAAGGAAATCCTGACACGTAAAGCAAGGATTTCCGACCTCAACTTTGCGCTTGTCCTTATCGAGCGCGCGCTCGCATCCGCGTAGCATGTGAATCACCGGCGCCGAAGCCATCGGCTCGGTTCGACGCAGCTCACGCCTCGATTCAAACGCATTTCAGGAGTACGCTCGCCATGACCATCTCTTTCGTCGATCCGGAGGCGCTCATGATGCCGCTCGAAGAGTTGGAGCTCGCGCAATGGATGCAGGCATGGTACAACCGCGCCCTCGACGACGGGCACATTCATCCGACCTACGAACCCGACTCGGCCACGATCGAACGCCTCGAAGCCTATTACAAGGTGGGATTGACGCCCGGCGAAGGCGTGGGGGTGCTGTTCGGTAAGCTGCATTGACGCGCGGCGGGCAAGCGTCACCGCCGCAACGTCTCGGCCCGGGCGCTCATTGCGCCGCCAAGCCATGCCGAATCGAATAGCGGAACAACTCCGCGTTGTTGGTAACGCCCAATTTCTGCATCAAACGCCGCTTGTGCGTGCTGATCGTCTTTGCGCTCAGCGCGAACGCTTCCGCAATATCGTTGACGCTGCGCCCGCTCGCCAGCAGGCGCAGCACTTCGAACTCGCGGTCCGATAGGATCTCGTGCGGCGGCACGTCCAACGAATGCCGCTCGAACACGACGGCATCGACCAGCGTCGGATCGATGAAGCGCCCCCCGCTTGCCAACTTGTGCACCGCCGCCAGCAGCACCTCGGGATCGCTGTCCTTCGTGACGTAACCGCTGGCTCCGGCGCGCAGCGCGCGCGATACGACCTGGGGCTCGTTGTGGATGCTGAGGATGAGGATCGGCATGTCCGGATATTCGCCATGCACGCGGCGGATCAGATCGACGCCGCTGATGCCCGGCATCGTGATGTCGAGCATCAGTAGGTCCACCTCCTTGCCGCGCAGCTTGGTCAATACGTCGGCGCCGCTCGCGGCTTCGTCGACGACCGTCACGTCGGCAGCCATCGCCATGATTTGCTTCAAGCCGCTGCGCACTACCGCGTGATCATCCGCGATGAGAGTTTTGATCATGTTCCATTCCGTTTTCGAGGGGAATGCAGATCGATATCACAGTGCCCGAGCCGGGGGCGCTATCGATTTGCAGGGATGCCCCCACCAGGCGAGCCCGCTCGCTCATGCCCAGTAGGCCGTAAGAGTCGCGCTTGTCGACCGTTGCCGGATCGAAACCGCAGCCGTCATCGCTCACGTTCAAGATGAGCTTCGATGCATCGCGCATCATCGTGACCAGCACGCGGGTGGCGCACGCGTGGCGCGCAACGTTCGTCATCGATTCCTGCACGACGCGGAACAGCGCCGTGGCGTGGGCGTCGCTGAGTTCGGGCTCGCCCGCGTTCGAGACGAGTTGGCAGACGACGCCGTTGCGCTTGCCGAAATCTTCGACAAGCCATTCGAGCGCCGATACCAGCCCGAAGTTCAGCGCCGCAGGACGCAAATGATTCGCGACATTGCGCACCATCAGCATGGTCTGCTCGACGAGATCGCGCATGGAGGCGACTCGCTTCAATAGCTCCGGCTCGCCGCCTACACGCATTTTGAGCAGCGATACGTCCATCTTCAACGCCGTCAGCAACTGCCCCAGCTCGTCGTGAATTTCGAGCGCGATGCGCTTGCGTTCCTCTTCGCGAATCGCCTCCATGTAGGCGCTCAACCGGCGCAGTTGCTCGCGCGAATGGACGAGCGCCTGCTCGATGCGACGGCGCTCCGTCACATCGCGAATGCCCACGTAGATCGCGGGTTCGTCTTGGAAGGTCGCCACCCGCGCGGTGATCGTCACCCAGAACGTCGTGCCGTCCAGCCGGCGCACGAGCACCTCGCTATCGCTGACATTGCCGCCCTGCCTCACGCGCTCGAGCAGCTTGGCGCGGCCATCCTGCTCGACGTAAAACGCATCGATGCTGACCTCGTGCTGCTGTGCTTGCGTCACCCCGAACAGCTCCCGCCATTGCTCGTTCGCGTAAAGCACGCGCGGCTCGGAAATCGCACCGATACAAAGCGGCACCGGGCTCGCCTCGACGATCTCGCGCAAGCGCGCTTCGCTCACTTTCAGCTGTGCTTGCGCACGTTCGCGCTCAGCGATCTCGGCACGCAGATCGTCGTTCGCACGCGCCAGCTGTTCGGTGCGGCGCGCCACGCGCAATTCCAGCTCGTCGCGGATGCGAGAAAGCTCGCGTTCCGCCTTCTGCCTGACTTCGACCTCTTGCTGCAATTGCCGGTTTTGCTCGACGAGCGTCAACTGCATTTCACGCATGGTCAGGTGCACGCCCATTCGCGCGATGACTTCTTCGATACGCACGGGCTTCGTGACGTAATCCACGCCCCCGGCGCGAAATCCTTCCACCATGTCGGCGATTGCGTCGGCTACCGTCATGAAGATGACGGGAATGTCGCGCGTCAGTTCGTCGGCCTTCAACTGCCGGCACGTTTCGAAGCCGTTCGCGCCCGGCATGTTGACGTCGAGCAAGATCAGCGCGGGCTGTGTGAAACGTGCGCGCGCGATCGCTTCGTTGCTGTCTTGCGCGATCAGCACACGAAAGCCGCGCTCGCCGAGCGTATCGACGACGAGACTGAGATTGGCCGGGGTATCGTCGACGATCAGAATCGTCGCCGCGCGTGCAGTGAAATCCATCATCGAGATCACGACGCTCGTCCCCCTTGCACGTGCCGCTCGACGAATGCGAACAGCGCCTTGGACTGATATGCGCGCGCTAGTGAACACAATGCCGAAGCGAACGGCTGGTAGCGCGCATCGCCGGCACATTGCGCATCGACCCAACTGCCCACGCCGCGCATATCGCCCATCCGTGCGAGCCGATGCAACTCGGCCATCGACTCGGCGGGCGGCGTCGCAAATAAGCGGTCCGAAGCCGGATCGAGCTCGGGCGCCGGAGCCGCATCCCGCGCACCATGGATCCATTCCAGCTCCAACAGCGTAGCCATTTCGGCCTGCAATCGCTTGAAGTCGACCGGCTTGGAGAGAAACGCGTCGGCTCCGGCCTCGAGCGTGTCGCCGATATCCGATGCGGACGAACTGGCCGACAACGCCACGATCGGAACGTCGCCGCGCACCGGCAGCGCGCGCACGCGGCGAATGAAGGCCCGGCCATCGACCTCGGGCATCACGATATCGGTGAGGATCAGCGAAACCTGTGAACGCTGCAGCGCGGCCAATCCTTCGATTGCCGAATCGGCCGCAATGACCTCGAAGCCGAGCCCCCGTAGGAAATCGGAAACGACGTCGCGATTGATCTGCACATCGTCGACCACCAGCACGGTGTGGCGCGGCCCCGCATACCCCGTCGCCACGCGCTCGCCGTCGGCGGCGAGCGCAAGCGTGCCGCCGTCGACCGCTGGCGGCAATTCGAAGCGAAACACGCTGCCGCGCCCCAACTCGCTTTCCGCGACGATCTCGCCGCCCATCGCGCGAACGAACTGCTGACTGATCGCAAGGCCCAAGCCGATGCCGCCGTCGCTGTTCGGCTTGCGCCTGCCTTGCTCGAACGGCAGGAACACGCGTTGTAGTTCGTCATCGCCGAGACCCACCCCCGTGTCGCGCACTTCGAAGCACGCGCCGCCCGATGACGCCCGCAGCACGCGAAGCTCCACGGTTCCATGCGCCGTGAATTTGATCGCATTCGTCAATAGGTTCAGCAGCACCTGTCCTAATCTGCGTTCGTCGGCGCGCACGCCCGCCGGCGCATTCGGCTCGATCGTGCAAACGAAGCGCAGCCCCTTCTCCATCGCCTTGACGACGATCATTTCGCGGATGGCGCTCACGGCCGCGGCGAGTTGAACGTCGCGGATCTCGACGCGCATGCGCCCGGCTTCGATCATCGCGAAATCGAGCACCTCGTGGATCAGCGCAAGCAACTGCTCGCCGCAACGCATCATGACGTCGACGGCCTCGCGCTGCGCCGGTCCCAGCGAGTCGTCGCGGCGCAACAGTTGCGCATACCCGAGAATGCCGTTCAACGGCGTGCGCAGTTCGTGGCTCATGCTCGCTAGAAAGGCGCTCTTGGCGCTGTTGGCCGCCTCCGCGGCTCGACGCGCCTCACGTTCGAGCGCCGCTTCGCGTTCGTCGAGATAGGCGCGATGCAGGCGCGAAGTCATGCCGTTGAGCGCGCAAACGACGCGGTCGAGTTCGTCGGGCACGCTGTGGGTGCGGCGCTCGAGCACGAGCGGCGTCGACAACTCGCGATGGTCGTAGCGCGCCACCGCGCGAGCGATCGCCGCCAAATGCCGCGTAACGAGCCGGTTCAACAACCAAGTGATGAACAACGCGACCAAGAACGTATTGGCGGCCTGGTTCACGAGAATGAGCGCCGCGGTGCGGGCCAGCGAGCGATACAGGTCGGCTAGCGTCGCTTCCACGTGCAGCGTGCCGATCAGTCTTTGCGCGCCGTCCACCTCATGCATGAGCGGAAAATCGTGCGAAATCGCCGTCGTGGCGCCCACGGGACGGCCGGCCGACACGACGAGCGGGTTCGCCCCGGGCTCGCGCACCTGCACGGCGCTGATGCCCTCGAGCCGAAGCATGCCGTCGAGCTCGAGCGTGAGCTGCGCTTGATCCAGGCGCCATAGCGCTTGCGCGACGCTACCGCCGTACACCCGGTCGACCTCCACGAGCCGCTGCGACACGAACGCTGCGCCCTGGCGGTACTCCCGATAAAGTTGCAGGGCCGTGAGTGCGACCGTGACGACGCAACTGAACAAAAAGACGATGACGAACAGCCGCAGCACGACACTTCCGCGCAAGCGCTCGATCACACGCCGTCCCGAGATCGATGGCGGGTTGTAATGGGTCATTGAACCATCGCCGCTGCGAGTTTCATCGCTCATGGAACCAATACTCGCTCGCGATCTCGCGATCGTCTTTGGACAAATAGCGATTGTCGAGGTGAATGATCTTTCGGTGCGCAATGCCGGCTGCATCCAGCGCCTCGCGAATCACGGGCTGCGAGTCGAACAACCGCTTGAACGCGCCGTCCCGATAGGCAGCCCGCAGTCCCGCCTCGATCGTCCGGGCGAGGCGTTCGTCGCGCTTGCTCGTATAAAAAATGAAATCGGAGCGGTAGACGAGCAGTAAATGCCGTTCGACCACTAGGTCCGGATTTTCGGCGCCGCGCGCTTTCAGTTCGCTCGCCGCTTCAACCACGCCGCGCGGAAAGTAGTCGATGCGGCCCGCCTGCGCCATCCTGAACAAGGAATCGTAAGTGGACGTTTCCACGCGCAATCCGGCATCGCGCAAAATGCCGGTATCCACCCATCCGAAGCCCTGCCCGGCGGTTAGCGATTTGAGTTGATCGAGCGTGTCGATCTTGTCGAAATCGGCCTGACGGTCTTTGCGGATCAACAACACGCGATAGCCGATCAAGCCGCGGTAGATCGGTATGCGAATGGGCCGTAGATTGGCCTCGTCGTCGGCCGACATGCTGGCCCAGTCGAGGTTGATCGCGCCCCCTTGGGCAAGCTCGCGCAATGCGCGCTCCCGCTGCATGACGTCATTCGACTGGCGAATCGTGTAGTCGGCGTGCGCCTCGCGCATCGCTAGCGCGAGCACCGCCTTGGCGTAGGCCGCCCTCGGGTCGTCCACGGTCGTGAGCCGCGGATAGACGATGTCGAAGCGCTCCGCGCGCACCTGCGGCGCGCCGAGTCCGGCCCCAGCCGCCATGAGCCACGCGGCCAACCGGCAACGCCAAAGCCGGGCGCGCGGCGTCGTCCGGCCACGACGGTTGCGGCGCAAAACGAACGACGGGTTGATCCTCGGCGGCACGGCGCAACTTCTGCTCAATATGTGGGACATGGCGACCACGAGCCGGCCGCCCGACGCTCGACGGTATCGATCTGCAACGCGAGCGTGTGACGATGCCGAGCATCTCACGATTACCGCGCGTTGAGAACGGGTGAATGGCGCAGACGCGCACGCAAGCTTACCGCCCCTCACCTAAGCGCTCCGTGAATTACCGCGCAGCACACGCGGACTGCACTGGCTCGACGAAACGCACGCCCGCGACCGTGTCGTGGCCGGCGGCCGGCCGCACACGCCCTATCGCGGGTTCGATGATCGGCAGCATGCAGTTTTGAATCAACCTCGTTCGCTGTTTCACCGTTGGTGCTCGTTCATGTCAAGAAAGTTGCGGCTATCGGCCGCCGATTCGATTCAAGCTGCACTTTGCCGCGATCTTGCCCTGCGTTTGGCTCGGAAAACGCGGATTAACATGTCAGAACATTCTGACACCGCAACTACGCCAAGCGCCGGGACGCCTTGTCGCCGGTGGGTTTGACGCCTCCGGACACCCCGGTTACCGGGCCTTCCACATTTTGGGACGGACGCATCCGCCGCCATCGAAGCGGGTACCTACGGACGAGACTTCATCGTCGAATGAAGCGGGACGCAGCCGAGGGCGTCCGTCGAGGGAAGCCGGGAACGCGATCGCTGCCGTCAGTGCGCGCGCCCGGTGGCGAAACGCCCGTCGCGAGAGGACGGGACGCTTCGATGGTTTCAGGTGCAACGACGCCAACGCACCGTGCGTGCAGGCGTCGCCGATTGTGGATATGCCGCTTCGTCGACGAAGCGCGCTGATTGGAGAACATCGTGCGATTCGCTCTTGTTACCGAGGACTCACAACTGGCAGCCGGCCTCGCGGATTGTTTCGCCGAAGAGGCCACCGCCGTCGATCCGTTCAGTGCCGAGCTAGCGCTTTTTCGCGCCATGCGCACCACAGCGTTCGATGCGGTGCTGATCGATGCCAAGAACAATTCGATGCTCGTCAATTCGCTGCTGTCTTGGCGCAACTGCAATGCGAACCTGTCCACGCCCGTCATCGTGCTCACGCCGTTCTCGGATTGGGCCGCGATGCTGCGATGGATCAACGCGGGCGCCACCGATGTGGCGAGCCGCTTCGATCTCGAGCAAGTGCGCCTGCGCGTGCATATCGCGCTGTGTCGCTGCAAACAAGAGTGCGGCGACGATGTGATCACGGTCGGCGCCTATACGCTGCGGCGCGATGTGGGCACCTTGACGATCGACGGCGAACCGGTCGCGCTGACGCCGCGCGAGTTCGCCATGGCGTGGCTCTTCTTTTCGAGCCCGGGCAAGTTCCTCAGCCGGGCCCAGATCGCGAGCAGCGTATGGGGTTCGTGCGAGGATGTCGCGGGCCGCTCGATCGAGCAGCATATCTACAAGTTGCGCCGGAAGCTGCGCCGCGCGGGATCCACCAGCGCCAATCTGAAGACGGTCTACGCGCTCGGCTACAAGCTCGACCTCGCGACCGACGCGGCGCCGGTCGAAGCCGCTGCCGCAGCGCCCACCGCATCGAGCCACATGCCCCGCGAGATGGCTTTTGCGGTCTCGACCGACGCGCCGCAGGGTTTGCAAGACGTGCCGCAAGCGACCGTCAAAGTGCCCGAAGCCCAGCCCTAACCGTTCCTTCGCTCGCTTTTATGGCATCGATCGTCGGGGCCGACGATCGATGCTTTCGCGCATTCAGCGTCGTTCGCACGTCAAAGTTCGCTCGCGGCGACTCCGAAGCGATCGACGCGATCGACGGCCTTTCTCTATTCCCAGTCTCACCTATTCGTTTCGCGGATGTCTCGTGGACTTCGCCGGCAGGCGCGCGCGCGCGAATCGCCGCCACGTATCGTACCAGCGAGCGATGCGCCATTGCCGCGGCGATCCGACAGGAACGTGCGCGGGCGCCTCGCCGCGCGGCGAAACATTCCCTCACCGCCGTCAGGCGGTGCAGACCCACATTCATGATCACGAGGCTATTCATGAGCGTATCGATCGACAATTCATTCGGCACGGGCGTGAACTCGCTCGATTTTTCGAGCCCGTCCCAGTCGAGCAACAATCCGGCGCAGCAGCTCGAACAAATTCTGGCCGAAGTCCTGCAAATGATCGAAGACCTGCTGCAACAGGCGATCCAAAAACAAAATGCCCAGACCGGCTTGGATTCGAAAGGCGGCGGCGGTGGCGGCATGCCCGACGCCGGCGGCGGCGCACCATCCGGGGCCGGAGGCGGCGGCGCGCCGTCCGGCGCAGGCGGCGCAGGCGGCGGCGCGCCCGACGCGTCCGGGGCCAGCGGCGCAAGCGGTCCGGCCGACGCCGCCAACGGCAGTCAGTCGAACTCGCTCGACTCGATGCTGCAGCAAATCGTGACCATGCTCCAACAACTCGAATCGCAGAACAGCCAAGCGGGCCAGAGCCAAAACAGCGACCAGATCCTGCAAATGCTGGGCGAAATCCTGAACATGCTCAAGCAAGAAATGGGTGGCGCGGGCGGCGGCGCTGGTGGCGCGGGTGGCGGCGGCGCACCGGGATCGGGTGCGACGGGCGGCCCAGCCGGCGCGGGTGGCCCCGATGGTGCAGGCGGTGCGGATGGAGCAGGCGGTGCGGGTGGCGCGAACCAACCGCCGTCGATCGAATCGATGCTCGCCGAAATCACGCAAATGCTTCAGCAATTGCAGTCGCAAGGCGGCCAATCGACCGGCGGCGGCAACGGCAATGCGGGCGGCGGCGCGACGCAAAGCGAACTGCAAATGCTTGGCGAAATCACGCAAATGCTCCAAAAGATCATGGATCAACAGAAAACCTCCGGAGCCGGCGGCATCTGATCGCAAGCGCAAGGAGCCGGCGCCAGCGCCGGCTCTTTCGATTGAACGGCACCATTTCAAGGAATCGCCATGGGACTCTTTTCACACATCAAGCATGCTTTCGAGCACGTCGGCCATGACATCGCGCACGCCGCGAAGGAAGTCGGCCATGGGCTCGAAACGGCAGGCAAGGATATCGCCAAAGTCGGCGAAGGCGTCGTCAAAGGCGTCGAGCAGGTAGGCAAAACCATCGTCAAGGACGCCGAGCACGTTGCCCAACATACGCTGGACGCAGCGGACGATCTCATCCACGGTCATCTGCAGAAAGCGTTGCATCAGGCAATGGAAGCCACCCAAGACCTCGCCAAAACGGCTTACGACGCGGGCACCGCCGGCGAGCAAGCCACCGTCGATTCGCTCGCTCACATGCATCTGAGCAAGAAAATGGACAAGGCGATGGGCAAAGCCGAAACAGGCATGCAAAAAATCGGCGAAGGCATCAAGACGGGCGTGGGCATGGTCGGCGAGCAGCTCGGCAAGGATGCCCGCACCGTCGGCAAAGATCTGGCCAAGACGGGCGGCGATCTGATTCACGGGCGTTGGCAGCAAGCGCTCGACGATACGGTCAAGACCGCTCAAGACGGCTTCAACACCGCCTATGACGCCGGCACGGCGCTGGGTCACGCCACCGTCGATTCGCTCGCGAACATGCATTTGAGCAAGGGCATGGACAAGGCCATGGGCAAGGTCGAAAAGGGATACGACACACTCGGCAAGGACGTCAAGTCGAGCGTCGACCAGGTCGGCGCCCAAGTCGTCAACGGCACGGAAAGCGCCATCAAGGATACGGTCCAAGCCGGTAAGGATGCCGTTCACGGCCACTGGGGCGCGGCGATGGGCGATCTGGGCAAGGCCGGGATGGATGCGGCCGAGGTCGCATCGGATCTGACGCCCGAAGGTGCGATGGCGGCCGTCGGCACGCAGATGCTGGTCAATGCGCACATCGGCAGCCAGCAACTCGACGCGGCCATTGGCGGCGCGCTGCACGGCAACGTCGCGCAGACCGTCAAGGGCGTGGTCAAGAACGTATCCGAGATGGAGGTGAGCAACGAGGCGCAGGACAAGCTCGGCTCGCTCGCGTCGAAGGTCATGCCCGCAGGCGGCTCGGGGTCCGGCTCGTCGTATGCCGAGGTTGCGGCAGGCGCTGCCCTGGGGATGGCCGGCAGCGGCGGCTTTTCGGGCGGCGGCAAGCGTTCGCGCACGTCGTTCGTGGGCGCCCCCGGCGGCTCGTCGAAGATGAACCTCTCGGAACGGTTCAGCACGATGGCGGGCCGCGGCAGCGGTCAAAGCCGCGGCGCCGAGGGCAAGCATGGCGCGACCGGCCCGGAGGACAAGAAAGAGAAAGAACAACAGCGCGCGGACAATGCGCAGAACGCGGCCGACAACACGGCAAATCGCGCCGCCAATGGCGCGAGCAGCGGCGATGACGCGCAGCTTCAACAGGCCATGCTCGAGCTGTTCATGCTGCAGGCGGGAATGAATCACAGCGACGGCGCGAAGAAGCGTCGCGCAATGCTGACGGGCGACGCCTAAACGTCTAAACAGCAGCGCTCGGCGTCGTTGCCAACGCCAGGACCGGCTCATCGTGCCGGTCTTTTTTTTGTTTGCTCGTCGGACGATCCACCCACGCCCACAAGAAAAAAGAGCGGGTCCGACGCCGGTCCCGCTCCCCTGCCTAGCACTCGAAGAACGTCGACGCCCGGTTAGTTCGCCGGTAAGTTCGTTAGGGATCCCAACTGTGCCGGCGGCACGCATCCGTCGCAAGGCGCGGCATCGTCCGGCGACGCCGATACGACTCGCGGCGTCAGCAAAAAGAGCCGTTGGAACTTCTGGCCTTGATGATGCTTGAAGCGGAACAGGCCGCCGATCAAGGGAATTTTCGACAGCACCGGAACGCCCGACTCGCTGCGGTCGTCCTGATCGACCGTGTAGCCGGCGATGAGCAGGCTCTGCCCTTGGTCGATCAATGCCTGCGTATCGATCGTGCTCTTGCTGACCACAGGAAGGTTTCCTACGTTCGAACTCGTCAGGTTGCCATCCTCGATATGCACGTCCAGCCGAATTTGCGGCTTGCCCTGATCCGCGACGATGCTCGGCAACACCCGCAGCGCCACGCCGGCCGACACGCTGTAGAGGCTGCCCGACTCGAAGCCCTGAACCGGAACATAGAACGTCTGCTTGTTGTCCATGACCGCTTCCATGTTGTCGAGCGTCGCCACCTTCGGGCTTGCCGTGATGCGTGCGTTGTCGGTTTGCTCGAGGGCGCTGATGCGGCTCAGCAGATATCGCCCCGTGCCGCCGATCACGGCCGTCAGCACACCGCCCGCCGGCGTGGCCGCAACCGCTGCCCCCGCCGCACCCGCCGCGGCGGACGAAAGCGTGCCGATCGATCCCGTCCCGCCAGCAGCCGGAAAGCCTTGCGGGTTGACCGAGTCCGGGTAGCCCGCCTGCGTGTTTTGGCCGTTCCCCGTTTCGAGGTCGAAGTGGCTCGAATGCAAACGCCAATCGACGCCAAGCTCCTTCAAGCCGGTTTCGGTGATCTCGATGATGCTTGCATCGATTTCCAGCACGCCCGGCCGCCGGTCCAGCGAAGCGATCAGTTTGGCCAGCGCCGGCATCGTGTCGGCATGCGCGCGCACGAGAATCGCATTGTTCCGAGCGTCGGCACGAATGATTGGGTCGTCCGAGCGCCCCGCATTCGACGCCGCGTCGCCTGCCATGCCAGCCGCGTCGCCGGGCAACGGCGGCATCGAGGCAAGCGCGTTCGCGCTTGCGCCCCCGCCTGCCTTGGCGCTAGCATCGCCGCCGCGCAAGCCCGTGGGTAAAGGCGGATTGATGTTCGGGCCCGCCCCCCCGTTGCGGGCGAATAGATCCGGCAGAGGCGGAAACGAACGGTCGCCCCCTGCCTGCGCCGGGCTACCGCCGTTGCCGCCGATAGCGCCCAGCCGATAAGCGTCGTCGCCCGGAGCCACCGGCGCTTGGCCTGCCCGCGCGTCGCCGTCGGCATAAAGGCTGCGCAGCGTGGAAGCGACACCGGGCACGACCACGGGCTGCCCGTTGATCATCAAGGTGCGATCCGTCGCCCATGCATAGTGAAGCCGGAACGAACGCACCTCGGGCGCATCGCTGCGCGCCACATCGTGATCGATCAAATGCGCGACGTCGGTCACGAGTTCGACCAAGCGTGGCGGGCCGGAGACGAGGGCCGTGCGCATCGCGTCGTCATAGAGCACCGGAAAACGCGGATCGGTCACCCCTAGCCTGGACAACGCGCCGCGTAAATCTGCCGTCGTGGCGTGCATGAGCCCGATCGTGGCGCTGCGCGCCTCGTTCGGCCCCGATACGCGCAGTACCGAGCCATCGAAGTACCAAGTGAAACCGAACGAATCCGACATGCGATCGAGAAAGCGCTGCGGCGTCTCGTCGAAGCGCCCCGTCACCACGCCGTCGACTTGCGGTGAAATCCAGGTCATCACGTTCTCGCTCGCGCCCAAATCCCGCAAGACCTCCTTGATGTCCTTGTGATCCGCGACGTACTGGAAGTGATTCGACTTCCAGGGAATCGTCCTCGCACATGCGGCGGGCCCTACCAGGCCCAGGCCGAGGCCGAGGCCGATCGACATCGCGCAGGCGAGCGCGTTCATGCGACGCACGCGTCGTGGTATTTTCATCACGTTTTGCTCCTGGCGGATGGCGGTATCAGCGCGAATACGTCACGATCGTCTCGGAAGGCGATTCGTTGAAATGCCTGCGATATCCCTTCGCCAGCGTGGAGCGGCTCTTCAAGCCCCACTTCGCCGCCGTGTCGTATATCGATGGCGCAGGCCCGTTTTCGTCGAGCAACGCTTCGCGTATCCCCTCGAGCCGCAGCGATCGAATCAAGCCGCAAGGCGTCACGCCCAGGGCGCGCTTGAATACGAGCTGGATCGTGCGCATCGTCACGTTCATCTCAGCGGCCACCTCGCGCGTGGTCAGATCTTCGCGATCGATGTTTTCGATGATGTACCGGTAGGCACGCCGATACTTCGCCGGCAAGCGCGCCGAAACGTCGTCGTTGACGGTTGCGGCGGCCGCGCGCGGACGGCTTGCGGTCCCATTGCGCAGCGTTGCCGTTTCATTGCGCAGGCACCGCAACGCTTCGGTGGTGTACTGCGAGTAGAACTTCAACGCGCGCACGAACTCGCCCCGGTGAGCGGCCACCTTCGCCATGCAATACAGATAGTCGAAATCGCGGTGCGGCCGCTCGCCAGCCGGCGGCAAACGGTCCATCATTTCCGCGGCCATGTCCTCCAGGCCGCCTGCCAATGCGGCCAGCACGATATCGAGGCAGGCACGAAATGCGAGCTCGGGGTTCATGGCGCTGCGCGCAATCCGAGCCGCAAGGACCGCCGCCGGCGCGTCGGCCTGCCCTTGCGCCAAGCGCTCGATAGCGTGCAGCTCCTCGATTCGCAACGCCAGCAACGCCGGACGCACGGCCACGGCGCAAGCCGGTTCGAGCCGCCCGCGCCTGCCCGCGGTCAGGGCGACATTGGTCAGCGCCGATTGCCAGAATGCGTTGTCGTCGAGCGCACGCGAAGCGCGAACCTGCAAGCGCACGTCGAACTCTTGCGACAGCAGATCGACGATAAGGCGAAAGCGAGGCTCGTCGAGCGTATCGGCCAGTTCGGCGGCTTCGAGAAGCGCATCGTCGGCTGCTTGCTGCTGCGCCAATTGATGATGCGAGAGCGCCATGCCGAGATACGCTTCGACGCGCTGCTCGACATCCGCTTGCGCTTCGCCCGCCACGCGCGCAAAGCCGCGCTGCGCGACGCCCAAGCGGCCGCGCAGCAACGAGATCCAGCCCGTGTTGCGGCACGACTGCGCCCGCAATTGATCGTCGTTTCGCCACACCATTTTCTGCGCACGGCGATAGAAATCTTCGGCTTCCTCCGGGTTGCCCCGCACTAGCGAGATATCGGCCAGCGCGGTCAACTCCTCGTTGCTGCGAGCGCGCGCCTGCGAATGAACACGCTCGCTCAGGTCGGCCGCATCGTCCACGGCGCAATAGGCCCGTGCAAAATCCCCGTCGAGGGCGGCGTTGCAATAGCGGGGCAGGCTCTTGCGAAACTTCAGTGCGGACAACAGGGCCAAATAGACGGTCGGATACATAGCTCGACACTCGCGTTGCTTGCCCGACAATTGGCGGCCGGTCGGGCTCGGGCCGCGCATCGGCATCATCGCTACTCGCGCGTGCCGGTGCTGTGCTGAGATCGATATTAGCCAGCATCGTTACGCGCAATTTCAACAATCTCAGCAACTACCACAACAATTCTCAATCAGAAAAAACAATCCTCCCCATAAGCGATCTCGATAGCGCCGCCCGATCGGCCCCAGGGCGCATTGGCGTGCCGACTTCGACCCGGCTCAACGCGCGCGACGATCGGGCGTAGCGCCGGCGAGCGCCGCTGCCTCTCGCGTAAATTGGTCGAGATGCAACGAGCCCAACACCTGCTGCGCAAACACGCCGATCAGAAAGATCAGCATCAGCAACCCGATGGCGCCACGCATCGGTTGGCTCAAGGCCGACGGTTCCAGCTTTTCTGCCGCACGCGCGAGAATGCCGATCGACAAATCGACGAGGATCAATGCGAGCATGACCGGCGTGCCGAGCTTGACGGTGGCGGCCATGATCGAATCGGTGCGCGCGATGATGAAGCTTTGCGCCACGTCCGACATTGACGGTGTGAGCGATACGAGCGGCCACCACTTGAACGATTCGAACATGGCGCCTAGCAAAAACGTCATGCCGCCGCCCACGTAGAACAGCGCGACGGCCATCTGCAGCAGCGTGTTCGAGATCGGTGTGCTTTGATCGCCGCGCAGAGGATTGTTCATTTGCACGCTGTTGTAGCCTGCTAGATCGTCGATCAACGTGCCGACACACTGCGCAACGAAGAAGACGGTGGACGCCGCATAGCCGAGCACCGCGCCGAGGAACATCTCCTTGACCGAGATCATCAGCAATTGCGCCGAGTTCACGCTGTCGAAGTAATGCGCAGGCTGCGCGGCGGCGACGAAGAAGGCCAGGACATAAATGACACCGTTACGGGCCATGCCGGGCAGCATGTCCCCGCTCGTGGGCGGAAAGATCTGGAATGCGACTGCGATGCGGGCCGCGCTCAACGCGAGCGTCAAAAAGAACCCCTGATATTCGTTGAAGACATCTGCAAGCAGGCGCCCGGCGTGCAATCCCTCGTACATCTCATGCTCCTCGGTGAACGCGAGCCGCGGCGGTTTCGCCCGCCTCCTCGTCGTTGCGATCTTCGGTGCGCCGCTCGGCGGCCGCTTGCGCGCGCTGCAATTGCTCACGCGCCGCTTCCAGCGATGCATCGGCGCGGCGCAACGCCATGCCGAGCCGGTCGACGATCTCTTGTTGGCTCTGCGCCGCCTGAACCGCGCGCCGCACGACCGCGCGCGCCTCGTCCACCGCCTCGCGCAGCGGCGTGCGGTAGCGGTCGTGGTCGAGATAGACGGTGGGCGACAACCGCTCGGCACCGCTGAGCAATCGAGCAATGCGCGCTTCGTGCTCGAGCCGGCGCGCGCTGGCCGCCTCGAGCGCCTCGTTGGCCTGCTCGGTGGCGTCGATCAGCGCCAGGTGATGGCGGCGCGCGTCGGCCAATTCGCGCTCGACGCGCTCTTTGGCACGAGCTTTAGCGACCACCACGGTTTTCCAGATGCGCAAGGCGGCCCGGCTCATGATCGAGGCTCGCCTACGTCTGGCCGAAGCCGCTCAACAGATCGCGCGTCTCGTCCAGATCCGCCAATTCGTCGGTGCGTTGACGCACGAAGGCTTCGATGTCCTCGTTCATCGCGATCGCTTCATCGGCGTGCGGGTCGGAGCCGCTCTTGTATTCGCCGATCTGCAGCAGCATTTCGATCTCGTCGTACTTGGCCATCAGCCGGCGCACGCGCGCCGCGCCGGCGCAGTGCTCGGCCGATGCCACCTGAGACATGACCCGGCTCAAGCTGCCCAGTACGTCGATGGCCGGATAGCGATTGCGCGCGGCGATCTTGCGCGACAGGATCAAGTGGCCGTCGAGAATCCCCCGCACCTCCTCGCTGATCGGATCGCCGCCCTCTTCATCGTCGGCCAGCACGGTATAGAGCGCCGTGATCGAGCCCTCGCGCCCCATGCCCGCGCGTTCGAGCAAGCGCGGCAACTCGGCGAAGACCGACGGCGGGAAGCCGCGCCGCGTCGGCGGCTCGCCCGCGGATAAACCGATCTCCCGCTGCGCGCGCGCGAAGCGCGTCAGCGAATCCATCATCAGCAGGACGCGTTGTCCACGATCCCGGAAATATTCGGCGATGGCCGTGCCGACGTGGGCGGCCTTCGCGCGCTCGATCGACGAACGATCGGATGTTGCGCAGACGACGATGCTGCGCGCCATGCCCGCTTCGCCCAAGATCAGTTCGATGAACTCGCGCACTTCCCGACCGCGCTCACCAATCAGCACGATTACGTTGACGTCGCAGGCCGTGCCGCGCGCGAGCATGCCGAGCAACGTGCTTTTACCGACCCCCGCGGGCGCGAAGATGCCCATGCGCTGGCCCTCGCCCAGCGCCATCAAGCCATCGATCACGCGTACGCCGGTGCCCAACTGCATCTCGATCATGCGTCGCTCGAGCGGATCGGGGGCCGGTGCGAAGACGGGCACGCGGCGCTCGGCGTCGACCGGCCCGCGCCCATCGGTGGGCTCGCCCAACCCATCGAGCACGCGGCCGAGCAGGCCGGGCCCGACCGGGACAGAAAGCGGCTCGCCGCTACCCGTCACCCGCGTGCTGCGCGATACGCCGGTCATGCTGCCAAAAGGCGCCAGCAATACGTATTGCCGAGCGATGCCCACGACCTCGGCGCGCTGCATCAAAGTGCCGTCCGGACGCCACAGCTCGCACAGCTCGCCGAGCTGCGCATCGAGCCCGCCGACCTTGATCAGCGTGCCGACCGCTTCGAGCACCTTGCCATAGCGTTCGAGCGACGCGCTGGCCCCCAGCGCCGTTTCCAAGCGGTCGGCCAAGCGGACGATCGTGCTCATCTCATTGCTCCGTAACGCCCGCGCCGTTTGCCAGCGCGCGTTCCAGGCCCGCCAGTTGCGCCCGCAGATTGGATTCGACGACCCCGTAGTCCCATTCGCAAATACAAACGTCTTCGTCCAATTCGTCGTTCACGACCACTTCGAGATTCAGCGGCGGCGTGGCCTCGCACGCGAGTTCTCCGAACAAGCGCTGGGCACGCGCGGCGTTCGCCGGGCAGACGATGACGGTCAAATGCGCCGCATCTTCGATCGATCGTGCGACGGCCTGGGCGACCCGCCGCATCAACGCATCGCGATCGGTTTCGGCCACCACCTGCTCCACCGCCTTCATCACGAGCCGCGCTAGCCGTTCCGAGGACGCTTGCAGCTCTTCCTGCTCGCTGCGCGCCATCGCGACGAAGCGCGCGTGCGCTTGCGCGACGGCGCGGCGATGTCCGGCCGCGTATCCCAGCCGCGCGCTGTTGTCGAACTTGCGCCGCGCCGCCTCGACGAACGCGTCGGCCTCCCGGCGCGCGGTCTCGACCAATTCTCGGGCGCGCTCCGTGGCCGCATGCATCGTCGCGTGCACGATCTCATCGAGCGCGGCCAGCGCATCGCTCAATTCGAGCACGCGCGCCATGTCGTTCGCGCGCACGACGTCCGTATCGAGGGCGATCACCTTCGGTTGGGTTTTCAACCAAATAGCCATTGAAGCTCCGGAAACAAATCACCTGCGATGGAAAAGAAGCGGCTCGTATCGCTCAAGCTCGCGTTCACTTTCACGTCCACGTCCACGTTCACGTTCACGCCGTCGCTCCCGCTCCGGCTCGACGAACGCGCACCATCGGCAGCGCGAGCGTGCGTGCGCACCGGCTCGTCGATTGCCGCCGCACAGGCTTGCCGCCATGCTTCATCGCCCGCGAGTTGGGCCAAACTCAACCGGACGATGGTGACCAACGTCGCGTTGCCGCATGCGCCGTCTTGCGCTATCGAGCGCCAACCCAGGTGCGCGAGCGCGTCGGCCGATAGCGCACTCGGCAACGGCTCGTCGAATGCGCCAGGGCAGGTCCGATCCTCCAATCGCGCGAGCGCCTGCTTACCCACGGCGAGCGTCAGGGCGCGCCGCTGCTCGCGATCGATGCAGCGGCGCACGCTATCGCGGCAACGGAACAGCGCGCGCGCGGCAAGCACACGGCGCAGCGCCGGCGGCTCGAGGATCGCCACGCGATTGCCCGGTTGCAAGAACGCGTCGAGCGGCACGGCCGTCGCAAACCAAATGCGCTTAGCGGCCGCTGTCGCAATGGCAAGCGCCCGCGCGTCGCGCTCGTCCCACTCCCGCTCGTGCGGCGGCGCAGGTAGCGGCCGCCCCGGCAGCACCCCTGACTGCGCCAGCGCGCGAGAGAGGTCCGACACGCGCCCCTCGAAGCCGCTCAGCATCCGAACGAGCGGATGATCCGCTGGGGTCATGACGCCGCCGCGCGCTTGGGCACACGGTCTTTGAGGCGCTTCACCCAGCGCAGAGGCGCGCCATCTTTCAACGTCCGCGGCATCGCTGTCAGCGCTAGCGCCAGCGCACCGGCTAGGATGCCGAACACCGCTGCCGCCGCCATCCATACGATCGGTAGGCGCCCGGCCCACCCCGGCGCGGCGGCGGGCACAGGTGCAGGCTCGCTCGCCTGCACCAGCGTTACGCTGACGTTGTCGTAGGCCAGCCCCTCCACGCTGTGGACGACGAGGTTCTTGATGCTGGGCACGAGCGCCTGCACATCGGTGCCGGGCCGATACTTGATGAACACGGCCGCGGACGATGGCTTCACGACGTTCGACAATGGATCGTTGTTCGGCAGCACGATCTGCACTTGAGCGAATGCAACCCCATCGACGCGCGAGAGCGTCTCGGAAAGCTGCTGCGACACGCCGTAGATGAAACGCACGCGCTCTTCGATCGGCGTGGAAATCAACCCATCCTTCTTGAACAACTCGCCAAGCGAGGTATATCGCTCATGCGGCAGTCCATGGGCGCGCAACACCTCCATCGAGCGCGCGAATTCGTCGCCATCGACTGCGACCGACCAGGTCTTGCCGCCGTCCGGCGACGATTTGCTCGCCTCGATACCGGCCTCGATCAACACGCGCATCAAATCGTTCGCGTCTTGCTCCGATAGTTGCGCATACAACTGTTTGCTGCATCCCGCAAGCAGCGCGGCGCCCACCACGGCGATCGCGATCATGCGCAATATGTTCGGAAACCGGCGCATCGCGCTCTCCCGTCATTGATTTTTCATCAGAGTCTGCACGGTGCTTTTGCCGCCTTGCGCGACTGCCGTGCCCGTGTAGATCTTCACCATTTCCTCGGTGATTTCGCGCTGGATTTGCAGCGACTGCGCTTGCACCTGCTGCAGCGACATATCGCCGCTCGTTGCCTCGAAGGCGTCGATCTTCGCGGTCAGCGCGCCGAACGCTTCGTCTTGCATCGCCACCGCTTGCGACACCGTCGAAGGCCCCTGTATGCGCCCGGCTTGCTCGGGTACTAGCCGAGCTTGCGCGAGCGCCTCGCGAAAGCGCTCGCCAAGGCCGCCGGGCGCCTGCGCGCCGAAAGAGGATTGGGCGACGCCTCCCGCTTCGCCGGTCGCTTGCGTGGCAGATAGCGGAACGGGCGGCGCAATTGCCGTGATTGCGGAAGTCATGAGGAGCCCCCTACGCGCGCATATAGCTCATGGACATTGCCTGCCGAAGCAGCTCGGCCGCATCCGCCTTGCCGGTCTGCGCCTCGTTCGTCTCGGTGTCGGTGCGCTTGCCCATCAGCAGATTCATCAGACCGACCGATTCCGGGTCCTCGTCGCGCGTCAGTACTTGGTTGGCGTAGATGCGCCAGCTCGGATCGCCGAGCGAGGACATGCACACCGCCAGCAGCGCGGTGACGTACGGGCCGAAAGGCGGCTGCAGTTCGCGGCCCTCGAGTTGGCGCAGCAGTTGCGCCGCGTCGGCCATTCGATTGCGGCGAATCAGCAGCCACGCATCGTAAGCATTGAGTTCGACGAAGTTGGGGCGCATCAAGTGCAGCGCCGCGAGCAAGCGGTCCGCCTCGTCCAAGTGCCCCTTGCGCGCAGCCCAGGTCAAGAGCTCGACCAGAGCCGACACCAGCCGGTTGCTGCATGTCGTGAGATTCATCGTTATGCCTCGCGAAGTTCAAAGTCGTTCATCAGGACTCGGGCCGGCGGCGCTCGTATCGGGCGGCGCACAGCCGATGCCCGTAACGTATCCGGCACCGCGCCGCCCGTTCGACGCGGCCGGCGAATTCCCTCGCCCGGGAGCGAACCGCGCACGGCTTGCCGCCCGTTTCGCCGGCCGACGCGCGCTTTCGTCGCTCGCCGGCGTGCGCGACCGCCGGGCGCGCGAGACTCGCGGCCATTCCCAGTGATTGCGCGAAGGCGCAGCCCCAGCCGATGTCCGACGAAAAGACCGAAGAGCCGACAGACAAGAAGCTTCGCGACGCCCGTCGCGATGGCGAGACCGTCAAAAGCCCGGACCTATCGTTTTCGATGCTGCTGATCGCCGCCTCGTTAGGGCTTTCGTTCGCCGGGCCGACCATGGGCGAGCACCTGCGCGCGCTGCTGGGCGTTGCACTCGACGTCCACGCAGTGGGCGAGACGCAGGCCGATCTAGGCCGGGCCATGGCGCGCATCGGCATCCAAGCGCTGTTGTTGTCGATTCCCGTCCTCGTGGCGGTGGTCGCAGCCGTCGTCTCCGTGGCCTCGCAGATCGGCTTCGTCATCTCCTTCAAGCCGCTCGAGCCCAAGTTCAACGCCATCAATCCGGCCTCGGGCTTGAAGCGCATGTTCTCGCTGCGCGCGCTGATCGACCTCGCGAAGATGCTCGTCAAAGCGGCGATCCTAGCGGCGGCCTTGTACAAGACGCTCACGGGGCTGGTGCCGCTGATCGTCGGCGTGGCGTACGAGCCCTTGCCGGACCTGATCGAGCTTTCGTGGTCCACGCTATGCCGCCTGTTCGCCGTGGGCGGCGTGCTCTATCTCGTGCTGGGCGTGGCCGACTACGGCATCCAGAAGTGGCTCTTCATTCGCGATCACCGTATGAGCAAGGAAGAGGTCAAGCGCGAGCACAAGGACGCCGAAGGCGACCCGCATCTGAAAGGCAAGCGCAAGCAGGTGGCCAAGGAGATCGTCGAAGGCAACCCGGAAAAAGCCGTGGCGGGGGCGCAGGCGGTCATCGTGAACCCGATGCACTACGCCGTTGCCGTGCGCTACATGCCCGCCGAGTACGACTTGCCGCGCATCGTGGCGAAGGGCGTCGATGCCGATGCCCTCGAGATTCGGCGCATGGCGCAGCGTCATGGCGTACCGATCGTCGGCAACCCGCCGCTCGCGCGGGCGCTCTATCTCGTGCCGCTCGACGACGCCATCCCCGAACCCTGCTTCAAAGCCGTCGCCGCCGTGCTCGCATGGGTCGAAGACCTGGCAGCCTCGCGGCGGGCCGAAGAGGCCGGCCCGTCATTGCAGAGCCCCGCCGACCCTAGCGATCCCATCCCCCCTCACCGAGGCATACCGTCATGACAAAAAGCGCTTCCCTCTCGAGCGTGTCGCAATACAGCGGGGAAGTCGCGATCGCCGGCGTGATCGTCGCCGTCGTCGCGCTGATGATCCTGCCGCTGCCCACCTTTCTGATCGACACCTTGCTCGGCCTGAACATCACGACGAGCATCGTGCTGCTGATGGTGACGATGTACATCCCCAAAGCTACATCGCTTTCGGCCTTCCCGTCGCTGTTGTTGTTCACGACGCTGTTCCGCCTTTCGCTGAACATCGCTTCGACGAAGTCGATCCTGTTGCACGCCGAGGCCGGCAACATCATCGAAAGCTTCGGCGAGCTCGTGGTGGGTGGCAATCTGGTGGTCGGCCTCGTCGTGTTCCTCATCATTACGACCGTGCAGTTCATCGTGATCGCCAAAGGCTCGGAACGCGTGGCCGAAGTCGGCGCGCGCTTCTCGTTGGACGGTATGCCCGGCAAGCAGATGAGCATCGACGCCGACGTGCGCGCGGGCAACCTGACCGCCGAGCAAGCGCAGAAACGCCGGGCGTTGCTCGCCATCGAAAGCCAACTGCATGGCGGGATGGACGGGGCGATGAAGTTCGTCAAGGGCGATGCGATCGCCGGTCTCGTCATTACGATGGTCAATATCCTCGCCGGCATCGTGATCGGCGTCAGCTATCACGGCATGTCGGCCGGCGAGGCGGCGAATCGCTTTTCCGTGCTGTCGATCGGCGATGCCATGGTGTCGCAAATCCCGTCCCTTTTGATTTCCGTGGCCGCGGGCGTGCTGATCACGCGCGTGGCCGACGAGGACAGCAAGCCGCGCTCGCTCGGCGTGGAAATTCTCGAGCAGCTCTCGGGCAACGCGCGCGCGCTGTTCAGCGCGGCGGCCTTGCTCTGCGGCTTCGCGCTCGTGCCCGGGTTTCCGTCCACGTTGTTCGTCGTGCTCGCCGGCGCATTGACGGCGGCCGCATTCGCGCTGCGCCGCAAGCAGCGCAAAGACAACGAACCGGCTGGCCCGGAACTGCCCGCGCTCACGCGCGAGGGCTCGAAGGAAAACGCGCCGACCATTTCGACCAAGGAACCCGCGTTCGCCGTTCCCTTGGCGATCCGGTTATCCCCGGCGCTCGCCGCGATCATCGACGCCGCCAAACTCGACGAAGCGTTCGAACAAGGACGGCGCGCCCTCACCGCCGATCTCGGCCTGCCCTTTCCACGCACTGCCCTCTGGATAGCCGAGGAGCTCGAAGCGCACAGCTATCAGTTGATCGTGCAGGACGTGCCGTCCCTTCCGGTCGATCTTCCGCCCGGCATGTGCGTGCTGCGGCAAGCGCCCGATACGCTGCGCGCCCAATGCGAGGAGCGCCGCGACGTCGCCGGGCTTGCGCTGAGCTATTGGATCGAGGCTGCAAAAGTGCCGCCCGAGCTCGGCAAAGCGATCGTCAGCCGGGAGACGCTGATCGCGGGCCATGCGGTCGCGCGGCTCGGGGCGGACGCCAAGCTTTTCATCGGGCTGCAAGAGACCCAGTGGTTGCTCGAGCGCGCGGGCGCCGACTACCCGGGGCTCGTGGCCGAGGTGCAGAAGGCACTGCCGGCGCAGCGCATCGCCGAAGTGTTGCGCCGCATGCTCGAAGAGCATGTGCCGATTCGCAACATGCGCGCGATTTTGGAAAGCCTCGTGATCTGGGGGCCGAAAGAGAAAGACCTGCTGATGGTGACCGAATACGTGCGGGGCGACCTCGGGCGCTTCATTGCGCACCTCGCAACAGGCGGCACGGGCGAGCTGCCGGCCATCGTGCTCGATCCCGAAGTCGAGCAGACCATCCGGCAAGCGATCAAGCCGACGCCGGCGGGCAACTTCCTCGCGCTCGAGCCGGCGACCGTCGATACCTTGCTAGGCAATCTCGAAGCGATTTGCGGCGCCGATCCGGTCAGGCATTTGGCGGTCATCGCGGCGATGGACATTCGGCGTTACGTACGGCGAATGATCGAGCAACGCTTGCCGTGGCTGCACGTCTACTCGTTCCAAGAGCTCGGTTCCGACGCGCATTTGACTCCCGTCGGCCGTCTCACGTTCTGATGAGGGAAGGAGCCGTCATGACCGATCGCGTGCGCAACGCCCAGGACATTCGCATCGTGCCCGGCGCGCAGGGCCAGTCTACTGCGACGCCGCGTGCCAGCGCCGCGCCTGCTTCGTCGAATGCGGGCGCCGTGCAGCTATTCCGGATGCTCGCGAGCGCAGCGGGCCTCGCTCCGTCATCGGCCCTCATCGCGCCGGCCGACGACGCGCTGCATGACACGCCTCCCGGCTGCGCGTCGGATACCGAAAGCGCCGCCACCCCCAACGCCGTGCCGAACCTCGCGCTGGAACCTCAGCGGCCACCGAACTCAACGCAGGCGCCTCACGGCGACGCAGCCGCGCACGGCGCGCCAATGCATGCCTCGCTCGGCGCCGCGAACGCCAACGCGCACGCGCGCCGCCAAGCGCGGGACCTCGCCCCGCACGAGCAAGATGCGGCGCTGGGAAAGCAAATCGTGCATGCCTGTGCCGTGGCGGCGCACGCTGATCTTTTCGCCCGCGAGCTGACCGAGCGCATCGCGCGCTTTTGTTCGATGTCGGGCGATGCGAACGACGCATCGTGGGGCGTGACGCTGCCGATGAACCCCGCCGTGCTGCCCGACACGCTGCTTCATCTCCAACTTTCGCCGTCGTCCATTGCAATTCGCTTCGAGACGCAGCATCCGCGTTCCACGCAATTAATCTCAGAGAACACCGACGCCCTGCGCACGCGATTGGCCGAATCGTTGGGCCGCCAAATCGACGTTCAGGTCAGCGCGTGATCCGCTGCATGCCGCGCCGCACGACCCCACGTAATCAGGAGCCGAAGCAAACCATGAACGACGCGTTGCCGACATCGCTGGAAGGCAAACTGCCGCACTATGCGAGCGCGCTGGCGCGACTGACTCGCACACTAGCGCTGCGCCAGGCGACGCATCCGGCAGCGGAATACGGTTTGCGCGTGCTCGGCAATGCCGCGCGCCCATTCGAGCAGCCGCTCACGCTGACGCTGGAGAGCCGGCACGGTCCGATCACCGTCGTAGCCGACGCGACGCGGCATGCAGCGCTGCAAAGCATTGCGCTCGACAGCGAACCTCGGCGCGCCGCCGCGCTCGCCAATATGTGGCTGGCCGCGTGGCTGTCCCGGCTCGATACTGGTGACGGCACGGCCCCTTCGATCAAGTCGATCTCAATCGATGCGCACCCGAGCGATGTCCAAGGCCTGCACCTCGCGCTCGACGCCGTGGGCATCGAAACCACCCTCGCCGTCGCTCATCTGCCTGAAGCGCTCGCAGCCGACCTGGAACGCGCTTGGACGCGCGAACCGGCGCACGCGCCGCTCGACGCCCTGGGCGACATCGTCGTCCCCGTCGCGATCCGCTTGCGCAGCCGCCTATGTTCGCCCGCACTGCTGGCTTCGCTTGGCCGCAATGACGTCCTGCTTGGCTGGCGCCCCGGCCTACCGTTCTCGGAAGGCGGCTCGATCGACCATGCCTCGCTGCGCATCGGCGTGCCGCGCGGCCGCCAATTGCACGCGCGCGTTCGCGTCGATACGTACACCGTTACCTTGGAGACTGCCGTGACCCTCGCCCCCGCCGCCCAGCCGGACACCTTCGACCCGCTCGCCGACGCCTCGGCGGAGCTGGCCGCCGAGCCGCTCGTTCCGGTCGATGCGATCGACTTGCCGGTCCACGTCGAACTCATCGGTGTCAATCTGAGCATCGCCCAAATCGGGTCGCTGCAATCGGGCTATGTGCTCGATCTGCCCTTGCCGCTGGCCGATGCCGCCGTGCGGCTCGTCGCCTACGGGCAAACGCTCGCCTTCGGCAAGCTCGTCGCGATCGGCGACAACCTGGGCGTGCAAATTCACCGGATGGCGGCAAGCGATGAACGGCAATCTTGATGTCGCGTCGCTGCTCGTCGCGCTGCTCGCATTCGGGCTGCTTCCCTTCGCGGCCATGGTCGTCACGTCGTACACCAAGATCGTGGTGGTACTCGGCTTGCTGCGCAACGCGCTCGGCGTGCAGCAGGTCCCGCCGAGCACGGTGCTGAACGGCATCGCGATGATCGTGAGTTGCTTCATCATGGCGCCCGTGGGCATGGAGGCCATGCATCGTGCGCAAGTGTCTAGCGAGCAATCGGCGACGAGCCAAGTGATGCCGATCTTCGATGCCGCGCGCGAGCCGTTCCGCCAGTTCTTGATCAAGCATACGGACGAGCGCGAGAAAGCGTTCTTCATGCGTTCCGCCCAACAGATCTGGCCGGCCGATAAAGTCTCAAGGCTCAAAAGCGACGACCTGGTCGTGCTCGCGCCCGCCTTCACGCTGACCGAACTGACCTCCGCCTTCAAGATCGGCTTCTTGCTGTACCTCGCGTTCGTAGTCATCGATCTGATCGTCGCGAATCTGTTGATGGCGCTCGGCCTTTCGCAGGTGACGCCGACCAACGTCGCCATCCCGTTCAAGCTGTTGCTGTTCGTCTCGATGGATGGCTGGTCGACGCTGATCCACGGCCTGATTTCGACGTACAAGTAAGGAGCCGACGCATGGACGCCGATGCCATCACACGCTTGACCACCGACGCGCTGACACTGTGCCTGCTCGTCTCACTGCCCGCGGTGGCCGTCGCTGCGGTTGCGGGGCTCGTCATCGCCTTTCTGCAGGCGGTCACGTCGCTGCAGGATTCGACCATTTCGCACGGCTTCAAATTCATGATCGTCACCGTCGTCATCATCGTTGCGGCGCCGTGGGGCGCCTCGGCCGTGATGCATTTTGCGCAGTCGGTCATGCGCAGCGTGTTCCCATGAGCATGCGACTGCGCGGCATCGGACCGAATACTGCGCCCGTCGACGACGCGGCCGCGACGTCCGGCGAATCCGGCTTGCCCGGCGCGCAACACCATCGCCAGCATCATCACGTTCACCAGACGCAAAAGAGCGCGAACCGCTCGCGCATGAAGCGGCGGCGCGGCGCGGACTCGCAAGACGGCATCGACGAATCGGGCGCCAGCGAGGAACTGCTGATGATGCTCACCGAGCATCTGCAGAAGCAGAGCGAGTTCGTCATGCGCGTCGCGGATCGCCATCCCGGCGAGCATACGGGCTCGGGCGGAGATAGCCGGGATCGCAACGAAGACGAGGCGACGGCCTCGCGTCCCCCGAAGCGTCTCGCGAGCGCCAAGCGATTCATGTCCGCGGCCAATGCCACCGGCGATGCCGCCCAGGCTCGGGAAACCGCCGAAAGCACCCTGCTGCGCGCGCGCGAGGAGCAGGCCAGCGCCCGCCCGCCGGGGAGCTCGACCTATCTCGTGTTGGCCGCCGTGCGCGACTTCCTGCTGCTGCCGGGCGCCGCCTCGCACGCGTCCGGGGCGCTGGCCTCGATCAGACAGCGCCTTATCGACGCCGTCGCCGTCCCGACGCGACCCGCGCCGGCCCAACAACAGTCGATGAACCTGCTGCTGCCGTTGATGCTGCTCAATCTCGAACGCTCGCGCACCGACACCGAACGCGCGCTCGCAGTCGCCAAGATCAGCTCGCTGCTAGATCGACGCCGGTCCCGCATTTAGACATTTCGCGAAGCGCCGCGCGCCGCGCCCCGCAATACTAGGAGTTCGCTCATGACCAAGGAAATTCGTCTACTCACCGGGCGCCACGCAGGCGCCCGCATAAAGTTGGAACCAACGCAGATGCGCATCGGCAGCGATGACGAAGCGCACATCCAAATCAGCGATTGGGATCAACCCGCCATGCAATTGAGCCAGCACGAAGACGCAAGCGTAACGATCTCGGATGCCGCGCATCCGGGCGACGCGATCGTGCTCGAAGACTTCAAGCCGCGCCGGTTCGGCAATGTCGTGCTCTGCACGGGCGATGCCGACGCGCAATGGCCGAGCGATATCGAGCTGCTCGAAACGTTGTTGGCGCCTGCCGCTCAGCCCACGCCCGACGCCATCGTCGTGCCGGAGCCCTCGGCCGCGAGCGCGACGCCGCCGGCGCCCGCGCCGGGCAAACATCGCCGTGGACTGCGCGTAGCCGGAACCGCCGGCATCGCCGTGCTCGCGATAGGCGGTGCGGGCATCGCGTTGCCCGCGGTGCTGCATCCGCGCATCGATGGCTCGCTGCACGGCGTTGCGCGGCAGCCGAGCGCCGACGATCTGCGCGCCGCGCTTGCCCGGCTGCATCAGCCGGATGTGACGATAACGCCCCAAGGCGGACGCTTCGACGTGGTCGGTCTGGTGCCGGACCGTGCCGGCGAGGCGCTCGTGCGCACGACGCTAGAGACCATCGCGCCGGGAAAGATCATATGGCGGATCGGCTGCGTCGACGAAATTACGCGCGACCTGCAGGAGTCGCTGCACGACCCGGCGCTGCGCGTGCGATACCTCGGCCGGCGCGAGTTCGGCGTGACCGGCGTGGCGAAGGATGCGCATGCGGCGCAGGCGACGCTCATGCAACTGAGCGCCGACCTGGCGCCCATGGTGACACAGGTTACGCAACAGATTGCGCCGGACGAGCGCATGCCGATGCCGGCCACGGTCGAGTCGCTGCTCGCGGTCGACGATCTACAGTATGTCGAAGGCGGTGACGGAACCAAGCAATTCATCGATTCACGCGCAACTGCGCACCCTTTGAACTGAGGACGATCATGTATGACAACCTGACCGACGAAACGATCGATGCGATCGACGCCGTGAAGACGCTGTCGGAACAAAGCGCAGATCAACGCCGTGCGCTCGTGGATGCTGCTCTGGGACTCGATCGCCTAGCTTCCGAGATCGCATCCCGAGCGGTGAAGCTTGCCGATCCCATGATGCGCCAGCAAGCGACGACCGTAGCCGACGGTTTGAACGCCGCCGCGCAGCTTTGCCGCTCGACCGTCGACGCGTGACGTCGGCGGGCGACACGGTGCAGTAGCCGGTTGCATACGCAGCTTTAGCGGCTGTCTTGGTGGCAATCGAAGTAGTAGTTGAAGTTCCAGTTGCAAGCGTCCCGTACGCATGTACGGACGTGTCGTACCCGTGTCCATCAGGCCGCGGCAATCCATCGGCCCCGCAAAGGGCTTCACCTTGACGATTAGGAGTACTGAAAAATGGCACTGAACACTTCTTCTTTCTCGACGGGCGCAACGGTCGGCTCGAACGCTTCGACGATCGCCGAGATGTCGGCCAGCACGGCCAGCTCGATCGCGTTGCAGGATGCGGCCACGCAGATGGAAAACGCGCTCAACAACGACGCGGCCAAGGATCAGCTCGAAGAAGCCGGTCCGAAGAACGCCAAGAGCCTGACGCAAGGCTAAGCGGGATCGAGGGTGCGCTCTCGCGCCGCGCGGGGCGCACCCCTTGGGCACTTCCATCGGGGCGCCTCCCCTTCCCCATGAGCCTCGAACGCCGCAACGAGCTGATCCGCGAACTGTGCGATTTGCGCGGCATCGGCGACGCCGACCGCGTGATCGAGCGCGGTGTCGTCGGCATCGACGACTTCGATGTCGGCATCGACTTCTACGAAGAAGATCCGGCCGCAATCTACGTCAATTTTCAATTCGGCATCGTTTCGGGCGGGCGCACGTTGCGTGTCTTTCGCCTGCTGCTCGAAGCCAACCTTTCGGTCTACGCGCAAGATCAGGCCCAGCTCGGCGTGGAAGCCGAGACCGGCGGCGTCGTGCTCGTCGTGCGCGGCGTGTTGGAAGCCAATTCGAACGGCCCTTGGCTCGTCGAAATGATCGAGCATTACGTGGAGCACGGTCGCTACTGGCGCGAGAACATCCTGCTGTCCGACGACGAAATGTTTCGGCATCTCGCGGACGGCAACTACATCTGGATACGCGCGTGACGCCGAAAACGCAAAGTTCGCCGCCAGGCTGGAAAATTCGTCCGAAGGTCAGCTCGAAAACGCCAGCGGTCGCAAAGTAGAGTCCAACGCTGACGTCGACGAAGCACCTGGAAGCGATCGGCGAAGGTCAGCGCGAAGCGGTACCGCTGGCAGGTATTGGCAGCACAGCAAGTTCGTCGTACCCGTGTCCATCAGGCCGCGGCAATCCATCGGCCCTGTAGAGGGCTTCACCTTGATGATTAGGAGTACTGAAAAATGGCACTGAACACTTCTTCTTTCTCGACGGGCGCAACGGTCGGCTCGAATGCTTCGACGATCGCCGAGATGTCGGCCAGCACGGCCAGCTCGATCGCGTTGCAGGATGCGGCCACGCAGATGGAAAACGCGCTCAACAACGACGCGGCCAAGGATCAGCTCGAAGAAGCCGGCCCGAAGAACGCCAAGAGCCTGACGCAAGGTTAAGCGGGATCGAGGGTGCGCTCTCGCGCCGCGCGGGGCGCACCCCGAATTCGAATACGCGCACTCATGCCCAAAGTCACAAGCTCGACCCCGGCCGGCCACGCGCCGGCAAGCGCCCCCGCGGACGAACCTCGCGAGAGCACGGCGACCTCCCCATCTTCGTCGCGTCGCGCCCGCGATGCCAATCTCGAACCGCTCGCTCGCCGCACCGCATCGAATGCGAATGCCGCCGCTTCTCGCAGACGCGCGAGGGCGCCACAGCAACGCGACGCAGCACAAGCCCCCGAAGACACCACGCCACCCGCGGCTCGAACGCAGCCAGCGCCCAATGCAGCAGACGGCGGCTGGATGAAGCACCTCTGGAAAGGCTACGTCGGCGCGTTGGCGCTCGGGGCCGGTTATGGCGTGTACCACGGCAGGCAACGAGCGGCGGCTGCGGACATGCAAGCGCCAACGCCTAGGCCGAGCAGACCGGCTCCGCCGACGCAATCTGCCGCCCGTGCGCGAGTCGATTTACCGACCCTCTATCAAGCGCGAGCCAACGTGCTCGAACGATACGGCGAGCATATCCCCGCCGACAGCGACTGCCGCTCCATCGAGCCACGCCTTACCTCGCAACTTCCGATGGGCACGCCGGGCCTCACGAACGTGCAATACGTGCCGGGCAGTCTGAGCGGTGCGAAAGTGTTGAGCTTGATGGTGGACAAGACGCTGCCGCGCGAGCTTGGCACGCACATCGCCCAGCACGAGTATCTTCACTGCTTCGCGAACCCGAAGTTTCACGAGCTGATGCTGCGCAGCGGACGCCCCGCGATCGAAGAAGGACTAGCGCAGTACTTCACCGAGCACTTCCCCGAAGCGCAACCCTATCGCGGCACCATGCTCGACAACGGCCCCGCCGGCGCGCGGCTCACCAATGGCAAATCGGGCGTGCAGCTCGCCGCCGAGTTGGAACGCACGGTCGGCAAGGACACGTTGCATAGGGCGTACTTCGGCGGCGAAGCCGATGCGATCGCCAAGATGGCCGATGCGATCTATCAACTCTGGCCCAAAGCGCCAACGCCGGGGGCGTGGCTTCACCTGTCGCGTTGGAACCAAGAGCGGCAACACGCGTTGGCGGAATGCTACGTCGGCGTCGCACTGCTGCACACCGATGCGTTGCCGGACGAAGCGCTCGGTCGCACCTACCCTGTTGGACTGGCGCTGCCGGTCGACAGCTTCTCGCAGATCGGTCGGCAACAGAGGAATCAGTTGCGGGATCAGGCTGCACGAGCGCGCAAGGCGTTGGGGCCCAACGCATTCGATCGCGCGTTTTGCGCAACGAATCCGGCTAAGCAAGAAAAAGCCATGAACAAGCTCGTCGATGAATTGGCGCGCGCGTGGAAGCCGGTATTGATGTGAGCGGCGGTGAGACGAGGCGCCTATGGCGCAGGGTGGGCGGGCGTGCCTGCGTGGCGGGCAGAGCGAACGCGTTGCCCCCACGCGTTGCCGCTCCTTCGTTCTCCCGACGTTGCGCGCCGCGTCGCTCCGGCCGCTCGACGTCGTGACGCTTAGCGTCGCAGGCGCTTGGCGGACGGCTCGGCGGAAGCGGACGGATCTTCGCGTCGTGCCGGCGACGTCGATGGCGATGGCGAAGACGACCGGGAGGACGACGCGGGCGTCGAGTCGTCGCTTTCACCGTCCGATCCCTCTCCTAGCAAAAGTCCGATCACCTCGTGATGCCCCTCCTCTTGCGCATGCGCCAGCGCCTTGTCTCCCGATCGGTCGCGCAATCGCGCATCGGCGCCGCGGTCCAGCAATAGCGCGACTGCTTCGCTGCGGCCGCCACGCGCCGCATGAATCAACGCGCTAAAGCCTCGATCGTCTTGCCGGTCGATGGCGGCGCCGCGATCGAGCAACGCCTCCAACACGTCGGGATTGCCGTCCTGCGCCGCCATCATCAATGCGGTCACCCCGTTGCCGTGATCGTGCTCGAGGTTGGCGCCATGATCGAGCAGCACGTTGATCGCATCGGGATCATCGTGCCTCGTCGCCAGCGCAAGCGCGGTCATGCCATGGATATCTGCGCGCGCGACATCTGCGCCGGCGGTCAACAACGTCTGCAGCGCTTCGACGTGCGCGTTGTCGGCCGCGAACAGCAAGGCACTGCGATCGCGCGCATCGCCGCGCTCGAGGTCGGCGCCCTTCGATACCAGCGTCTTGATGGCTTCGACGCAATTGCGGCTCGCGGCCAGCATCAAGGCCGTTTCCCCATTCGCATTGACGAGGTTGACATCGAGCTTGCCCGCGAGCGCTTCGATGGCCGCGCTGCGATCGTTCATCGCCGCGACCATTACCGCATTGAACCGGCCATCGACCGTGCAATGGATGTCGGCGCCGGCGCCGATCAGCGTTTCGAGCATCGCTGGATCGCCGATCTTCGCCGCCCACAGCAATGCGGTCATACCGCCAGGCCCCACGTGGTCCTGGTTGGCGTGGCGCGCCACGAGTGCCGCGACCGCGGCGGCTTTTCCATGCGCGACTGCGAGCAATAGCGCGGTCATACCCTGGTGGCTCGCTTTCTCCAAATCGGCGCCGCGCGCTGCCAATCTGTCGATCGTATCGGCGTGCCCATTCTGGGCCGCCAGCATCACTGCGGTCATGCCCAGCGATGTCACGTGGTCCAGCGCCGCTCCGCAATCGAGCAACGGATCGATGACCGATGCGTGACCCAATTGACTGGCGCACATCAACGCAGTGACGCCGTGGGCTGTGGATCGATTGGGGTCGACCCGTTGCGCGGCGAGTGCTTGGACCGCGGCGCGCCTGCCGTATCGGGCCGCGACCATGAGCGCGGTGATGCCGGTCGAGGTTGCGTGCTCCATGTCGAAGCCCCTTTGCGCCAGCTCGGCAATGGCAGCCGCGCCGTCGTGCGCCGCCGCGACCAGCAAGACGTCCCAGCCGTTGCTGTCCGTGTGCGTAGGTAACGCGCCGCGATCGAGCAGCGCCGCCATCGCATCGGGCCGATCGTAGGCAGCGGCCAGCAACAGCGCTGTTCGGCCCTGCGGGTCGGTACGCTCGAGATCCGCTCGGCGGTCCAGCAACGCTTGCATCGCCTGCACCTTCCCGGCTGCGACGGCCGCCATCAGCGGGGTTCGGTCGTCGATATTGCGGACATTGAAATCGAGCTTGCCTTCGAGCCGCTCGATCACGGTCAGCATTTGTTGACTGGCGGCGTAGTGCAGCGCCGAATTGCCGTGGCCATCGAAGCCGCGCACCGTTGTAAAACCGCGGGCGAGAAAGGCGGCTACGGGCTCGTCGCCGGCCTTCGTTGCCGCGAGAAACGCCAATTCTTGCTGCATTGCGCCCAGCGCTCGCATTTTTTCCGCGATGCGCGAGAACAGTGCCGGCTCCGCATCGGAGCGGCTCGCACGATAGCGGCGAACCGCCGTATCGCTCAAACGCACGAGCCATGCGAACGGCTCGCTTTCGCTTTCGAGCAGATGCGTCATACGATCGGCTGGGACTTGCGCCAACGCTTCGTCGTCCGTATTGCGCAACGCCGTGACCACCATGCGCGGCGTCAACGCATCGCCCATGCCCGCGAGATCGTCCAGCGTCAGCGAACGGTCCGTCCGGTCCTGCGCGTGATGCACGACGAAGGCTTGATAGGCCAGCTGCAGGATTCGCTCTTGCCCGCTTTCGCGTATGACCGTAACCGGGAATGCGTTGAGCAATCCGCTTTTCACGAGGTTCTCTCCGATTGTCGCCATCAATAGCGCCGGGTCGCGAATCATTCGATAACGCGTCTCCTCATGCTCGTCTTCGTAGCTCGAGAACAATGCGCCGGGCGGGATTACGCCGAATCGCCCGTGCAATTCCGTTAGCGCCCAATGTTCGAACTCCCCGTAGAACGCGAACACTTCTTCGGGGGACAACGGACGATCGGCAACTGCTCGAAAGGCGCCGCGAATCTCGGCTAGGCGGTTTTCCGCGACGTGGTGAACGAGCCGTCCCGGTGTGACCTGTTGCGTCACGTGGCGCTCGCATGCCTCGTGATCGGCATCGGTCAAACCAAGGCTGGCAATGAAGTCGTCGACCGACTCGGTCATGCCGTAGCGCGACGCAAGGTGGTTCCAGAATGCGTTGTGAAAGTGAATCTCGTTGTTTCGATAGTTTTGCCTGAGGCCGAACCGCTTCTGCACGAATTCGAGAATCGATTGGCTCAGCATCTTCTCCCATTCCGAGCGCGCGTTGAATTTCAGGCCGCCCGCGCTTTCGAGCTCCAACAATCGCGCGCGCCTGACCAGTTGATCGATCGCCCCGTCGGCGCAGGCAATGAGCTCGGGCGCCAGGTTTTTGAGCGCAACCTCGCGTCGGTCCTCGCCCACCTGCGGGTTCTCGATGCTGAAGGCCAGTTGTTCGAGCGCTTCCTTGCCCATCGAATGGGCGAGCGCGACCCGCGTGGAAAAGAATCCGGTCGAGCCGGACTCGACACGTTTACCGAATTCATCGATCTGCGCCGACGCGGCGCGGTTCACGGGGTCGTGCTTTCTTTCGAGAAATTGCCGCAGAGAATCGATGCTCTTTCTGATCTGCGTCTTCGACGCGCTATAGTCGGGCGATTGCTCGAAGCTCGCGAAGGTGCCGTGCTTGAGCGCGTCGAAATAGACCGGCGGCTCGCCGTAGCGAAGCGCCGCCCTGGCCCTCACTGCTTCGCGGCTGTGTGCTTGCTCTTCGCCCTGCGGCTCGATTTGGAAGTCGCCGCCTTCCTTGAAGGTGATTTTCATCAACTGCGCGTGATCGACAGCAACGCCTCGCCGGCGCGCCGCGTGAGGCGTTGCAAGATTTGCGAGATCACGATCGCCAACTCGTGTAGGGCGGCGATTTCTTGTTGCAGCAATTGCTGTTGCTGCGTCGGATGCGCCGTCGTGGCCGCGTGCATGGCGTTGACGTGCTCGTGAACCTTTCCGGCTAGATTGGCCAGTTCTTCGCGTGCGCCCTGTAGTTCGGCGGCGCCTTCTAGCTTTGTGCTTTCGGGCTTCGCGCTTTCGGGCTTCGCGCCTTCTGGCTTTGTGCCTTCTGGCTTTGTGCTTTCGGGCTTTGTGCTTTCGGGCTTTGTGCTTTCGGGCTTTGCGCTTTCGGGCTTTGCGCTTTCGGGCTTTGCGCTTTCGGGCTTTGCGCTTTCGGGCTTTGCGCTTTCGGGCTTTGCGCTTTCGGGCTTTGCGCTTTCGGGCTTTGCGCTTTCGACCGCAGGCCTATTCAACGTCACACCGGGCTGGCCGGTCGGCTTGGGCGTAATTGCTTTGAGTGCGGCGAATCGCCGATCCAGATCGAGCGGCAGCGCCGGGCTCGGCAATGCTTGAATGCGTGCCACTTCGCGCGCCGTCGCCGCGGCTTCAGCACGTGCCCGAGCGGCAGCGCCCAGCCGCGGCAATTCGCGAGCCGCCAGTCGCGGTCGCGCCGTACCGGCCCTCGTCAGCGCGGCTCCCGACAGCGCCGATGCCTTGCGTGACGCTAGATCCTGTAACGTCGCGTTCGTTGCGGGCCGCGTCCCCGCTGCGTTCCCGGCCGCTGCGCTAGGCTTGTTCGTGCCGCGCGCGAATCCGATCAGCGACGCGAAGGCTTTGGTGATTTTGGTCATGGCGATACTCCACGTTCATTGCGCTGTGAATCGGCGCCCATTGCATGCAATGCGGACGCGTCCACATGCCGCCACCGCGCGAGCAGATCGACTCGATCCGATCGAATCGGTCCTGAGCAAAAAGCGAATGACCAAGCGAGCGTCAACAGCACGAATTTCCACACCCGTTTCGGGCGCAGACGAGCACGATGCGTTCTCATCGGATTCCCCATGCTTTACGTTTTCCGGCCGCGGCAGCGGCAAGATGGGGAAATTGTGGTTCGGGCCCGACGGCACGCAGCCAGCTACCGACGAATATCGGCGTCTATCGGCGAATCGATCGGCGCGGCGTCGGGACAGTGCGTCGATGCGAATGCCGCATGCCGCAAAGCGAGGACGTCACCGCTAACAGCGACAAGAAGAAGACGGGGGACGGGCGATGCGGCGTTTCAATGCGCTTACCGCCCGTTGGACTCGCCGCAATTGCGCCCACGCGTTCGCCCCCTATTGCTTAGGCGTTCCCGAGGCCGCCCTGCGCTGCCCAGTCGAAGTCGTTCACGCCCGCAATGCCGTCGGCGCCCGCCACGTCGTGCGTTTCGATCTGGTTGAAGGTATCGGGATGGGCCAACATGTACTTCGCGGCCACCGCGTCCTGCGCCGTTTCGCCGGTTGCCGGGCGATACGCCATCTGATAGAGCCGGTTGGGATCGAGCGTTTGCACGCCTTGCTCGTGCATATAGGCAGCGAGCGCGCCGGAGGCGCTTTGCGCATCCATCGGCGTCGCCCCCGCGGCGGTCGGCTCGCTGGCCAACGCCGCGTCGTCCGCGCTCGAAGTATTGCTCGAGGTATCGCTCGCGCCGCCCTGCGCCGCCCAGTCGAAGTCGTTCACGCCTGCGATGCCGTCGGCGCCCGCCACGTCGTGCGTTTCGATTCGATTGAACGCGTCCGGATTCTCGAGCATGAACTTGGCTGCCTCCGAGACATCCGGCGAGGTGCCTGCCGCCGGTTTGTAAGCGATCTGATAGAGCTGATTGGGATCGAGCGTTCCGATCCCGTTCTGATGCATATAGGCAGCGAGCGCACCGGCGGCGCCTTGCGTCGTCATACCGGAACCCAATGAATCGCCGCCCCCGTCGACGTTTCCGGCGCCGGTCGAACCTTCTTCGGCGAATATCTGCTGCAGCATTTGCTGTATCGATTGCAACGCCGATTCGTAAAGGGCCTCGTAATTCGCCACCGCGGCATCGGCGGAGGACGACTGAGAGGGATTCAGATCGATCGGCTCGATCTGGGTGCTGCTATCGATGGAAACATTGACGCTCATGGCCTTTGAACCTCCTCATAGTGTGGGACGGCAAACGCAATGCTCGCGCAGGGGGCTCGCCGCTCGAGCGCCGCCCTCGACCGCTCCGATGGTGGAATGGATCAAGCGTCGCTCTGCGCGCCAAGATAGCGGGGCTGCGCGCGCGGCCGGCTCGCGCACGACGAAATTCTCGGGCCGCGGGCGAAGCGGTCTCCGACATGGTCGCTTCCTGCGGCCGCACCCCGTCGTGCCACCGCACTTCAAACGCCGCCGCGCACGCCCGCGCGCGCTTCGATTCGCCACGGGAACGCAGATTTCGCCGCCTATCGCCGTGCTTTCACATCGGGCTCGTAATACTTAGCCCCGTCATTCGAATGAACTTGAGAGATTCAGCCATGCCGACGAGCGAGCGCCGTCTCACGGCTCGCTCGACGCTCCACCTCCGCCCAGGACAACCTTCATGACTTCCGTACACTCCAGCCGCGCGTCGACGTCAACCGCACACGCGGATGCATCCCTCGCCCCTGCTCACGATGCGCCCCAGCCCTCGCCCACGGGCACGGCCAAACGCAGCAGCGCCGATGCGCTGACCGGCAATCTCGCCAAGCGTGCAAAAGGAGAAAGCAGCGGCGCCGCTTCCATGTTGCAATCGCACACGCGCTTCTTCGAAGACGGCAGCACGACCACCACGGGTTCCCGCGTGCCTTCGCGCGTGCCGATTGCCGAACGCGCCGGCCATATCACCGCCGCGCTGCGCGGCCGTCAGATCGATGCCGTCGCGCACACGACGAACAAGGAAGCGCTCGAGCAAGCGAGCAAGACCACGCTCGGCAGTTGGACTTCCGACTCGCATTTCCATCCGACGCAATACACGCAGCAAGGCATCCTTCCCGAGGAAATGCTCGCGATGATGGACAAAGTCGGCGTTTATCGCAGCGTGATCATGCCGATTCCGACGGACGTCATCCCGTGCGGCCATCCCGACAACAACCATATTCCAGCGGAAGACTATTACGTTCCGAAGGAAGATATGAGCATGGCCCGGCACGAGCTGACCGCCGAGCGTGAAGACAAAATCGCCAAGAGCGCGCATCTCGTCGTCAACCAGCAAGTCGACGCCGATACGGCGCAGTTCATGGACATGTCGGGTCTCACGGATGCCCAGCGCGACCGTCTGGATCCGATGGTGACGGGCCTGCATTTGGGCTCGCCGCTCAGCTCGGAAGCGTTGCTCAAGAAGCTGCACAAGGACCCGGGCACGTTCACCGGCGTGGGCGAAGTCACCATTCATAAAGAATTGGTCGAACGTCAATTCGACGGTGCGCGCCAGGCGAATCTGACCGACAACGTGAAGCCCTTCAAAGACATGGTGGCGACGGCCGGCGTCATCGGCATGCCGGTCGTCATGCACTGCGATGTCGATTCCACCGAGAATCAGCGCAAGAACGGGCTCGGCTCGCCGCAACATCTCGACGGCGTCAAGAAGCTGCTCGCCTCGCCCGAAGTGAAGAACACGACGATGATTTGGGCGCATTTCGGCGGCATCGGGCGCTTCGTCGCCAAGCCCGACAACCACATGGAAAACCTGCGCCAGATCCTTAAAGATCCCGACATGAAGCACGTACAGGTCGACATCTCATGGTCGCGCGTGGCTCGGCAAATCGTGATGAAACCCAACGCGCAGGGTATCGAGGAACCGGATCCGGCGTCGATCGACGCGGCGGCCAAGCTGATCACCGAGTTCCCCGACCGCTTCCTGATGGGATCGGACGCGCTGGACCCGAAAAAGGAAGAAACCTGGGCCGAGACCGGCAACATGTATAAGCCCCTGCTCGACAAGCTTTCGCCCGAGGTGCGTCACAAGGTGACGATCGGCAACTACGAGCGCGTGATCGTCGGTGCGCGAGCGAAGGTGCGCGCTTTCGAAACGCACGTGCTGACGAACGAGTTCATGAAGAAGAACGTGCGCCCTTCCGGACCGACGCCGCTGCGCGACGGCCCGCACATCGAACCCGAGAAGTTGCGCGCCGCACGCGATGCCGCGTTCGCCGCGGCAGGCGTCGATGAACGCGGCGAACCGGTGTAACGGCACGCACCGATAGAAAGCGCCCTCTCGTCGAACGCGGGCACACCCGTGTTCGATGAGGCATTCCGAGGCAAGTCAGGCCACCCCACGCAATGACGCCTGCGTTGCGCGGCCGATCCCGAGCGTCTCCTTGAAGCGAGTCGAGCATATGAAACTCACCTTTCGCAGCGGCGCCTCGTCGACCTCTGCAGACCGGACCCCGAATCAAAGACGAAGCCAAGCGCACGCGCGGGAGCCGGGATCGAGCACGAAGCGCTCGCTGACGGGCTTCATCTCGAACCTGACCCGTATCGGACGCTCTGCGAAGAGCAGTTCGGCGCCGGGGGCGCGGCCGGACGACGGTCATGCAACCGTGCCAGCATCGATTAGGACTCCCGACGCCGTGCGGCCTGGCGCCGTCGACGAGCGCGACGAACCGCTGCAAGCCACGGTGGCGCGCATCGTCTCGCAAAAGAGCTTGTACCGCGGCGCCAGCTCGAGCGGATCTGCCGAAGCTGCCGCGCCCACGCCTACGCTCGCCCATTTCCTCGCGCCCGAGATCGGGGTTCCCGGCGATCCGCCTGCCCGCCGCTCGGGACGCGGCATCTCCCGCCTCTGGCGACGCAAGCCGGCTTCGTCGACCCAAGCTAGCGCGGCGCCACTGCCGACCGCCGACTCCAAGCGACAGCCGGAACCGAATACGGATACGCCGCAACGAACACTGCGGACGCCGCCGCCGAGCGCGCATGCATCGGGCGACGCTCGCCTGTCGAACGCGTCTAATGCCCCGCACGTCCCTAGCGCAGCCGACGGCACGAACGCATCGAACACCCCGAACGCATCCAACGACCCGAGCGCATCAAACCCATCCAACGTCTCGGCACATCCGAACGTTTCCGTCTCGGCGCCTTTGCAAGAGAACGGCTCCGATTCCCAGGACGGATCGGCGCATACGACAAAGCCGCCGCAAACGTCTCTGAATCCATCGTCGTCCACCGGCGTGGACGCCTTCGACCAAGGCCCGATTTTCGATGAATCCGATCTCGAGAATGACGACGACTTCATCGAACTCGACCTCGACCGCGGCGTACCGTTTCCTTTGCGGCAGGCGGGAACCCAAGAGATCACGCCGGCCTCGCCGTCGAATTCCCCCCCGCACGCGTCGCGGCATGACGAATCGACTACACACGGCGGATCGACTGCCGCCGTCCCGCCGCCCGATCCCGACCCGATGCCGAACGCGGCTGCGCCCCGCCAAAGCCTGAGCAAGCTCAAGCGGCTCAAGCAGGCGATCGCGGGCTGGCACACCTATGCCAAAGACGAAGCGTACATACACGGCTTCGGAATCTCGTCGACGAGCCTGTCCTTAACGCCGATCGCGACCAATACGCGAACGGCTCGCGCCAAGCCCTTCACGGGCGTGGTGCACGAAGGTGATGCGCCGATCGAACCGCACCGGCGTCTGAAAGACTTGCCGGGTGGCACGCCCCCCGCCGTGCTGCATGAAAGTCCCACCGTCAGCGCGCTCGAAGACGCGCACGCGCTCGACAAACTGTTTCTCGACGAAAAGTTCCTCCCGGGGACGGAGCGTCGCCAGCTCATCGATTCGATTAGAACGCTCGCCGAGGACAAGCACTTGACCCCGCTCGAAACGACGAGCCTCGCACAAGCGTTGCATATCGCCTTCGGCCGCAGCCCGGAGCGAACTCGCGACGCGGCTTACGACCCCGCCTACGATGCCGCGCACGATGCGCGCATTGCGTTGCGCTCGCTGCCTGAAACGAACCTGCTCGACGCATTGCGCGATGCCGCTCAGCCGCAACGCAGCCTCGATTACGATGCCGACCGCGCCTGGGCGCTCGCGCAAGAGCTCGTGCACATCCCGGGCGGCGTCGGCGCGAGCCTGCTCGAGAAACTCACGCCGCAAACCGCGCGCCCCGCCGGCACGCATCCGTCCGTGATCGAAAAGGACCGCATGCTCGTCGGCGTACTGCTGAAGGCGTCGCAACAGGCGGTCCGCGAAGCACGCTCCTTAGCCGAGCCGAAGGCGGGCGGCAAGATCCTCGGCATCTTCTCGCGCCCGTCGCGCCAGGTGGGCAGTGCAGCCTCGCCAGTGCCGAACGGTCCGCGCATGCTCGCGCACGACCCCGCATCGATCTTCGCCGACGGTGCGCTCCATGCAGCGATCGCTCAAGCCGGAGATGGCAACTGGCCAGGCCGCGACAATACCGCCGTGCCTAGCAATCTCACGCTCGCGCAGAAGGCCATGCTGGCAGTGAAAGAGGAGTTGCGCGAAATCGACGTCCACGTGGCCGACGACGCCACGCGAGGCGCGGCGTTCGCCAAAGGGACACACGGGTGCCGCTTCGCGATCTCGATGATCCGCGGCGACATGTTGACCGACGAGGCGCGCGAGCCGAACGGTGCGCGCAGCCAGTTCGGACTGGCAGAAGCCAGGCTCGGCAAAAGCGTAGGCAAGCATTTGGATCGCGCCATGCGTCGGCCGAAAGCGTGGACGCAGTTCATGGGATCGCTCGAGGCGTTGAGCCGGCATGTCGGCGTCTACAAGAACAAGAGTCCTTTCTATACCTACAACCGTATCGCCGAGAGCGACGGCGGCCGCGGCATGGGCGTCGGCAATCGCAGCGGCACCCATGCCGGCCGTGCATTGCGCGACATGATGGACAAGGTCCATGAAACGATCGATGCCAGCGAGGGGCTAGCGAGCGATGCTGCGGGCGGCGACGAGCAGGCGCTCAAGCTGCTGGTTCGCGCTTCGATCATGCAGACGACGAAGGAAGAGACGGGGCCGCTGCCTCGTTACGCGCAACCGAGCGTCTTGTCGCAACTCTCGCAGGAAAAAGTCGCCGCCGCCGTGGCGGCGAAACTCGCGGAGGCCGGGACCGAGCCCGATGATGCATTGCGCGCAAAAATCGCCGCGATGGCGGGCGAAGAAAATCAGCCGTTGACCGCACAACGACTGCGCCAGTGGGCCGCCGACGTGGGCGGCCCGGCCAGCAACGAAGCGCTCGAAGGCATGTTGAACGCGCAGGCAGCCGATCACCCTTGGCGCGCGTTCGCCGAGGCATTCCAACACGCCGAGCACCCCGGCAAGGTCGCCCCGATCGAAACGCCCTCGCTGCGCGGCAAGTCGCGCGAGGAAGTAGCGGATATTCTCGGGAAGATCGTCGCGGCGGAGGAACTCGGATCGGGGTTCGCGTTCGATAGCGCGGGCAATGTCCAAGGCACGACCAAAAACGTCAGCGGCATCATTTCGAGCATTCCCTTGCACCTGCTTGGGAGCGTGCACGTCGATCTGGGCGGCGGCAAAATCCGCACGGTACGCTTCGAATCGGTGACCAGCACCGACCGCAGCCAATTGCGCGTCAGCGTGACGACGCTCAAGCGCGGCCAGGGCGGCCTCGGCGGCAGCGTCGGCCACTTCAGCGGCCACGCGCATCCCGTCACGCTGGGCGGCGGCATCGATGCAGGCGGCGCCTACGAGGTGGTTCACCAAGAAGGCGCTGTGCTTGGTTTTCCGCGCAATCTATCGGGCGGCGTAATGGGCGATCGCGCCGTCAACGAGAAGAAAGCGCAACTGCTGAAACTGCTCGTACTGGGCGGCGAACTGGAAGGCCACGCTCGCCCCGCCAACGAGGAGGATCGCAAATCCTTGATCAAATGCGCGTATCAAGCGTTCGGCGACGACCTTTCGATCGGGTTCTACGAAATGGATCAAACCGACAAGCAGGGCACGCTGAGCGTGAACGGCAGCGTGGGTATCCGCTTCGGTCATTTCAAGCTATCCACACCGACGGTTGGCGCCGGTGCAAAAGCGCAAAGCGCGACGATGCGCTATCGCGATCAATCAGGATTCCTAAAGACCGAATGGGAAACCGATTCGACGAGCTATAACGCATCGTTCCAAGGATCGCTGGCCGCACTCAACGGGTACGACGAGGTCCCGATCGGCAATCACGAACTGAGCGGCTCGGTCATCACGTCGGTTGCTCCGTTCTTGTCGGGGTCCGCGCAGTTCTTCCGTTTCGGCGTGGCCGATCGGCGCGTCCAAATCCTGCAGGACGACAAGGAATTGCCAACCAGTTTTTCGACTCGCACGTTCCAAGCGCCCATTTCGTTCCTTCACGAGTTCGGGCAAAACGTCGACAAATACGCCGAGGAAAAGGCCAAGCAGTATTTTGCGAAGGAATATAACGCGGGCGGGGCATCGCGCGAAAACGTCGTGGCGCGCGAAAAATCCAGAATGATCGAATTCGTCAATCATTACCTGAGGCAGCGCGATTTGACGGCGACGCCGCAGCTTTACACGGAATTCGGCGGCAACGTCGAGACGGCGAATAAATTGCGCGCCGCTGCCTACATGGCGGACCGGCTCGGGAAGACGGATGCCGCACAGGCCGCGCGCCAAGAGATCGACGCGATCCATAGCGACCCCAAATACCGCGAAGGCCGCTTCCTGACGAGCCTGCACATCGAACAGGAAGGCCAGCAAGTCGGCGTGAATGGTATTGCCGGAGTGACCTATGCGCGCAACGATAATCGGACCCAGCAGGCGCTCACGTTCACGTGACGATCGAACGGATTCGAGCGCTTTACATTCGAGCCGGCGGCGGTTTTCTCCTTCCGCCTTTTCTTTTGCGGGAAGTTTATATACATTCTCCCCTCGCCCTGAAGTAATGAATCGACCACGAACGCTTACCGATCGCTCATGAAATCTCGTCGTCGCTTGAACACCGCCGTGTGCGCCGCCCTCCTCTTGCTCGGCGCGCCGGCCGCGCGCGCGCAAAATGCCGGACACCTGCTGCGCCCATTGATCGAAAGCGCTGCAGAGCGCCTTGCTATCGGCGACCAAGTCGCCTTGTCGAAATGGGATAGCGGCACGAGCGTCGAAGACCCTGCACGCGAGAGCGCCGTGATCGCCAAGGCCGTGGCCGAAGGCGGGCAAGCGAATCTCTCGGCCGCGGATACGACGCGCTTTTTCAAGGCTCAGATCGAAGCCAACAAGCTCGTGCAGTACGAACTGCTCTCGCGTTGGCGTCGCGCCGGATTCGCGCCGCCCCATGCGCCGGTCGATCTCGTCGGCGCCATCCGCCCCGAACTGGACGCGCTGCAGACCAAGATCATCGCCGGGCTGGCGAGCGCAGCGCCCGTCATGGAGAGCCAAGCCTGCGCAACCGAGGTGGCGCGGGCAGTCGGCCGCTATACGTTCGAACATCAGTTCGAATTCACTTCGTTGCGGGCCATCGCGCTCGCTCGCGCCATGGCGGGCTTTTGCCGCGTGTACTGACGCGCTCGCCGGCGTGCCCCACCCGCCGCGGGAAAGTAGCCGTTGTCGCGCGGGCGAGCGGCGGATCGATGCCGGGCCGTGGCGCGCCGTGATGAACGGCTCAGCTTGCACGATGCGGCGCGGGTGGTGTCCACTCGCGCCCAAAAAGCGCATGGCGATAGGCACCGATTTCCTTTATGCGCCGCATTTATTTTTCTGCGTCGACTAGTCGCGGCCAATCCCGTCACAATCCGTGTATTCGACCTGGGCCAGCCGCATATGCCTTGGACAGCCATCCGGCGCCGCGGAGCAAAAAGTGAATCTCAAGTTTCTCGAAACGTTCTTGTGGGTGGCCAAGCTACGCAGCTTCAGCCTGGCAGCGGATAAGCTTCAATCGACGCAGGCCGCCATTTCGAGCCGGATCTCGGTGCTCGAACAGGAGCTGGGCGCGAAGCTTTTCAAGCGCGAACCGAAGGGCGTCACGCTGACTCGCGCGGGCGAGCGCGTGATGCATCACGCCGAGCAAGTGAGCCGGACCATGGCCGAGCTCTACGCCTCGCTGCAGGACGAGAACTCGGTGGCGGGCACCATTCGAATCGGCGCGATGGACAGTGCGATTCACTCCTGGTTCGTCGATTTCGTCGCCGACGCAGTGCGCCAATACCCGAACCTCGATATCGAAGTGACCTCGGACACGGCGCTCAATCTCATCGAACAGTTGCGCCGGGGCACGCTCGATCTGGTGATCCAAACCGATATGATTCGCGACGAAACGATTCGCAGCGTCGGGCTGCTCGATCTTTCCGTCGAATGGATCGCGGCCGCCGAGTCCACGATCGCGTCCAAGCAGCCGGGCGAAACCTCGACCGCGGCACTGCGGCGGCTCAGCGGCGAGCGCCTCATCACCTATTCGCGTCACTCGCGACCGCATCAGGACCTGCTTCGCCTCATGCAATCGCATGGCGTGAACGAGCCGCGCGTGAGCTGCGTCAATTCCCTGGCTGCGATGATTCAATTGACGCAGGCCGGATTGGGGATCGCCGCCATGCCGCCGGCGCTCGTCTCCGACTTGCTGCATAAAGGTGCGCTGCGCCGCCTCGAGGGGTTGGAGACGCCGCCTGCGCTGCCGTTCGTCGTCACTTGGCGCACCGGCACGCCCCGCGCCGAACATCTCGTCGAAATCGCCATGCAGACAGCCCACCGGTTCGCGGAGCGAGCCGGCCGCGACGCCGCCCTCACCGTCGGTTGAACGGGCAGCACGGCGCAGGCCGCGCGCCGGTGGTGCGGGCACGTGCTCGTCGACGCCGAAAGTGTTACCGTTCGACGGCGTGCGCTCGCTTGCGCTCGACTTCGTATCGGACGCATTATGAATTCTCGTAGTGCCATTCGATCCTTCCGAGGAAGGTCGCGCCTTGCGCACACGCAGCAATCAAAGCAAGGCTCAAACCCAAGGAGGAGACAATGCAGTCGAAGAACGTCATCAAGGTACTTTTCCGCAGCGTGCTGCTCGCCGCTGCGTTCAGCTTCGTCGGCGCGGCCGCTCACGCCGAAGACCTGCTTCAAACCGTCAAGACGAACGGCGTGCTGCGCGTCGGTCTGGAGGGCACCTACCCGCCCTTCGATTACCGCAATTCGGCCGGGGAACTGGAAGGCTTCGACGTCGATGTCGCGAAAGCCTTGGCAGCGAAGCTCGGGGTGAAGACGCAATTCATCGCCACCGAGTGGAGCGGCATTCTCGCAGGGTTGCAGGCGGGCAAGTTCGACGTGATCGTGAATCAAGTCACGATCACGCCGCAACGCAAGGAGGTGCTCGATTTCAGCCAGCCCTACACCTATTCGGCGGCCCAATTGATTCAGCGAGCCAACGACAAGCGAGATTTCAAATCGCTGGCTGAATTCAAGGGCGACAAAAAGCTCGGCGTGACGCTCGGCACCAACTACGATCAGATGGCGCGCGCGGTGTCCGGCGTCAATGTTCAAACGTATCCCGGCGCCCCCGAGAAGCTGCGCGATCTCGCCTCCGGGCGCATCGACGCGACGCTGGACGATCGGCTCATGCTGCCTTACATCATCAAGACGTCCAACCTTCCGCTTCGCCCCGGCAATATCCTGAAGGGCGGAGAACAGGAAATGGGGATTCCGTTCCGCAAAGGCAACCCCCAGTTCGAGAAGGCGGTCAACGATGCCTTGAGCGCGATGAAACAAGACGGCACGCTTGCAAAGATCTCGAACCGCTGGTTCGGCTCCGATGTGACCCACCCGGTCGCGCCGTAATCGTTCGGGTGCGTGTGCCCCCACGGCGGTCGCCCGCCGTGGGGCGCATGGCGCGCGCACGCAACGAAGCGGGCATGCTTGACCTTCGTCAAACGCTCCGCCGCCGCCGGCGACACAATCGATGCCAGGCGCGCCGCGCGAGAGGCCGGTGCGAAAACGAACGTGACCGCGTGCAAGTGCGCGAACCCAGCCGATGAATCCGCAACCCGCCTTCGACGAAGACACCGAAGATCCCGCCTCCGCCACCGCCGCGCGCTCTGCCGCCGCGTCACGCAGCACCTGGGTCAGCGTCGGCGTCAACCTCGCCCTGACGCTGGGTCAAGTCACCGCCGGTATTCTCTCCCGCTCGCAGGGCCTGGTCGCCGACGGCATCCACTCGCTGTCGGATCTGATCGCGGATTTCGTCGTCCTCGTCGCAAGCCATCACAGCGCCAAAAGCGCGGACGAGAAGCACCCATATGGCCACCAGCGGTTCGAAACCGCGGCTTCCCTGGTGCTCGGCCTGCTGCTTGCGGTGGTTGGAATCGGCATGCTTTGGTCAGCCGTGCGCAAGCTCGAGGCGCCCGAGACCATTCAGCGCGTGCATGTCCTGGCGTTATGGGTTGCCGTCGCTGCGTTGATAGCGAAAGAGTTGCTGTTTCGTTACATGCTGGCCGTGGCCAAGCGCGTGAAATCGAGCATGCTCGTCGCCAACGCCTGGCACGCTCGCTCGGATGCCGCCTCGTCGCTGGTCGTGAGCGTGGGCATCGTGGGCAATCTCGCGGGCTATCCGATGCTCGATCCGATCGCCGCGCTCATCGTCGGCTTGCTCGTGCTGAAGATGGGCGCCGAATTCGGCTGGGACGCCATGCACGACCTGATGGATCGCTCGGCGGACGAGCATGAGATCGACGCGATTCGCGAGACGCTGCTCGCCACACCGGGCGTGCAAGGCGTGCACGATCTGCGTACCCGCAAGATGGGCGACATGATCGTGGCGGACGCCCATATCGAAGTCGATGCCGCGATTTCGGTGGAAGCCGGGCACGAGATCGCCGTGGCGGCGCGTCAGCGCGTGCTGTCGCGCCATCGGGTGTTGAACGTCATGACGCACGTGGACCCGGTAAAACGGATCGTTCCCGCAAGCGGACGCTAACTGGGCCTAAGGCGTTCTACGCGCACAAGCGCCTTCATCAACGCGATTGCACGCGAGCGTGGTCCACGAGCGTGCTCGGTGGGTATACGACGACTTTCTCCCGCTCGCCCAGGCCCTCGAGCACCTGCGCAGCATCGGCATTGCGCTGCCCAAGCCGCACCACGCGTTGCACCGCTCTACCGTCGGCCACGGCGAATACGCACCACTGTTCGCCGCAACGGAACAGCGCGCCGATAGGAACGCCTAGCACGTCGGCTCGCTCCCAAATCACGATTCTGCCCTGCACGCGATAGCCATCGTTCAAACGCCCTGGCGAACCGATTAGATCGGCCACCACGCGCACCCGCTGCTCTTCCACGCCTAGCGCCGACACCTTGGTAAACGCGCCGGGCTCGACCACGCGCACCTTCGCGTCGATCGGCGCGTCACCGCCCCAATCCTCCAGCGACACGCGCATGCCCGGGCCGATCTTGACTGCGTCGGTCGAGAGCACATCGATCACCACCTCGTAGCGCGACGGATCGGCCAACAGCATGACCGGCGTCCCGGCAGCCGTCACGCGTTCGCTCTTTTCGTCGACGCGCAGCACCATCGCATCCACGGGCGAGCGCACCTCCACCGGCTGGCCGGTCGCCAGCGCCTTCAAATTGGCGATCGCGGCTCGCACTTCGGCCCCCGCGGCCCGCTCGCGCGCGCGCGCCGCAACCAGATCGCTGCTGCTCGATGCTTCCGTCGCACGCAACTGCTCGAGAGTCTGCCGTGAGATTGCGCCGATATCGAGCATCGCTTGTCCACGCTCGCGCTCGCGTCGCGCCTGCGAAAAATCGGCCTGCGCGTGCTCGACGCGTGCCGTCGCCTCACGATATGACGCCTGCGCCGCCTCCACGCGCGCTTGCTGTTCGGCGCTCTCGCCGGGCGTCATCGGCGCCGGCACGACTACCGCCACGACCTGCCCGGCACGCACGCGATCGCCTTCCCGCAAGTCCACGCGCAACAAGCGGCCTGCGATCGGCGCGGTGATCACGTAGCGATCGTGAGCCCGGATCTCGCCGTCCTCGTCGATCGTGACCAACAGCGGCCCGCGCTTCACCGTTGCCGTATCGACCACCATCGGGGCCGGCCAGAATGCGTAGGCCAGCGTCAAGACAAGGGCCACTGCGCCCACAGCGAACAGCGGCAATCGGCGTGCTCGGCCGGCCTTCATGACTCCCTCGCCTTGAGCGCGGCGACGATATCGAGCCGCCGAATCTTCCACGCCACTATCAAACCGGACGCGGCGACCGCGGCGGCCGTGACGATCGCCGCGTAAGCATAGGTGGATGAAGCGACCACGAGCGGCAATCGATAAAGGTCGGTTTCGAGGCGCCGAACCAGCAACGCGCACACGCCATAGCCCAAAGCGAGCCCTACCGGCGTAGCGAGCCCGGCGAGCAGGAATTGCTCACCAAGCAGTATCCACGCGACCTCGGCACGCGTAAAGCCGAGTACACGCAAAGACGCCAGTTGCTGGACTCGCTCGGAATAAGCGATGCGCATCCCGTTGAATGCGACGCCGAACGCAATGATGCAAGCGAAAGAAAAATTGATCGAGGTCGAGAGCCGGACGCTCTCGTTCATGATCTTGCGAAAACTGTCGATCACCGATTGACGCAGCGCCACCGCGTTGACGGTGGGCATCCGCTTGAGCGTTGCGTACAAGCGGTCTCGCGCTTGCGGATCGACCTTCAACCAAGCGCCGGACCAGTCGTTGCTTTCCCCCAGAAAGCGCGAAAGGGCTCGTTGATCCATATAGGCTTGAACGCCCACCATGTCGCCGATCCGGCCTGCGACCGTCACTCGGCGAGTTTGGCGTTCGCCTTCGAGCACCTGGACCGTGACCGCGCCCCCGGTTCGGACACGAAGCGTATCGGCCAACTGCGACGAAATGAGGATCCCGTCTGGCGGAACGCGCAGCGGCAAGCTCCGGTCGTCCAGCAGCCGATGCATTTCGGACGAGGGCGAGATCCCGCTCAGGGACAAGCGGCGCGCTCGCGGTCCGGCCGACAGCTTGACGGGCACGTCGCGGAACGGCTCGACGCGCAGTACCCCAGGCAAGCGCTGCAGTGCGTAAATCGCGCGATGCGATAGCGGCTGCGTAAAAGCGATCGTCAGGTCCTGACGTTCGATGCGCTGAAATTGCACGTCGAAGAGATAATCGATCGCATCGAAGAAGAACCCACCCGTTACCAGGATCGCGCTGGCGCAGGCTATCGCAAGACAGGACAGCAAAGCCTTGGCGGGCCGGCGAGTGACATTGCGCGCAATCATTCGCCAAGTCACGCCCAGATGGCGATAGAGTCCGAGCCGCTCGGCCCACCCAGCGGCGAAATCGGGGGGAACGGGCGAGCGTAATGCCTCCACGGGCATGAGCCGCGCCGCTTTGGCGACACTGAATGCCGTCGCGCCCATCGCGGCCGCGGCGCTCATCGTGAAGGCCAGAATAACGACCGCCATGTCCACATGAAAGTCGAGGCGAGCGAACCGGTAGTAGCGAGCGTAAACCTCGATTAGCGTCGAGCCCAACGCCATTCCCACTGCCACGCCGACGGCGGCGCCCACGACAGCGATCACCCCCGCGAACTGCAAGTAATGCATCGCAACCCGTGCATTACCGTATCCGAACGCCTTCATCAAGCCGATCTGAGTTCGCTGTATATCGACAAGCCGGCCAAGCACGTTTTGCAACATGAACATCGCTACGCAAAAAAAGATCGCCGGGACGTACGTCGCGGTAATCCGGTTCTGCGCGATCTCATCCGTGATGAAGCGATTCGACACCTGGTCCTCTCGCGTGATCGCACCCAAGCCGCCATAGGAAGCGAGCGCTCGATCGATGCGTGCGACGACGTCCGCCGCGTTTGCGCGGTCGTCCAGCGTCAGCGCCAAATCGTTGAATGCCCCCTCCATGCGGAAAGCGGCCGAGATGGCATCGCGGCCCATCCACAACACCCCATAGTGGCGATTGTCGGGAAAGATGGAGCCGGCGCCGGCTTCGTAGATATATTCCGGCGACAGCGCGACGCCGACGATGCGCATGCGCTTCCAGCGGCCATTGAGCACGGCTCCGATACGCTGCCCCGCTTGCAGGTGGTTCGCTTCGGCGAACGCGGCGCTGATCATGACTTCGTCATCGCGCCCAGGCGTGACGTATCGGCCGCTCCTCAAATGCAATACGTTCAACGTCGGCCAGGTCTGCTCCGGCACGGAGACAATGTGACCGGTGGCAGGTTCTCGCAGGCCAGGAACATCGACGGTCACGTCGGCGACGACGCGTGCCTCCACGCGTCGCACGCCCGGCAAGTCTGCAATGCGCGAGACAACCGAATCGGGGGCGCGCTTCAAATGCACGAACAAATCGGCGAAACGGTACGACGCGTAGTAGTCGCGCTGCGCGCCGAGCAGCACCAGATAAGTGCTGCGCATTGCGACGAACGTCGCTACACCGCAAGCGACGACCAGCACCGCCGCGCTCGCCTGAGCGCGAACGTGCCATAGGTCGCGCCATGCCAGCCGAGAGAGCGCGCTTACCATGTCAGATCCTGCGCGCTGCATCGCTGCGCGTTGCGGCGTTCGTCGATGATTGCGCCGCTGCTCATCCTAACGACGCGGTTCGCCATCTCCGCTATCACGGCGTTGTGCGTGACGACGATGGTCAGCGCGCCAAACTCGCGGTTCACCCGTTCGATCACTTCGAGCACGCGCCTGCCGGTACGGAAATCGAGCGCACCGGTCGGCTCGTCGCACAGCAGCACATCGGGGCGCTTGGCGACGGCGCGCGCAATCGCCACCCGTTGTTGCTCGCCGCCCGACATCTGCGAAGGAAAATGGTCCGCCAGCGCTTCGATCCCAACCATGCGCAATGCCTCGCCGGGATCGACGGGATGCTCGGCGATATCGGTGACGAGTGCGATGTTCTCGCGAGCCGTCAGACCGGGTATGAGGTTGAAGAATTGAAAAACGAAGCCGACATGCTCACGCCGGAAGCGGGTCAGGTCTCGCTCTGTGGCGTCGGACAGGCGATGGTCGCGGTATTGAATCGAGCCGCTCGTGGGCGTGTCGAGTCCCCCCATCAAGTTCAGCAACGTCGACTTGCCGCTGCCCGATGCGCCGAGCAACACCACGAACTCCCCGGCTTCCAAATCGAGATTGACGTTCTCGAGCGCATGGACGCTGACGCTACCCATCGGATAGACCTTGGAGACTGCCTGAATCGAAAAGACAGTTTCCATGGTGGGCTCGACCAGAAACCGGCAAGTGCCGATTACCTTAGCAAGATCGAGCGGCCGCCGATTGACCTGGATCAACGGGCGAATAGGGGAAGGAAACCTCCACACGCAATCCGCCCAACTCGCTCGATAGCCCCACGTCGATCGCAGCGCCGTGCGCACTCGCTATGCGCCGCACGATGGACCAACCAAGACCGCTCCCCGTTTGCGCATTGTCCCGGCCGCGAAAGAAGCGTTCGCCCAAACGATTCAATTCGTCAGGAGTGAGACCGGCACCGCCATCTTCCACCCTTGCCACCGCATGAGCGTCCCGGCTAAATACCGACACTACGATGCGCGAGCGAGCGGGGCTGTAGCGCACGGCGTTGTCGATGAGATTGCGCAGCAGCAACGCGAGCAAGGTCTCGTTGCCGGATATCGGGCACGGTTCGGCCGCATCGAGTTCGATCTGCTGCAGTTTCTCGATCGAGCGCGGGGCGAAGTCGGCTACGACCTGCCGGGCCACGCTCGCGAGTTCGAGCGGGGCACGCTCGGTGAGCGTTCCCGCTTCGAGCCGGGAAAGCAGCAAGAGCTGGTCGACCAAATGCGCCGCACGATCGCAACCTTCGAGCACGCCGCGCAGTGCATGCTCGCGCAATCGAGCATCATGCTCGGCCAGCGCGACTTGCGCTTGTGCTTTGACGGCTGCAATCGGCGTGCGCAATTCATGCGCGGCATCTGCCGTGAAGCGACGCTCGGAGTCGAGCACGTCGCGGATCCGATCGAACAACCGGTTCAGCGCATCGACCATCGGCTGCATTTCCTGCGGCGCGCGCATCATCCGGATCGGATCGAGCGCATGCGGGTCGCGCCGCGCGAGCGCTCGCCCCAGGTCTCGCAGCGGCGCCGCCCCGCGCCGCACCGCCCACCACGTGGCGAGCGCGAGAATCGGCAGCGCACCGCCCATGGGCCAGAAGGCGCTGCGCAAGACGGCCATCAGAATAGACGTGCGCGCGGCCACCTGCTCGCCCACGTAGACTTGCACGTCGTGCTGCGCGCCCGGCGTGGCGAACACACGCCACGCCTTGCCGTCGATTTGCACCGTCCAAAAGCCGCTCGTGCGGTCGTGCTGGGCGGGCGCCATCGGTTGTGCCGGTGCATTGGCCGAATGAATGCCCAGGTGGCCTCGATGGAAAACCTGGAACACCACGCGCGGCGCATACGGATGCAAGATCGGTGCGTCGAGCGCCTCGTCTTCGGCCTCGGCTTGCGCCTGCTGCATCACGAGCAAGGCTGCAGCCTGCGCGAGATGACTGTCGAGCAGTTGATCGATTTCCCGTTGCGCGTCCCGCCACGCGAGCGCCGTAGCGGCCAGCCATACCACCGCGACCACGGCGGTCACGAGCACCAACAAGCGGCCCTGCAGCGAACGCGGCAGCATCATGGATCGCGCACCGGTTCGTTCAGCAGCACATAGCCGACGCCGCGCACGGTCCGGATCAAATCGCTGCCGAGCTTGGCCCGCAGGCGATGGATATGCACTTCCACGGCGTTGCTCTCGACCTCTTGGCCCCAGCTATACAGATGCTGTTCGATTTGCTCGCGCGTGAGCACGCGCCCGGCGTTGAGCATCAGCACATGCAGCAAATCGAACTCGCGCGCCGCGAGCGTGACGGGCGACCCATTCGCATATACCGTGCGCGATGCCGGCTCGAGGACGACGTGCTGAGCTTGCAGCCGCTCGCTCGGGCGGCCGTGCGCGCGCCGCACCAGCGCCCGCAGCCGCGCGCCGAGCTCGTGCAGATCGACAGGTTTGACGACGTAATCGTCGGCCCCCACATCCAGCCCCCGGATCCGATCGGGCACGGCATCGCGCGCGGTCAATACGAGAATCGGCAACGCCACGCCCGCCCGTCGAACACGACGCAACACGTCGATCCCATCCATGCGCGGCAACCCCAAATCGAGGACCGCGGCGGCATACGGTTGCGCGCGCAACTCCTTTTCGGCGGCCTCGCCGTCGCGAACCCAATCGACCTGAAAACCCTGTTGCCTCAATCCGGCGCGCACGCCGTCTCCGAGCAAGGGGTCGTCTTCGACAAGCAAGATGCGCATGGCTTGGGGGTCTCGTCCGTGCCGCTCAGTCGTCCTTGTCGCCGGCTTGCGTGTCCGCGCCAGCCCCAACTGTGTGAGCGGCGGCCGGCGCCGTTGGCGCTGCGCGCCATTGCGTCCACCAACCGCCGAGCACTGCCGCCATCAGCAGCGCAGCGATTGCCCAGCGCGCCCCGCGAATGCCTTCGCCGGCTCGTCCCGGCTTGCGGCCCGTGATCATCGCTGTGACCAGGTTCTCGCGATGCAGCAGGCTGCTCGCCAATACCGCCACGACGTGAACGACGACCAGCGCGAGCATCGCGTTGGCGACACCTTCGTGAAGTTCCTCGAACCATTCCCCTCCGGTGCCGTTATAGGTCGCCCAGCCGGTAACGCCGACCGCAATCGTCGCCAGCAGCATGGCGACGATCGCGACCGCGCCCGCGGGATTGTGTCCGACATGATGCTCGGGGCTTCCTTTCACGAGACTGGTCAAATACCGGGCGATGGCCGCAGGCGCGCGCACGAACTCGGAAAAGCGCGCATAGCGCGTCCCGATCAGCCCCCACAAGACACGAAAACCAACGAGCCCGAGCATCGTATAGCCGAGCGTGACATGCAGCAGGCGCCATCGCTCGCTTTCGGCAGTCAGCCATGCGCCGGCGAACGACGCGACCATGAGCCAATGGAACACGCGCACCGGCGCGTCCCACACTAGAATGCGGACCGTGCCGGCCGGCCGTGCTTGAGCGTCAGCGCGGGATGCGAATGTATCGTTCATCGAAGTTTCCTCGATCAGCTTGGGTATGACAGGCAGCGCAGTTCGAAGCGCTTTTCACGGCAGGCAGCCGCCAGGTCGATGCCGGGACTTCGTCGTGCTCGGCGATGAACCATCGCGAACGCGTGATGCGATCTTGCGGCGGCGCGCTTGCCGCGCCCGTTCCTTTCGCAGCGTGCGCAGTAAGCCAGCCCTCTAGTTCCTTCACGGACGCCGCATCGAGCGATGCGTTCTGGCCGAAATGATGGTCCAGATCGCTCAAGATGCGCCGCCAAGAGTCGGCGGGAAGCATGCCGGGCGGATAAGCAATGTGACAGGCGGCGCACTCCTGCCGGTACTTGGGCAACAACGGTGTGGCGCTTGTCCGTTGCTCTTCTTCTCCGAGGGCAGCGCTCGTGAGCGCTAGCCCGAAAAGCGCAGCAAGCGCGGATGCAGTGGCGACGCGGCGGCGGGTAGTCATGGGTCGGTTTCTCGCGGTTGAGTCTGTGTCCGATGCGCTCGGGCTATCGCTATCGTTTGAGCGTCATCAACCAACTGAGGACGTCGGCCTTCTCCGACGCGGTGCATTCGCGCCCCACCACATCCCCGCAATTGCGGCGGAACCATTTCTCCGTTTTTGCGGCATCGGTGAAGCGCTCGGGATTGAATGCGGGCGCAAGCGGAGCAATCGTCTTGCCGGTGGCCGCGTGTTGCCCGTTGCCGGTCGGCGTCGCGCCGTGGCACGTGGCGCAGGCCCACTCGCGCCCATGCCGCGTCGTGAAGAACTCCTGACCGCGCGCAGGCGACGGCGCTGCACCGGCCTGTGCGGAGTACGCGTTCAACGCTTGCGCGGGCGTTTGCGCACGAGCGGGCGACACCGCACAAGCTGCGGTCATGCCGGCCATCCACAGCACCCGAGCCAAGTTCGAGCGAGCCGAAGCGGACATCGTTGATCCTCCCAGTTCATGCTCTGTATGTTCGGGCCGCTTCCTTACCGGATTCTTAACACTCGCGCCGCACCCACGGGCCGCGCTCATACATCGTTTGGCGATTGGGTCGGCCCCTCGCTCGCATCGGCGTCAATCCGCCGACGAATCTCCCCCAGCCGTATCGAGACCCGACTGCCATTCGCGCCATACCGCTAGCAGCGTCGCGATCACGAAGGGGCCGATGAAGACGCCGATGAGACCGAATGCCAGCACGCCGCCCACGATGCCGAAGATCACGAGCAGGAACGGCATATGGCCCGCGCTGCTGATGACGAATGGGCGAATGACGTTGTCGATCCAACTGACGGCCAGCGCCCCCCACAGCAGCAGCCCCACGCCCGGCCACACATGGCCGCCGACAATCAAGGCAATCCCCGCCGGCGCCCATACGAGTGGCGTGCCGAACGGCAACAGCGCAGCCACGGCGGTCAGCATCGCGAGCAGCAACGGAGCGGCGACGCCAGCCGCCCAGTACCCGATGCCTGCGAGCGTCCCTTGCGCCGCGGCGGTCAACACGATGCCTTGCACCACGGAACGACAAACATCGCCTATGGCGGATAGGTAGACGTCCAGGCGCTCGCCCAAGTAAGGCCTCAGCGAGCGCCTGACCTGAGCGAGCACGGTCTCGCCGTCGCGATAGGCAAAAAACAACGTCAACAGCGCAAAGCCGAATTTGACGACGTTGCGCCCCAAGCCGCCCGCAAGCCGCGCCGCATCGCCGATCCAGCGGTTGCCCCACTGCGTCAGTTGCACGCGCCACCCCGACGGCTCGCGCACTATTTCGTCCATCCATGCTTGCAGCCACGTGCCAACCCAGGGCAACGACGTGAGTGCGCGCGGCAACGAATCGTGCGGATTCGAAAACCACGCCGCCATTTGCTTGAAAAACGAGATCGTCTCCCGCATGAGCGGCATCGACAGTAGCAGCATAGGAACGACCAAGCCGAGCGTGACGATCGACGTCATGACCAACGCGGCGAGCGCCCGCCGGTTGCCGGTCACGCTGCGCACACCCTCGAATGCCGGCCAAGTCGCGTAAGCGATGATGCAAGCCCACGCCACGGGGATCAGGAACGGCCGCAGCACGACGACGCCCAGGGTGAGCAGCCCGGTAAGAAGCAGCGCATGCACGGTGCGCTTGCCGAACGGTGTGGTCATGTCGGCCTCGATCCTTTCGCGCGCTTCTCTGCGCCGAGGCGTGCACGCACGGCGCCAAAAGTCAGGCAATGGCGAATCAGGTACTTCTCGCCCTCCACGAGGAGGAAAACCACCGCGGACATCGCCAGGCATAGCGCGAGTTCGGCCGGATCGAGCGGACTCGTCCGAAGGGCGGCATTGAACGCCGGAACGTAAATCGCCGCCAATTGGCAAACGATCGTCAGTGCGATCGCCCCGAGCAAAGGCAAGTTCGAAGTCGGTCCTTGCACGAAGAGCGACTCACGCTCGGAACGAACGGCAAGCACATGGCCGAGTTGCGACAAGGTCAACACCGTGAATGTCATCGTCTGCCAAGCGGCATGGCCATGCCGCAACGCCCAGCCTTGCGCCAACAGCGTGACGGCCGCCATGGCCAACCCGCCCAGCGCAATGTGCCACCACATGCCGTGCGCGAAGACACTCTCGCGTGCGGACCGCGGGGGCTCTTGCATGATCGTCGGCTCCGCGGGCTCGGCCGCCAAAGCGAGGCCGGGCAAGCCGTCGGTGAGCAGGTTGATCCACAAAATATGGATCGGCAGCAGCGGCGCAGGCAGTCCCAAAAAAGGCGCAGCGGCAATCACCCACAGCTCGGCCGAATTGCAGGTCAGCACATACCGCATGAACTTCCGGATGTTTCCGTAAATGCGCCGGCCTTCTTCGACGGCCGCGACGATCGTCGCAAAGTTGTCGTCGAGCAACACCAGGCTCGCCGCCTCGCGTGCGACATCGGTGCCCGCTTTTCCCATCGCCACGCCAATGTCCGCATGCGCAAGCGCGGGCGCGTCGTTCACGCCATCGCCGGTCATGGCGACGTAGCGGCCGCGCGCCTGAATCGCTTGCACGATACGGATCTTTTGCGCGGGGTCCAGCCGCGCGAATACCTTCACATGATCGATGCGGCGCGTGAGCGCGTCGTCCGTGAGCGCGGCGAGCTCGCGCCCCGTCATCACCGTGTCGCCTTCTTCCAACATGCCGAGCGAACGCGCGATCGCGCGCGCCGTCGCAGGGTGATCCCCCGTCACCATGACCGTGGCAATGCCGGCTGCGCGGCATTTCGCGACGGCCGCGGATACGCCGTCGCGTAGCGGATCGAGCATGCCGATGAAACCGATCAACGTCAGCCCGCTTTCGACGGCGTCCACACGAGCGGCCTGCTCAGGCAGCGCCGGCCACTCGCGCCGCGCAACGGCCAAGACTCTGAGCCCATCGACGGCCATCGCTTCCGCTGTGGCGAGCAATGCGCTTCGGTCCAACTGGCCGTGTCCGTCATCGTCGCCGCCGTCGCGCGCCACGGCGGTGCACCGTTCGACGACTGCCTCCGGCGCGCCCTTCGTATAGGCGACGAACCCGCTCCCCGCACGATGTATCGTCGTCATACGCTTGCGGTCGGAGTCGAACGCAAACTCCATGCAGCGCGGCATCGTTTGCTCTAGCTCGCGTCGGTGCAAACCCGCTTCGGCCGCGACCCGCGCTAGCGCGACCTCCGTTGGATCGCCCATGGGCTCGCCGCGCGCATCGTATCCGGCGTCGTTGCTCAATGCGGCCGCTTGCAATAGCTGGCCGATCACCCCGTCGCGCGTGGCTGCGTCCGCCGGCACCCGCGCGGCCGCGCTTGGCGACAGTTGCACGACGCGCATCTCATTGCACGTCAGGGTTCCCGTCTTATCCGTGCAGATGCAGCCCACCGATCCGAGCGTCTCCACCGCGGGCAACCTGCGCACGAGCGCGTTGCGCCGCGCCATGTTGCGCCCGCCCAAGGCGAGCATGACGGTCACGACCGCCGGCAGCGCCTCAGGGATGGCGGCCACGGCCAGGCTCGCGGCCGTGAGCAACATCGCCAGCACCGCTTCGCCGCGCAACACGCCCGCCACGAAGATCGCGGCGCACACGCCCAGCACGCCGATCGCGAGCTGCCGCCCGAATACGGCAAGACGTCTTTGCAGTGGGGTAGCGGTGGGCGACACCTGATCGAGCAGCGCGGCGATGCGGCCGAATTGGGTGTCCATTCCGGTCGCCACCACGATGCCCCGCGCGCGCCCGTACGTAACGACGGTGCCCTTGAAGACCATGTTGGTTTGATCCGCTATGGCCAATGCGGCATCGCCCAGCGCGGCCACGTTTTTTTCGACGGGAACCGCTTCGCCGGTCAGCGCCGCCTCGTCGACTTTCAATTGCGGCGCTTCGATCAGCCGCAAGTCCGCCGGGATCATGGCCCCCGCTTCCAGCAGCACGATGTCGCCCGGCACGAGCAAAGCGGCCTCGATGGTCGAGCGGCGGGCGTCGCGCACGACCATCGCGCGACGCCCGCCAAGGCGCTTGAGCTCAGCCATCGCGCGGTCCGCGCGAAAATCTTGGGCGAAGCCGATGCTCGCATTGAGCACGACGATCGCGGCAATGACCAAGAGATCTTCGATATCGCCCAGTAACCCCGAAACGACCGCGACCGCCACCAGCACGAGAATCGAGAAGTCGCGAAATTGCGCGGCGAACATCGCCGCGACGCTGCGCCTAGCGCCTTCGGCAACATCGTTGCGCCCGTATCGTTCGAGACGGCGCGACGCCTCGCCGCTATCCAGGCCGTGTTCGGCGTCGGTCGCAATCGATTGCGCAACCGCCTGCGCAGTTTGGGTGTGCCACATTTCTTTCACACGACTTTCATCCGCATTCCGAATATCTCGTCACACTACCGGTAGCCACTGCCGGCAAATGTAGGATGGCGCACTCACGGCGCCCCTCCGTTGATATGCGTCAACGCCGCGCGAATGCGGCATCTATGCGGGCTGCAACACATTCCCGAAAGCAATTCCCCGCAGTTTTCTCCTCTCTACTTCGGCCTACGAATTCCGACGCGCTAAATTGGCGATGCCTCGAAGGGCGCACCCGCCCATCGGGAGCAGTTCAAGCCAATATCACACACGCAAAAGGAACAACATGCGATTCGAAGTCAGCTCTGGATGCCGGCCTTTTCACGAGGCAGGCGAATTTAGCCAACTCATGGCCTACTACGAGGAAGACCGCCACGTCATGTGGATGATGCTGCGCTCGGCGCCGAGACCCTGCTTCAACCAGCAGTTGGTCACCGACATCATTCGTTTGGCGCGCGCCGCCCGCGAGTCCGGACTCCGGTTCGATTTTTGGGTCACGGGCTCACTCGTTCCAGAGATTTTCAATGTCGGCGGCGATCTGAACTTTTTTGTCGACGTCATCCGCAAAGGAGAGCGCGACAAATTGATGGCCTATGCCCGGTCGTGCATCGACGGCGTTTGGGAGATTTACAACGGCTTCGGCACCGACGCGATCAGCATTGCAATGGTCGAAGGCAGCGCCCTGGGCGGCGGCTTCGAAGCCGCACTGGCGCATCATTACGTGCTCGCGCAAAAGGGAACGAAACTCGGGTTTCCCGAAATTGCATTCAACCTATTTCCAGGAATGGGAGGCTATTCGCTCGTGGCACGCAAGTCGAACATGCGCGTGGCGGAAACGTTGATCAGTACCGGTGAATCGCGGTTCGCGGAATGGCATGCCGAACAAGGGCTCGTCGACGAAGTGTTCGAGCCGGGCCAGGCTTTGATGGCGACGAGAACCTTCATCGACGTCATGCGCCCCATGCTCAACGGCACGCGCGCGATGCTTCGCGCCCGTCAGCGCGTGCTGCCGCTCTCGCGCTCCGAACTCATGGACATCACCGAAGACTGGGTCAATTCGGCGTTCATGCTCGAGGAGAAAGACATCGGGTTCATGGAACGACTCGTCGTGCTGCAGAACCGGCGCGTATCCAAGCTCAAAGCCGTGCCCTGAGCCAGGACCCGCATCTGGGCGCCGCCACGCCGTTGGCAAGCTCAGGCGATGAGCCTGAGCTTCTTCTTGTCGTCCAGCCACGCCTCGAATGCCTGGGCCGCCATCGGCCGGGCATAGAAAAACCCTTGCGCGAAGTCAACGCCGATGTCCTTCAGGAACTGAACTTCGCGCTCCGTTTCGACGCCTTCGGCCACGACCGAGAAGCCGAACGCGCGCGCAAGGCTCAACACGGACCGCACGAGCGACTGCGCTTGGAAGTTTTGGTCGATGCCCGTGATGAAGCTGCGATCGAGTTTGATGATGTCGATCGGCAATCGCGTCAATTGCGATAGGGACGAATAGCCGGTGCCGAAATCGTCGAGCAAAATGCGCGCGCCCAACTGCTTGAACTGCCTCATGAGTTCGACAGCGGCCTTTTCGTCCTCGATGAAGCAGCTCTCCGTCAATTCGATGTCGATCAGCGTGCGGGCCGACTCACTTTGCTCGACCAGCTCGCGCAACTGGGTGACGATCGCAGCGTCGCGCAGCTGGCGTGCCGATACGTTCACGGAGATCCGGATATCGAGCCCGCTTTCGTGCCAACGCGCCGCCTGAGCGACCGCCTCCTGCATCAACCACCGGCCGATCGGAAGGATGAGGCCCGATTCCTCGGTGAAGCGAATGAACTCCCCGGGAGGCACCAGCCCGCGGCTCGTGGATTGCCAGCGCAACAAGGCTTCCACGCTGTGCAGACGCCCCGTGCGGAGGTTGACCAGGGGTTGGTAATGAAGGACGAACTGCTTCTCTTCAATCGCTCTTCTGAGTTCGGTATCGAGCCAAATGTATTTGGCGACCTTTTGATTCATCTCGGGCGCAAAGACGCAATAGGTATGCTTGCCCGCCTCCTTGGCCGCGTACATGGCCGTATCCGCGTGCGAGATCAGCGCTTCGAGCGTCTCGCCGTGCTCGGGGAACAGCGCGATGCCGATGGAGCAACTCGTGTAGACATCCATCAAATCCAAATGAACCGGCGTGCGCAGCCGGTCGATGATCGTTTCGGCGAGCGTCTGCAGCCCTTCCTGGGTGCAAGGATCGACGAGGATCAGGAATTCGTCTCCGCCTAGCCGCGCGATGGTCGCCCCTCGCGGCAAGCACTCGCTCACGATTTCGGACACGCGCTTGATCAACCGGTCGCCATTGACGTGCCCGAAGTGATCGTTGACACGCTTGAAGTTATCGAGGTCGAGGAAGACGATGCCCAGCACGCGGTCTTCGTCGTCGCGCGCCCGCTCGAGCGCGGCCTCGATCGTCGCGTTGATCGCGTAGCGATTCATGAGCCCCGTGAGCACGTCCTTCGACGCCAAGTCGTTCAAGCGGTTTCGCGCATCCCGCTCATCGGTGATATCCAAACCCGAGCAGATGATGAATTCTTCTTCGATCCCGCTGCCGCTATGAACGAACTTATTGCGGAACTGAAAGAGGCGCGGACCTTTAACCGTATTGATGACACGCTCGACCTCGAACGATTTTCCGCTCGCAAAGAATTGCGCGATGTTCGTACGGGATTGCCGGCCTTGGTCCGGGCTCATGAACATCTCGAATGCGCTTCTGCCGATGACATCGACTTCACGCATGCCCGTCACTTCCTCGCACATCCGATTGAAACGCTGCACGTTGCCGTTGCGATCCAGGATGACGACGAGCGAATTGACTTCCGACACGACTTGTTCGGCCGCGGCGAGCCCGGTGGAAAGCGCGCTCGCCACCGAAACCGTGTCCGAATAATCGGCGGCCGTACCGGCCCAGTCGGTCAAGTTGACCTTTTTTCCCACGAGATGGAGGGTCAACCCATGGCCGAACAGCGAAATCTCGAGCAGCAGGTGCGACGTGACGCCGGTCAGGCTACGAATCTGCGCGGCCTGCGCGTCGGTAAGGGCGACGCTGACATTGGTCAGGCCGCGCACGGCCGCCAGCTCCAACGCGTTGCTGTCGCTGCCTAGGCGCCAGCAAGGGCTTTTCGTTCCGAGAAGGACTTCCAGCACGGCGCAATCGTTTTCGTCGAAAAACATAGCTGGCCCCGTTGAACAAACGAATCATTCTACTGCCTACCGGCAGTCTCCAAAAGTACGAATTGCATTGCAATTTGGCGCTATTTCCATAAGCAAAGCGCCTTTGAGGCAATTATGCAAGCTTACTGATGCGACTGCAGTCGGCAAAGGCCTCATTTGCCGTAAGTTCTTGATAGCACAAATGACGGCAATGGGGGGATGTCTTCGCCGCGTACATCGCGGCATCGGCCTTTGCCAGCAAATCCTCCGCATGATCGCCGTCGGCCGGGAATTCGCTGATCCCCATGCTGGCGCCCACCTCCACGCGATGATGCGCGTCGAGCGTTACCGGTTCGTCGAGCGCGGCCTGGGCGCGACGCACGGTATGCGCGATTTCGTCGGGCGATCGAACGCCCGAGACGAGAATGACAAATTCGTCGCCGCCCAGCCGCGCCACGATACACGAATCGGGCAGCGCGTCGCGTAGCCGCTGCGCAACGACGGCGAGCGTGCGGTCGCCGGCCGAGTGCCCCAGCCGATCGTTGATTTGCTTGAAGCCGTCGAGGTCGATGAAGACCACGGCCAGGCGCCCTCCCGTGAGCCTCGCCTGCGCAATCGCCGTCTCGAGCTGCTCCGAGAACCGCATGCGGTTGGGCAGGCCCGTTAGGGTGTCGTGTCCGGCGAGGTGGGCCAATTCCCGTTGCTTGGCATGGAGCGTCTTCATCTGCGAGCGAATCTCCAAACGCATGCCCTCGAAGCAGCGCGCCAGCACGCCGATCTCATCGGAGCGCGAAACCGGCAGTCCCTCTGCGCCCGTGTCGTCGAAGATATGCGTCGCCGCTTGGGCGAGCACCCGCAGAGGCCGCGCCAGTGCGCGCGCGAACAAGATGGCCAGCACGATCGCAAAGGCGCTCCAGATCAACACCATGCGCACGATCTGGTGACCGAGTGTGTTGGCCGACGCCAACACCGTCGTTAGCGAGCGGCCCAGACCGAGCACGATGAAACGATTGCCGTCGACGAGCCCGAATGGCGAACGCACGAACGCGAGTGCCTGCGCCGGCATGCGGCCGGCCGGCGAAGCAGCGTTGAATGTTACGTCGGGCGCGCCGCCGCTGAACAGGGAGGCGGTCGCGGGGAAGCTCGCTTGCATCAGCACGCGCCGCCCGCGTTCGAACCCGAAAGTCTGACTCGGATCCGGGTGAATCAGGAAATCGCCCCATTCGTTCGCCAGGTAGATTTCATAACCGCTACGCAAATCGTTGCCGAGCCGCTGAAATACCTGGGCCAAATCGACGTCGATGACGAGCACGCCCACCGTGCTGCCATCCACGTCGACGATAGGTGCGCCGACCGTCATGGCCGGCTTGCCGCCCGCGTTCGAACCGGCTCGGGGCGTGAGCCCGATCGGCGAAAGATAGACGTGCCCCGCCATCGTCCCGAGCGTGTCGAACACATACGGAAATTGGCCTTTCTCGCGAAGCTCGCTCTCGCCCGCGACGGCGATGCCCTGCGCCGCTCGCTCCACACGAATCCGCTCGAGCCCGTGGAGGCTGCGTGTAATGAGGCGTATCTGCAGGTATTCGGGGTGATGCGTCATGAACTGCGTAAACACCTGCTCGATTCTGGCGCGGCCGGCACGCGACGTTTCTTCGCCGCGTGCAACCGCGACCGACGACGGCAACGTCGACAAAACGAGGACGTCGTCCGCCACATCGCCCAGCGCGACCGTAAAGCGTTGTGCCAGAAACTGCGTGGAGGTGAGCAAACTGCGCTCGGCTTCTTGCATCAGCATGGCGCGATTGGCGCGATAGCTGTAATAGCCGGTCGCACCGGATGCCGCGACACCGATGCAGACGAGCAAAATCGATAGCCTGGACGTCAAACCGAGCTTGATCATTTTGGAAAGCTCCCAAGCCGCTCGCCTGCCTGGATCCGCTGCCACAGCGTTTCACGCTGCGCGATGCTCTCCACGCGCGCGATCCAGACGAGCCGCTGCCCCAGTAGGGATTCCTCGCCGGGCGAAGCTGTCACGGTATTGGCGAGCCCCTGCCGCTCGGTGAGCTGCGCCGCGATCTGCGGTTCGAGCATGTAGTCGATCCACGCATGGGCAAGCTCGCGGTTGCCCGCGCCACTCGTCACCGCCCAGCAATCGAGCCACGCCAGCGCGCCCTCGTCCGGAATCACGTAACCCACGTCGACGCCGGCCCGACGCAACAGCGCCACTTGCTGCGTGCCGTAATTGCCGAACATCAAGGCCGCATGGTGCTGCACGAACAGCGCGGTCGCTTCCTCGGGAAGCGTGTAATACGTGAGCAGGTTTTGCCGCAGGCGCACGAGCTCGCGCGCGACGGTTCGCATTTGCGCGGGCGATAACTGGAAGGGATCGCGATAGCCGAGCGCCAGCGCGGCAAAAGAAAAGTTGTGCTGGGCGCTGTTGAAGTCGAGCACCTTGCCGCGGTAGAGCGGGTCCCAGAGCGCGCGCATCGAGTGCGGCGCAACCGCGATCTGTTTGCGGTCGTAGATGAGCCCCATCGACGAATAGGTGAATGGAATCGCAACTGCATTTCCGCCGCCCATGAGGCCGCCGATCGCTTCGAGCTTCTGGAAATACGGGCGCTGGCGCCGGCGGTTGGGTATCAGAGAAAGATCGAGCGGCGCCAGCAACCCGGCGCGCGCATAGCGTTGGATTTCCGCGGTATTGGCCGCGAGGACGTCGAACGACGGCAGCGCGGCGCTATGCATGCGGGTCCATAGCGCCTCGTCGGAATCGACGAAGGTCACCTCGACCTTGGCGTGGAAACGCTTCTCGAATGCGGCGACCCAATCGTCGTCGGCATAGCCCGGCCAAGCCAGCACGCGCAATACGGCCTTACGAGGGACGCCGGAATCGGCCAGCGTGCCGCCCCATGAAACACAAAGCAAGACGATGACGATCGCGAATGGCGTGACCATTCGGCCTGCGAGAAAGCGGGCAGCCCATCCCCGTATGAATCGGAGAACGACCATGATCATGTCGCCTCACGTGTGACACATTTTTGAATGTTTTGAATGTTGCGGGCCGGCCCGGCAAGCAATGCGAGCCTTCATCAGGAAAGGAAGGGCATGCCGCGCAACATGCACGCGCCAATATGCCAGTTCCGGGAGAACCACGCAATACGACTATCCGGAAGTGCGACGTCGCACCCGAACGATGCAGGCCACCGCGCTTCGATAGCGCAGCAATGGCACCGCGTAAGTGCGCTCAGACGCGCTCGAGCACCACGGCGATGCCTTGCCCCACGCCGATGCACATGGTGCAAAGCGCGTAGCGGCCGCCGCTGCGCGCGAGTTGATACGCGGCCGTGGTGGCGAGCCGCGCCCCCGATGCCCCTAGCGGGTGGCCGAGCGCGATCGCTCCGCCGTTCGGATTGACACGCGCATCGTCGTCGCTTATCCCGAGCGTTCGCGTCACGGCCAGCGCTTGCGCAGCAAACGCTTCATTCAATTCGATGACATCCATCTGCTCGAGACGCAAATCAGCGACGCGCAAGACTTTGCGCACCGCCTCGATCGGCCCGACGCCCATCACGCGCGGCGCGACGCCCGCGCTCGCCATGGCGACCACCCGCGCGCGCGGACGCAAGCCAAAGCGCGCAGCCATGGCTTCGTTCGCCAACAACAACGCACAAGCGCCATCGTTCACACCCGATGCGTTGCCGGCCGTCACCGTGCCGTCGGGACGCACGACCCCCTTGAGCTTGGCGAGCGCCTCGAGCGTCGTTGCGCGCGGATGTTCGTCCTTCGTCACGACGATCGGATCGCCCTTCTTTTGAGCGACCTGCACCGCGACGATTTCCTCGGCGAAACGCCCGCTTTCTTGTGCGGCGGCCGCGCGCTGTTGGCTACGCAATGCAAATGCGTCTTGATCCTCGCGGCCGACGTCGAATTCCTGCGCTACGTTTTCGGCGGTTTCGGGCATCGAATCCACGCCGTACATGGCCCGCATCGCCGGATTGACGAAGCGCCAGCCGATCGTCGTGTCTTCGATCTTGGCAGCGCGGCTGAACGCGCTCTCGGCTTTGGCCATGACGAACGGGGCGCGGCTCATGCTCTCGACGCCACCGGCAATCATCAGCCCGGTCTCGCCGCTCTTGATCGCGCGCGCCGCAATCGCCAGTGCATCGAGCCCGGAGCCGCAAAGCCGATTGACGGTGCTGCCCGGCACGCCAATGGGCAAGCCGGCGAGCAAACTCGCCATTCGCGCCACGTTGCGATTGTCTTCACCGGCTTGATTGGCGCAGCCGAGAATGACATCGTCGATCACATTCCAATCCACCGCCCGATTGCGCTCGATCAACGCCTTGATCGGCGCCGCGGCGAGATCGTCGGCGCGCACCGTCGAAAGCGCACCGCCGTAACGACCGATGGGCGTCCTAATTGCATCGCAGATAAAAGCGTGTTCCATCGAAGATCCTTGCCATGGGGGGCGCGACTGCAGCGCGCGGGGAGTCGAATAGGCAATGACAGAGGGCATCGAGCGGCCCGGGTACGGCGATCGGCCGTGCGGCCGCATGAGCCGGTTCTTGGCCTGCCCTGCGCAGTCAATCTTGGCGATGGATATTTCAAGCGTCAAGTGCGATTATCAAAAATGTGTGCGATTATCGAACCTCCTGCAGCCAATGCGTGAAATGCCATGAAACGAACGAGCCGTCGTCCCGACACGGAAACATCGGAAGAAAGCATCGAGCACATCGACAGCGGCGAAACATCGGCCGCCGCGCCGGCGGGCGATCCGAACTTCATGACCTCGCTCGAACGAGGCTTGGCCGTGCTGCAAGCCTTTTCGCAAGAGCGTCGCGTGTTGACGACCTCGCAGATCAGCCAGCGCACCGGCATTCCGCGCGCCGCCGTGAGGCGTTGTCTCTATACCCTCGCCAAGCTCGGCTTCGTGACCGAGGAAGACAACCGATTGTTCTCGCTGCGTCCTCGCGTGCTCAAGCTCGGTCACGCCTACCTCGCGACCACCCCGCTCGCGCACGCGGCTCAACCCGTGCTGCGCCATATCAGCAGCACGCTCAACGAATCGAGTTCGGTGGCGATACTCGATGGGGACGAGATCCTCTATATTGCCCGGGCATCGACTTCGCGCATCATGTCGATCGATCTCCATATCGGCAGCCGCCTGCCTGCGTATTGCACCTCGATGGGACGCGTGCTGCTGGCGCAATTGAGCCCCGATGCACTGAACGCTTACCTCGATCGCACGAAGCGCATTCAATACACGCCTCGCACGATCGTGTCCCGCGACGGTTTGATCAGCACGCTCGAATCCGTGCGTAGCAACGGCTACGCGCTCGTCGATCAAGAACTGGAGATCGGGCTACGCTCGATCGCGGTGCCCGTCAATGGCCCAGACGGGCACGCCACTGCAGCGCTCAATGTCGGCGTGCAAGCGGCGCGCATCTCGGTTGCGGAAATGGAAAGCCGGATTCTGCCGGCCTTGCTCGAAGGTGCGCAGGAACTCGCGCTGCTGTCGCTTTGACTAGGCGAGAAAATCCAACACGGCCGCGGTGAATGCCTCGGCCGCCTCGACATTCGATAGGTGCGACGCGTCCAACACCGCCATGCGCGCGCGCGATACACGTTCGGCCACGAACCGAGCATCGTCCACGGTGGTCACGGGGTCGTGCCGGCCCGCAATGACGAGCGTCGGCGCTTGGATTACGTCGATTTCCTCGCGCAGATCGGCCACGGACAATGCATCGCAACACGCCGCGTATCCCTCCCGCGGCGATGCGCGCAATTGCTCCGTCAGGCGGCGCACCGTTTCCGGCTGGCGCTCGATGAAATTCGCGGTAAACCATCGCCCCGCCGCACCGTCCGCCACTTCGGCCATGCCGCGCTCGCGCACGAGATCTGCGCGCTGCGTCCATCCCGCGCATGTTCCAATGCGCGCGGCGGTGTTGGCGACGATCAGCTTATCGATACGTGCGCCGGCATGCACGCCAAGCCACTGCCCCGTCAAACCGCCCATCGAAATCCCGCAGAAATGCGCGCGTTCGATGTCCAAGGCGTCGAGTACGGAGAGCACGTCGCGACCGATCATGTCGATGGTATACGCGCCGGGTGGCGCGATCGAGCGCCCATGTCCGCGCGGATCGTATCGCACGACGCGGTAGCGCTGGGCGAACGCATCGAGTTGCGGCCCCCACATGTCGAGGGTCGTGCCGAGCGAATTCGACAGCACGAGCGCGGGCGCGTCAGTCGGGCCCGCGCTCGTATAAGCGATGCCGTTGGTATGCTGAACGCTGGTTTCAATCATGCCGAACCTTATCGATCAAGACCGCGAAAGCGGCACGGGCGTCACTTCCTGCAAAGCGTCGAAACCGAGCCCTTCGACGATATCGATGACTACGAGCCCGTGCGCGGTCACATCGATCACAGCCAAATCCGTGTAGATGCGATCGACGCACGCGATGCCCGTCAACGGATAACTGCACTGCGCCACGAGCTTGCACTCGCCCGCCTTCGTCAGGTGGTCCATCATGACGAACACTTGCTTGGCGCCGATCGCGAGATCCATCGCGCCCCCCACGGCGGGAATCGCATCGGCCGCGCCCGTATGCCAGTTCGCCAAGTCGCCCGTTCTCGAAACCTGAAACGCCCCGAGCACACAGATGTCGAGATGGCCGCCGCGCATCATCGCGAAGGAATCGCCGTGATGGAAGAACGCCCCGCCCTCGAGCAACGTCACGGGCTCTTTCCCGGCATTGATCAATTCAGGGTCTTCCTCGCCCGGGACGGGCGCGGGTCCCATGCCGAGCAATCCGTTTTCGCTATGCAGGAAGATTTCCCGCTCGGCCGGCAGGTAATTGGCCACCTTCGTCGGCAAGCCGATGCCGAGATTGACGTACGCCCCTTCCGGGATATCGCGGGCGACCCGTTGGGCGATTTGATCGCGTGTCCACTTGTTCATCGAAAGGTCCTCATGCTGCGCGCGCAATCGCTTGCGGCACCGCAACGACACGCTGCGTAAAAATGCCCGGCGTGACGATGGCTTCGGGATCGAGTGCGCCGAGCGGAACGATTTCCGACACCTGAGCGATCGTGGTCGTCGCGGCCAATGCCATGATCGGCCCGAAATTGCGCGCCGCCTTGCGGTAAACCAGATTGCCCCAACGATCGCCGCGATGCGCCTTGATCAGTGCGAATTCGGCTTTGATGGGGTACTCGAGCACGTAAGGCTTGCCGTCGATCACGCGCGTTTCCTTGCCTTCGGCCAAGCGCGTGCCGTAGCCGGTCGGCGTGAAAACCGCGCCAAGCCCAGCGCCCGCCGCTTGTATCCGCAGCGCGAGATTGCCCTGCGGCACGAGCTCGAGCTCGATTTGCCCGGCGCGAAACAAGGTGTCGAATACCTGCGAATCCGCTTGACGGGGAAACGAGCAAATGATCTTGCGCACCCGCCGCGCCTTGAGCAGCGCGGCAAGACCGATCTCGCCATTGCCGGCGTTGTTGTTGACGATGGTGAGTTCGCGCGCGCCTTGTTCGATCAGCGCATCGATCAACTCGGCCGGTTGCCCGGCGGAACCGAAGCCGCCGATCATGACGGTGGCACCGTCGGTGATACCGGCCACAGCCGCTTCTAGCGAGGAAATTGTCTTATCGATCATCGATGTATGCGCCGACGGCAGCGCCTCCGTCCTTCAAGTTGACGACCAATTTAGAGGGCCGCCGTAGCGCAGTCAACGGCGATTATCGAAAAACAGTGCGGTTATCGCACAGCATCCGATCAACCGGGGAACGCTTAGATGTCGAAAAACACCGTTTCGCGTCCACCGTCGGGCGTGTCCTGCAGGCGAATATCGAGCGAGTACACGATTGCGCCTTCTCGCTCGCTGCGTTGCGCGATCAGTGTCTGGCGTCGCACCGCCCATTCGATGCCGGTCAGCACGGGATCGTTTTGGTTCGCCTCGGCCTCGTCGCCGAAATACAGGCGCGTGTGGAGCCCGGCGTTGATACCTCGCGCGAACAGCACCAAACATACATGCGGCGCTTGCAGCGCACCGCCAGCGCCGATAGCGCGCCCGGGCTTGATCGTCTCGAACCGGAATACGCCCGTGTCGAAGTTGGCGCACGCCCGCCCCCACCCGCGGAACGCTGGATCGAGCGGCAGGTCCTGGTGATCGCCCGGATGCGCATACTTGCCATCGGCATTTGCTTGCCAGATTTCGACCAGCACGTCGCGCACGAGCGAGCCCGACCCATCGAATACGCGGCCTTCGATCGCGATGCGCTCGCCACGCGTCTGGGGCGAAACGAGCACGGGGCCGAAATTGTTTTCGAAGATGTCGAAACCGGCCTGCTTAGGCGCGAGCCCGATATGAACGTATGGGCCGGCCGTTTGCGAAGCCGTTTCGGGAATGCGAACCGGAGCGAACGAAGCCGACGGCGAAATCGGAGAAAACGTGAAGCGGCTCATGACTTCTTTTCCTCTTTCTGTTTCTCGGCCTCGAAGTAGGTCATACGCCGGCCGCGCAACGTGATGTCGAAGCGATAGCAGCGGCTATCGAGCGCAATGTTGTTGCCGGTGTCCTGCAGCGCGATCAAGCCGCGCACTTGCTCCTCGCTCGGGATCGTCTTGATGATCGGACACTGCGCGATGAGCGGATCGCCTTCGAAGTACATTTGCGTGATGAGACGCTGCGCCCAGCCGTCGCCGTTCAACGAGTAGTGAATATGCGAGGGCCGCCAATCGTTGATGCGATTGCGCCATGGATACGGGCCCGGTTTGATCGTGCGATAGGCGTAATAGCCGTTTTCGTCGGTGAGCATGCGCCCGCAGCCGCCGAAGTTCGGATCGACGGGCGCCAAGTATTTGTCGTTGCGATGCCGATAACGGCCGCCGGCATTGGCTTGCCACACTTCCACCAAAGCGTTCGGCACGGGACGGCCGAACTCGTCGCGCACGAAGCCGTGCACGACGATGCGCTCGCCGATCGGCAATCCCGTTTTGGCGAAGTTCAGGATCAAGTCGTTGTCGAGGGGACCGAGCTCGTCGGCGACGAACACGGGACCGGTCCGCTCCGATACCGTGTTGAGCGTTGAAATCAACGCATTGCGCGGCGAACGCAGCACGCTCGTCTTGTACTCCGGCGTATGGGCCAGAGGATGCACGGCGGTGTCGCGCTGGACGAAATCGCCATAAACGCGGCCTGCAACGGCCGTCGGCAGATCTGACATGGTTATCGCTCTCCTCCGGGTAAGCACGCCCCGCCGGTGCTGCAACGGGGCCGCGATGGTCGACGCCCACTCTAGGGCGCATGCCTGGGCGCGTAAATTGACTTCTGTTCCGCCAATCCATAACCTGCGGTAATGGAAACCAAAATCAGCTTTCGCCATGTCAGTTGTTTCCTCGCGATCGCTCGCGAGCGCCATCTCGGCCGCGCCGCCGAGCGTTTGAACCTGACTCAGCCCGCCGTTTCCAAAACGTTGGCCGAACTCGAATCGCTCGCGAACATCCACCTCGTCGAGCGCGGCAGACACGGTGCGCGTCTGACGCCGGCCGGCGAGCACTTTCTGCGCTATGCCGTCGGCGTCGAGCAAGCGATGGAGTCGGCCGCGGGCGCCTTGCAGGGTCCCGTTACGCCGCCCGTTACGATCCTCGAACTCGGCGCTTTGCCGACCGTCGCGAGCGGGATCGTGCCCAACGCGCTGCTGCGCCTGCGCGAGCGCCATCCGCAAACGGGCGTGCGGCTTCATACCGCGACCAACGACGTGCTGCTGTCGGCGCTCAAAGCGGGCCGGCTCGATTGTGCGATCGGCCGCATGGCGGAACCGTCGATGATGCAGGGCATCTCGTTCGAGTTGCTGTATGCCGAGCCCCTCGTGATGGCCGTGCATCCACGCCATCCGTTGTTGAGCGCGGGCCACGTCTCACCCCAATCGGTGCTGGCCTATCCGCTCGTCGTCGCCCCGAGCGGCACGGTGCCGAGGCTGCACACCGACGCTTTCTTCGATGCGCACGCGTTGCACGTGCCGGGCAATTGCATCGAAACCCTCTCCGTCTCCGTCGCACGCCTGCTGGCTCGGCGCTCCGATGCGGTCTGGATTACGCCCGAGTTCGCGGCGCGCGACGATCTGGAGCGCAGCGACCTGGCCGCGCTGCCGCTCGCCGTCACCAACGCGGAAGAACCGGTGGGGCTCCTGCGTCGCAGCGCGGGCGAACCCGTCGAACTCGTCGAAACGCTCGCCGCCATTCTGCGCGACCTCACGCTCGCCAATGGCGCCCCAGGCCCAGCGCGTGCGCGTCGGCCGATACGCCGCGCGCCTGCAACGCGCGCGCGAAAACGATGAGGGCATGCATGGCGGTTGGGCTGGGCTTGACCATCGCTGTCCGCGAAGCTTAGGATCTAGTCATCCGTTCGATTTTCATCGGTTTGTTCGATTATCGAACAAACCGATTGAGCGATTCGGTCACCGAACGCATGACCGCTCGCGTGACACCCCTTTCCTCCTAGCTGAATCAATCGCGCACCATGTTCGAGTACCCGGGACGGCCCAACGACAGGCTCACCTCGACCGATGCGATGCTCGCCGTATTCGCCCCCGGCGCCACCGTGCAGCGAATGCTCGATGTCGAAGCAGCGCTTGCGCGGGCACTGGCAAAGGCGGGGGTCATTCCCGCCGATGCTGTCGCGCCCATCGAAGCGGCCTGCCATGTCGACCTGATCGATGCCCGGGCACTGACCGAAGCGGCGGCAAGCGCGGGCAATCTCGCGATACCGCTGGTCAAGCAACTGACGACATGCGTGTCCAGCCGAGCCGCCGACGCGGCCAAATACGTGCATTGGGGCGCGACGAGCCAAGACATCATCGACACCGGCATGGTGCTTCAACTGCGCGATGCGCTCGAGCAGATCGAGTTCGGCGTGAGCCATCTTTGCGACGTCCTCGCACGGCAAGCCGCCGCGTTCCGCGATACGCCGATGATCGGACGCACTTGGCTGCAACAAGCGCTGCCGATCACGTTCGGGCTCAAGTTCGCGCAATGGCTCGATGCGCTCGAGCGGCACCGGGAACGGCTCGCGCAATCGCGCGCTCGTGCGCTCGCCTTGCAGTTCGGCGGCGCAGCCGGCACGCTCGCCAGCCTCGGCGCTGCTGCGCCGGCCGTCGCCCGAGCCTTGGCGCAAGAGCTCGCGCTGCCGTTGCCGAGCGTGCCGTGGCATACGCAACGCGACCGGATCGCGGAAGCGGCCACTGTGCTCGGCCTTCTCACCGGCACGCTCGGAAAAATCGCGCGTGACGTCTCGCTGCAGATGCAAACCGAGATCGGCGAACTGGCCGAGCCGCAGGCAGCGGGCAAAGGCGGATCCTCGACCATGCCGCACAAGCGCAACCCCGTCGGTTGCGCCGCCGCGCTGACCGCCGCCGCGCGCGTGCCGGGACTCGTCGCCACGATGCTCGGCGCCATGGTCCAAGAGCATGAACGCGCGCTGGGGGGTTGGCAGGCCGAATGGGAAACGCTGCCCGACATCGCAAGACTGTGCGCCGGCGCATTGGCCAACATCAGTGAGATCGTGGACGGGCTGGAAGTCGATGCGACACGGCTCGCCGCCAACCTAAACCTGACTCGCGGCCTCGTCCTCGCCGAAGCCGCGATGCTCGCCCTCGGCGCATCGCTTGGCCGCTTGCCGGCGCACGAGCTCGTCGAGCACGCGGCGCGCGAAGCCGTTCGCAGCGGACGCACGCTGCGGGAGGTCCTGGGCGAGCACCCGGACGTCACGCGTGTGCTCGACGAACATCAACTCGATGCGCTGTTCGACCCGGCCAATTACAGCGGGCAGGCGCGGCAATTCGTCGACGCCGTGCTCGAGCGGTATCGGGCCGCGCGTTGAATCCCTCTCGATCGAATCACTCTGCGAACCTCGATATGAATGACGAAGAACGTTATGAAGCGGGCTTGAAAATACGGCGCGCCGTCCTAGGCGAGGAGCACGTCGATCGCTCGCTGGCCAACCGCACCGCGTTGACGGAAGAGTTCCAAGACTTCATCACGCGGTACGCGTGGGGCGAGATTTGGACGCGCGAGGGATTGCCGCGGCACACGCGCAGCCTGTTGACGATCGCCATGATGGTCGCGCTCAATCGCGGCGAGGAATTGGCGTTGCACCTGCGCGCGGCCGCAAACAACGGCGTCACGCGTGACGAAATCAAAGAAGTGCTGCTGCAAACGGCCATCTATTGCGGTGTGCCCGCGGCCAATTCGGCATTTCATCTCGCCGGTCGGATCTTCCGCGAGCAAGACGCGCGGCCCTGAGCGAAGGAGGCCGCGCGACCGGCTGCCGCCCGAACGTTCAGCCTATCGTCAGAACAGCGTCGCAATCCCCACCATGCCGACGAATTGCGAATGCGTCGACGACGGCGTGGCGTTTTGCGAATCGCCCACCGCCGGCGCCGCATCGACGATGTTGCCGGCCCCCTTGCTACCGAGCGTCTGACCGCTCGCATGCTGGTAAGCCTGCAGCGCATAGAGCGTGGTCCGCTTGGACAGGTGATAGGCCTCCTTCAGCGAGTACTGCTGATAGCGCGCCGCATCGGCGATACCGTTCGCCTTCGACGCAGCCGTAAAGGCAAAGCCCGCCCCGACGTCGAAGGTCGGCGTGAACCGATAGCTCGCGAGCGCCGCGTAAGTATTGAACACCGCGGTCGACCCGAACAGCGATTGCGCGCCGGACCGATATTCGACGTTCGAATAGGAGAGCCCGAGCACGAGATTGCCGAGCGTATAGTTGCCGGCAGCCGCGACATGCTGGATCGTTTTTGCCGAAACATAGCCCGTGTTGAGCGCCGACACGCCGAAGCTACCCGTCGATGACGAGTCGAAGCCAGCCGTACGCTGCGCGTTGTCCATGCGCAGATAGCCGAACGCGAGCGAAAGCGGGCCGTTCAAATAACGCAGCGCGCCGCTGTAGGTCTGTCCTTTCCCGGTGCTGCCCGCGATCCCGCCGAATGCGTACATCGCACTCGCCTGCAAGCCGCCCCAGTTCGGCGACGTATAGACGAGCGAATTGTTGATCCGCACCGTCGTGTCGAGCCCGTCGATGTCGCCCGGGTGTGCGCCGGTTGCGCCCGTGAGCCATGAACTGCCCGTGAGCGGCCCGACGAACATGTAGTACGGCGTGTATTGACGTCCCGCGGTCAACGTGCCGGCGCGAACGTTTTGCAGCCCTAAGTATGCCTGGCGATTGAACATGAGCCCCGCAGAGGAAAGCGCCCCCGTGTTCAAATCGAAGCCGTTCTGCAGGTCGAAGATCGCGGTGGTGCCGCCGCCGAGGTCCTCCTTGCCTTGCAAGCCGAACTTCGAAGCGTAAAGATTGCCCTGACGAAGATAGACGTTCGAACTGCCTTTTTGATTGTTGACGTAGGTTACGGCGTCGTCTACCGCGCCATACAGCGTAACGCTGCTTTGCGCAAATGCCGGCGCGCAGGCGAGCGCCGCAACGGCGGCGGCCAAGCGGCTCATGGGAACACAGGTGGTTTTCATCGAACGACTTTCTCCATCTCCAAGGGTGATCGCTCCGGGTCGATCCCGGAGTCTCGTGATTGCATTCAAATAGAACGAAGTACGCGTTGCCGTTGCGAGCAACGGCGCGGTCGACCGCTAAAGCGCCGAATCTTTGCCAAGCCGTCGAGCTTGCGCAGCCAGTCTTACCGCGGCATTGGGCGCGCCATACCCGTCGTATCCGCCGCGACGCTCCACGATCTCGAGAAAGAAGCGCTTATCGAGCGTTTCCGTGTAGGCATGCAAAAATTCGCCGCCGTTTTCATCGCGGTCATAGAGCAGGTCGTGTGCTTGAAGCCGGGCGAGGAACGGCTCCGGCAGCGCGCAGCGTGCCGACAGATCGTCGTAGTAGTTGCGCGGAATGCGCAACAGCGGGACGAGCGCCTCTTTGAATTCGGCCACTGCGCGAAAAATGTCGGCCGTAGCGAACGCAACGTGATTCAGGCCCGTGCCGTGATAAGCCTGCACCGCTTCGGCCACCGCCGTATGGCGGTCCACCGAGGCAGTGAGCACGAGACGCAACGACCGCTCGCGATTGCAAAATGCGCGCGAGCGCACGAGCCCGTAGGGATCGGGCACGACCACGCTGGGCGAGGCCTGCAAACCGAACGCGGCTTTCAGAAATAGCGTCCAACTATCGAGCGAGCCCATCGGCAAGGCCAAGCAGACATGATCGATGCCCGTCAACGGTCCCACTTCGCTAGGACCATCGATATCGGTCAGCACGAAGTCCGCCTCGAACAGCGTCGGCTCCCCCGATGTTTCGTTCACTAAGTAGTTAATACTTCCGTCCGGCGAGCGAACTGCGGGCACTACGCGTTCGTTAGGACCCACGCGCCCGGAAAACGGCACGTAGCCGAACCCGGCGGCGCGATCGAGCGCGAGTTGGGCATCGTCGAGACGGAACGCCGAGGCACAGAGCGACAAGCCGTGTTGCTGAAAGAACGAACTAGCGAACGAATCGGTTTCCGCATTGAGCACGATTGCGGCTGCGCCATGCTGATAGAGCGTGACGTCCTTCGACCGATGCCGGCCCGCGCATCGGAAGCGTAAGCGTTCGAGCCAGTCGATCAGGCGCTCGCGCGAGGCGGCGTCGACGGCGAATTCGAGAAATTGAACCGACAGGCGCGCCGGCACCGCAGGCGGCGCGTACAGTGGCAACGCTTCGCCAGCTTCCGCGTTTTTCAGGGAGTCGCGCGTCTGCTCTTCCAGCAGCAACAGCGACCGGTATCCGTCGGCCGCCGTGGCCGCAGGCGGCGCACCGCGGAAACCGTCGTTGAACACTTCGAGCGAAAGCGGCCCGCGATAGCCGCTCTTCACCACGCGCGCGGTGAAATCGTGCAACGCGAAATCGCCCTGCCCCGGAAAGCAGCGATAGTGACGGCTCCATTCGAGCACATCCATTTTCATCCACGGGGCATCGGCAATCTGCACGAACCCGATGCGCTCGCCTGGGATCGACGCGAGTTCGTCGAGCGAATCGCCGATCGACAGCGTATGAAAACTATCGAGTGCGAGCGTCAGGTTGGGATGATCGACTGCATCCACGAGCCGCCACGCGTGGCGATACGAATTGACGTGCCGGCCCCATGCCAGCGCTTCGTAACACACCGTGACACCGGCCGCCTGCGCCTGCTGCGCCAGCACGCCCAGTTGCTCGACGATCAGTCCGTCATCGGCGATGGTGTCGGGCGAAACGTTGCTGCAAACGAGCAGGCGATCGGCGCCCAGTGCGTGCATCACCTCGAATTTGCGGTTGATGCGCTCGATATTGCGCGCGAGGCGCTCGGCACCGACGCCCTCGAAATCGCGAAACGGTTGGTAGAGAACGATCCGCAGGTCCAGATCGGCGGCGACACGGCGCACGTCGGCAGGCGTTCCGTCGTAATAAAGCAGATCGTTTTCGAAGATCTCGACGCATCGAAAGCCTGCGGCGTGGATCGCCCGCAGCTTCTCGACCAGCGTGCCACTGATCGACACGGTGGAGATTGATCGCGGCAACGGCGCATTGCGAGGGCTAAAGGGACGGTTCGGCATGAGATCTCGATGGATGGACGTCGCCACGGATACGACGCACTCTACGTGAACTAACTAGTTGGTACAAATTCGTGAAAACCCCAGAATGACTTTCCACCTCGACCGAGCGCACACTTGCGTGCATTCGGAACGACACGTCACCATTCGTTCTGCAATCGCTTACATGGAGTAGTCGCAATGACATTTGCTTCGGTTCTGGTCCTCAATGGGCCGAATCTCAATCTGCTGGGCACGCGTGAGCCGGCGATCTACGGCAGCGAAACGCTGGCCGATGTCGCCCGACGTTGCACCGAAGCCGGCGAACGTCTGGGGCTCGCCATCGACTTCAAGCAATCGAACGCCGAACATCAATTGATCGACTGGTTGCACGAAGCGCGTACCCGTATCGACGGCGTCGTCATCAACCCCGCCGCCTATACGCATACATCGGTCGCATTGGCGGATGCCTTGACGGCAATCGCCAAGCCCGTCATCGAAGTGCATATCTCGAACGTGCATAAGCGCGAGGCGTTCAGACACCATTCGTTCGTGTCCCCGATTGCGGAGGCGGTCATCATCGGCTGCGGCACGCAAGGCTACGTGCTGGCGCTCGAGCGAATGGCGGTCCTGCTCCAGGTGGAGGACCGGCAATGAGCGCGGAAACGACACGCGGCGCGCGCTCGGTGCTGGTCGGATTGATCGGCGCGGGCATTCAAGGTTCTCTGAGCCCGGCCATGCACGAACGAGAAGCGCGGGAACAAGGGCTCACCTACGTGTATCGGCGCATCGATCTAGAGACGCTCGACCTCGGTTCCGGCGCATTGCCTGCTCTGCTCGAGGCCGCCGAGCGCATGGGCTACGACGGTCTGAATATCACCTATCCGTGCAAGCAAGCGGTGATTCCGTTGCTCGATGAGCTGTCGGAGGACGCACGCGCACTGGGAGCGGTCAACACCGTATTGTTCAAGGACGGCAAGCGCTTCGGGTTCAACACCGATTGGTCCGGCTTCACGCGCTCGTTTCAAAGCGGCTTGCCCGGCGTCTCGCTCGCGCGCGTGGTGCAACTGGGCGCTGGCGGCGCAGGCGCCGCGGTGGCCCATGCGGCGCTGGGCTTAGGCGCCGAACAGCTTGCGCTGTTCGACGTCGATCACACGCGGGCGATCTCGCTCGCGGCCGAATTGCAACGGCGGTTTCCGGCCGCCAAAGTCACGGCGGGCGCCTCGCTTCCCGACGCGATGCGTCACGCCACAGGACTCATTCACGCAACGCCGACCGGCATGGCGAAGCTTCCGGGCATGCCGTTGCCCGCGGAGCTGCTGCATCGCGGCCACTGGGTGGCCGATGTCGTGTATTTCCCCATCCGCACTGCCCTGATCGAGGCAGCGGAACGCGCGGGTTGCCGCACGCTGACCGGCGGCGGCATGGCCGTCTACCAGGCAGTGGACGCATTTCGCATCTTCACGGGAGTCGAACCGGACGCCGAACGTATGTATGCCCATTTGCAAGCGTTGCTCGAACGATAGCGCGCTCACATTCAATTACACCGACTCAGGTCGATAGGAGACAAAAGACATGGCCCCTCCGATTACCCCCCGCTCGCTCAGCGGGACGCCCATGCAAGCGGCCGCACAACCGTCCGCGGTTCGGCGCACGCGTGCCCGCTACCAGATTCTCGGCCTGCTCGCCGCGGGCACGATGATCAACTATCTCGACCGGACCGTGCTCGGCATTGCCGCGCCGCAGTTGACGAAGGAGCTGGGTATCAATGCGGCTTTGATGGGCTTGATCTTTTCAGCGTTCTCGTGGAGCTATGTTGCCTCGCAGATCCCGGGCGGCGTGTTCCTCGATCGCTTCGGCAGCAAGTTGACTTACTTCCTATCGATGACGCTGTGGTCGCTGTGCACGCTGGCGCAGGGACTCGTAGGCGGCGTGGGCGCCCTGTTCGCTTGCCGGCTCGGCCTCGGTGTAACGGAATCGCCCTGCTTCCCGACCAATAGCCGCGTCGTGGCCACTTGGTTTCCACAAACGGAGCGCGCGTTCGCCACCGGCACGTATACGGTCGGCGAATATATCGGCCTGGCCTTCTTCAGCCCTTTGCTGTTCGCATTAATGGGCGCTTTCGGCTGGCGCATGCTCTTTTATGTCGTTGGCGCGGTCGGCATCGTGTTCGGTTTGATCTGGTGGCGTTTTTACCGCGAACCGCGCGAGCACCCGGCGGCGAACGACGCCGAGCTCGATTACATCGAAGCCGGCGGCGGTCTCACTCGGCGCGGCTCGAGCGCAAACGATGGCAAACGCCCCAAGGTGGACTGGCGCGATATCGGCCGGCTGCTCAAGCATCGGCAACTCACGGGCATCTGCCTGGGTCAGTTCGCGGGCAACTCCACGCTCGTGTTCTTCTTGACCTGGTTTCCGACCTATCTGGCGACGGAGCGTCACATGGGTTGGCTCAAGATCGGCTTCTTCGCGATCATGCCGTTCATCGCGGCATCGGTCGGCGTGATGTTCGGCGGCACGTTCTCGGATTGGCTGCTGCGCCGAGGGAAGTCGCCGAACGTCGCACGCAAGCTGCCGATCATCGCCGGGCTGTTGCTCGCGTCGACGATCGTGCTGGCGAACTTCGTCCAAAGCAACACGGCGGTCATCGCGATTCTGTCGCTCGCGTTCTTCGCTCAAGGTATGGCCGCACTCGGATGGACGTTGGTGTCGGACATCGCGCCCGACGGCATGCTCGGTTTGACGGGCGGGATTTTCAACGTCGCGGCCAATCTGGCCGGGATCATCACGCCGCTCGTCATCGGTTTGATCGTCAGTGCGACGGGTTCGTTCGTCGGCGCACTGGCATTCATCGGCGTGATCGCATTGATCGGCGCGGCCTCGTATATTTTCATCGTCGGCGATATCAAGCGCATCACGTTGTAGCCGCTCTATGCCCGGGCCTGCCATCGGGCCGGCCCGGCCTTTTAGGGCAAAGCCGCCATGCTAGAATCGCGCGCATTCACTCTGAAAACGCAAGACGACATGGGAAGACCGGCGGCCCCGTCCAATGGCGCTAGCGCAAAACTCGACGCGCGACGCAAGTACGACCCGGAAGAGACCAAGCGCAACATTCTAGAAGTGGCGACGGCCGAGTTTTCCGCAATGGGGCTCGCGGGCGCACGCGTGGACGCCATCGCCGAGCGCACGAATACGACCAAGCGCATGCTGTATTACTACTTCGGCAGCAAGGAAGGGCTGTACGAAGCGGTGCTCGACAAGGTGTACGGCGACATTCGCGCGCTCGAGCAAGACCTGCATGTGAGCGAACTCGCACCGGTCGAAGGGATGCGCAGGCTCGTCGAATTCACCTTCGATTATCACGACCGGCACCGGGATTTCGTCCGTCTCGTCACCATCGAAAACATTCACGGCGCGAAGTATCTCGAGCAGCTCAAGACATTTCGAAGCCGCAATGCGAGCGTGATCGCAACCATCGAAGATTTGCTCGCCCGCGGCGTTGCGTCGGGCCAATTCCGCGACGATATCGACCCGATCGATCTGCACCTGATGATCAGCTCGCTTTGTTTTCATCGCGTCAGCAATCGGTCTACGTTCGGCGCAGCGTTCGGGCGTGATCCCTCGCATCCGCGCCTGCGCGCCAAGCATCGCGAGATGATCGTCGATGCGATTCTGCGTTTCGTGAAGAAACAGCGTTGAACGGTGCGGCTACATCGTGAAGCCGGCCGGGCGCTTGCGGTGTGCTCGCCAGCCGCGGATACCCCTGCGGCGACGATTCATTCCGGTCATGGGCAAATCGGTCGATGCAGCTCGCGCACCTGTTCGCTCACTCGCACCCTGGCGTTCCTCGGTCAATCCAAGCTACAACATATAGCCGATATCCGAGGCGCCTGTGGGATAGGCAAAAATCGTCGCCTGGAGTGCTTCGGCCGTGACACCCTGACGAATTGCCAGTGCGAAGACGTTGATGACTTCGTCGACCCGAGGCCCCACGAGATGGGCGCCGAGAATTTTATCGCTGCCTTCTTCGACCAGAACCTTGAAGCCGTACAAGGTTTCCGCGACATGGCGCGCGGTATACCAGTCATCGGCTTGTTGGCGACGCATGCGGAACTTCAGTCCCCGCTTGCTCGCGGCCGCTTCTGTCAAGCCGACCGACGCCAGCGGCGGGATTGTAAAAACGACACTGGGCACGCCTTCGTAGTTCGGCTTGCGCCGATTGCCGTGGAGCATGTTTTCGGCGGCAACCTTCGCATCGTGACTCGCAACCGGCGTGAGCGGAGGCCCCTTCTGCGCAAAATCACCGGCTGCATAAACCGACGGGTTGGATACGCTCTGCAGGTAATCGTTGAGCGCGATCCGGCCGTCCTCGGTCGCCACGCCCGCCACATCGAGTCTCAGCGGACCGAGATCCGGCACGCGGCCCGCCGCGTGAACCACGAGATCGGCGGGTAAGCGTTGCTTCTCGCCACCCGACGACACCGCGACCGTGAACTCGTCGACGCTGCGCTCGATGCGCTCGACCTCCGTATTGAAACGAACATCGACGCCGATCTGTTCGAATTTTTTCATCAGCCAGCCAACGACCTCGGCGTCGAATGACGGCAACAGCCGGTCGCGCCGTTGCACGATGGTGACCTTCGCCCCCGCGCGAGCCGCGGTATGGGCAAATTCCGCCGCGATATAACCGCCACCGATCAGGACGATGCGTTTCGGCAGGCTGTCGAGCTCGAGAAACTCGGTGCTCGTGATGGCGTATTCCTCGCCGGGAATACCGAGCGGCCTGGGAACGGCGCCGGCGGCGAGCAGCACAAAGCGCGCATCGAGGATTTCATCGCCTGTCTTGATCGAGTGCGGCCCACAGAATTCGCCTCCACCATGGTAGAAATCGATCCCGTGTTTCGCAAAGTCGCTTTCTTTCATCGGCGGTACCGGCTCCGTGAAAGTACGCTTGAACGCGATGAGTTCCTGCCACGCGATGGACGGTGTGCCGCCGTCCACGCCTTTATCGCGCATCCGCTGAGCGTGATCGACCGCTTCCACCGCGCTGACGAGCACTTTTTTCGGGTCGCACCCGCGTAGCGCGCAAGTGCCACCGAATGGCAGATGATCCATCACCGCAACGCTCCAGCCTGCGGCGCGACACTGCGACGCCGCCGCCGATGCGGCGGTTCCGGTTCCGACGATAACGAGATCGTAGTGCTTTGTCATGGAAGCTCCTTCGCCGTCCGCACGTGTCAGCATGATCGCGTATCAAGCAATTTTGCGGCCGGCGTCTGCCTCCCGGCGGCTCCGGCTTGCACCGCGTACCTTGTTCAGCGCCTCCGCACCGTCCAAACGGATTCAACCAGGCGCACGGTCGCCGGGCCGCAGCAGCACCTTGATCGAATCGAGCGAATTGGCGACTTTGATCGCCTCCTCCCACTCTTCGATCGCGAAGCCGTGCGTGACGATCCCTTTCGATGTCACCAGCCCGCGTGCGAGTAGATCGATGGCGATCGGATAGCAATAGGGGCCGAGGTGTGCACCGCGCACGTCGAGCTCCTTGCGATCGCCGATGATCGACCAATCGACCGAAGTCTCCGCCCCGAACACCGAAAACTCGACGAAGCGCCCGAGCTTGCGAATGAGATCGAGCCCTTGCGGCACCCCCGCAGGCACGCCCGTGGTTTCGATGTAGACGTCGCAGCCGTATTGATCGGTGATCGAGCGCACGATCGCGAGCGCATCGTCCTTTTTCGGGTTGATCGTAATGTCCGCGCCGTACTCGCGCGCTAGCGCGAGCCGCTCTTCCACGAGGTCGATCACGACCAGCTTCTTGGGCGTCTTCAAATGCGCCACTTGCGTCATCATCAAGCCGAGCGGCCCTGCCCCGGCAATCACGACGACATCGTTCAATTGGATGTCGCCGCGGTTGACCGTGTGAATCGCGCAAGCGAGCGGCTCGATAATGGCCGCGTCCTCAATGGAGATGCCGTCGGGAATCTTATGCACGATCGCCGTGGGCGGGAACCGCATGTATTCGGCCATGCCGCCGTCGGCCACCTCGCGCTGAAAGCCGAATATGTTGTGAACTTCGCACATCCAGTACTGCCCCGATTTGCAGTATCGGCACTTTCCGCATGGCACGATCTGCTCGGCGATCACGCGCTCGCCCACGTTTACGCCGAAATGCTCGGCGGCCCCTTCGCCCAATTCCTCCACGTAGCCGAAGAATTCATGCCCCGGAATCACGGGCGCTTTGACCCATGGACTCGGGCCGCCCCAAAACATCTTCGCGCCCGAATAGCATTTGCAATCGCTCGCGCAGATGCCGCACGCGGCGATGCGAATCACGAGTTCGTTCGGGCCCGGGCGCGGCCGCTCGACTCGTTCGACGCGGTAATCCTTCGGGGCATGGCATACGACCGCCGTCATTTTCGTCGTCTCGTTCGGTGTACTCATAGTCGGCTCGCTTCAAATGAGAAAGGAAGTCAGCGTTCAGCGCGCGAGAAAGCCGCCGTCGACGGCAAGGCTTACGCCATTGATCATGCGGGCTTCGTCGCCGAGCAAATACGCGATCGTCTGCGCCACCTCTTCCGGTTGCGCGAACCGGTTCAACGGGATGCGCGAGAGCATTTGCGACGCCTTGGCCGGATCGCTCCATGCTTGCTCGGCCATCGGCGTCAAGGTAACGGTTGGGTTCACTGCGTTCACGCGAATGCCCTGCGGGCCGAGTTCGACGGCCATCACCCGCGTGAGCGCATCGAGCGCAGCCTTGGAGGCGCAATAGGCGGCATGCAACGCAAACCCGATCTGTGCCGAGATGCTCGAGACGTTGACGATCGCCCCGCCCACGCCGCGCTCGATCATGTTGCGGGCGCAGACTTGCCCCACGATCATCGCCGCTCGTACATTGACGGCCATCGTCTCGTCGAAGGCGCCAACGTCGCATTCGAGAAACGGCTGGAGCCGGGCAATGCCCGCGTTGTTCACGAGCAGATCGATCGGTTGCGCAGCCTGCGCCGCGGCGCGGGCCGCGGCTGCATCCGCCAGATCTACGGCATACGTCTCGCAGCCGATCTCGCGCTCGAGCGCGCGCAGATCGTCCGCGGAGCGGCTCAGCGCGACGACGCTCGCCCCGCGCGTGGCAAGCAGGATCGCAGTGGCCCGGCCGATCCCCTTTCCGGCTCCCGTGACAAGAACGCGCTTTCCGGAAAACGCGTCGCCGCCTTCGGCGGTATCCGTCGCATTCACGATTAGGGTTCCTTATGGTTCCTCGCAGAGACGCCGCGCGGTTTCTTCGTCGGTAACGAGCGTCGACACATACCCGCCACGCAACGTCGCACGCGTGACGAAAAACTTCGTGGCACCGCCGCTGGTCAGGATCACGTGCTTGATGCCTCGCAAATCGTCGAGCGCCATGGCCACCGTGCGCCGGTTCAACGGATGGTTGATGAGCTTGCCGTGCTCATCGACGAAATGGCCCAGCACGTCCCCGACGGCCCCCGCTTTGCGCAGCGTGCGCAAATCCTCGGGGTCCTTGACGCCGTATGTGATGACCAGCGATTCGGTGAGATCGCCGGCCGTGACCAACGCGAGATCGGAGCCGCGCGCCAGCTCGTAGGTTTCGCGCACGGCGTCTTCATGCAGGATGACGTCGCGCACCTTCTGGCTGCTGACGTAAATGGGCGCCGGAAAGAGATAGCCGTCCGCATGACAAAGATCGGCGAAGTCGGACACGATATCGAACGTGTTGATGCTCGGGCAATGCGCGAGGCCCCCTTGCAGCGACACGGCCGAGAGCGGACCGTACGAACGCTGCGGCAGCGCGCGCAGCACCGCGCGGATCGTCCTGCCCCAGCCGAGGCCGATGGTATGTCCGGCCGCGATGTGCTGCACCAAGTAATTGGCCGTGCCGATGCCGAGCGCGGCCATCGTCGCTTCGTAAGTCGCGCCGGTCGGTACGACGACGGCCGCCAGCAGACCGAAGCGATCGACGAGTTGCTCCTCCAGCGCGACGCACGGCGCGATGCGGCTGTTGATCGAAATCCGCACGAGCCCCGACTCGCGGCTCGCCGCCAGCAAGCGATTGACGCGCACGCGATTCGTGCCGAGCAATTGTGCGATTTCCTGCTGTGTCATGTTGCCGACGTAGTAATGCCAGGCGACGCGCGTCTGCAGCTCTTCTTCGCTATCGACGCCTTCGTCCGCTTCGACGCTTTGCGCAGATTGGGGGGTCTTGCCCATGATGAAAGGAAGGTATCGACGAGTGGAAAACCGACAGTTATAGCAAATGCGTCATTTGACAGCGCCCATGGTGAGACCCTGCACGAGACGCCCCGATACCAGCAACGCGAAGATCACCATCGGCAGGACGATCAGCGTGCCCGTCGCCATGATTTCTCCCCAAGGCAATTCGTAACCGCTCATGTAGTTCGTGGCGGCCACGGGCGAGGTAACGGCGTTGTCGCGCGTGAGCACGAGCGCATACAACAAGTCGTTCCACGAGAAGATGAACGCGAAGATGGCCGACACCACGATGCCAGGCATCGCCAGCGGCAGGTTGATCTTCCAGAACACACGCCACGGCGACGCACCGTCGAGCCGCGCGGCTTCATCGAGCTCGATCGGCACGTTGCGAAATTGATCGGTGCAAATCCAGACCACGATCGGCAACGAAAACGTCAGGTAGAGCAGGATCAACACGATGTGTGTATCGATCAAATCGAGCTTCGTGGCGATCAAGAAGAACGGCACGGCCAGCACGACCGGACTGACCATCCGATTCGAAATGAACCAGAACCAGAGGTCGCGCTTCCCGCGAAATTCGTAGCGCGCAAGCGCATAGGCCGCCGGGGTGCCGAGCAATATCGCGAGCACGGTCGTGCTGCTCGCGACGATCAACGAGTTGATGAGGCTGCCGGCGACGTCGTGCGTGAACAGCGCGTCGGTGTAGTGCTTGAGCGTAGGCGTGAAGCGCCACACGGGCGGATAGGCGAGCGCGTCGGCTTGCTTCTTCAGACTCGTCGTCACCATCCAGTAGAACGGAAAGACCGATGACAAAAAGATGACGACCAACGCGAGACCATGCCAAATCGTGGCGCGCCGGCGCCCGGCGCGCGCCCGATGCGAGCGGGGAGCCGCGCCGACGGTCACTAGCCCCAACAAAGATAGGCTCATGCGAGCTCCCGATAGATATAGCGGATGTAAAGGCGCGACAGCACGATCGTCAACACGAGCAGCAACATGGCTTGCGCGGAGGCCAACCCCTGATCGAACAAGCGAAAGCCAATGCGCTCGATGTAGACGCTGATGAATTCCGTGGCGGCGCCGGGCCCGCCGCGCGTCATCGTGTAGACGGCGTCGAACATCTTGAGCATGTCCGCCGAGCGCAGGATGAGGATGGCGGTGAGGCCAGGCAACAAGTAAGGCCGCTCGATGTGCCAAAGAATCGTCAAGCGCTTTCGCGTTTCGAGCCGCGCCGCTTCCTCCGCCTCCTTCGGCACCATCGTCAAGCCCGCCAGCAGGATGAGCGCGCAAAACGGCGTCCACTGCCATACGTCCATGATCATCACCGATACGTACGCGAGCGTCGGGTCGCCGAGCCAATCTTGCGGCGGGATTCCGAAGAAACCGAGCAGATAGTTGGCGACGCCGAATTGCCGGTTGAAGATCAAGCGGCCGATCAGCCCCACTACCGCGTAGGTGGTCGCCATCGGCACGACTAGGCTCACGCGGGCCGCCGCACGCATCCACGCCAGCCCCGATCGATGCAGCATCAATGCCGCGAATAGCCCCAGTGCAATCTCGAGCGGCAGCGTCAAGCACAGAAACAGCATCGTGCGGCCGAGCGCTTGCCAAAACGTCGCGTCGGCGAAGGTCGCGACGTAATTGTCGAGGCCGACGAATGGCGTGCCTGCCTCGAGATCGGCCAGGCGATACTGATGCATCGAGTTGTACAACGCGACCAACAGCGGATAGATCCCGATCACGGCCAGCGCGAACACCGCTGGAAACAAGAACCAAAACGCGGGCGAACGCGGCCATAGGCGCAGCCGCGCGCGCTTGCGCGCGGCCGAACCCGAGTCCGTACGCGGCACGGTACCGTTGAGCATCTCGATCCTCCGACTCGCATTGGGCAACCGCGGCATACGCGGCCTCTACTTGAGCAGCGGCTTCTTGCCGTCGTAATAGCCCGCTTTTTTCAGGATCGCTTCCATCTTCGAACCGATCGTCTGCGCGCCGTCCTTGACCGAGACATTGCCCAGCATCATCTTGGTTCCCCATTCGCCGATGATTTCGGAAATCGCCGGCCACTCCGGGAAGCGCGGACGGTAATCGGGCACGCCGCCTTGCCACGACTCGACCATGGGCTTCACGAACGGATACTTCTGCTGCACGGCGGCATCCTGATACACGGCCGTGCGAGCCGGCACCCCGCCCGCTTCGAGGTAGGGCTTGGCCATCTGCTCCGAGGTGATCCATTGGATGAAGAGCCACGCGGCCGCTTGCTTCTTCGCGCTCGCCTTCGCGTTGACCGCCAGCGAGAAGCCGCCGAGCGCGGGCTTGAGCCCTGCGGGCCCGCGCGGTTCCGTGGCGATACCCAAGCAATCGCCGAGCTTGGATTTGGCCGGGTCGGTCAAGGTCGGATAGAACGCCGACCATTCCGTGATCATCGCCACCTGCCCCTGAGCCAAGGCGTTGACGGCTTCGGCGTGATCGAAATCGACGATGCCGGGCGGCATGTACTTCATCAGCTTCTGCCGATAGTCGAGCCCAGCCTGCGATTGCGGCGACATCAAGTTCGATTTGAACTTGGCATCGAGCAGGGAACCGCCGTTGGGCCACAGCATGCGCATGAAGCTGTCGGCCGATTGGGTTTCGCCGCGCCGCGATTGCAGGGCGAATGCGTACTGGTTCTTGGCGGCATTCGTGAGCTTGGGCGCGTACACGTTCAGTAGATCGTCCCACGTCTTCGGCGGCTCGCTGAATCCGGCCTCCTTGAGCATGCACTTGTTGTAGAACATGAGACCCGAGTAGTTGTCGAACGGCAAGCCGTACGTGACCTTATCCCAGGTACCGAACGAATCGAGCAGAATCGGGAAGAAGCCCTTCAGGTTCAGGTTCGGATCGGCGAGCTTCGGATCGTCGGTGAACTTCTTGATCGGCACGAGCCACTTGTTGCTCGCGAATTCGCCTATCCATACGACGTCGACGAGCACGATGTCTTGGGCGCCGCCGCTCACGAAGTTGAGCACCTCCTTTTGCCGCGTGCTCTCGTAGGGCACGACGTCCCATTTGATCGTGATGCCCGTCTCCTTCTCGAACTGCGGAATCAGTTTCTCCGCGGCCGTGTAGCCGGGGCGATCGAGGAAGATCGCATGCAAGGTGGTACCGGAGTACGGCGCGGCCGCTTCTTTCAACGTCCACGCCGACGCATGCGCCGCCAACAGAAACGAAGCGGCTGCCAGCGAGGTCATCGCCAGCTTGCGCTGCAAGAACCGTTTGTTCATCGATTGTCTCCTTGTGGACCGGCACGACACCCCTGAGAGGACGCGTCCCGTCCGCTGCAAAGCGGGTCGTTACCCGGGTTGTTATCGATTCGACGACAGACATCGACTCGCTCGATGCCTGCGGGCATTCGGTACTGCCTCATGCGACTGCGGGCGCAACCGGCGGCCATCCGGGGACGCGTTTCACTTGTAATTTCATTTTTTCAAATGTATATTTTGCCCGACGATGCTTGTCAAGAAGAAATTGATTAGGAGTCCTTGCGGCAGTGCAAGATGTCCGCGCCGCAACGTTCGACATGCGACGTTCGTAGGAGACGCGAAATGAGCGCAGTTCAGCTGCAGCAAATCCGCAAGACTTTCGCCGGCGCCGAGGTGCTCAAAGGCGTCGACATCGAAGTGACCGATCACGAGTTCCTCGTGTTCGTCGGCCCGTCGGGTTGCGGGAAGTCCACGCTGCTACGCACCATTGCCGGCCTCGAGCGTGTCGACTCCGGGCATGTTCTGATCGGCGGCGAGGATGTAACCGAGGTCGAGCCGTCCGAGCGCGGCGTAGCGATGGTGTTCCAGTCGTATGCGCTCTACCCGCATATGTCCGTCTATGAAAACATCGCGTTCGGGCTGCGTATGCTCAAGCTGCCGCAAAGCGAAATCGACCGGCGCGTGAGCGAGGCGGCGCAGATCCTGCAGATTGGCCAGTTGCTCGAGCGTCGTCCGCGCGCGTTGTCGGGCGGACAAAGGCAACGCGTTGCGATCGGCCGCGCGATCGTGCGCGAGCCCAAGGTCTTTCTGTTCGACGAGCCGTTGTCGAACCTCGATGCGGCGTTGCGCGTGCAGATGCGGCTCGAACTCATCAAACTGCACAAGCAGCTGAATGCGACGATGATTTACGTCACGCACGATCAAACGGAGGCGATGACGATGGCCGATCGCATCGTCGTGCTCAATCACGGCGCGGTCGAGCAAATCGGCTCGCCGCTCGAACTCTATCGACAACCGCGCAATCGATTCGTGGCCGGCTTCATCGGTTCGCCGAAAATGAACTTCATCGATGTGGAGGTCATCGGGGCCGATCGCACCGGCGTGACGGTCGCCCTACCGGGCGGCGCCGCGCTCGCCGTGCCTTGCGAGGCCACCGGTGTGCAAGCGGGCGAGACGCTCACGCTCGGCGTTCGCCCCGAGCATTTGTCGGAGCACGGCGCGACCAATGCCGATGCGCGTCTTGCGGGGGAGGTGATCGTCGTCGAGCATCTCGGCGGCGAAACGCTACTGCATGTGGCGCTTGCCGATGGTCGAGCGATTCAGGTCAAGGGCTCGGGCGAATCGGCCGTGGCCGACGGCCAGCGAATCGAGGTCGGCGTTCCGGTGCGGCACGCGCATTTGTTCCGGCATGACGGCGCGGCGCTGCGCGCACTGAGCGCGACGGCGCAATCGGCCGCCGCGTGAGGCGCAGCAACACCACCCAAGCTTCTTGCCGCGAGCGCAAGAAAGGCTTCGAGAAATGCGTCGTCGGTCAGCTCGCGGGTCGGGTCCACGTCGATAGGTCCGAAGGTTGTCGAAGACGCTGTCTATCCTGAAGGTGTCTACCGTAGTCGAGTCGAGCGCTCATGCTTGCGCACGTGGCATGAGTGCCCCGGCCTGGCGCGCCACGGTCGGTGCGCAGTGTCCTGCCTGCGCTCGAAGGGCCGCCTCGGCTTTTCCGTGAGCAAGCGCCATCAACGCCAACAGATGCATGAATTGATCGCGCGCCTCGAAGAGAAACGACGCCGTCAGCCAGATGCGCCGGTGCGACCGATCCTGAACGAGAATGCCGCAGCGTTCGGCGCCGTTGAGCACGTTGCGGACATGGGACTTCGATAGCCCCAACAGTCGTGCGATTGCGCCGCCCGTGATATCCAGTTCCCGCGATTCGTGCACCGGGCTTGCCGCATCCAAGCACGCCCGATAATGCGCCTGGAGCAACGCATAGGCGATTCGCTGGCCGCATTCGCGGCCTTCGAACCATTGCCATCGCTCGAAACGCACGGCTGTCTCGGCCACGCCGTCGATGACGAGCACCGACGAGCGCACGAAGCACTCGAAGTACGGCTCATCGTGCGCCAAGCGTTGTGCGCTGGCGGCAGGTATCAACCCCATCCGCTCGGCCAGCTCCACATGATGACGCAGCCAGTCGCGGAGCCCTTCGACGATTCGATACGACGGGACGAGGTATTTCTGGCGCCGGTCGAGCGGATTCGGCACCGCCGTGATCAGGCGAGCGACCTTGGCGACCCCGACAAATGCCGCCAGGGTTCGACCGCCGCCCGTCCGCGCCTGCAAGCCAGCAAGCGTCGGCCGCGGCCCGGCGCCCGCCTTCCAGTCGAAATGCGCGATGACGAGCCGGCCCATTGCATGCGATTGCAGCACTCTGGCAAAAATCTTGTTGATGAGCCGCTCCCCGATGAACATCTGCAATACGCGACCGGTGTGACGAAGCATAGCCACCGCATACACGTTCTCGTCGATCATCGCGCCTCCTCGCGCACCGTACTTCGTTCGCACCCGAATGGATGCAATGTTTGGACTTGTCACCCGTCGTTGCGGCATCGACCATATCGGCACGACGCCCCCGGGCGTCGCGCCAATCCATACCGCCCCGTCTCCCGATTTCGGCCGCGCGAAGCGCACCGCCCGGTCGCCGGGAGACAGCCGATGCGGTTTCGATGCCCCGATCCAGGACCGAAAAAATGAGCGACTCGAACTCCCCCGCCAGCACCAGCCTGCAATCGCAGTTTTCAATCGTGCCGCCCGCGGGCTGGGCGCCACTCGTGAGAACGTCGAACGGAATCGCCGTGCGGCGAATGGCCGAATTCACCACTACCCGAAATGGTAAGCAAAACCGCCTCGATGCCGGCGGTAATATCGTTTCCGGCGCGGCCAATACGGAACGGCAGCGACTGTTGTCGACGGTCCGCTTTCGCCCGTACAAGCTCGACGTATCCGGCATCAAAATCGATGGCGTTACCTTGCGGCCGGACCCCGACTACGACTATTACGCATTGGACGGCTATTTCGAACAATCGGCGTTCGGCTCGGAATTCGTATCGAAAGATATTGGGCCGAAACGTAGCTTTCAGTCGCTCGGCTATTTCGCCGACACGATGCAACTCGATCTGGAATTTTTTGGCGAAGGCGCCGAGATCTTCGAGTTTGCGCCCACATCGACGGTTGGCACCGCGACGGAAAGCTTGACCATCGGCCTAACCGTCAGCGTGGGATTCGGCAGCAATACGACCTCCGGCTATGGAGCGGGGCTCGGGCCGACATTCAGCGTGGCGGCGCAGATCGCATGGACCCGAAGCTACAGCGCGCCGGCCGTCACCGTGACGCCCTCGAGAACGAAATCGCGAATGAGCTTCTTGATCGGTCTGCCCGGAAAGGAATATGCCTTCGACGGCAGTTCGATTCCCAAGCCGCCGTCGATGTCGTACTTCTTCGAGCCGCAACTGATCGTTCGCGTGAAGAAGGACTGCGGCTTGTATGCCACGGTCAGAAGCCGGGTGAACTGGCTCTACATCTGGCCGATCAGCCGCATCGACGACGAGATCGTCATCGACGAAACACGAGGCTTCGGCATCAATGCGTTCTACATCGAGGACGTCTCGACGAAGCAAGTGCTGGACGTGCAAAACTTCGGCGGTCAAGACACGCCCGTCATATCGTTCGTTCGGAAAGACGACCCCACATCGGCCGGTAATCAACTTTGGTATCGAGGACCCGACGGCTCGCTGCGTACCGTGCTCGGCGGCCTCAGCCTCGCGACGGCCGAGAACAATGCGAACTCCAATCGGTTGATCGTTTGGGAGCCGCTTCGCGAGGCCGGGCAGCGATGGTCATTCGATCGCGCGGCCAACGGCAGCGACTATGGGACGCTGACATCCGGCTTGGGCATGCAGTTGGCATCGGTTCCCGATCAGAGGCGTCCCCGCAGAGACGAATGGGTGCCGCCCAGCGGCTTTCGCAAGCTGGTCTTTCGCAACCCCGCTACGCCTATCGAGAAGGATGAGAACCGCCAATGGCGGCTCGTGTTCCCCGAGGGCGGCGTGCTTTGACGACGTGCGCCGATGCGCCCCGCAGCGGCGGCCGCAGCCCATGAAGTGCGCGGCGCATCGATCGACGTCAAGCGGCGGTGGCGATCACCTTTGCGATCGCCTCAGCAACCGCGCCGACGTTGCGCTCGTTCAAACCGGCCACGCACATGCGCCCCGAACGCAGGATGTAGACACCGTATTGCTCGCGCAGACGATCGACTTGTTCGGCGCTCAGCCCCGTGTAGGTGAACATCCCGCGCTGCTTGATGTAGCGCGAAAGGGTTTCGCCCTCGATGTGCCGGCTCAGAAGTTCGTGGATCGCCCCGCGCATACCGGCGATTCGCCGGCACATGGCGGTCAATTCATTACGCCACTTCTCGTTCAACACGGGCGTCGTCAAGACCTTCGTGACGATCCTTGCGCCATGCGTGGGCGGATTGCTGTAGTTCGAGCGCACCGCGCTCGTCAATTGGCCCAGTACGCGATCGGCCTCGCCTGCGTCTTGGCACAGCACGCTGAGCGCACCGCAGCGCTCTCCGTAGAGCGAGAAGTTCTTCGAGAACGAGTTGGCCACGAGCATCGGCACGCCGCGCCGGGCGAGTTCGCGCACGGCGAATGCGTCGTCCTCGAGATTGCTGCCGAACCCTTGATAAGCGATATCGACGAACGGCAGCAACTCGCGCTCATGCAGCACAGCGATCAGTCGTTCCCATTGCGCGTCGTCCAAATCGACGCCAGTCGGATTGTGGCAGCACGCATGCAGCACCACGATGCTGCGTGGCGCCAACGCATCGATTGCGGCCAGCATCGCATCGAACTTGAGGCCCCCGGTTGCATCGTCGTAGTAAGGATACGTGTTGACCGTGAACCCCGCGCGCTCGAAGATGAACCGATGATTTTCCCAGGTCGGATCGCTGACCCATACCTGCGCTTGGGGGAAATAACGCTTCAAGAAATCGGCGCCGATCTTCAACGCGCCCGAGCCGCCCAGCGTTTGCACCGTTGCGATGCGTTTCTCCGCGCGAGCGGCGCATCGTTCGCCGAACACGAGCGTCTGCACCGCGTCGCGGTAGGGCGCAAAGCCCGACATCGGCAGATAGGGCTTCGGCCCAAGGTCGGACAACAGCGCCGTTTCGGCTTCGCGCACGGCCTCCATGACCGGTACACGGCCGTCGTCATCGAAGTAGATGCCGATGCTCAGGTTGATCTTGTCCTGGCGCGGGTCTTTCTGGAAATTCTCGTTCAGCGTCAGGATGGGGTCGCCGGGGTACGCGTCAACGTGTTCGAACATGATCAATGTCGCTGGGTGGGAAAAATGCGATGTTACGCCAGCTAGCGCGCGCCCTGCTCCGGGCTCGCCCCCGCCGGCGCGGCGTGAGCACAGTGTAGGAGCGAGCAAGGGAAATAAAATTCTGCAAACGGTGCGGGGAAACACCGATTTCGCGGCAGAAACTGCGCGGCAAGGCGCGCCGGTGAGTAAAAAGAAGCGAGCGGCGGCGAAAGCAACCGCCGCCCCTACGTCATGAGCGCGAGAAAATCACACGGACGTTTTCGTATCGACGCTCGGCTGATGCTCCACCTTGATCGGGATGTAATGTCCATTCTTCCCGACAGGCGTAAGCGCGAGCCCCGCCTTCTCGCGACGTTTCCTTTCCTTCGACAGCGGCGGGCACGTGTGCTCGTCGTAATACAAGACCATGCAGTCGAGGCAGAGCATGCATTCCATTTGATCGATCCGGCCCGCGTCGTCGATGGCCTGCGAGCCGCAGCCGGCCGCGCACGCGTGGCAGGTCGTGCATTCGGGCTTGCGGCGCAGCTTGAACAGCCGGAAGCGCCCCGGCAGCGCAAGGCTTGCGCCGAGCGGGCATAGATACTTGCAAAACGGCCGCTCGATAAAGATCGATGCGCCCACCACCACGGTCCAGAACAGCACGAACGGCCAGGAGCGGTGCAAGACGCCGACGAGGAACGTGGTCTTGAACGGCTCCACTTCGGCGAGCTTTTCCGCCCACGGCATGGAGAAGAACGACACCGCGAGCAAGACCGCGAACACCACGTACTTGAGCTTGCGCAGCCGATTGTGCCAACGCATCGGCAGCTTGCGCTGGAGCTTTTTCAGGCCGGTCATTCGCGCGAGCTTGTAGAGCAGCTCCGACATCGACCCGAACGGACACATCCAGCCGCAGAAGAGCCCGCGTCCCCACACGATCACCGTCACCGCAATGACGATCCAGAACACGAAGATGAGCGGATCCGAGAGGAAAAGCCCGATATTCCAGCCGCCGAACAGCGAATGAATGAACGTGAGCACTTGCGTGATCGACGGCTGCGCCATCTCGGCCCAGCCCGCGAAGCCGATCGCGATCAGCCAGCTCGCCGTTTTCGGCCACGAGACCCAGCGCTTGTCGGCGCGCTTGGCTTTGCGCACCCAACGATCGCGGCTAACGAAGAAGAACACGACGGCTGCGGCCCACGCCACGAACAAGCCGATTTCGAGCCGTTTGGCATCCCATGCATTGCGCCAGGCCGGTCTTTCCTCTTCCACCTGCGGACGGCCGCCTTCTAGGAAACGCGCCGGCAGCCAATAAGGAGAATTGAAAGCCGAAAAGCGCTTCGCACCGGTTTCCTTGTCGACCTTATGGCCGAGAAAAACGAATTTCCACGGATAAGCGGCACTAAATTGCGCGCTGCGGACGATGAAGATGCCCGTCTCGTTGAACGAAGGCGCGCCCGCCGCTTGCAACGAATAAAGGTTCAGGTAATCGGAGTCCTTGAACGTGAAAGCGTTGATGCCTTGCCGCACCTGTATGCGGTCGTAGATGCCGCCACGGACGAACCCCGAGCCCTTGAACGATTCCCTGCCGTTCGCGACGACGAAAATCGCATGCTCGCCGGGCTTGAGCCGGCTCATGAGCTGCTCGTAGTCGTAATCGCCGAGCACGCTCTTACCCACCCCAGGCGCGTTCAAGTACCCGTAATAAAGGTCGAGGTAAGGACTGCCGTCTTCCGACTCGCCCACGTCGGCCGCATGGATCGCCAGATGTTGCACGGCGCCGGTGTCGACCAGCGCCGCCCACGTCGCATGCTCGTTCGAGGGCAGCAACTTCGCCTGCGGTAACAGCGTTTGCTTCACGATGCCCACCTGACTCGCGACGGCGATCGCGCAGCGGGAAATCAGCTGGTTTTCGGCAATCGCGGTGACGGTCGCGCCCGAAATGGCGTCGAGGCTGGCGCTGCCCGCATCGCTGTGCCCGATCTCGAAACGCGCGCCCGCGAACCGGCCGACATATTGGTGCAGAAAACCGAGCAGTTTGCTTTCGGGAATCCCGACCAGCAAAATCGGCTCGCTATGCTTGAGCACTCTCACGCCCGTGATGGTGCCTTTCGTATCCATCCCGATCAGGGTGACGATCGGTTTGCCCGAATAGCCTTGGATGTCGACGATATCGGTCGATAGAAACACATACCCCTTGAGCACACGCGCGTGACCATCGTCCGCGTAGGCCTCGACATAGGGCGGGTTGCCCTTGCGCGCCGAGAACGCGTTCGCACCGGGCAACACCCCCGCGCAATCGGTCCATTTGCACATCTCGGGCTGCGTAAACAGCGCGTCGGGCAATTCCTGCTCATAGATCGAAGCAAAGCCCGAGCGCGCCGCCGTCAGCAGCAGCACCAATAGCAAAGTCCGAATCCACACTTTCATTTTCGTCGCTTCTATAACGGTCGCCTGCGAGGCCGGCGGCTTGGGCGCGAGTGGCGCGCGAGAAACATCGAATCCGGGCGAGGACCATGCAACCAACACTTCAATCGAGGCGCGCGGCGCCCCTGCCCTTATCCGAACGTGATCAACACTGCCGTGCCGCCGTCATTGCACCTTCGCCACCATGAAGTCGACCGCTGCTTTCACTTCGTCGTCCTTCAGGCTCGGATTGCCGCCGCGTGCGGGCATCGTGCCGTTGTTGCCGGTGAAGCCGCCGAGCGCATGCTTGTACAGCGTGGCCTTGCCTTGCGCGATGCGCGGCGCCCAATCGGCCTTGTTGCCATACATCGGCGCGCCGGCCGCACCCGTCTGGTGGCACATGAAGCAGACGCTCTTGAATACTTTCTCGCCCGCGGGATTGGGGGCGCCGCCACCGGCGGGCGCGGCGGTCGCAGCCACCTTGACCACCGATACCCCCGCCCCTTCCACCGCCACCGAAGCCACCGGTGCGGTCGACGTGTGAGCCGCGCTGGTTTTCTCCGAAGCGGCATCGCCTTTGTCGCAGGCCGACAAGCCGAGCGTGAGCGCAAGTCCGATCCCGGCAAACAACACATTTCTAGCTTTCATCATCTTTCCTTCATTACAGATTGAGCGATGCATCGATCGACGCATCGACGGTTACGCATGGAGATGCGCTTTCGTAGCCCAACAAGGGCTCGACAAGCAACCGATCGATCAACGCGCGAACGTTGCGCCACGGGTCCGCGCCGGCTTCGCTGACGGGATCGTCGACGGCGCGGCCGTCGGGCGTATGCAGATGATTCGGATACGTGCCAAGGGTGTCGTGCAGCGGCGCGGTGTCGATGCCCATGACGGCCTCGCCCCAGCGCCAGCCCAATGCGTATTCGCTGGGTCCGGCAATGCGCAGCGTCAGTTCGACGCCGTTCGAGAGGCGCACTTCGAGCGCATCGCGGCACAAGGTGACGGACGTCAAATCCGCCGCACCGTAAGTGGACTCGATTTTCTCTATGAGTTCAATGTGGAGCATCGTCACACCCCCGTCGCCAATACTTCGCGCAGTTGCTCGCGCAGCGCTTCGCGCGTTTGCGCAAGCGTCTTCGCACCCAGATAGTCCTCATACGCCGGATGCTCGTCGATCTCCCCTGCGGCGATTCGCGCCAGCAGGCCCGCTTCGTCGGTCACGTCGTATCGGGCGAGAATGAGCTTGCGGTCTTCGCGCAAGTCGTAAATCACACGGCTAATGGAGTCGATTTGCTTCGCCGCCTCGGACGGCACGTTTTGATAGAAAGGTGTCACCTGTATCCCCTTACATGTTTTGATCTTTGATCACGCCGCCATCGACGGTCGCCATATCGATCGTGATTTGATCGAATCGATACAGCTTGCCGCCTTCGGATTTCGCAAACCGCTGCGCGTCGGCTTCGTTCGCGAACGAGGCGAACGTTTGCCCCATTGCGCCGAGCTTCTTCGCACCCACGACATACGTCGCGCGCTTGGCGTCGATCCAATGTCCCACCGGGTGCTGCCAATCCGCCGCACCCATGTCCTGCACATACATCGCGCTGACCTTGCGGTCTTGCTCCGGGCGCAAATAGACGGAAAAGAGCCCCAACGTGTCGCAAAAGAAGTCTGTCTGCCCGTCGGCGTATTCGATCTGGGCCTTGGGGCCCGGGTAGTCCTTCAAGCTCATGCCGTCGAGCACGCTGACCGTCGTATCGTCGATCTCGTGCGGCGGCGGCAACGCGCTCGATTGGCTCTGGCAGCCGGCGGCGAGCATCAGAGCAAGCACCGCGGCGGCGGTCGTTAGGCGGCGGCAGTTCATCGATTGAATCTCCAAGCGGCAAGGCCGAGCGGCGCCACGATCCACGCGAGCATCACCAGGCCGAGAAAAACAGGCTGCGCGAGCGCGGCGGGAAACACGCTGACGAGGCCGAACATCGTGTGCAAATCTCCAGGCCCAAAGATGTTCAAGATTCGGAAGATGTCCGCGGGATTGAGCATCAAGAGCAAGGGAAACAGCGGGCCGAGCACGGCGCCGCCCGTGAGGACGAGAGCGCCGAGCAGCAACAAGTCATAGACGAGCACGAAGAAGAACCACAAGGCGATCGCGATACCGCTTGCCGACGTGCGGCTTGCGCAAAAGACCGAAGCGGATACCGCAAGGCTCAGGAACACCCATCCCAGCAATACCGCGCTGACGACGAAACCCGCGTACTGGTACCAGTCGGCGGACGGCGCGCGGGCGACGATCGCGACTCCCGCCAGGCCGAAGCCCGCGAGCGTGGCGCAAGTCAATGCGCCGGCTAGCCCCAAATATTTACCGATCAACAATTCCGCGCGGCTGATCGGATAGGCCAGCAACAAATTGAGCGTGCCCCGCTCGCGCTCGCCCACCAGCGCATCGAAGCCCAAGATCAGGGCGATCAACGGCAGCAGATAGATGGTCAAGCTGACGAGGCTCGCGATCAGCGGCTCGATTCCTTGAAAACCCACCGACCCCTGCGCCGCCGCCCCGAAATACGTCGTCGCGAGCGCGAAGGCCGCAAACACGATCGACACCGCCAGCACCCAGCGATTGCGGATGCGGTCGCGAAACTCCTTGCCCGCGATCGCGCGGATTTGCGCCATATGCACACAACTCAGCGGATTCATGCGCTCGCTCCCATCCAACCGAGAAACACGTCTTCGAGCGACGGCTCCTGAATTTGCAAATCCGCGATCCGGTCGGTCAGCGGGGCAAGCGCGGCGATCGCCGCCATCTTCGCGTTGCGCGGGCACTCGAATGCCACGCGCCGGTCGTTCGTCGTCACCTTGTCGAACGGCGCGCGGCGCAGGGCCGCCGCGATTGGGCTCGTATCGTCCGAGTGGGAAAGCACTTCGAACCACAACGGCAAATCGGTCTGCGCGCGCAGCGTCTGCACGCTGCCCACGGCGCGAATGCGTCCGCTGTGCAGAATCGCGAGGCGGTCGACGCGTTGCTGGATTTCGGCCAGGATGTGAGAGGTGATGACGATCGTCGTGCCGCCTTCTTGGCGTGCGCGCAACGTCCGGTAGAACTCGCGGATGCCTTCGGGATCGAGACCGTTGGTCGGTTCATCGAGAAACAGCAGCGGCGGATCGCCGAGCAGCGCTTGCGCAAAGCCGAGCCGTTGCTTCATCCCTTTCGAGTATTCGCGTACCTTGCGCGCGGCCGCATGGGTCAACCCGACCTGATCGAGCAACGGCGCGCATTGGGCCGTGTCGACGCCTTTGAGGCGCGCGAAGAAACGCAGGGTTTCGATGCCCGTGAGGTTGTCGTACAGCACGACGTTTTCGGGCAAGTAGCCGAGCCGGCGCTTGACGGCGCGAAAGTTCGGGCCGCCCGCGCGCTCGCCGTTGATGCTCACCTGCCCGGCATCGGCTGCGATCAAGCCGAGCATGAGTTGAAACAAGGTGCTCTTGCCCGCGCCGTTGCGGCCGATCAGACCGAACAGTTCGCCGCGGTGAACGTTCAAGTCGATACCGTCGACCGCGCGCAGCGAGCCAAACGATTTGGCGACGCCTTTCAATTCGATCATGGGTGCTTCTCCATCCACTTCGACCACGCGGCGTGCGAAGGCCGCATGAGCGGCGCGGCGTCGACGACGCTCGGCACGGTCATGAGCGGAAATTGTTGAGCGATGAGACGCAGCGATTGCACCGCGGGACTGTTCATCAGGATCTTCACCGCGGGAACGCGCCACGTCAGACGATCGACGAGATCGCTAGCCGTGTAGGGAATGTCGCCCACGCCTCGGCCGCGCTTGTCCCAGCCGAAATAGTTGCTCCAATAGTTGCCGGTCCATGCCACGTCTTTCGCAGCGACGTAGCGGATCTGTTCGCGGTTCTGAACGAAGTCGTTGCCCGTCACGGTGTTGTTCACGGAACCACCCCAGAGATGGACGCCCACTTTGTTGCCGACGACGAGGTTGCCCCGAATCGTGTTGTATTCGGCGTCGTACACGAAGAAGCCGCGTTGGTTGCCCGCGACGACGTTGTTCTCGATGAGCGAATCCTGAAGCGTGCGCAGCATGATCCCGTGATCGCTGTTGCCCCACACCCGGTTGTTCCTCACGATTTGGTTGCGCGCTTCCATGATCGCGAGGCCACCGCGGTTGTGAAAGACCTCGTTGCCGTCCCACACGTTGTAGTAGGAGTTCATGTAGTGCGTGCCGTAGCGCACGTTATGGATCTTGTTGCTTTTGAAGAGCGCGTGGTACGACACGTCTACGTAGATGCCGTCCCGCGCGTAGCTGATCTCGTTGCCTACGATTTGGGCGCCCTTCGTGTTGTACAACTCGATGCCGTTGCCGCGATTGGGCGATAGGAAATCGCGCTTGCCGACGATCACGTTGTCACGCACTTGCACGTTGTTGGATTTTTCGATCCAGAGCCCGAACAGGTTGTAGACGAGTTCGCAATGATCGATCTGTGCGCCGTCCGAGCCGGGTTGCACGTATATGCCGGCGTTTTGCGCCGTCAGATCGGCGCCGCTGTTGACAACCGCGATGCCGCTGATGCGCACGCCCGGCGCCGTGACGCGAATGACATCGCCGCGATTGCGCCCGTCGATCATCGGCTTGCCGATGCCGACGAGCGTGAGTGCTTTTTCGATTCGCAGGTTCTCGTCGTAATGCCCGCTATACACGGCGACCGTATCGCCCGGTCGTGCCGCCTCGATCGCAGCGCCGATGCGCTCGCCCGAGTGAACGGCAAGCGTGGCCGCGGCGACGACGTGCATCGACAGCGTGGCAACGAGAATCGCAGCGAGAGGGTACTTCGACATGCTGAACTGCAAACGATGAGAAATACTGGATTGATGTGCGAGGCGAACGGGGAAAGCCAACATCGTCATCTCCCTCGATTCGCCTCGCACCTAGGCAGGCACGTTGCCGTACGACTTACGCTTGGACCAACATCCGCGAACGCATTTCAAGGTGCAATGCGTGGCAGAAGTTCGTGCAGTAGCACCAGAACACGCCCGGCTTGTCGGCGATGAACGTGACCGACTGCGTCTGTTGCGGATGCACGACGAAGCTGATGTTGTAGAACGGGATCGCAAAGCCGTGCGTCAAATCTTCGACCTTATCGAGGTTCGTCAAGATGATCGTGACTTCGTCGCCCTTCTTCACCGTCCATTCGCGCAATCCGAACGTCGGCGCCTGAGAGGTCAGGTGAATCGTGACCTTCTTGCCGTTGCGCTCGATCCGGTTGTCCTTCGGGCTCTTCACCGCGAGCGGGAATTCGTTCAGATCGTAGATCTGCCGCGTCTTGATGATGTCGCGCCGGACCATGATCGAATCGTGCGGCTCCGGATAAAGCGGGTGGTCGCCCACGAGCTGCATCTTCTCGCCGCTGATGTCGATCAATTGCGAGCTGTCCGGGTGCAGCGGGCCGACGGGCAGGTACCGGTCCTTCGAGAACTTGTTGTCGGAGATGAAGTACTGACCGTCCGGCGCCTTCGTCTCGCCCATCGAGGTGAAACCGTGCCCCGGCTGGTAGTGAACGTCGATGCGGTCGACCACGACCTTCGCGTTCTTGTCGCCCTTATACGCTCTGATCGCGGCCTCTTGGTCCCACTTCACGATCTGGCTATCGAGGAAGAGCGTCGTGTAGATGAAGCCCTTGCCGTCGAAGCCGGTATGCAGGGGCCCCAAGCCGATTTCGGGTTCGGCCACGACCGCATCGCGCGGATCCTTGAAGCCGCCGTCGAACCATTTGAGCACCAGTTCGTGCGAAATCAGAGTGGCTGTCGGCGACAGCTTGCCGGAGCAGGCGTAATACTTGCCGTCCGGCGAAACGTTCACGCCGTGCGGGTTTTTCGGCACGGGCACGTAGCACGTGAGCGCCGTCTTCGGATCGGCGTTCGCTGCATGCGTGCCGTCGACGACAGGCACCGTCGAGTTGCCGAGATGAACGAACTTGCCTTGTTTGACGGCTGCTTCAATGCGGGCCACGTTGAAGAACACGCAGGCGTCGCGCTCGGCCGACATCATCTCTTCGTAATGAACGCCGCCTTCCGTGTTGTACTGATTCGAGCAAGCCAGCTTGCCGTCGTACGAGGTGGCCACGAGATCGAGGTTGCCGTCGATCTTCACTTGCCAGCGCGGCTGCATCGTCTCGGCGTCGACGCAGGTGAACAGGCAGAAGTACTTCTTCGGATCATCCAAGTCGCGGCCGTCGTTCGGCACGGGAATATGGAATTCGCCGCCGCAAAACACGCGCGTGGTGTAGTTGATCTTCTCGTCGATCGGGTCGCGCTTGTCCGGGAAGATGCCGTGAAAGCCCTGCACGTTCGGCAACTGCGTGATCGCGTCGCACTCCATCGTGTCCAGGCGCACGCGTGCGATACGCGCATTGATCTTGTCGTTGACGAAGATGTGCTTGCCGTCGTACATGCCGTCCGTGTAGGACATATGCACGTGGTGCGTATCGCCATTGATGTAATTCAATTGACCGTTGGGCCGCGTCCCGATGATCTTGCGCGATTCGTTCGTGATGCCCCAGCCGGACATGCAGTCGACGTTGAACACGGGAACGCGCCGAATCTCACGGCCCGAGGGCAAACCATGCACGCGTAGATCGCCCGAATGGCCGCCGCTCGAGAACGCGTAGTAGGTGTCGAGCTTGCCCGGATGCACCTCGTACTTGTCCCAGTTGATGGCACTCGAGCTGCTCGCGCCGCTCGCGGCGCTGGCTGCATCGGTGGCGGCGGCGGCAGCACCGCCGCCGTTCTTGTTGCAGCCGGCCAACCCGAGCGAGAGGCCTGCTCCCGCGAGGCCCGCAATCGCCGAGGAAGCGAGAAACCTGCGACGTCCCGTGTCCTGTGGCACCACCACCTTCCCTTCGGAATTTTCTTTTGAAGAAGTCATTACATTCTCACTCATCAATACGCATCAACGCCGCACAACCGGCCGAACGCGCCCCGTGAGAGGAACGCATGCAGCCAGGCTACGAGACAACCGCCATACTTCGACAAGATCGAACCCGAACACTGCCAGACCCGATCACCCCACAAACCCACTCATCAATTCGTTATGTCATCGCATGAAAACATGTGTCGATTCACCCCTTTGAACTCGACGCATATTTGTTCGCTGGTAGTGTGCTGGGCGGCGCTCATTGATAGATTGATCTATCTCAATAGGCGCACTTGGCATGCATATTTTTCAGCCAAACGCGGCGTTCGGACGCAGCCGGAGCTTGAACTTAGCCGTCGCCCGACGGCTTGATATGGATCAATCGGTCGCAACGACGAAAACACAATAATCGTTCTGTTACTCGCGTGGTCATGCGTCGTTAGACCGCATGAAATTGAAGCTTTTTGAGCATTTGCAAATTGGCTATTCCCCGAAAGATCTTCCTCGCCTCGGTGGCGCTCATCATCGCCATCGGCGCCGGGCTATGGCAGACGCTTAGAACACCGCAGGTCTATATCCACGGCACGTACGTATTCGGGACGCGCGTGCAATTGGCGCTGTATGGCGTGCCGCTACGGGAAGCACAGGAGGATGCGGATGCCGTCTTCGCTCGTTTCCAAGCGATGCATCGCGAACTGCACGCGTGGCAGCCGTCGGAAGTGACGCAGCTCAATCGCAGCATCGCCGCGGGCGAGCCGTTTCAGGCTTCGCCCGAACTCGTCCCGATTCTGCGCGCGGCCCGGCAGCTCTCGATCGACACCCAGGGCCTGTTCGAGCCCGGTCTCGGCCGGCTCGTTCGTCTGTGGGGTTTCCAGGCAGATCAGTTCGGCGTGAAGCCGCCCTCGCGAGATGCGGTGCAGCGCGAAGCGGCGCTGCACCCTCGCATTGCGCAGCTCGACATTTCGCCCTCCGGCGTCGTCACGAGCGCGAACCGTGCGGTGGCGATCGACCTCGGGGGTTATGCGAAGGGTTGGTCGCTCGACGAAGCGGCCGCCATGCTCAGGCAGCGCGGCGTCAAAAACGCATTGATCGACGTCGGGGGGAACCTGCTCGCGTTGGGGACCAAGGGCGGCGCACCGTGGCAAGTCGGCATTCAAGATCCGCGCGGAGCGGGAACGCTCGCGACATTGGAACTGCACGATGGCGAGGCAATCGGAACGAGCGGCGACTATGCGCGTTTCTTCAAGTACGAAGGCGTTCGGTATAGCCATATCATCGACCCGCGCAACGGTTTCCCCGCTACGCAGAGCGAAGCGGTCACGGTCCTCGTGAAGCCGGGCCCGCATGCGGGCGCCTTGTCCGATGGCGCAAGCAAAGCGCCGTTCGTCGCCGGTCCGGCCGCGGCGATGTCGCTCGTGCGCAAGGTGGGAGTCGATGCGCTGTTGCTGGTCGATACGAATGGGCGCGTGTGGGTGTCGAGCGCAATGGCCTCGCGCGTGCATTTCACCAATCCAGCACTGCGCGCCGAGCGGCTCGATTGAGCCCAGGGAGGCGCCACGTTATGTCGTATCAGCCCATCATCGATATCCGCGACGTCAGCTTTCGCCGTAATGGCCGCGAGATCTTGCGCAACGTCGGCTTGAAGATCGGGCGGGCGGAATCGGTCGCGCTCGTCGGGCTCAATGGCGCGGGGAAGACGACGCTACTCTCGCTGCTCGCCACGCTGGCCGTGCCGCACTGCGGGCAAATCTTCATCGATGGCGTGAATGCCATTGCCCATCCCGCGCAAGTGCGTGCCCGTATCGGCGTCGTGTTTCAGGACTCGGCGTTGGAGATGCGCTTGAGCGCGCTCGACAATCTGCTGTTCATTGCGCAGTTGCAGGGATTGAGGGGGCGAGCCGCACGGCGCCGCGTCGACGAATTGCTGTCGCTGCTCGCGCTCGATGCGATCCAAGCGGCGCCCGTTCAGACTCTATCCGGCGGTCAGCGCCGCCGCCTGGAACTGGCTCGCGCCCTCGTCGCGCGGCCTCGCGTGCTATTGCTCGACGAGGCCGCGCTCGGTCTCGACGTGGCCGCACGTCATGCTTTCTGGTCGGAGATTAGAACGCTCGTAGCCGCTGGCCACACGGTCTTGCATACGACCCATCACGCAGAGGAGGCCCGCGAGGCCGATCGTATCGTCGTGTTGCATCAGGGAGGATTGCTGGCCGATGGCTCATGGCGAGCGCTGTGCTCTCCTGTGGCGGGCGTGATCCGGTTGCGGGTCCAGAGCGTCGGCGTCGCGTGCCGCTGGCTCGCGGCACAAGGGTATGCGGTGAAACCCAAAGCGGACGCCGCGATCGTTTCATGCGTGGACCCGCAAGCCGTCCTGCCTTCATTGCTGCAACGGATGCCGTTCGAAGTTTTCGACGCCGATATCGCAACGCCCAGCCTGATGGACGTCATCGATCATTGGACCGGCGCATCGCCTAGCACGGCGGCGCCCGTACGCACCGTCGCAGAGGCCACGCCATGAACACCGTGCTGGCGGTCGTGTGCTTCGATCTAAAACGGTTTTGGGCGTCTCCGCTGCGGATCCTGTTCGGGCTGACGCAGCCGCTGCTTTATCTTTTCGTGCTCGGGGCCGCGCTCAGAAGCGGCACCTATGCCGAGGTCAGCGGTTATCAGGCGTACATCTTCCCCGGCATCATCGGCTTGTCGCTGATGTTCACGGCGATCTCGGCTGCGGTCGGCATCGTGCATGACCGGCAAACGGGGTTGCTCGATGCGTTGCTCGTCTCGCCCGCCGGGCGCATCGAGATCGCCGCCGGCAAGATCTGCGCGGGCGCGCTCGTCGCTTGGGTGCAAAGCCTGTTGCTGTTGCCTTTCTCGCCGATGATCGGCATCGGTCTCACCGCGCCGCGTCTCGCGTTGTTGCTGTTGGCGATGGCGTTCGCGGCCCTCGCCTTCTCGGCTTTGGGACTTGCGCTCGCGGTGCCGTTTCGGTCCGTGATCGTGTTTCCGGTCGTATCGAACGCGCTATTGTTGCCGATGTTCTTTCTCTCGGGCGGGCTATACCCGCTCGATCTCGCGCCGCAATGGATTCGCCTGGCGGCCGCCTATGATCCCGCCGCATACGGCGTCGACTTGATGCGCGGCGTGCTGACGACGCAATTCGTGGTCGCCCCGGCAAGCTCGATCGCGGTGCTCGCGGCTTGTCTCGTCGCGGCGAGCGGGCTCGTCGTGCGCGGGATCAGCCTGCGCAATGGTTGAGCGCTTGCGCGACTGCCTGTCGGGTTAGAGCAAGATCAAGCTCGGCACGTCGAGGATATGAATCGCGCTCGCGTCCACATCGATGATCCCGCGCTTGTGCATGCCCTGCAGCACGCGGTTGACCGCCTCGGTTCCTAGGCCGACGCGGCTGCCGATTTCGCTCCGCGTCATGTTCAGCGAGAACGCGCAAGCGCAATAGCCGCGTGGGTGCCACCGATCGGAAACGTCGAGCAGATATGCCGCCACGCGTTGCTCGGCACTCATCGAGCCGAGCATCATGAAAGCGCCGCTACCGCGCGCGATGGCAATGCTCACGATCCGCCGCCCATGTAGGACGACGCGTTCGATGCCCTCTCGCAACCTGAATCTGGGAAACGCCAGCATGATCGGCCCCTAGATTTACCGAAGTCATGTCCCGCTTCGAGCGCCAGTCGCTCGGCGGAATCTCGCTTCGATGCGATGCCATCATGGACGCGAGCCGCGCTATGCGCTATCGGCCCCAGATTATCTTGCTGTAGGAATCCGGAGAGCAGCATCGGACAATTCCGACGCAGTGCGCCGACATTCGCGGCCCGGGCGGGAGGAAATCTCCCGTCATATTGGCGCGCTACACTGTCACGCCACGGACACGGACACATTCATGTTTTCTTCGCTCAACCATCCGCTCAGAGATCCGCTCTCGCAGGAGCTTCACGCCCGCCCTTTTCTTCTGATCGACGGGCCGGCATCCGTAAGTCACCTTGCGATCTATTCGGAGCACGACGAAGAAATACACGCACGCCTGCTGGCGACCTTGTCTTCCGCCTTGGGGTTGCCCGCGCCTTTGCCGCACCACAATCACTACGCGGCGCAGAAAGGCGATTGGCAAATCAAGTGGGAGAAGCACACCGAATTTTCGACGTTCACCTTCGTTCGCACGGGCACGCCGGACGGCCTATTCAACGCCGCGGCAATGAACGAGGTGCCCGCTTCCTGGCTCTCTCTATTGCACGAGAGCGTGCTCGTCGCCGCGCATGCGGAGTTGCGCTGCGGCGAGCAAGCCGCGCGGATCCGAACGCAAGTGCGCGACCTCTTGCCCGGGCCGGTGCTCGTCGGAACGAACGTGCTGGCGGGCGGCGAGGTTTACTGCGATTGGCTCGTGCACGACGATCACTTCTTGCGCTTGCTCGTGCTCGATCTTGGTTTCCGTGAAGAGCAGGCGGGCCGCCTGATTCAGCGTCTACTCGAAATCGAAACCTACCGCATGATGGCGCTGCTCGCGCTGCCCGACGCCCGCCGGCACAGCCAGTTTCTGAGCAAGCTCGACGGCTCTTTATCGGCCTTGATGCGAAGAATGGAACAGCCGGGGCACGACGAGGACGATGCCTACCTCTTGCGCGAGCTCACGCGGCTGGCCGGGCAGCTCGAGGCGCATGCCGGGCTCGAAACGCGCTTCAGCGCGTCGGCGGCTTACGAGAAGCTCGTGCTCGCGCGCATTGCGGAACTTCGCGAAGAACGGATCGAGGGTTTTCCGACGATTGCCGAATTCATGCAACGCCGGCTCTTGCCCGCCATGCAGACGTGCAGCTCCGTATGGGCCCGGCATCAGCAATCGGCCACACGCGTTGCACGAGCCGTCGATCTCTTGAGAACCCGGGTCAATTTGGCGCAGGAGGAACATACGACCGCGCTGCTCGAAGGCATGAACCGCACGGCACGCACGCAATTGCGGATGCAGCATGCGGTGGAAGGGCTTTCGGTGGCCGCGATTTCGTATTACGTCCTCAACCTTTCCGGCGCGGCGTTGCGCGCGCTTCATGCGGTTCACCTGCCGCTGGACCCGGAAATTCTCGAAGGTCTGCTCATCCTGCCCGTCGTGGCCGCGGTCGTGATCTTCACCGGTCGCATTCGCAGGCTCGGCCACGACGACGCTCGGCGCATCGAGCCGAACTAGGCGCGGCACCGCTATCGGGTGGAGTTCGCTACTTCCCCGGCAGCGCCTTGCGCGCAAAGCCGTCCGCACGCCCTCATGCGGGTTACCGAGCGCGCCGCGATCCGCTCATACGGGCAATACGACCGTCGCCACCAGCCCCCCACCCTGCCGATTGCCAAGTTCGAGGCGGCCGCCGATAGCGCGGGTCAATTGCGCGGCGATGGCAAGGCCCAACCCCGCGCCGCCGGTATCGCGGTTGCGCGACCCTTCCAAGCGGTAAAACGGCTCGAGAACGCGATCGAGTTCGTCTTCGGGAATACCGGGACCGCGATCGAGCACCGCCACGCACAGCGCGCCTTCGTCGTTGCGCCACGCGCTCACTTGCGCCGCGCCGCCGTACTTGATCGCGTTGTCGATCAAGTTGCCCAACACGCGCCGCAGCGCCTGCCGGCGCACCATCGATACGCCGCTGACCGACGCCGTCAACGTGACCGGCTTTCCCACGTCCTGATAATCGAACACGACGCTTTCCAGAAACGCAGCCACATCCATGCGCACGGGCGCTTCGGCCCCGCCATGCGCGCTGCGGGCATACGCCACGCCTTCGCGCACGAGATGCTCCATCTCGTGCAGATCGCCGAGCAGCTTGACGCGATCTTCGTTGTCTTCCAACGCCTCGGCACGCAGGCGCATGCGTGTGATCGGCGTCTGTAGATCGTGCGAAATCGAAGCGAGAATGTGCAGCCGTTCCTTGACGTGGCGGCTGATGCGCTCTTGCATCGTATTGAAGGCCGCCGCGGCTTGCGCCACTTCGATGGGGCCGGCTTCGCTCATGTGAGGGCCCTCGGCTGTGGGCGTCATGGCTTCGGCCGCTTGCGCGAGCTGCGTCAACGGCCGCGTGGCCAATCGCACCGCCAGCCAAGTGCATGCGAGCAACACCAGCAACTGCAACACCAGCACGACCGGCAGCCACTGCGCGATCGGCGGCACGCCACGCGGCGTGACTTCCAAGGTGAGCGGCGCGCCGTCGTGCAACGTGAAGTGGATTCGATAGCGCTCGGGATGCATCGAGATCGTATCGGCCTTGACGTGATAGGCGGGGCCGACTTCGCGCTCGATCCGCCGCACGAGCTCGCGCGAGCGCCCGGAGGCGAGCGGCATGCCCACTCGGCCATCGCCAAGGACGAAACGGTAGTTGTCGCGTTGCAGGCGGCCGAGCCAGTCGGGGCGCTCCGCTGCGGGCAACCGGTCCAGCACGGCCACCGACGTGCCGACTTCGTGCTCCACCGAATCGAGCATCACCGCGGTGGCGCTTTGATCGCGCTCGTAATACATCAACGCAAATGATAGCGCCTGCGCCAGCATCAACCCCGCGAAAATGATCACGTACACGCGCGATGCCATGCGGCGCGGCAGCCAGCGCATCGATGCATCCGGCGCCGCGTCGCTCACGCGTCGCCTCCGAGCAGCGTCACCGGCATGCTGAAGACGTACCCCTCGCTTCGCACCGTCTTGATATACGACTGCTCCCTGGCGTTGTCTTCGAGCCGGCTGCGCAGGCGGCTCACCAACAAATCGATGGAGCGATCGAAGAGCTCCGCGTCTCTGCCCTGCGTCAGATTGAGCAGTTGATCGCGCGATAGCACACGCTGCGGGTGATCCAAGAACACGCGCAAGAGCCGGAACTCGGCGCCGCTCAGCGCGACGACGGTGTTCTGTTCGTCGATCAAATGGCGTGCCGTCGTGTCGAGCCGCCAACGGCCGAACGAGAGCGTCCCGGCGGTTTCGGTGATGCGCAAATTGGGCGGCAGCATGCGCGCGCGACGGATCACGGCTTTGATGCGCGCCAGCAACTCCCGCGGCGAGAACGGCTTGACCACGTAATCGTCGGCGCCCATTTCGAGGCCGACGATGCGGTCGGTTTCGTCATCGCGCGCGGTGAGCAATAGGATCGGCACGGCTTTATGCTTCCCGCTGCGCAGCGTTCGGCACAGCACGAGGCCATCGTCGCCGGGCATCATGATGTCTAGCACGATCAAATCGAACGCCGACGAATCGAGTTGCGCGAACATCTCGCGACCATTGACTGCGGCGCTGGCACGCAACCCGTTCTTGCGCAGATATTCGACGACGCCGGTGCGAATCTCACGGTCGTCGTCGACGACGAGGATGTGGTCGATATGTTCCATGCTCTTCGTTGCCCGTTCGCTGTCGAATTCGGGGTCTAGTGTCAAGGCTTTCCGAGCAGGGCGCGCACGCGCCGCTCGGTTTGCTCGTAGTCGCCTTCGCCGTAATGCCGATAGACCACGCGGCCATTCCGATCGATCAAGTAAATCGCGGGCCAGAAGCGATTGCCGTAGGCGTTCCAAATGCGCGACTCATTATCCACCGCGACGGGCCACATGATCCCATATCGATCGAGTGCGGCCTGCAGGGCCGCCGGATCGCGTTCCTCCTCGAATTCCGGCGTATGCACGCCCACCACGACCAGGCCGTCTTTGGCATACGCGTCATGCAGCGCCTTCGTATGCGGGAGCACGTGAATGCAATTGATGCATTCGCGGGTCCAGAACTCGACGAGCACCACCTTGCCTCGCAGCGCATCGAGCGTCAACGGCGGCGAGTTATACCAACGATCGGCGCCCGCGAAGCCGGGCGCGGGTTCCTCCACCACCGATTGCCGCGCGCCTGGCAAACCGCCCGCAGCAAGCCGGAACGTTAGCAACGCGGCGCTCGACAGGGCGAGGGCCGTGATGACGAATCGAGAAAAAGTCATGAGTGCGCCTCCTCAGCGTGCCTGACGGTGCGTTGTGCGCCGCCTTGCCCGCTATTTACGTCTGCTTCGTTATCCTCAGCATGTCCGTTTTCCCCTCGTTTTGTATCCGTTTGTATTCGCGGCATGTCCGGGCGCCGGGAAGCGGCGGCGCTTTGTATCGGAACGTATCCGGCGCTGCGCGCGACACGTTCCGATGAAATTGCGCGCCTGCCGCGATACATGCACGATACGCCGCCACGGTTTCATACGCACACCGGCCAGCGCTTTGCAACTCAGCGGCCATTTCATCCAAAAAGGAAACCGACCATGTCCACCCTGTATACCGGCAGAACCCACACCACCGGCGGTCGCAACGGGCAGTCGCGCAGCGACGACCATCGCCTCGACATCAAGTTGTCGGCGCCGGGCTCCAACGGCACCGGCACCAACCCGGAGCAGTTGTTCGCCGCCGGATGGTCGGCCTGCTTCATCGGCGCGATGAGCCGAGCCGCGCAAGAGGTCGGCATCGCGCTGCCGCCCGACACGGCGGTTTCGGCGGAAGTCGACTTGAACTTGGACACCGAACGCGGCTACTTCCTGGCCGCGCGTCTGAACGTGAGCCTTCCGGGGCTCGACCCGGCAGTCGCGCAATCGGTCATCGAGCGCGCCCACCAATTGTGCCCGTATTCGAAGGCGACGCGGGGCAACATCGACGCCACGGTATGCGTGGTTTAACCCATTCTCATCGCTCGACTCTCGACACGACCCGCAGGAGATTCTCATGAAAGCCAACTACGCCGCATTCGCCGCCACCTTTGCCTTGAGCCTCGGTTGCCTCGTTCCGAACGCACACGCCGAAGACTCGGTGTCGCAACCGCAGGCCGCATCCTCTGCATCGCAAGCACCGTGGGGGCCGCTCAAACACGTCCGCGCGGGCGTGCTGGATGTCGCTTATGCCGAAATGGGACCGGCCGACGGGCCTGTCGTCATCCTTTTGCATGGATGGCCCTATGACATTCACAGCTACGAGCAGGTCGCGCCCGCCCTCGCGGCAAAGGGCTACCGCGTGCTGGTCCCGTATTCCCGCGGTTACGGCGAAACGCACTTCCTATCCGATCGCACCGTACGAAACAGCGAACCCGCCGCCCTGGCGCAGGACGCCATCGACTTCATGGATGCCTTGCATATCGAGCGCGCCGTGTTCGGCGGCTTCGACTGGGGTGCGCGCACGGCCGACATCGTCGCGACGCTTTGGCCCGAACGCGTGAAAGCGTTGGTGACGGTGAGCGGTTACCTCATCGGCAGCCAAAAGGCGGGCAACACGCCGCTGCCGCCGCAAGCCGAGCTGCAGTGGTGGTACCAGTTCTACTTCGCGACCGAGCGCGGCCGCATCGGCTACGACAAGTACCGTCACGATTTCGCCAAATTGATTTGGCAGTTGGCTTCGCCGAAATGGAAGTTCGACGACGCCACCTTCGAGCGCAGCGCGGCCGCGCTCCAGAACCCGGATCAAGTGGCCATCGCAACCCACAACTACCGTTGGCGGCTCGACTTGGCCAAGGGCGAACCGAAGTACGCACCGCTCGAGAAACGCTTGGCGCAGTTTGCGCCCATCACCGTGCCGACCATCGCACTCGAAGGCGATGCCAACGGCGCGCCGCATCCGCAACCCGAGGCGTACGCGAAGCGCTTCGCGGGCAAGTACCAGTTCCGCCTCGTCACAGGCGGCATCGGCCACAACCTGCCCGAAGAAGCGCCGCAGGCATTCACTCAGGCCGTGGTCGACGCGGATCATCTTTGATACGGTGCGGGTTAGCGCCAATCTCAATTCGTGGCGTCGTTTCGCAGCCCCCATTCCTTGATCGCCTCGCCCCTCGTTCGCAGCGACGGCGAACGGGGGCGGATTGATCTACGTCAACCGCAGCGGCGAGATGCACCCGATCCCGCCCCCGGTTGATCGCGATCAACCACCGCCGAAACGGATCGCGATACATAGTGAGGTGGTTCTTTTCCAAGCAAGGCATTCGAGAACGACTCGCCATGCAAACGCAATCGGTCAGCGTCGAACAAAGCAGCACCCCGCTCGCGGGCGAAGTCGTCGCCGTGCGCGGCGCGGTGATCGATCTTACGTTCCCGGCCCGCAGGCTTCCGCCTTTGAATAGCGCGCTTTCGATCGAAAGCGAGGATGGACGGCGCATCGTTGCCGAAGTCCAAGCGCATCTGAACGAGCGGACCGTTCGCGCGCTCGCCATGCAATCGACGAACGGGTTACCCAGGGGCGTGCGCGCGTATGCCTCGGGGCAAGCCATCGCGATCCCGGTGGGCGACGCAATGCTGGGGCGATTGATCGACGTGATGGGCGCCCCTGGCGATAAAGGCCCGGCATTGCGCGCCGATGTTCCGCGGCGTCCCATCCACCGCGAACCGCCCCCATTGTCCGCACAGGATGCCGCGACCGCGATCTTCGCGACCGGGATCAAGGTCATCGATCTGCTCGCGCCGCTCGCCCGCGGCGGCAAAGCGGCAATGTTCGGCGGCGCCGGCGTGGGCAAGACGGTGCTCGTGATGGAACTGATTCACGCGATGGTCGAACACTACCAAGGCATATCGGTGTTCGCCGGCGTGGGCGAGCGCTCGCGCGAGGGACACGAGCTCTTGCACGACATGCAAAGCTCGGGCGTGTTGCCGCGCACCGTGCTCGTGTACGGCCAGATGAACGAGCCGCCCGGTGCACGTTGGCGCGTGCCGCTGACGGCATTGACGGTTGCCGAATATTTCCGCGACGAACAGCACCAAAACGTCCTCCTGCTGATGGACAACGTGTTTCGCTTCGTGCAAGCCGGCGCGGAAGTCTCGGGTTTGCTCGGGCGCCTGCCGTCGCGCGTCGGGTACCAGCCGACCTTGGCGACGGAAGTGGCGGCCCTGCAGGAACGCATCGTTTCAGTCGGCGGCACGTCGATCACCGCGATCGAGGCCGTGTACGTGCCCGCTGACGATTTCACCGACCCGGCCGTCACGACGATCGCCGCGCATCTGGACAGCACCGTCGTGCTGTCCCGGGCCATGGCCGCCGAAGGCATGTATCCGGCGATCGACCCGATCGCATCGTCGTCGATCCTGCTCGATCCATTGGTGGTCGGCGCGGAGCATGTCGCAGTCGCCACCGAGGTGAGGCGCACGATCGAGCACTATCGAGAATTGCAAGACGTGATCTCGCTGCTCGGGATCGAAGAGCTGGCCGCCGACGATCGGCGCATCGTCGGCCGGGCGCGCCGCCTACAACGCTTTTTGACGCAACCGTTCGCCGTGACGGAAGCGTTCACGGGTGTGGCAGGGCGCTCGGTCACGGTCGAGGAGACCCTAGCCGGATGCAAGGCCATCCTCGACGGCGAATGCGACACGTGGCACGAGCAGTCGCTGTACATGGTGGGCACCCTCGACGAAGCGCGCGAGCGCGAACGAGGCGCTTCATGAACGCGACGCTTCGGCTCACGCTCGCCACACCATCAGAGATGCTCGTCGACAGCGCGGATATCGTCGCCTTGCGCGCAGAAGATGCGACGGGCAGCTTCGGCATTCTGCCCGGTCACGCCGATTTCCTGACCGTCCTCGCGCCCTGTGTGTTGCGCTGGCGCACCGCCGATGGGCAGCGGCGCTTTTGCGCGGTCAGCGGTGGCGTGTTGCGCGTGGTCGATGGCGCCCGGGTCAGCATTGCATGCCGGGAAGCGGAACTGGGCGAGGCGCTAGACACCCTCGAAACGCAAGTGCGCGCAACCCGGGCCGCGCGAGCCGATGCAGCGCGAAAAGCGCGGGTCGAACAAACGCGCCTGAACGCGCACGCGATCCGGCAGATATTGAAGTACCTGCGACCTCGCTCAGCGAACGGCGCCGGATGCGCGGATGGCGTCGATGAAGGCAATCGCCATGGTCGATGATCGACCCGACATGCCGCCGCGCGATCCAGCGCCGAAAGAACCGGCGCGCAATCATGGCTCGCATCTGTTGGAGCGAACCGCGCAACAAGCCGCGCGGCGCGATCGCGCGGCGCGCGATGTGCCCGAGCCATCGCTCGGGTCAAGGCTTGGTCAGATCGGCATGCTCGGATGGATGGTGGTCATCCCGACCTTACTGTGTCTGTGGGTCGGTCACTGGCTCGACCGGCGCTTTGCCACCGGCGTGTTCTTTTCGGCGCCTCTCTTGATGATCGGCGCAGCAATCGGCCTCTGGCTCGCCTGGCGCTGGATGCATCGTCAAAACCCAGGGGAATGAGCATGCTCGACATAGCCTCCCTAACCACTTCCTTGAAGATCGCCATCGGCGCCGCGGCCGGCGGCATCGTCGGTGCAGTCTATTTCGCCTCGCTATGGGCGAACGCGCGCTGCTATGCGCGTCACGCCATCGGCGCCGCGATCGCGTTGCAAGCGGCACGGTTCGGCATGCTCGCGCTTGCGCTGTTCGGCCTCGCTCGTCTCGGACCCGCCGCCTTGTTGGCCGCCCTGGCCGGCATCGTGCTCGCGCGGCACTTCGCGATTCGACTCGCAAGGCAAGCGCCATGATCCACTCGCCCCTCGCGACCGAATCGCTGCTACGGCTCGGCGTCGTCTCGATCTCCGCGCCTGTCGTGACCACTTGGGCCATCATGATCGTGATCGTCGGCGCCGTGCTGTGGGTACGAAGGCGCCTATCGCTAGCGCCAACGAAGCTGCAAGTCGCCCTCGAGTTGCTCGTGACTTCGCTCGATAGTCAGCTTCGCGACACGATCCAATCCGATCCCGCGCGCTATCGGGCATTGATCGGCACGTTGTTCGTCTTCATCCTCGCTTGCAATTGGTCCGGCATGATTCCGGGCGTAGAGCCGCCCACCGCGCATATCGAAACGGATGCCGCACTCGCTTGCGTGGTGTTCGCGGCGACCCTCTACTACGGCATTCGCGCGCGCGGCATTCGCCGCTATCTCGCATCGTTCGCCGAGCCCACGTGGATCATGATCCCGCTCAATCTCGTCGAACAAATCACGCGTACGTTTTCACTGGTCGTCCGTCTGTTCGGCAATGTGATGAGCGGCGTCTTCGTGATCGGCATCGTCCTCTCTTTGGCAGGGCTGCTCGTACCGATTCCGCTGATGGCACTCGATCTGCTGACCGGCGCCGTGCAAGCCTACATCTTCACCGTGCTCGCGGCGGTGTTCATCGGCGCCGCCCTAGGCGAGCAGGCCCAGACCGCATCGCATCCATCGCAAGGACCATCATGACCAATTGGATTCAACTCGTCAGCATCGTTGCGGCGGCGATCGCCGTATCGTTCGGCGCCATCGGCCCCGCCCTGGCGGAAGGCCGCGCCGTCGCCGCGGCCATGGACGCATTGGCCCGGCAGCCCGAATCGGCAGGCACGATCTCGCGCACGCTGTTCGTCGGCTTAGCCATGATCGAGACGATGGCCATTTACTGCCTGGTCGTGGCGCTGCTCGTGCTGTTCGCCAACCCGTTCACCAAATAGGCATCCGACATGCGCATCGATTGGTGGACGCTCGGGTTTCAGACCGTCAACGTATTGGTGCTCGTCTGGCTCTTGTCGCGTTTCCTGTTCAAGCCGGTCGCCAAGATCATGGCCGATCGCCAGCAAGCCACGGCCGCCATGATGGGAGAGGCGGCAGCAGCACGCGATATGGCCGAGCGCGACCGCAAGCAAGCCGCCGAGGAAGTCGCATCGATGGATGCGCTACGCCTGCAGCGGCTGAGCGAGGTATCGGCTCAAACCGAACAATTGCGAACGTCGCTGCTCGCGGCCGCTCGCGACGAAGCCGATGCGTTGCGCGCATCCACCACGGAACAAACCGATCTGATGCGCAAGAACGCGGCACGCGCGGATGCCGCTAGAGCCAGCGCATTCGCGCTCGACATCGCGTCTCGGTTACTGTCCAGGCTCCCGTCGCAGGCGCTCGTCGAAGGCTTCATCGCCCCGCTCGAAGACGCCGTCCGCACGCTGCCGCCAGAGAATCGCCTTCACCTTGGCGAGCCCTCCGCCCCGCTGCATTTGATCGCCCCGCGGGCGTTGAGCGGCGACGAGTTGGAGCAATGCCGCACCGCACTCACCCGGGCAGCAGGCCATGAGGTGAAGCTGCAGACGGAAGTCGATCCGAGCCTGATCGCGGGGCTCGAACTCGTCGCACCGCATGTCGTCGTGCGAAACAGCTTCCGGCACGATCTAGAAACGCTGAAGGCCGAGCTCTTGTCCCATGACGACGAATTCCACACCTGAAACCGCCGAGGGCGCCTGGCTCTCGCGCGGCAGGACCGCACTCGCACGGCTCAGCCTCGCGCCGCAGGCGCAAATCGTCGGGCGCGTCGAACACGTGGCGGACGGCATCGCGCGCGTGAGCGGGCTGCCGCACGTGCGCTTGAACGAGTTGCTGCAATTCGACGGTGGCCAATTCGGCTTCGCGCTCGAGCTCGATGTCGACATGCTGAGTTGCGTGCTGCTCGACAGCGGCGCGGGCATCGCGGCCGGTTCGCGCGTGCTGGGCACCGGACGCGTGGTCGAAGTGCCGGTCGGGCCCGGCATGCTGGGCCGGATCGTCGATCCGCTCGGCAGGCCGCTCGATGGCGGTCAGGCGATAAACGCCTCGCTCTCGCTTCCGATCGAGCGCCCCGCGCCGGCGATCATCGAACGCGAGCTGGTATCCGAGCCGATCGAAACCGGCATTCTGTTGATCGACGCATTGTTCGCCATCGGCCGCGGGCAACGCGAACTGATCATCGGCGATCGCGCGACGGGAAAGACCTCGATTGCCATCGATGCGATCGTCAATCAAAAACATTCCGACGTGACTTGCGTCTATGTCGCCATCGGCCAACGGGCGACGGCGGTCGAGCGCGTGATCGATGCGGTCCGCAAGCACGGCGCCCCCGAGCGTTGTGTTTTCGTCGTTGCGTCCGCATCCGATCCGCCTGGTCTTCAATGGATCGCGCCGTTCGCGGCTTTCAGCATTGCCGAGTATTTCCGAGACCGCGGCGGGCATGCGCTCGTCGTGATCGACGATCTGTCCAAACATGCCGCCACGCATCGCGAGTTGTCGCTGCTCACGCGCGCACCGCCCGGACGGGAAGCCTACCCCGGCGATATCTTCTACTTGCACGCTCGGTTGCTCGAACGTGCGGCGAAGCTCTGTTCGGAGCGAGGCGGCGGCTCGCTCACCGCGATCCCGATCGCGGAGACCGACGCGGGAAATCTGGCCGCTTACATCCCGACCAATCTGATCTCGATCACGGACGGACAGATCGTGCTCGATGCGCGCTTGTTCGCGGCGAACCAGCGCCCCGCGATCGACGTCGGGCTCAGTGTGAGCCGCGTGGGCGGCAAGGCACAGCTTCCGGCGTTGCGCGCCGCTTCCGGGCGTTTGCGGCTCGACTACGCGCAGTTCCTCGAACTCGAAATGTTCACGCGCTTCGGCGGCTTGAGCGACGCGCGGCTGAAGGCACAGATCGCGCGCGGCGAACGCATCCGTGCGCTGATCGCTCAACCGAGGTTCTCGCCGCTGCGCCCGATCGGGGAAATCGCCCTGCTGCTTGCGCTGGCCGAGGGCGTGTTCGACACGTGCTCGAACGCGGCCGTTGCGCAAGTGCGCGAGGCGCTTCCCGCGCGCCTGGACGCCATCGGCATCGCGGCGAAGCTCGGCCCGGCGCTGCAACACGGTGCGCAAGTACAGCCGGATGACCGTGAGATGCTGATCGGCATCGTGCGGGATCTCGTGCCTCGCGATGAGCAAAGCCCGCCAAGCCCGCCGAGTCCGACAAGCTCGACAAATTCGCAGAGGCCACCGAGCGAGCAAAGCCCGCAAGGTCGGAGCAGTCCATGAGCAACGAACTTGGCGTGGTGCAAGCGCGCCTGGATACGGCCGGCGAACTGGCATCGGTCGTCACGGCGATGCGCGGCATCGCCGCTGCCCGCACACGCGAGGCGCTTGCACGTCTGCCGGGTATCCGCGCATGCGCCGCTCAAATCGCGGCAGCAATTGCGGACGCGATGACCTTGGCGACATCCTTTCCCTCGGACCTATCGACGCCGGCTCGATCGCGCGACGTGCAGATTCTGATCGTGATCGGCACGGAGCAAGGCTTCGTCGGTACGTACAACCACCGGGTGATGCAAGCGGCGCATCGCCCCTCAATGGGCGACATCGAATATTTCATCGTCGGCGATCGCGCCCAGTTGGTGGCAGAGGAATTCGGCTATCGGGCGAGTTGGTCTGCCGAAATGGCGCTGCATGTGGATGCCGTGCCCGAACTTGCCGGGCGCATCGTGCACGCGTTGTATGGCCGCTTGCAAGACGGCGGCGTCTCCCGCGTTACGCTCGTGCATGGCGCGCCGCACCCCGTGGAAGGCGCATCGATCGCGACGACATCGCTGCTGCCTTTCGATTTCGGGCGCTTCGAGCCGGCGCATCGCCGCCTGCCGCCCATGGTCACCCTGCCTGCGCGCGTGTTGCTCGAAAGGCTGGCGGAGGAATACGTGTACACGCAGGTGGGCGAAGCCATCGTCTTGTCGTTCGCTGCGGAAAGCGAAGCGCGCATGCGCACGATGATGGCCGCCCGGCGCAATATCGACGAAACGGCCATGCAGTTGACGATGGAATATCGCCGGTTGCGGCAAGAGCAAATCACCGAGGAGATCGTCGAACTGTCGAGTGTCGATGTCGGTACGCAGGCGTTAGGGGCGTGATCGTCAGGTCACTGCGAAGCTCAGCGCACGAGCGGATGCAACCCACGCATCAGGGGCGCGACGTACGGAACCCATAGCGGTCGTGCAACCCAGGCCGCCCCCGCCCACCCCAAGGCCACGACGATCAAATCGCAGCGCCCGCTGTTCCATAGGTTCAGCGAATGACGTCGCCAGATCCATGGCACGCCGAGCGGGTTGGGCCAATCCGCCAGCAGATGCGTGAGACCGCCGCATGCGAAACCGAACAGCGCGGCGGCAAACGGATGGATGCGGCCAAGCGAGTGGTAGGCGAAGATCAGCGCGGCCGCCCAACCGATTCCCCAATGCGTCGCCGTTCGATGTGCGATCCATAGCCGCCGCGCGCGAGACCACCACGCGATTTCGAGCCAGTCGGGCGCCGTGCCTCCTGCCACGCCGGCCATAAACGCCATCAACGCGCCGACGTGCCAAGGTCCGGCCGCTCCGGCTGCGGTGACGGTTGCGGCCGCCGTCATGCCGGCAGCCCAACCCAGGGCATGGTGTGCGCTATGCGATGCCATTTCGTGTGTGCGGTTGGAATCGAAGACGAGGGGCCGGTATTGTCGCAGAACGACGCCGATTCCAATCGCTAGCGGTAAACCCGCAAGCAATGGACACCTTGAGCCATGTCAAGAACCGTCGGACGACCGAGCATTACGGTATGTGCAAAGGGAGGCGCAATCGAGCGTTACGTGTCGATTCGAACGAAAGCACGCGAGAAAGCCACTTGGTTCGTCCGATTTGTCCTATAAACGACGAAAGATATTTGGGGGAGGCGCCATGAATGCCTGGGGCAAACGCGTCATTCGCGCTCGGTGCGCGATGTTTCTCATGGCCGTGGCGCTATGTCTAATCGGTCGCGCGGCGCAGGCGGTGCCTGCATTCGCCCGCCAAACCGGCCTCGCATGCGTGGCCTGCCACGTGAGTTTTCCCGAACTCACCCCGTTCGGCAGGTTTTTCAAGTTGACTGGCTATACGCTGACCAACAATAAAACGATTCCCCTCGCCGCGATGTTGCAGTTCTCTCAAACGAATACGCGCACGATCGATAACAACGACTACGACTTCGTACGCAACGGCGGGGTGGCGCTACAGCAGGCCAGCATCTTCTATGCAGGCCGGATCGCCGGGCCAGTCGGCGCCTTCGCGCAATGGACCTATGACGGTATTGCGCACCACAGCGGCATCGACAACACCGATATCCGCGCGGCCGGCCATTTCACGCAGGGTGACATCGACTTTATCTACGGCATGACACTCAACAATAACCCGACCGTGTCGGATGTCTGGAACAGCACGCCGGCCTTCGGTTACCCCTACGCGTCGAGCAGCGTCTCGCTCACGCCGATGGCCAGCACGCTCATCGACGGCGGACTCGCGCAGCAAGTGGCCGGCGCCACGGCCTATGTGTTCTGGCAACGCAGCATTTACGCGGAGGTCGGCTTGTATCGAACCGCGGACAAGATGTTCTCGTTCTTGCGCACGGGGCAGGACATCACGAGCCCCGGCGGCGTGGCGCGCCTGTCCGGCAACAACCCGTACTGGCGGCTTGCCTACAACGCCGAATGGGGACCGCACTCGATCATGTTCGGCACATACGGCCTCATTGCCGACAAGTATCCCGACAACACGATCCCCGTTTCGCCGACCGATCGCTTCACGGATATCGCTTTCGACACCCAGTACCAATACTTGACGTACACGCATTCGATCACCGCGCAAGCCACCTGGATTCACGAAAAGCAGAGCTGGGATGCAAGTTTTGCGAGCGGAGGAATCGGTGCGGGGCCAACGCCGACGAACGCGTCCGATACGCTCAATACCTTCAAAGCGAAAGCGTCGTACTACTATCAGCGAAAGTACGGCGCCACACTCGCCTACTTTCAAACGACGGGAAGCACGGACCCCGGTCTATATGGACCGGCGCCCGTAACCGGCAGTGCGAATGGAACCCCTAACTCCAACGGCGTCATCCTCGAAGCGGATTACTTACCGATACCGCAAGTCAAGATCGCGGTGCAGTACACGTGGTTCCTGAGGTTCAACGGGGCGCGCTACAACTATGACGGCAACGGTCGCAACGCCAGCGACAACAATACGTTGTATTTGCTGGCCTGGATCATGTTCTAGAGCGCGAGCATCGGAAATCGAATCAAATGAAAAAGTGGGCCGGCATATGAAACGACTGTCGCGTTATTCCGCTCGACTCAGCGCATCGGCCGCGTTACCGGTCGTCGCTATCGTCCTTGCTCTTGGCACGCCTCGCGCCTCGGCGCAGGACGGCGCGCGCTTGGCCTCTCAATTGTGCGTGGCATGCCACGGCGTGCATGGAGACAGTCAGTCGCCCATGTTTCCGAAGCTCAATGGCCAGACGCGAGACTATCTCGTCGCGCAGTTGAAGGGATTCGGGCAACATCAGCGCTCGGAGTCCGACGCACGCTCGTACATGTGGGCGATCGCATCACAACTGGACGATGCGACCATTGCTTCGTTGGCCGATTACTATGCCCAACAAACGCCGACGGCTGGCGGCGCCGGCGACGCGGCGCTAGTGGCAGAAGGCCAGAAGATCTTCGAACAAGGTCTTTCCGAGAAAGGCGTGCCGGCGTGCGCCTCGTGTCATGGCGCGCAGGGACAAGGAAACGGACAATTTCCCCGGCTTGCGGGCCAGCATGCCGAGTACTTGATGCGCCAAATCGAGGTTTTTCAAAACGGTACGCGGGCGAATGCCCCCGTGATGTCGGCCGTGGCTCATACGCTCGGGAAAGAAGAAGCAAAAGCTGTTACGGCATTTCTGCAATCGAAGTGAAGGACTGCAAGGGTTGAAACGTCGCGGGGGCCAGCGTTCGGCACATACGCGAGGCTCGATACCGGGATGGCACGTCGATCGCGAATTGCATCACCGATATCACTTTCGGTATGCGCGCGCCCCATTTATATCCGGTCCACGTTTCGTTGCCGCTAGGTTCCATTCGGGCGGCGATGATAGCGCCTTTGCCCGGCAACAGACTTTACACACTGTTACCCCGTGGCCGCGTACAGACGATTCGCCAATCCCTATACTCCGAGGCGCAACCGATTCATTCCCGTTTCGCTAGCGTTTAATCGATATCGAGTCATCCCATGAAACACCGCACGCTGACCAAAACCGCCGTTCTCCTGCCCCTCGCCGCGGTTTGCGCCGTATCGCTCACCGGCTGCATCGCACCCAATCCGTACGGCGCCTACGGTTCGCAACCTCAGTATGCGCAGCCGGCTTACGCTCAACCGAGCTACGCGCAGCCCGCCTACGCGCAGCCCGCCTACGCGCCGCCGCCTCAGCCCGCCTACGTTCAACCCGGCGGTTATGGCGAACAGTACGGCACCGTGGCAGGCATTCGTCCGATCGGCGGCGCAACGAGCCCCTCGGGCGTGGCCGGGACGCTGGTCGGCGCAGTGGTAGGCGGGGTGATCGGCAATCAGTTCGGTCGCGGCCATGGGCGCGATGCGGCCACGGTCATCGGTGCGCTCGGCGGTGCGGTCGCCGGCAATCAGATCGGTCAAAACGTTGGGCAGCCCTCGGGCTACCGTGTCGACATTCAACTGAGCGACGGCAGCATGCGTTCCTTCGACATGCAGACGCCCGGCGATCTGCGACCCGGCGATCGCGTGCGCATCGACGGCAACCAGATTTCGCGCTATTGATCGGCGCTTGATCGGCTCTATCGATCGCCTATCGATCGAAGCCATCGAGCAGCGCGTCTACCGGCCGGTTAGACGCGCTCGACCACCACGCTCCCCACGTCGCGTTCCACCCTCGCATACTCGGTCTCGAACGCCTGCGCCAATACGCACCACGTCGACGCTCTTCTGCGTCACCGAGACGAGACGACAGAAGCACGCCGCGCGGGCTCCTTCGCATCGCTCCTTCGTCGCCAGCCCCATCGCCTACATCACGCCGCAGATCCACGAGGGTGACGAGGGCGACGAAGCCCGATCGCGTTTCGCTTCGTATCAGGCTTAGGCAACACTACCGAGCACGTCCCGCACCGTTGAAAAAATCTGGTCGATTTGCTTTTCTTCGATGATCAGCGGCGGCGAGAACGCGAGGATATCGCCCGTGTAACGCACGAGCACGCCCGCTTCGAAGCATTTGAGGAAGACGTCATAGGCACGCGTGCCCACCGCGCCCGGACGAGACTCGAGCTCGACGCCGGCCACGAGCCCGAGGTTTCGAATGTCCTTCACATGCGCCGCGCCGCGCAGTTCATGCACGGCATCTTCGAACACGCCGGATAGTTCTTTTGCGCGCTCGAACAACCCGTCGCGCCGATAGATATCGAGCGTGGCGATAGCCGCGGCCGCGGCCGCCGGATGCGCGGTATAAGTGTAGCCGTGAAAGAACTCGATGGCATTCGCGGCGCCCGCGTCGACCACCGCATCATGCACCGCGCGACTGGCCGCTACCGCGCCCATCGGAACGGCGGCGTTGTTGATCGCCTTCGCCAGCGTCAAGATGTCGGGCGTCACGCCGAAGTACTCGCTCGCGGTAGGCGCGCCAAGCCGCCCGAACCCCGTGATCACTTCATCGAAAATCAACAAAATGCCGTGCTTCGTGCACAGTTCGCGCAACCGCTCCAAATAGCCTTTCGGCGGCACGAGAACGCCAGTCGATCCGGCCAGCGGCTCGACGATCACGGCCGCGATCGTAGAAGCGTCGTGCAGCGCGACGAGCCGTTCGAGCTCATCGGCCAGGTGCGCGCCCCACGTGGGCTGGCCGCGCGTAAACCCTGCCTCGGCGATGTTCAAGGTATGCGGCAAATGATCCACGTGCGGCATCAAATTGCCCGAGAACGTCTTGCGATTCGCGAGGATGCCGCCAACCGAGATGCCGCCGAAACCCACGCCGTGATAGCCGCGCTCGCGCCCGATGAACCGCGTGCGCTGCCCCTCGCCTCGCGCGCGGTGGTAGGCGAGTGCGATCTTCAATGCGGTATCGACCGATTCCGAGCCCGAATTCGTGAAGAAGATGCGATCGAGGCCGGCCGGCATCAACTCGGCCACGCGCGTCGCCGCTTCGAACGCCAGCGGGTGCCCCATTTGGAACGTGGGCGCATAGCCCATCGTGTCGAGCTGCTCGGCCACGGCGCGGGTGATCTCCGCGCGACCGTGACCGGCATTCACGCACCAGAGCCCGGCTGTGGCGTCCAGAACGGCACGGTCGTCGACCGTCGTGTAGTACATCCCCTTCGCGGCCTTGAACAATCGCGGCGACGCCTTGAATTGCCGATTCGCCGTAAACGGCATCCAGAAGTTCGAGAGATCGGGGCTGCTGTGCGATGTGCTCATGAGTGGGCTCCGTGGAATATGGCGCCGACTGTATCGGTTCGGCGGGCTACAATCACTGCACAGCAAAAAACGAGCAATCAAACCGTGCTGATTTTTTCTTCCCAACTGTATTGAAATGTTCACGCTGAAGCTCTCTCGTTGCCGCAAGGACGAGGGCACGCTGGTCGATCAGATCGTTTCCTCGATCCAAGGAGAATTGCGGCATGGGACTTATCCGGCCGGGACCTTGCTGCCTTCCGTGCGCGCGCTCGCGAAATCGCACGGCCTGAGCACGTACACGGTATCGGAGGCGTATCAACGCCTGGTTTCGCTGGGGCTCGTGGTCGCGCGAGCAGGCGCCGGTTACCGCGTCGCGACGCCGCCGGCCAAAGCGCCCGCGGCCCCGGGCTGGAGCACGCCCAGCCTGAACGCGGCGTGGCTTTTGTCCGACGTATTCGCCGATCAGACCGTCCCCATCAAGGCCGGATGCGGCTGGATCCCCAACGACTGGATCGACGAAAGCGGAATTCAACACGCCCTGCGCGTCGTCAGCCGCGTGCCGGGGCCACGTATAGGCGGATACGGCCACCCGCACGGGTTCGGCCCGCTGCGCGATCTGATCGCCGACACGCTGCGCCGCTACGGCCTCGCTATCGGTGCAGCCGACGTCTTGATGACGCAAGGCGTCACCCAAGCGCTGGACCTCGTCGTTCGCACCTTGCTGCGGCCCGGGGACACGGTTGTCGTCGAAGATCCCTGCTACTGCAACCTGCTTCAAATTCTGAAGGTGGCGTTCGTCAATGTCGTCAGTGTGCCGCGCACGCCGGAGGGCATCGATATCGAACGGCTCGAAGCATTGATCGAGCAGCATCGGCCCAAGGGCCTGTTCATCAACACGGTGCTGCAGAACCCTTCCGGCGCATCGCTCAATGCGCAGGCCGCGTTTCGTCTGCTGCAGATCGCAGACCGCGAAGGCCTGTGGGTGGTCGAGGACGATATCTCGCGACCCCTTGCACCGGCGGGTGCGCCCTGCCTCGCTGCCATGGAAGGGTTGCGCAGGGTCATCTATTTGTCCGGGTTTTCGAAGACGATCACGCCCGCCATGCGCGTGGGGTATATCGCGGCCAGCCGCGATCTGATCTCCCGCTTCGCGCTGACCAAAATGGCCGTCGGATTGACCTCCTCGGAGATTACCGAGCGCGCCGTTGCCAACGTGCTCGTCGACGGCCACTACGACCGCCATACCGCGCACCTTCGAGAACGATTGTTCAATGCGCATAGTCGAGTCACGCAAGCCATGGCCGATGTGGGGCTCGAACTATTTCATGCACCGAACGCGGGGTTGTTTCTCTGGGCCAAGCTGCCGATCCAGCCCGAAGACAGTATCGCCGTGACCAGCGACGCGTTGAGCAAAGGGATCTGGCTGGCGCCCGGCTCGTACTTCCGCCCGGAAGAGACGGCCTCGGCATGGTTTCGCTTCAATGCGGCGACCTCCGATGTGCCGGCCTTGTGGTCTTTCATGAAGGCGCTGACCGGCAACGCGCCGCGCGCGATTTAAGAGCGTACAGCCCCGCCGCGCGCACGCCCACTTGCATCGATGCGAGAGGCGAGGATCCGGCTTCCCGGGTAACTCCCATCGCTCCAAATCCCTGACGCAAACGTTTTCTATCACATTGTGATGTAGTTTTCGCCCTGCTAGCCGCCGATATGGCGTCTATAGCGACGCGAAACGTCGCCCTTATGTACTCGCTTTTTAATAGGGGTTTCTTCATGAACTTCAACGCAATGACCGTCAAGGCAAAGCTTTCGCTTTCGTTCGGCGTGCTCGCGGCGCTGGTCCTCGTCGTCTCCGGCCTCGCGTTGTATTCCCTGAGCCAAATCAACGGTAGCTTCTCGCTATACGTCAGGGGCATCGACGCCCGCGCCCGCACCGCTGCCGACGTGCGCGCCGCAGTCGACCGGCGCGCGATCGCGGCGCGCAACTTGGTGCTCGTGACCAAGCCCGCGGATGTCGATCTGGAAAAGGCGGCGCTGCAACGCGCCGACAACGACGTGAAGTCTTCGCTGAAGAAACTCAACGACCAAGCCGCCGCCGCGGGCAGCGACACCAACGAGCAAGCGAAGGCGATGATCGCGGAGATCGGGCGCATCGAAGCGGAGTATGGGCCCGTGGCAGCCGACATCGAGAACGATGCGCTCAACGGCAAACGTGACGACGCCATCAGAAAGATCGACGAAAACTGCCGTCCGCTGCTTGCCGAACTCGTGAAGGCAACCGATACCTTTTCGGCATATACCGAAACGCGCGCCGAACACAAAGTCCAGCTTGCTGGCGAGTTGTATTCCAGCCAGCGCGCGCTGCTGTTCGGCATTTGCGCCGCCACGGTGGTAGCGGCACTCCTCGCCGCGCTGCTGATCACGCGCAGCATCACGCGGGCGCTCGGCGCCGAGCCCAATGAATTGTCGGACATCACCCGGCGGATCGCCGAGGGCGATTTGGGCACGGTGGCGGGCGCGCAATCCGCGCCGCCGGGAAGCGTGCTCGCCTCCATGTCGACCATGCAGACCGGCCTCGTGAAGCTGATCGGCCAAGTGCGGGCCACGGCCGATAACATCGCGACGGGAGCGAGCCAGATCGCCGCGGGCAATGTGGACCTGTCCTCGCGCACGGAAGAGCAAGCGGCCTCGCTCGAGGAAACGGCGTCGAGCATGGAGGAACTGACCTCGACCGTCAGGCAAAACGCCGAGAACGCTCAACAGGCGAGTTCCTTGGCGGCGAACGCTTCGGACGTCGCGACCAAGGGCAGCGCCGTGGTGGGCCAGGTCGTGACGACGATGACCGAGATCAGCGAAAGCTCGTCGAAGATCGCCGATATCACCGGCCTCATCGAAGGCATCGCTTTCCAAACGAACATCCTGGCATTGAATGCGGCCGTCGAAGCGGCGCGCGCGGGCGAGCAAGGCCGCGGTTTCGCCGTGGTCGCGAGCGAAGTGCGCTCGCTTGCGCAGCGCTCCTCGAGCGCGGCCAAGGAAATCAAAGACCTGATCGGCGCTTCGGTGCAGAAAATTCACGACGGCTCGTCGCTGGCGGGCGAAGCAGGCAAGACGATGACGGAGGTGACGCAAGCGGTCGCGCGCGTCACGGACATCATGGGCGAGATCGCGGCCGCATCGACCGAACAAAGCCGCGGCATCGAGCAGGTCAATCAGGCGATCACGCAGATGGACGAAGTCACGCAGCAGAATGCGGCTCTGGTGGAAGAAGCCGCGGCGGCGTCCAAGTCGCTCGAGGATCAAGGCCGGGTACTCAACGAGGCGATCGCATTCTTCCGATTGGACGATGCGGCCCGCGTCTCGCCGGCGGCGCGGCGCGAAGTCGCCACGAACCGCGCTCGGCCCGTGGCTGCCGCGCCCTCGCCTAGCCCGTCGCGCACTGCGGCGCCGCGCGCAAGTCAGCGCGCGCCCAAGCATGAACCGAGCGAAACTAAAATGCGGATGATGAAACCTGCGCACGCCCTTGCGGAAACCTCCGACGCAAGCTGGCAAACCTTCTGACGAGCGCAGGTAGCAGGTACCAAGCCGCGGCCGTCAAGACTTCGACGCCTGTCCGAGACTTCCAAAATCGGCCGTCAACAAGCTTGCGCGCGCTTCAGGGAAACCCCTTACGGGAGGCGCGGTGATTCTTCAGCCTCGCGAGGCGGGCCTGAATGCGCGTGACGGCGCGCCCGTGTTCTCGTGCCTCTACTGCCGGCCGCAACGGGCCTGCGCCACCTCGGCCGGCCGCACGGTGCGCAACGCGCCATCGGTGACGTAGGGCACGATGCCGAGCGCCGCGATGCGCGCCGCTGTCGATTGCGCGCAGGCGTCATCGCCCGGCGCGCAATAGTCGATCGAAATCACCGGCAGGCCATATCGATCGCGAGCGATCTGCGCTTGCGAAAGCAGCCAATCGCGGTCTGCCTGCGGCACCTCGACATAGCGGGCCTTCGCTTGATCCCACCCGCTGAAAAGCGATTCGAACGCAACGGCGTAGACCTCGTCATGGACCTGTGGCAAGAGTTCGAAACCGCGATTCAGGATCAAACGCGCACCACGATGCCGCGCCTTGATCGCATGAATCACGCGCTCGAGGCCGGCACGCTGCCGCGCACGCTCGGAGTCCGTCTTCGCGACGAGTTCGTAGGAATCGAGCGTATCGAGAAAGAAGCCGCGATAGCCGCGCGCCCACAACGGATCGATCACGTGGCGCACGAAGAAGGCCGGCCACCCCGGCGCGGCCTGATCCACGACGCGCGAGGCCCAAGCCTTGTTCTTGCCGAGCAGCCAGTCGCTTGGAAGCGCCGAATAGTAAGCGCGCTGCGGCGTCACTTCGCCGACGCTCGCGTAGGCAAACCACTGCGTGCGCGCGCTCGCGTGCTCGCGCGGCTCGAAGCCGCTGTCGGGCTCGAGCACGGCGATGTCATAGCCGGAGAACCAATCCGCCGAAGGTTCCTCTCCGTAGTACAGCGCGACGCTGGGGCCGGACGGCCGGGGCATGCAGGCAAAGGAGGCGATCGGCGTAAGCGCAAGCAAGGCGACGAACGCGGAGCGGACCGCCCGAGGCAGGCGGGCGATCCGGCGCAATGGCGGCACCTTCGGCGAGGTCATTGGAGCATGTACGTTTCGTACTCGAGAAAAGCGAACTTGCGATCCAGCGTGCGCACGGCGACAACGGTCACCGCCACGAGCGCCGCCGCAAAACCGTACCCGTACGCCTCGGGACCGATCTTGATCGACAGCAGCGTGAAGCCCGTGTTCAGCAGCACGAACAGCCCCGTCAACCGCAACACGTCGCGGCGTGCGTCCAGGTAGAACAGCACGTTCAAGAGGCCCAGGAACAACACCTGAAGGCTAGCCGCGATCACATCGACGAGCAGCAACGGGAGATACAGCGACGAGATACGTAGCGCGCCGAGCAACGCGGCGCCGAACGCAACCATCAACAGCAACGTGACGACTTGCACCTTGATGATTTCGTAAAGCCCCGCGCGAACGCTGCCCACCATCATGTCGCGCATGGCGTGAATACGCTGCAGCGTCGCGCCGGTGCGCACGGCATCGTAAAAGGCGTCGTAGTATTCGACGAAATCGGCCTCGATTCGTACCAGGAACGCTGCCATGGCGGGCATCACGCAGACATACGCGAGAAACACGGGGATATCGTAGATCAGCGACGCATGAAACCAGCCGATGACGCGCGTTCCCGTCTCGGGCACGTACCAGAACACGAACTTGTCGGCCCACACGCCAAGGTTGAACATCAGCCCAACCCACGCGAGGCTCGGGTACATCATCTTGCGGTCGAACACTTCGAACGACATGAACCGCGGGCTGTGGAAATGGCGATGAACGATGCCCGAGAGCAGCGCGAACAGGATCGCGTGCCCGGCGACGAACCCGCCGAGCAGCCCGGTGATGCCATGACGATTCAGCGAAAGCGTCAGTCCGACCACGAAGCCATAGCCGATCGCAAACGAAAGCAGGATCTGCCGGTACTGCTTGACGCTCGACAGAAAGATCACCGCGATCCAAATATTGCTCGCAATCACGAAGCCCGCGATCATCAAGATACGGTAGCCGAGCGGCTCGGCGCGAAAGCCGAAACCCATGGCCACGACCGCGATCAGGCCCGACGCCACCGTGCACGCGAGCTGCACGGCGCGGTAGTTCGATATGACGAGATCATCACGTTCCTCGAACAGCCGGTCCGACACGAAGCGCGTGAAGGCGAGTTGCAGCGGCCCCGTGACGATGAGGCTGCACGCAATCATGTAGGTGACGGAGACCTGGAATTGCGTGATCAGCACGGTCGGGACCACGACCGTCAAGCTCAGCACGCCGATGATCAAGATGCCGAAGCAAGAGAGGATCATCGGCCCGGAGCTGATGAGCCCCGCATACAGGTACGCGCGCGCGACACCGCTCAGGGTGTTGCGATGCATCAACTTGCGTAGTTCGAATCCGATTCCCGCCATCATCGCCTCCGGTTCAGGACGTCGCGCAGCGCACCGAACACGGTGGCCGGCTGCGTGGTGGGTCGCGCGCCGGAAGGCGCGGTGCTTGCGCTTGCGCCGCCGTTCGCCGCGTGCATCGGACACCCGAGGGCTGCGCCCCCCCCGCCGCGCGATTCGCGCGGCGCGGCGTCGGGCTGCGCCGCCGCCCGCTGGTATATCCCGCGGTAGCGCTCGATCATTTGCGGCCGTGTGTAATAGCGCTGCGCCCGCGCGAGACCCGCGCGTTGCGCGGTGTCCCAGCGCGCCTCATCGGTCAAGAGCGCGATGGCCGCCTCGGCAAACGCGGCCGGATTGGCGATCGGCACCACCGCGCCGGCCACGCCGAGGGCGCGGTCTTCGGGCAGCGCCCCTTCGATCAGTTCGCGGCAAGCGCCGACATCGGTCGTCACGGCGGGCACGCCGGCCGCGAAGCCCTCGAGCACGACGAGCGGCAGCGCCTCGCTGATGGAACTCAACGCGACGAGATCGACTTGCGGCAAGACATCGGCAATCCGCTGAAATCCGAAGAACTTCAAGTTGCGCTCGAGCCCCAAGCTTTCCGCCAGCGCACGGCACTCGTGCGCGTAGTCGCGATCCTCTTCTTCGGGGCCGACGATCCAGCCTTCGATGTCGGGCAACGTCCGCGTCGCAACGAAGATCGCGCGAATGAACGTCTTGATGTCCTTGATCGGCACGACGCGCCCGATCAGCGCGACGACCCGGCGCGGCCGAGCCGGGTCGCGCCGCGCGAGTAGCGGCCGCAAGCCGTCGACGTCGATGCCGTTCGGGATCGTGCGCGTGAGTTCGGCGCGCGCGCCGTCGGCAACCTGGCGCAGCCGGTTTCCTTCGTAGAGAGCGACGATCTCGCTGGCCGCGTCGTAAGCGAAGCGCCCCAGCGCTTCGAAGAAGCGCACCCAGAGTTCGCGAAAGTAGCTGACGTCGGACACGTCGCGCTCGAACAACCCACGGTTGTCGCGAATCCAGCGGCTTTGCAGCAGATCGATCTTGCGCTCCTTCGTGTAGATGCCATGCTCGCTGACGATCAGCGGCCGCCCCGTTCGATAGTGCAGCAGCGCACCGAGATAGCCCGCGTAACCCGTGGACACGGTGTGGTAGACCTTTGCGCGCAACGTGCGCTCCGCCACTCGCGCCAATTGCCAGATCGGCTTATGCATGTTGCGCACGGTCCAGAAATAATCCGTGAAAGATGGATCCGTGCAGCGCTTCGAATACTGTTCCTCGATGTAGTCCCACGCTTCGCGGCTATACAGAAATTGCTCTTCCGAGAGCGCGCCGCCGTCGGACAGCATACCGATCAGATCGATCATCATCGTGCCGACTTCGGCGTGCTGGCGCCCATCGCGCAGCAACTCATGGAACTTCGACGAATACGCGAACGCATTGCGATCGCCATGGCGGGCGCGACGGGGTTCGGCGTCCGCGGGCGCGTCCTCGTACAAGTAATGCGCCTCGAAATGCACGACGTTATCGGGCAGCGGGTAGACGGCCGTGGGGTAATCCTGCGCACGGCTGCCGATGAAGACGATCCCGAACCGGGTGTCCGGATAGGCGCGGATCATGTCGTTGACCCAACTCGACACGCCCCCGCGCACGAACGGGAACGTCCCCTCGAGCAGCAAGCAGACGTCGGCTTCGGCAGCATGCCGTTTCAACGAAGTGTTCATCTCGTCCAGTATTCGACCACGGGTTGGAGCGCCGGCGCACCGGTGCGCGCCGCCATTTCGCCGACAATCTCGGCCGCCTGCGTATGGCGTCCTTTCCGGAAGGCGACTTCGGCGAGCCAAGGCAACAAACGCTCCCGCGGAAAGCCGAGCGCACGCGCACGCTCGAGGAAAGGGCCGGCCTCTTCGGATGCGCCGCGCGCAAGCGCTAGACGGGCGAGCAGCAGCCACAACGCAGCGTCGCGCTCACCCTCGCCGACGGCCAGCGCCGCGCGCACGTGCGCCTCGGCCTGGCCGATCGTATGCGCATGCACGTCGCCTTGCGCCAATCGTTGATAGACGAGTTCGAAATGCAGTTCGGCCAACCGATGATGCAGCATGTGGATCTCGTCCTCGTCCTGCGCCTGCTCGAGCGCCTCGCGGCCATCGGAGATGCGCGTGACGATCTCGTTTTCCGCTTGATCGAGACGACCGTATGCGAGCAGCCGCAAATCGTCGACCGGATCGGCGAGCAGATCGCGCAGCAACCCGCCGGTGGTGCGCGTCGGCAAATGCTGTATCGCGACGAGCGCCGCGAGCCGGTCTTGCGTCGCGACGTTCGCGTTCGCGAGGCGCGATTGCACGCGTGCGCCGCCGCCATGCGCCACGCGCGAGACCAAATGCGAAACGAACGCGGGCCGGCCCAGCGTCGTCATCGAACGGGACTTGCTGGGTAAGGGCAGCCAGACACCGCACGCGGTCACCAGCACTTCCAGCAAGCCGCCCACGCACGGCGCCAGGAACGACAGCAACCACAACTGCGCCAGTACGGCGCCACGCGGGAAGCGCTGTGCCGCGGGCAGCATGCGGCGGAACACGACCGCCTGCCCGGCGGCGGCGAGCGCCTGAGCGCCGAGGAATGCCGCCAAAGGATCGGTCGTAGCCGACGGGTGCAACAGGTAAAGGAGCGCCACGCCCTGACACAGCACGGCGACGGGGACCGCGACGACGAGCGCGAGCACCTCAAACATTGCCGGCTACCCGATCGAGCAGTTCGGCCACATTCATCTCGTTCGATTCGCTCGTCACATGCAGCGTATGCACGCCGATGCGCGCGCCGTCGAAGTCGGTGTCGAACTGATTGCGCAGATTGCCCTCCACCCGCGCGAGATAGCCAGCGACCCCTGCCGGATCGGCGAGCGGCATCAGATTGACCAGCACGGAGCGATGGGGCGTCTGCCGCGGCCATGCGAAATCGAGCGAGCGGCCGCGACGCAAGACGTGCTCGAAGAGCGAATCGTGCTCCTCGCTACGCGGAAACGACAGCGCGACGATCGACGATTGGATGCCGCTGCGCCGATGCAGCCGCACGAGCCGCGCGTATTCGAGCGCGAACTGCCGCGGGCAATCCGGTATCGCGACGAGCATCGCGTGCATGGCGCGGCCGTGCTCGACACCGTCGCCGTAATAGCCGAGCAGCACGAGCAGAAGCTGGAGGTTGTCGTTGTTCAGCGACAGGAACGCCATCCGCTTGACGACGAGCAACCCGAGCATGCGATCGTCGGCCGACAACAGCGGCGCGCAGACGAGATACTGGCTCCCGCTCGTGAGCATGCCTTCCGACTTCAGGTGCGCAAGCTTGCCCGTCGCGAGCGCGAGTTCGACGAGCGGATCGGCGGGATCGAAATCGAAAGCCTCGCCTACCGCCGTGGCCGCGCTGCGGGCCGGGGCGCCGTTATGCACGGCGTAGAGCGCGGCCACTTCGATCTGACAGGCGCGCGCCACGAATTCCATCAGCGCCGCAGCGCCGGGCAGCGTTTCGTCGGCTACCGAAACCGGCCTCGGTGCGCTCCGGTCGACACCGGCGGACGCGTGCGCGCGCTCATTGGCGTCCGCATCCACGTCCGCCGAGCCTTGCGCTGCCGCGATCATGCGCAACGCGGCGATCGAGTCGCGCAACGTCGTGGGCCGCGTGAGCAAGTCGTTCTCGAGCCGCTCGTGCGACAACCGCAGCAAATAGTGGTTGTCGGTCAGCGCTGACAGGCGCTCGTTCAAATAGTCGTTGACTGCGCTTGCGCGGTCGCTGCGCCGATTCCAAGTATCGGCGAAATGCCCCGCGACGATCGTGAGCACGAAGCCCCCGACGAAAAACGGCGCTGGCCAGGGCGTGCCTGCCGGATAGGTCAAGGGCCAGGATGCGGCGAACACCAACCCCGAGCCGACGCCGAGCACGACGCCGTAACGCAGCGAGATGATCATCGGCACGAGCCACAGCCATGGGAAGCCTTTGGCGATCACCAAAGGGTCGGTGCGATCGAGGAACCACGCGAGCGCGAGCACGGCGATCGTGAATCCGGCCGCCTCGGCCCACGCGTAAGCGGGCCGCGCGAGGGGTGCGAGGAAGCGTCGCAGGCGGCCCGCGCCGGTCGTCGGCGTTTTAAACAGATCGCGCGGGCGGCCGCCCGCGGGGGCGGTGCTATTGCGCTCGGCAACGGTTGGGGCGTTCATCGTGTCCTCGATACGTTCCGCTTACCGATGCACGGCCAGCGGAGCAAGCAATTTCTGGGCGAGCTTCTGTGCGACGCCGCCGAGCGACGAGCGGCTAAAGCCGCTGCGCGTGCCGACTGCGCTCCATACGACCTTGCCCGCGGGCAATTCGCGCAGTTCGAACGTCATCGACACGACCGGTTCGCCATCGACGCCGACCTTATAGCGCCATTCTTCGACGGCGCCGGTCAAGACATACTTCGCATGCTGCGTGCGCGCCCAGTCCAGACCCCGCTCCAGGTTCGGCTGCGCGGTCGGATCGAGCGCATCGCCGCTATCGGTGGCGAGCATCGTGTCGACCTGCGCAACGCCGGCCGTGCGCAGCGTGTTCGCAGCGATCGCTTGAGCGGCGCGGCCGGCGTCGGGCGTCTCGGTGAAGTTCGCGAGCGGCAGCACGGCGATGGCGCCGCTATCGGCCAGCGCGGGCGCCGGTGTCGATTCGACGCTTGCGCATGCGCTGACGATGAGCCCGCAGGCGACGGTGAGCAGCAGGCCCATAGCCCTGGAGATACGCTCGATTGTAGTCATGTCCGTTCTTCCTCTTCGTTTGTGGATTTCCGCAAGCGGCGCGCTAGCTTGCGCCGCGCTTGAGTTCAATATAGCCAGCGATACCGCGCGCCGATCACGGTGACAGCCGACCCCGTCTGCGCCACGCGCTGATGCCGGAAGTACAGCGCCGCCTGATCCCCGCCGAATACCGAGCCGGCAATCCCGACGTTCGCATCGATACCCCACCCCTGCACGGTGTCGTGCACGGTCCCGACGTCCAGGTACGGCCGCCACGCGTGCGTATAGCGATCGACGAGATCGTTGCCGAAGCCGATGTACGCACCGAACTCCGTATAGCTGTTCGGCGTGAAGGTCGCGGCCGTCGCCGGCCCCGCGTCGGCCGGCAACAGGCGCGCGAGCAACGCGTCGGACTGGCCGCTGTCGTTGTACTGCCCGTGCGCGCCCACGAAGCGCACCGTGTAGTCGGGGTACTCGGTACGGATCTTGTAGTCGATCTCCGCCTGTTGCACGGCGCCGCTGCCGACGAACGTACGCGCTTGACTGTAGAACCGGTCGGCCTCGATCGAACCGCTGAGCGACCAGCGCGGCGTCATTTGCCAGGTGAACCCGCCCATCGCCTTGTCTTTCATGCCGCCCACCTGCAGCGTTTGCAGTTCGGTGGCCTCGGCGTTGCGCGCGACCGACGCGTTGAACGAAAGCGGCGAATTGGTCCCGACCGTCGCTTCCGCGCGAAACGTGTAGAACGAGTCCAGCGCCGTGCGTCGCCCGAAGCCGATCTCGGTGCGCATATCGTGCGTGAGGCGGCGCGCATAGAATTCGGCCGCGCGGTCGAGCGGATCGACGCCGACGAGCTGCGTGGTATCCGCCGAACGCTGCTCGCGCTGATAGGCACGCATGCCGATCATGTAGTGGTCCGACAGCTTGAGGCTGCCGCCCAGCGTTTGCTGAACGTAATCGAGCGGATGCTCGACGTAATTGTCGACCGACGCGTCGATCGACTGATTCCAGAACAGCGACGTATCGACGAGGCGCTGGTGCATATCGTCGTCCGGCGCACCGTCCAGCCCGGCGAACGCCAGTGCTTGCGCCTGGCCCTGCCGGTCGGCTCGGTTCGCGCCGTCGATCCGGTTCGCGAGCGGCAGAACCGCGGTGCGATCGTCGAGCAACGCGTCGATCTTGCGTACGTCGTCGTTCGCGAGCGCAATGGCGAGTTGCTCGTCTTGCGAGCCGGTCAAGCGCAGCGCGTAGCGGCGCGCGAGCCAACGCTTGGCGACGTCGTAACGCTCGTGCGAAACCGCCCACGCCACGGCGACGTCGCGGGCCACCGCTTCGCGTTGGCTCCGGTATTGTGCGCCGCGCGTAGACGACGACGGCAACGGCGAGAGACCCTTGGCATTGCCGAGCAAGCTCACCGACGTGGAATCTGCAGGCGCATCCGCAGACGGTCCCGCCAACGAATCGAGCAAGCGCCGCGCAAAGTCGCCGTTCGTCAGCGTCTGCGCGAGCATCGCTCGGCGCCCTTGCAACTGAGTGCTCGCCTCCCAATCGCCGCGCGCAGGCAAGCGCAATGCCGGGCCGCCCGCGCGCGGGCCGGGTTTGGCGGTGCGCGCAGCTTCGGTTTCGCGCATCAGCGAACGCCATACCTCACGGCGCATCGACCACGCAAGCCCGGGGTGCCCCGCCATCTCTTGCGCGTCGGCATACGTGAGCAGCCACAGCGGGTCGCGCGCCTGCGCCGCGGCCTGGCGGCGCAGATAACCGAGGGCGGCGACCGGCCGGTTCAGCCGCAGCTCGGCAGCTGCGAAGGGTCCCCACAGCGATTCGTTTTCGAGCGAGGCGGCCCGCCACCGCTGCAGCACCGTGCGCAGTTCGCCTTCGCTGCCCTGGTCCACGAGCATCCACAGATACGCGGCCCGTGTATCGGGCGTCGAGTCGGGCCGCGCGATCGCACGCCGCAGATCGTCGAGCGCATCGCCTACCTTGCCCGATTGACGTTCGTATTCCGCACGCGCGGCAAGGAACCCCGAGTCGCGCTCGGCCGCTGCCCGCTGTTCGGGCGTCAAGCTTTCGAGCAGTGCGGCGACGCGCTCGCGCGTGTGCGCGGCGAGGTAGTAATCGATCGCATCGCGCAATGCGCGGATTTCGCCAGTACGCTGATATTGACGCTCGGCCGTGCGCGCCGCGTCGAGCGGATGCGGATCGTAGAAGAACGTCATGGCCGCCAGATCTTCGGGCGAGGCCTGTCCGCCGGCAAGCAGATGGCGGTAGGCGAGATGCGTCTGTTTCTCGTCCTGCAACCGTTGGGCGAGTTGGCCGTACGTGCGCCAGAACAGCACATCGGCGTCGGTTGCATAGGGCGCGGAGCGCTTGAGCATCGCGAGCGCGCCCGCGAAATCATTGTGCGCGTACAACAAGTTGGCGCCGTGCAGCGCGTATTCGACCTTGCTCGGTGCTTGAAGCTGCAGCGATCGGTAGGTCGCGAGCGCGAGATCGTCGCGCCCGGCCCGCTGCGCCAGCAGGGCGATTCGACTACGGATCGCTTCGGCTTGCGGCCCGTGCACGCGGGCATCGAGGAAGGCCAGAGCATCGTCGGGCCGCCCCAGCCGCTCATAGGCGGCGATCACGCCGTCGACGAGCGTCATGTCGTCCGGCGCGGCGTTCGAAGCATGGGCGAGCGCTTGCACATAACGCTCGTCGTCATGCAGCATCGGTGCAAGACGCTGCACGTTGCGCCATGCCGTCGCATCGCCCGTCCCCTTTGCAGCGGCGAGCCACGATTGCAGGGCAGCCGCCGGCTCGTTGCGCCACTCCTGGACTTGGGCGAGCCGCGCCTGCCATGCTGCTGCATCGGGCGCGCGTTTGACTTCCTCCGCCGCGATTCGCTCGGCGTTGGCGAGATCGCCCGCTTCGAGAAAAGATTGATACAACGTGAGCGCCAGCGCGCCATTCGCGTTTGTCCCGGCATGGACACTCGACTGCGGCGACGCAGCGGGCTGCGACGCGGGCACGGCTGCGCCGGTCGCGATGCGAACCACGCTCACGCGCCCCGCAGCGGGGAAAGCGGCGGCAGCGAAACGACTCGACCGCGACGGCCCCCCGGCGGCCCGCAGGCGCTCTGCCTCGGCCTGCCCAAGCCGCAACCAAACACCGCGCTCGGGTTGCTGCCGGACACGCTCCCCACGCGCTTGCTCTACCTTCAGCGATGCCGATACCGGCAAGAAGCCGCCTCTCGTTTCGCTAGTGGCGCCCCCCGTCGCCGACGGCACGACGAATTTCATCAACGCGCGCCCATAGCGCTCCACGAGATCGGTGCGATGGGCGGCTCGGGCAAGCGTGAGCATCGCCTCGAGCGATTCGCGATCGTCGGCGAGTGCGCCGAGATGGGCATCGCCCTCGCTCAACGCCACGTCGAGCAGATTCCCAGACTGCAACGCCCGCACGGCGGCAAGAAAATCGCGCCGCGCGGACGCACGGTCGGTATCCATCGCCTGCGCGGCGAAGTACGCCTGGGCCGTGCCTCGATAGTCGCCAAGCCCCAACCGATGTTGCGCCACACGCCGCTGCCAATACAGGCGACGATCGGGATCGGCCTGAACGAGCTGCATTTCGTAGCGCACGGCAATGTCCGTCGCACCCACGGCCAGGGCCTGCCCGGCAAGCGTGCGCAAATCGTCGGCGCTCCACGATTCGGCCGCCATGGCAGCCAGGTGCTCTCGAGCGCGCGCGAGGCCCGCCTCGCGATCCGCCGAACCCGGCGTGGCCGCGAACGCCCGCTGCATATCGCAGCGCAGCGCGAGACGCTCGCCGTTGCGACGCGCGACAGGCGCATCGAGCGCGCTCAGACGTGCTGCGATCGCCTCGGCATGATCGATCTGCCCCAGCGCCACGTATTGCTCGCCGAGCACCCGAAGATATACGGGATCGGAAGGCGCGCTGCGCAGCCACGCCTCGAGGTACGCGACGTTGAGCTCGCTCGGCGTGCGGTCGTCGACGATGCGCTCGCGCAGTCGGCCACCTTGGTAAATTGCGCCGAGCGCCGCGACGACCGCGAGCGTTAGGCCCGCGAGCGTGGTCGGCGCCGCGATACGGGGTCGGTTATTCGCCACAGTCGATTTGGATCGGTTGATAGGCCACTTGCTGTCCCGGCACGGCCGGCAGCGCGATCGTCAGGGCGCCGCCGTCGCGGCGCGCGTCGAGCGCGCGGCCCGCGCTGGACGCGCGGCACTGTGCGGCGTTCGCGATCGTGACGAACGGCTTGTAATACCCGCCGAACGCGAAGCGCAGGCTCTTTGCGCCGCGTTGGAAGTCCTGCACGAAGCCGTTGGCTTGCGCGATATAAGGCGCCGTATTGCGCGTCTGCGAGGGCGATTCGAGCGCGAAACGCGCCGCCCCGCCGTCGAAATGCACATAGATGCCGTCCGGCCCGCGCGCGTAGCCCGTCACCCCCGATGCGTCGGACAACCGCGGCACCTCGCTGCCGGTCCAGTGCAATTCGCGCACGGAGCCGTTGCCGCGCACGAGCCAGGCATCGCCCTCGCGCGCCACCGCGAAAGTGTGCCAATCCAGCACCTTGCGTACATAGTCGGTGATGCGCACGGGCAACACCGGCTGGGCCAACACGGCTTTCAGGATGTGGTCCAACGCGGTCAGCGAGGCGATTTTAGTGCCGCTGTACATGTGGTAGTACAGGTCGATCGGCTTGAACCGCAACGGCGCGTCGGTCATCGCGAAGGTTTGCAGCACCTGCTCGAAGCCGTAAAAGGGACCCTGCCAATCGTTGGTGTAGACGTTCTCGTCTTGATTCGGCGCGAACACTTGATAGGCGCCCGGGCCTTTGTCGATACCGATCGGCGCAATGGCGGTCCAACTGTTCTGCGTCTTCGTGATAACCGTATCCCCGCCATTGATGTTGTAGACGCCGCTCTCATAGGCCCGCCTCACGGCCACGGCGGGCGGCATGCAATCGCCCGACCACTGCAGGATGGTGACGTGCTTGCCCGGCGGCGCGAGGCGGCTGTCGATATATTGAATGGAGCCGGAGATCTCGCGGTCGAGGTTGAATTTATAACCGGGAATATTCAACGAGAACGCCGCATCGGTGCCGCCGCGATCGGTGCGGGCGCCGCTTTTGGTGTCGACCTCTTCCCAGATGAACGGATGCGAATACGTGTGCGTGCCCATCTCCACGTACGGCAACGCAAACATCTTGCGCGCGATCTGCTCGAGGCGGGGCGAAAGCTTCGGATAGAGGCCTGCCGGGCCCACCTCGCCCTCGATGACCGAGAGCGTGACGGGAATCGGATATCTGGTCCAGATGCGATCGTACAGCGCCTGCCCTGCGTAGTCCGGCCCCGGGAATTCGACGTGGGACGCAAAGCCGTCACCGTCGACATGCGACATCAGCAAGCGTCGCCCGTTCTCGGTCGTCACGCTGGGCCCCGGCAGCGCCGGCAACCGCAGCGCCGCCTTCAGGAAATCGATCGGCTGAATGACCCACCGCTCTTGCTCGATCGCGTCGAGCGACAGTTCCGAATATTGATTGAGCGCGAAACCGCCCCAGGGCATCACGCCACCCGCATCGACGCGCGTGCCGGCGGCGTCGATACCGAGCAGCGAGCGGCCGGCGCCCTCCACCCGAACGCGCGGCAGGTCGCGCATATCGGGGGGCGGCATCGTCTCGAAGCCGACCATCGGGTCGTGCGCGACGATCGATATCGGCCGCGCGAGCGTCCCGCTCACACGCCGCAGCCCGGGCAACTCGTCGCTATCGGCCGCGAAGCCGAACTGCCCGATGAACGCGATCGGTACCTGCGCGGCGACGACGCGGCGAACCCAGCGGCGCCACGCCGTTTGATCGGCCACGTCGCCGCGCTGGATCCACGCGACGACGCCCGCATAGCGGTCGGGCGTCACGTTGGCGGGCAAGGCGCTCGTCGCATCGACGTATTGAATGTCGTACCCGAGGTAGTTGAGCGGCGTCGCGAGCAAGCGCACGCCGGGCGTGAGATCCACCGGCATGCTCGCCTCGCGGTCTTGCACGACGAGCACTTTACGCGGCATGACTTCGATGCGGCCGATGCCGACCACCGTCTGCGACGGGTCGGTCGCATACACATCGAGCCCCGCGGCGATCGCGTCGTGCGCCGCCTTGCGCGCGCAAGTGCGGTCGGTCTTCTCGCAGTATTCGATGGTGACGACGGGAACGCGTGTGTCGCGAACGAAAGCGCGCACGGCATCGAGACCGGCGGAGGCAGCGGGCGACGAATCGGCGTCGTTCCCCGGCATCGAGGTGAAGAGCCCTTGCACCAACACTGCATATAGGTTGTTGCGATGCGCGCGGGCGATGTCCAGCGCATTAGTGCCTTCAACGACGACCTTCGCTTCCGGGTAGGCTGCGCGGATCGCATCGATTGCACCCTCGCCGCCTTTCGCATCGACGACGAAGCCGCGGAAGCCACGCTGCCACAGCGGCGCGATTTGGTCGGCAATGAAGGAGGACGCGTGCGTATCGGCGCCGTCGAGGCGTGCGAGATACGTCGTGTGCTGGAGCGGCCGCGAAGAGGGATCGAAGGTGCGGGCGGGATCCAGGACGACTGCGTCGAACGCCTGCAGGAGGTCCATCGGGGGATCGTCGCCTTCGTAGACGGCGAGATTGACGTGCGCGGCGGACGCGGCGTTCGAGACATCGACGCCGCTCGTGCTTCGCGCGGCGTCTTGCGATCGTGCGACGGGCGCAGCGCTCGCAGCGTCGGGACGCACGATCGCGGCAACACCCAACGCCATGCACAACGCCACCACGAGCGGACGCTGCGCTTGGCAACTGCGGAGCCAGCGATGAGCCGACCGCACGCGGAGCGCGATATCAATGGCAAAACTGATCACACCATTCCCCGTTTGAATGTCGCTGCTTTTAGGGGGCGATCTTCGTGCCGCCAGTTATTCGGCATGGACCGAGTGTCGGACGAACAAAATGCTGCCCAACCTCCCCTTTTCGGGCGCAAAAATAACATGGATCTAGAAATGGTGAAACAACAGTCTAGCGCCGCCGTCGTGCTTAACCGACGCGGGTTGTGCCCGAATCGAGGAAACAAACGTTTGCAAAGCCGCGCAAACGTTTGAAAGCAGCTTGTAAATAAATTATCGACGTCAGCCTCAATTGCCATTTTCGTCTTGGATGTTTCCGACCAGGCAAAGCCTTAGGCGAAATGCCGAAGATCGGCATTCGTCGGTTCAATGGGGGGCGCGCAAGATTCGGGCCTGGCCTTTTTTGCGTGGGGACTACGGCCTAGTGAACGCCGCTTCGAGTGAAAGGCATACTCGAGGGCTACGGCAACACGGTCCCGCGCTGACATGAAGTCCGGCAGGTTATCCCGCGATGACGCTCGGCGGCGAGCGGCATTCGCGGATCGATCTTTGGTTCAGGCGCAACGTATCGCGCCCGGTGCGGCAAGGATGGTCCGATCAGTTCGTCCCTTCGTAGGTCACGGTTTCGACCCAGTTGGCGCCCTTGCCGACAGCAAACTTGCCCGATTCACGCAACGCGCCGCTCTTCGGATCGATCGCATAGACGGTCATCGTCGGCGACAACTGCCCAACCGCGAGCAGGTACCGCCCGGAGGAATCGATATTGAAACCGCGAGGCTGTTTTTCCGTCGCATAGGTCCCCATTCGCGTCAGCTTGCCGGTGGATGGATTCACGCGGTAAGCGGCGAGCGTGCTGGAAGTGCGCTCCGAAGCGTAAAGAAATCTTCCGTCGGGCGTCAAATGCAGATCGGCGCCCCAAGGCTTTTGACCGCCAAAATCTTTCGGCAAAATCGAAACCGCCTGAATGGGCTCAACGCTTTGGCCGTCATGGCGAAGCGAGAGCACATGCAGCTTTCCATCCAGTTCGTCGATCAAATACGCGAAACGTTGATCCGCCGAAAAGACGAAATGCCGCGGTCCCGATTTTTCCGGGAGTTGGTAGGCCGGCGCATCCTCTTTGGTCAAGTTTCCTGTCGACGCGTCGAACTTCAAGCGCAGCCACGCATCGGATCCCAACACCGAAGCGAACGCATACCGGTTGTCCCCCGAGGTTCTGATCGCATGTGCCATCGGCCCGGTCGACACCGTCTGCAGCACGTCGCCCGCGACGCCGTCGGCGCCGATGCAATTGACGGCCAGCAGGTTGCCGCCGTACGAAGCGGACAATAGATACCGGCCGCTCGCATCGGTCGATAGGTAGGCCATGCTCTCGGCGAGCGGCGCTTTGCCGAGTTCGAGCAACCTGCCGTCGATCGGATTGACCGCGAAGCTCACCACGCGATAAGGCTTCGAGCGCAACGCTGCATACAAGTGGCGATGATCCGGCGAAAGGGCCATGGGCATCGCCGTGCCGCCCGCCGCGACCGTCTCCACGCTCGCCAGCTCGCCGTTCGATGGATCGAGGCGGAACACGGAAATGTCTTGACTATCCGCATTCGATACGTACACGAACGTTGCGGCGTGCGCCGCGACCGAGAGGCTCAAGCTCATGACGGCGCCTGCGATGGCGCGAGTCGCAGTTTTTGTGACCATTATCCTTGTCTCGTCGTTAGAGTTTCAAAGGGAAAGCTTCCGCGCACAAACGGCGGCTGAGCGCCGACTCGATGGACCGGTCAGCGCGCTCGATCGATGCGAAACACGGCCATCGCCTCCCGCATCGATTGCGCCTGTTCCTCCAACGCATGGGCGGCCGCAGCGGCCTGCTCGACCAACGCGGCGTTCTGTTGCGTCACTTGGTCCATCTGGCTCACCGCCTGCCCCACGTGTTCGATGCCCATACGCTGCTCTGCCGTCGCCGTCGTGATTTCGGACATGATGCCGGCCACGCCGCGGATCGAGCGGACGATCTCGCTCATCGTCTGACCCACGTTGCCGACGAGTTCGTTGCCGTTCTTGACGTCGTCGATCGAAGCGCCTATCAGCGCCTTGATCTCGCGCGCTGCGCCCGCACTGCGTTGCGCCAACGTGCGCACTTCGCCCGCCACCACGGCGAAGCCGCGCCCGTGCTCGCCCGCGCGCGCCGATTCCACGGCGGCGTTCAGCGCAAGAATGTTGGTTTGAAAGGCGATGCTATCGATGATGCCGGTGATGTCCGCGATCTTTTTCGAGCTCGCGCTGATGACGCCCATCATCTGCACGGCGCGATCCACCACATCGCCGCCGCGCTGCGCGAGATCGGCCGCGCCGTCGGCCAGCGTCGACGCTTCCGACGCGTTGTCGGCGTTTTGCTTGACGGTCGCGGTCAGCTCTTCCATGCTGGCGGCCGTTTCTTCAAGCGAAGCGGATTGCTGCTCCGTCCGACTGGACAAATCGAGGTTGCCCGCCGCGATTTCGCGGGCTGCCGTATGAATCGCGTCGCTGCTTGCGCGCACGCTGGAGACGGTGCGCAGCAGGCCCGCCTGCATTCGGCTCATCGACGCGAACAACTGCCCGATCTCGTTGCGGCCGCCCTCGGGCACCCGTCCACTGAGATCGTTGGACGCGATCCGATCGAGCCATTGGGCTGCTACGGCGAGCGGCTGCGTCACCACGCGCCGCAGCGCGAAATGCGTCGCCACCGTCACCAGCAGCGCGATCGCCACGCCGGCGCAAACCAAAACGACGATCCACTCGTAATGCGAGTTGCCTTGGTCGAGCGTCGTTTCATCGAGTTGATTGGCGAGCCGCTGGAATTTCTCCACGTTCGCGGAGTAGACCTGCCCCGCCAGCGTGACGTCCCGATCGTTGATCGTCGCATAGGCCGCAGTATCGCCGCTGCGCAGTGCATCGGTCGCGCGCTGCAGGCAATCGGCCAGGTGCGTCGACGCATTCACGAGTTCCTGCTTCAATGCTTCGTCTAGCCCATCGAAGCGCGGCGCGTCCTGAAACGCCGAGGTTTCCTTCGCCGAGAGGTCGAACGTTCGCTTCGCGCTTTGCAGTGCGGCGTCGCGCGCCGCCGGGTCGTTATGTTCTTTCAGCGCCGAATAGGCGCGCACGAGCGCGGACCGCGTACGGGTGCTGTCCTTGTAGCCGTCGTTGACGAGCCGCGTCTGGCTCGCGATTTCGTGCAAACGTTGCGCATTGGAATTGGCGCTATGCAGCGCGAGCACCCCGGCCGCACCGCCCATCACGATCATCGCCGCAAACAGCACGAGCACCGCCAGCAAGCTCGTTCGAACTTTTATGTTTCTCATGGATTTCCAGCACCGATGTCATCGTACGTCTCGAAGTTAACGGCGGTTTGTCCGTTCTCTCGAGCCTTGACAGGTGTCGGGGAAGCATGACCCTCTCGGCCTCACATGGTACGGCCCGTTCGCAGGTCGGCGCGCAAGCGCGGCTCGGTCCGCGTGGTCCATTGCCGCGGACGCGCCATGTCATCTGTCATCGTACAACTAGAATCGTACCGGAAAGGCCGCCACCCGTAAAGCATCGGTCGCGGCAGATAGATAGATGCTGGTGGCAGGGAGAAGCCCGCCCGCGCCGAACTCGCCTGGGGTCCACCCTTCGCCAGCACGCACAGGCAGGACACACAGGCGCAGCGCTCTCCGTCACTGCGGAATGAGATGGCCGCTCATTTCTTCGAGCCCGGCTCGGTCCGTGATCGACACACGCTTGCCCGAGCACTTGATCAGCCCGAGCGATCCCAACTTCGACAGCCCACGGCTGACCGTTTCGAGCGTCAATCCCAAGTGGGACCCGATTTCGTCGCGCGTCATGCGCAGGTTGAACTCTTGCGAGGAATAGCCGCGCTGGGCATAGCGCTTGGACAAGTTGAGCAGGAAGGCAATGAGCCGCTCCATCGAATTCATTCGTCCGATCAGCATCAACAACGCTGATTCGCGCACCAGCTCTCGGCTCATGAGTTTGTGCAGATGGTTGCGCAAGGCAACGTTGTTTTCGCCGGCCGCGGCGAGTTCCTTGAACGGGAGGTAGCAGATCACGCTATCTTCCATCGCGATCGCGTCCAACACGTGATGCCCTGTACTGATGCCGTCCATTCCCATGAATTCGCCAGCGATCTGGAAACCGATGATCTGCTCGCGGCCTTCGTTGTCGATCGCAAAGGTCTTGCACGACCCCACTTTGGCAACGTAAAGATGCCGGAACGGCTCGCCGGCGCGAAAAATCGCCTCGCCTTGCTTCACCTTGCGATAGTTGCCGAACACGCCCTTGACCGCGGCCGTATTGCCCACATCGAAATCGTCCGGCAGGCAAAACCGGCGAGAGCCGCAACTCGCGCAATCGTGATGATCGGCAGCGCTTGCCGCCTTGGCGCTAACTTCCCGTTGTGGCTTGAGCCATGCGATCGGGGATGCCCCAGCCACTTGCTTGTGCGCTGCGCGCGGTGTGAGACGTTCGACTTCTGCAAATGCGGTGGTATCCATGTCCATGCTCCAAGACGCGTAGAACCAGGCTTGGCGAACAGGGCCGCCAATCGTTCTATCGCTGCTGGTACGCATTGTCATGAATCGGGAGCGCCGAGCATATCGGCGATCCATGTCGCGTTATGTAGGTGATCCCCTACACCTTCGGCGACGGTTCAGGGCTCCTCCGGCTCCCAGCGCGCCTGCTCGAGCTGCCTTAGATAACGATCGAAAGCGTCCGCCACATGGCCGCAGGCGAAACGCCCTACCGGAGTCAAAAAGAGGCGCTTGGCGTCGAGCTCTACATAGCCCTTGCGCGCGAGCGGCTCGAGCGCCGCCAGTTCGCGACGGAAGGTCATATGGAAGTCGATGTCGTAGCACTCCTCGATCGATTCGATGTCCACCGAAAAATTCGCGAGCAGACCGGCCATGATCGTGCGTCGCACTAAATCGTCCGGCGTGCAGAGCAGCCCGCGCTCCACCGGCAATACGCCACGCGTAAGCATCTGCGCATACGCACCCGCGTCCCGGCAGTTCTGGTATTGCATCGGCCCGACGTTTCCGATCGCCCCTTGGCCGATCCCGATGGATGCGTACGTCATTCGAGTCGAATAGCCATAAGGCCGCGGCGTGAGCGCCGCAATGCGCTTGGCGCCGACCCATTCATCGGAGCGCAGGGCAAAAGCGTCGTGCGCCACGTACTCGTAGCCGGCCGCGATGAGTCGGGCAAACGTCTCTCGCCGAATCTGCTGCAGGCGAGCTTCTATATCGGCCGTGCTCCGATATCCGCCGGCCGCTTGCTCCCCGCCGCCCGCGCTCAACAAGATGCGGCTCGGCCGGCACGCCAGCAGGGTCTCCACCCAGGCCCGCGCACTTCGTACGGAGGCATCCGCGGCCACGATGGGCACTTCCACGGCAATGGAACGAAAGCCGCCGTTACGCGCTGCGGCCATGAACGGCTCGATCGCATCCCCCTGATGGGGGTCCTTTGCGTCGATGCCGGCATGCAACGTGGTGACGCCGAACTCGCGCAGCGCGCTCAAGATCTCCGGGTGCGGCGGCCGCGACGCCGCGACGCAGGCCGTGAACGCGGCGCCCGCCTCCACGTCGAAACATTCCGTGACCGCATGATGGACCGCCCGCAACGCGTGCTCGGACAACGCGGTCACGCCGGCGGACCAATACACCTCCGCCACGCCTGCGCACACGCCGTGCTCGCGCGCAAACAGCACCATCTCGCGCCGCAACTGGACGGCGCGAACGGTGTCATAGGCGCCGGTGCGCGCGCGATCCCCACCGCGCTGCCGGTCGAGCGGGGCGAGAACCGCCAATGCGGCTGGCCGGTACCAATACGGCTGACGGCTGGCCTTGACCCAAGATTCGACACAGGAAGCGCCGAGCGCCTGCGCATACCATTGGGGTGCGGGATAACAAAAGTGCGTGCCTTCCATGAGAGTTGCCTTGCTCGGCGCGGCGCGATTCCAGCGGCATGCATGCGCAACAGCAGGCCGCGCCTATCTTTCCTGATGCTCGGGTCTCTATCTTGCCGCGCCACGACGCCTTCTAATGTGACCTGGGTCAAGCACCCGTCATTCACACTCCTCCCCGGAGGCAGCGCGCGGCCGAGGAGGCGATGCCTCGGCGCTGGTAACATTGGCGCTACGCCGGCTGCCCCGATCGCCCATCCGCCGCATTTCTGCGCGAATCGTCCGGGGCGCGGCGCGCACGTCCCGCACGGGTCTCGATACAGGAAACCGGACATCACAGAATCGCCGAGATGAAAAATCACATCCTGGAAGGCCAAACATTGGATTGGCTCCTCAGTTCGGCGGCCGACGCACTGATCATCGTCGATCCGGACGGTCGAATCGCGCTTGCGAACCCGCCCGCCGAACGCCTGTTCGGCTATCCGAAACAGGGCTTGAACGGGCAGATGCTCGAGATGCTGATGCCCGAGCGATTCCGTTCCGCACATGTCACGGAGCGCACGAACTTCTTTTCGCAACTGCGGGCGCGTCCGATGGGCGTGGGCATGGAGCTGCGCGGCCAGCGCAGCGACGGCGCCGAGATCCCGATCGAAGTGAGCTTGTCGCCGCTCGAGACCGATCGCGGGTTGCGGCTCGTCATGGCGACCATTCACGACGTCTCGCTTCGCAAGCGCGCGGAGCAAGCCGTGCTCGACAGCGAGGCGCGCATGCGCGCCGTCGTGGATACGGCGGCCGACGCGATCATCACGCTGCACGACACGGGCGCGATCGAGAGTGTCAATCCACGCACGGAGCAGCTTTTCGGCTACAAGCGCGAAGCCCTGATCGGACAAAACATCGCGCTGTTGATGCCGGCGCTGTCGGGCACGTTATCGGATGACACATTGACCAATGGCGCCCGCCGCGAGCTGGCCGGGCGGCGCGCGGACGGCTCCGAACTGCCGGTCGAGCTGTCGCTTTCGAAGTTTCGGCTGGGCAATCACCGGATGCTCGCAGCCGTCGTGCGCGACATCACCGAGCGCAAGGAAAGCGAAGAGCGGCAACGCGTCTTGATGCAGGAAATCACGACGGCGAACGAAGAGCTGACCAACTTCGCGTACGTCGTATCGCACGACTTGAAAGCGCCGTTGCGCGGCATCGGGTCGCTGGCCGATTGGTTGTCGCACGACTACGCCGATAAATTCGATGCCGAAGGCCGCGAGCATATGCGCTTGCTGATACGCCGCGTCCACCGCATGAGCGCGCTGATCGACGGGATTCTCGAATATTCCCGCGCGGGCCGAATCAAGGAGACTTCGACTTGGGTGGATCTGAACGCGTTGGTGCGCGAGGTCGTCGACCTGCTCGCGCCCCCCTCGAACGTCGAAATCATCGTCACGCGACCCTTGCCCACCGTGCTTGCGGATAAAACGCGAATCCAACAAGTTTTTCAGAATCTATTATCGAATTCGATCAAATACATGGATAAGCCGGCCGGCCAAATCCGAATCGAGTGGGTCAAGCAAGAGCGCGCCTATCGGTTTTCCGTGGCGGATAACGGGCCCGGCATCGAACAACGGCACTTCGAGCGCATCTTTCAGCTGTTCCAAACGCTGACCCCTCGCGATCAAGTCGAAAGCACGGGCGTTGGTTTGGCGCTCGTGAAAAAAATCGTGGAAATGTACGGCGGGCATGTGTGGCTGGAGTCGGTGGTGGGTGCCGGAAGCACCTTCTTTTTCACGCTGCCCCAGCACACCCCCGCCATGTCGATGGAGAACAAAGCATGAAGATAATGAATCAACCCATCCTGGTCGTGGAAGACGACGACGTGGATGTCATGACGATACAGCGGGCATTCAAAGAGATCCGCGTCACGAACCCGGTCGTTCGCCAGGAAAACGGCGAGATGGCGATCGACTACCTGCGCGATCCGAGCAACGCCTTGCCGTGCATCATTCTGCTCGACCTGAATATGCCCGTCATGAGCGGCATCGAATTTTTGGAGATCATCAAGGCCGACGAAAACCTGCGACGCATCCCTGTGATCGTGCTTACGACGTCCAAGGAACAGGAAGACAAGATCAACAGCTTCAATTTCAGCGTGGCCGGTTACATGGCCAAACCCGTCGATTACCGGCACTTCGTCGATGTCATGCGCTCGATCGACGTCTACTGGTCGCTCAGCGAGCTACCGGGATGATCGCGCGCCGCCCTCCCTCGATCCGCACGAAGGCCTGACCGTGTCGCGAGAAACTCGAATCCTGCTCGTGGAAGACGATCTCGTCGATCGCATGGCGTGCAAACGCGCCTTGGCCGCCGATTCCGCACGCCGGTACGTGGTGTTCGAAGCGGAGACGGGAGAGCAAGGGCTCCAATTGGCGATGGAGCAGCGGCCCGATTGCATCTTGCTCGACTACAACCTGCCCGATCACACCGGTCTCGAATTCCTGGCCGCCCTGGCGGGCGACGACGGCGAAGTCGCCATCCCTGTCATGGTCCTGACCGGCGGCAGCAATGCAGCGCTGGCGGTGGAATTGATGCGCCGCGGGGCGCGGGACTATCTGACGAAGGACGCGGACCGGCGCTACCTCGAGCAAGTACCGGCGGCCATCGAACGGATGCTGAACGCTCAGCGGCTGATCGAAGCCAAACGCGAAGCGGAAGCGAAATTTCGCACGCTGGTCGAGCAAATCCCCGCCATTACCTATATTTGGTCGTCCGAGCACGGCCGGCTCGAGTACGTCAGCCCGCAAATCGCCATGCTCGGATACACCGCCGACGAATGGGTGCTCGGGCCGTCGTTTCACGAAGCTCATGTCCACCCCGACGATCGTCGGCGCGTGCAAGAAGCCGTCGCGCTCAGCCGGGCGAGCGGCGCGGCGCTCAGCATCGAATACCGCTTGTTCGCGAAGGATCGCGAGATCCTGTGGGTGCGCGACGAAGCGCAGACGATCCATGACGGTTCGGACCATCCACCCGTGCAAGGCATCTTGCTCGACATCACGCAGAGCAAGCTCGCCCAGGAAACGTTGCAGCAATCGCAAGCCGAGCTGCGCTCGCTCGCGGCGCACCAGGAGAACATCAAAGAAAACGAGCGCAAGCGCATCGCGCAAGAAATCCACGACGAACTCGGCAGTCTTTTGACCGGCATCAAGGCGTATGTCTCGGTCTCCGTGGAACGCTCGATCCAAGCGGGAGGAACGGCCGATCCGCTGCTCGTGGACGCAACCCGCTTGGCGGAGGAAGCCCTGGGAGCCGTGCGCCGGGTCATCACGGATTTGCGGCCGAGCGTCTTGGATCAGTTGGGCGTGTGGGAGGCCATGAGGTGGTACGCCAACCAGATACAGACGCGCTCCGATCTCATTTGCGACTGCTCGATCGACACGGCTTTATCGACGTTCGCCATCGACGCCGACCTCAGCACGATGCTGTTCCGAGTCGTGCAAGAGGCGCTGACGAACGTCGTACGGCATGCGGGCGCCTCGTGCGTATCGGTGCGCGCCGAAGCGCACGACGGCGAATTCGTGGTGGAAATCAAAGACGACGGCATGGGGTTCGCCGGCGAGGATTCCGCCCGCGGCCAAACATGGGGCATCCTCGGCATGCATGAACGGGCCCGGCATTTCGGCGGCAGCTTGACGATATCGGGGCGCGCGGGACAAGGCACCACGGTCGAGCTGAGGGTGCCGATGGGGAATATACATGGGCATTGAAACCATCAAAGTCTTGCTCGTCGACGATCACACGGTGGTGCGCAACGGCGTGCGGCTCATGCTGAGCTCCGCGAGCGACATCGAAGTGACGGGTGAGGCGGCGTCGGCGCAGGAAGCCGTTCGCGCGGTGGATGCGCAACGGTTCGACGTGGCGCTCGTGGACATCGCGCTACCCGGAAAGAACGGGCTCGACCTGCTCAAAACGCTCCGCGCCGCGCATCCGCAACTGGCGGTCTTGATCCTCAGCACATACGCGGAAGACATCTACGCCATGCGGGCGCTCAAACTGGGCGCGGCAGGGTACCTGACCAAGGACAGCTCGGCGGCCACGCTCGTCGAGGCCGTGCGCAAGGCTTCGAACGGGGGCAAGTACGTGAGCCCGTCGCTTGCGGAAAAGTTTGCCAGCGCGATGAGCGGCCAGCCGCCGTCCTCGCACGAAGTCCTGTCCGATCGCGAATTGGAGGTGCTCAAGTTGCTCGCACGCGGCGAAAGCCTCGTCAACATCGGCGAGCAACTGCATCTGAGCCCGAAGACCGTTACGACTTACCGCTCGCGCATTCTCGACAAAATGCACCTGGGCAGCAACGCCGAGTTGACGCGCTATGCGCTCGAGAACGGGCTGTTGAATTAACGTCGCGGCCTAGCCGCGGTGGGCCGCCACGGGCCGCCGCTGCGCTCGTCCAGCTTGGCGCGAACGGCCAACGGCCGGCGGCCGAGTCGTTCGCGCGGCGTACCGTTAGTACATCTTGCGCGGCGGCGTCTGCCGTTTGAGCCGCGCTCGCTGCCGGGACACCGCGCTCGCCAGTTTCCGTTTGCGCTCGGACGTCGGCTTCTCATAGGCGCAACGCGCCCTCAACTCCTGAATCAAACCGGTTTTCTGGATTTCTCTGCGAAAGCGCCGAAGTGCGACTTCAACGGGTTCATTCAATTTCAAAACGATTTTGGTCATAGGTACCTTCTAGAAAATCTCGTGGGATGCCGGCGCACTGCGCATCGCGCCCTGTTGCGCAAGCGAACGAAGCTTATCGCCGACGCCGCCTCGCGCGGGCCGCCGCCGCGGCTCGGCTGCCGTTACGACTGCATCCAGTTTTCGCCGTTGTGCTCGTCGATGATGGCTTGGCCGAACGCGACCGAAGCGCGGCGCGCGGCGCCCGTGCTCAGAAAGGGCGCACTGTCGTTCAGCTTGAACGTATCGCTGAAGACCGAGGTCGTATCGGCATCTCGCAGACAAATTCTCACGGCGGCGTCGAAACCGCTGTCGTAGTTACGACTCGATCCGGCCGTCGTTTCCGAATGACAGTAGATCAAAGGGTAGATTTCAAAGCCGCGGTACACGTGCATGCTCATGGCAGACTCCTGGCAATCATTGAAAGTGATGCCGTCGATGGTGAGCGGCTGCCGGCGCGCAGGCGCCGAGGCAGGCTAAGGACGAGGGGGAGGTCGAACTATCGACGGCGAGAACGCGCGTGCCAACAAGTAGCGATCGATGCGGCCTGTGAGCGGGGAGGTGAGCTTCGAACCCGGTCGCAGACCATCATACTCCGGTCGCACAGCCCCGGCGCGAGCCGCGGATTTATATTTTCCCTCGGCTCGCAACGCCCCCTGCTACGAAACGGCGTGAAAAATGGGGCGCCCCGCACCCTCCGTTCCATATGGGACAAGCGATCGCACGCCGTCCCCATGAAATCATCGCGCCCAACCCATCCGCCGCACCGACGGCCGAAATCGCCCCGCCCCAGAGAAATCGCTTGACCGATCCCCCGGCAGCACGTACATTCCGTCACTCAAGTCTTCAAGAAGCGCGATTGTTGCTCATCATTGGCCGCACGTACTGCGGTACTCGTTGTCCTCTCCCTCCTTGATTCTTTTTTTCGCGCACGCTTAGCGGCGCATCTGTTCATTTGTCTTCATTGAAGGATTTTCATGGATACCGGTATCGTCAAGTGGTTCAACGACAGCAAGGGTTTTGGTTTTATTTCGCCTGACAGCGGCAAGGACGACCTGTTCGCGCATTTCTCGGAAATTCGCGCCGACGGCTTCCGCACGCTCGTCGAAGGCCAGCGCGTCAGCTTCGAGACGAAGCAAGGCCCGAAGGGTCTGCAAGCGTCGAACATCAAGCCCCTCTGATTCGCCTGCGCACCTCCTCCTGGGGCGCGACGGAGACGATCGGCGGCAACGCATCCATCGTCTCCGGCCTGCCGGCGCAATCGCGCGCCGGCAGGTCGTCTGCAACGCATTCCCCCGCTTCATCGCTCATTGCCACGCTTCACGGCTGGCGTCCGTCCATGCGCAAGCCGGAAGGATGCACCGGTGTCGTGATGCTAGGCGGCCTCGCCGCTTCGTGGCATCGCAGCCGCCGTTTCGCGTTCGTGCGTCTCTCGTCGTGCTTTCAACATTGTGCGCATCAGCCGGTTGCCGCTACGCGGCAGGATTGGTTGCGCGATGCGCGTCCCACCATTCAATCTACGCAGTAACCGGAGGCCTCAATGGCAAAAGAAGAATTGTTGGAATTGGACGGCGTCGTCGATGAAGTGCTGCCTGATAGCCGTTATCGCGTGACGCTCGAGAACGGCGCCATCGTCGCCGCCTATGCCTCTGGACGCTTGCGCAAGAACCACATCCGCATTCTCGCGGGCGATCGCGTCAGGCTCGAGTTGTCGATGTACGACCTCACCAAAGGCCGTATCAACTATCGGCACAAAGACGAGCGGGCAACGACCGCCGCATCGCGAACACGTTTCAACCGGCGTTGATGGACGCGGGACGCGGCGCGAGCCACGTTCCCGCCCAGATCATGTTCGAACGTAACCCTATCGTTCGACGGGAACCCTTGACTACCATGCGCCCAAACACTTTATTCATTTATGCAATCACTCACCAACCATTATCGCGGTTACGCGATTTCCCCTTCCGCCCATCGTCTGGCTGACGGCAGTTTTTCCTCGAACCTCGTGCTTCGCGGGGCCGACGATGAAGCCAGTACCTACGAGTTCTACTCGTTGGAATATTTCGGCAGCAAAGAAGCCGCCTTGCATTACTCGAGCCGCTGGGCTCGCGAGTGGATCGATAACCGGGGCTGATCCCCCAGCCGCGTTCTCGGTTCTTCTGGCGCCACATCATCGGTGAACCGGAACGGTTCGTCGGCAACCCCACCTCGCACCTATATCGTCTGCCCGCGCATGCCACGTTAGCCGCGCCAGGCGAGCCAGCCGTTTCAAACACCTCTCGCTCCACCATGACGGGAGCACGCGTCACAGAGCCGCCGATCGCGCGGGTTGCAAAAACGCACCGGGTGCAGGTCTCAGAGGCAGTCCGGTCCCGTCAGCGTGTAAACTTCGACTCTTTTGACTTTCGTCGTATGGTGCAAGCCCCTCAGCGCACAGCCATAAGTGGCCCGACCCTGATTCGCTTACTTGCGCGACTGACAGTTGCCGATGTTCCCGACGCCCGTCCCGCTTTGCCGGACCGGCTGAGCCAGTGGCTCGACTGGACCGACGCGATCAAGCTGTCCACCGCGCTGAACGGCAATCCACCGGTCATCGCCCCCGGCCCGAGCGGCGACGCCGCGGCGGCCGCGGACGACGCCGCTCGCGTGCGCGCCACGTTAACGCGCGCCATCGCCCACGACAGCGTATTCGCCACGTCCACGCGGGGGCGCTCCAACACGAGCGCCCCCGCTACGCTCGACGCTCCGGTCGATTACGCGTCGTTTCGCCAGCGATATCAGCTCCTGCAGCGGGAGATGGGAACGGCGATCGGCAACCTGCGCGAACGCCTGCGCGTGACATTGGCTGCCGCAACGCCTGCCATGGCGCGACTGGCGATGGTGGACGCCGTCATGGAGCGCGCACTCGCGCCGCGCGAGCAAACGCTGCTCGCGAATGTGCCGCTGTTGCTCGCGGGGTATTTCGAGCGTTTGCGCCAGGCCGCGCAAGAAGCGCCGGCCGGCGCGGCAACCGGCGCCCCGGCCGATACCTCGGGCGACGGGCCGTGCATCGCACCGCACGCGTGGCTCGATGCATTGCGCAAGGACGTGCAAAACGTTTTGCTCGCCGAGATGGAAGTCCGTTTTCAACCGATCGAAGCATTGCTCGCCGCACTTCGCACTAGCTAGCTAACTGGCTCACTATGCCCAGACATCTGATCAACCTCATCGTGTTCGTGGCGGGTCTTGCCGTCGTTTGTTGGGTCGGCGCCGGCTATGTCGCCTCCAACCCGCTGGCGCTTGCCGCCACGCTGCTGGTAGGCGTGTGTTACATCGTCGGCGCATCGGAACTGCGACGCTACAGCCAAGCCACCGATACATTGACGCGCACCGTCGCCGGCCTGTCCGAACCGCCTGCCAGCCTCGGCGCCTGCCTCGACTCATTGCATCCGAGCTTGCGCAACGCGGTGCGCTTGCGTATCGAGGGCGAGCGTGCGGGGCTGCCCGGCCCGGCACTCACGCCGTACCTCGTCGGACTGCTCGTGCTGTTGGGCATGCTCGGCACGCTGCTGGGGATGGCGGCAACATTGCGCGGCACCGGAATGGCGCTGGAGAGCGCGGCGGACATCCAAGCGATACGCGCTTCGCTCGCCGCGCCGGTCAGAGGGCTGGGCTTTGCGTTCGGCACCTCGATCGCAGGCGTGGCCGCCTCCGCCATGCTCGGCTTGCTCAGCGCGTTGTGCCGGCGGGAGCGGATGGAAGCGGGCCGCGCGCTCGATACCAAAATCGCCACGACGTTGCGCGCGTTTTCGCCCGCGCATCGGCGCGAGGAATCGTTCAAGCTGTTGCAGCGTCAAGCCGAGATGATGCCCGCGTTGATCGACCGTCTACAGACGATGATGGTCACCATCGAGCAACAGAGCTCGGCCTCGAACGCACGACAACTTGCCAGCCAGGACGCCTTTCACCGCGATGTCGAAACGGCCTACGTGCGTTTGGCTTCGTCCGTCGAACAATCGTTGAAGCGCACCGTCACCGATAGCGCGCGGGCCGCGGGCGCGGCGTTGCAACCCGTCGTCGAAGCCACGATGGCGGGGCTTGCGCAAGAAAGTGCCTCGTTGCATCGCGCCGTCATGCAAGCGGTGGAGCGACAGCTTGCGGGGCTCGCAACCGGGTTCGAGACATCGACGCAGAAAGTGGCGGGTATCTGGAACGATGCACTGGCCGCTCATCGGCACTCGAACGAATCGCTCTCGCAACACCTGACGCACTCGCTCTCACGCTTCACCGAAACCTTCGAGCAACGCTCGGCCAACCTGGTGCAAGACGTCGCCGAACGCTTGGACGCCACGGCAGGCCGTCTCTCGGGCGCGTGGACGGAAGCGCTCACGCACCAGGAACGTGTCAACGAAACGCTAGCCGAGCGCAACCGGGAAGCCTTGGCCGCCGCCGCGGCGACCTTCGAGCAACATGGCGCAGGCTTGCTGCACGCCGTCGATCAATCGCATGCCCAGTTGCAAGCGCAATTGGCGTCTCAGGACGAACGGCGCGTGGCAGCGTGGGCCGAGACGCTCGGCTCGATGGCGGCCGAGTTGAGTCGGCAATGGGAACGGGCCGGAGTGCGCACGGCCGAGCGCCAGCAGGAAATCTGCGATGCGTTGGCGCAGACCGCGCGCGACATTTCGGCCAACATGCAGGCGCATACCGGCGAGACGATTGCCGAGGTCGCCCGGCTCGTGGACGCCGCCGCACAAGCTCCGCGGGCCGCGGCCGAAGTCGTCGCCGAATTGCGCCAGAAGCTCTCCGAGAGCATGGTGCGCGACACCGCGATGCTCGAAGAACGCAGCCGTTTGCTCGAAACACTGGAAACGCTGCTCGGCGCCGTCAATCACGCCAGCACCGAGCAACGGTCGGCCGTCGATGCGCTGGTTGCCACGTCGGCTGGGCTGCTCGACCGGGTCGGCGCGCACTTCGCCGACAAGGTCGATACCGAAACCGCAAAACTAGGCGCCGTCGCGGCCCAAGTCGCCGGCAGCGCCGTGGAAGTAGCGAGCTTGGGCGAGGCGTTCGGCATGGCCGTGCAACTGTTCGGCGAGTCCAACACCGAACTCGTGACGCACCTGCAACGTATCGAGGCCGCGCTCGACAAGTCGCTTGCTCGCAGCGACGAACAGCTTGCCTACTATGTGGCGCAAGCGAGAGAAGTCGTCGATCTGAGCGTGATGTCGCAGAAGCAGATCATCGAAGACTTGCAACAGCTCGCCGGACAGCGCGCGTTAGCCGGAGCGAAAGCGGCATGAGCGAAGAGATCGACGACGCCCTGTCGCACGCGGTGCCGGTATGGGCCGCCTTCGGCGATCTGATGTCGGTCTTGCTGGGCGCCTTCATGCTGATCCTCGTGTGCGTCGTCGGCGCACAATTGGAGCTTTCGTCCCGGCTCGAACACGAAGTCAAACAGCGGCAAATGGAAACCCAGCGCCGCGAAGCGCTCGAGCATGCACTGGCCGGCCCGCTCGCGGCCGGACGCGTGACGCTCGTGAACGGGCGCATCGGCATCAACGGCAGCGTGCTGTTCGCGCTCAATTCCGATCGATTGCAACCGGAGGGCCGCGAACTGCTGAAAAGCCTGGCCGGACCACTGTCGAACTATCTACAAGCCCGCGATGAGATTCTGATGGTGAGCGGCTTTACCGACGACCGGCAGGTGCGCGACGGCAACCGGCGCTTCGCCGACAATTGGGAGCTGTCCGCGCAGCGCGCGCTGACGGTGACGCGCACTTTGATCGATGAGGGCGTGCCCGCCTCGTCGGTATTCGCGGCCGCATTCGGCTCGCAGCAGCCGGTCAGCTCGAACGCCGACGATGCGGGGCGCGCCAAAAACCGGCGCGTGGAAATCGCGCCCGTGCCGAAGCCATCCACCGCGACGGCACGCCATGAGTAGCGGCGCAATGCAAGCGCAGGCGGTGCTCGACGCATGGCGCGCGCAAGGCGCCGACCGCATCGACCCGGTCCGCTTTCGTTTCATCGAGGCATTGGCGCGGCGTGCGGCAAACCGCAGCGGCGAAGTCCGCCATCTCATCGACAACAAGCTGTCCGCATTGCTGGAAGCATATCGGCGCGAGATCGAGCGGGCGGCGGCGTCGCCCTCCCTCCATGATGCGACGGCATTATCCGGGTGCAAACCCGCGCGCGGCCGGCTTGCCGTGCTGACCGACGCACTCGCAAGCCACGCGCAGGCGCGCAGCGACAGCCAGGCGCCCGAGCGTGCCGCGCCTGGGGCATCGTCGTACCCAGAGCTGCCGATGCTCGATGAGTTACGGGCACTATGGTCCGGCATCAGCGCACGGAAGCAGTTGCGGCAATCGCTCGCGCAGGTACCCGGAAACGCAGGTCCGCTCAATTCGAGCAGCCTCGTGCATCGCGCCCTGTCGCTGATGCACGACCTCTCTCCGGGGTATCTGCAGCAATTTCTCTCGTATGTCGACGCCTTGTCGTGCCTCGAATCGATGGGCGGCGCCGTGACGGCGAGCAAGCAAGCGCCGCGCGCGGAGAAAGGGGGCGAGACGCCTGCCAGGAAGCGCCGCCGCAGCGGCAGCAGGGGCGGCTAGCGAGCGCGGCATCCCCTGTGCGGCGAACTCACGAGCGCCGCGCTTCGCTTCGCCGCTTCAGCGGTGCATCGTCTGCCGCCGCGGCGCGCTCCCGCCCCATCCAATCCTCACGTTGTGACATAAATCAAAGCAAGACTGCGCGGCCCGCGACATCATTGTTTTCAGTGCAAGACTGCACGGCGGGTGGCGTCCATCGCAGGCTATCCATGATCGATCCGGTCTAACTCGGGCGGCGTGACTCATTCGCGGGCGGAACAATGATTAGGAACGAGCATGAGCAAGCCGTTGAACGACTGGGATCCAACGTCGGATCCTGTCCTGCGAGATCAGATCGCCGCATATGACGCGATGCGGCGGCACTGCCCCGTTGCTCACAGCCGTTACCTGAAATGGTCCCTTTTTCGGCACGACGATGTCATGCGCGTGCTGAACGACCCGCACACGTTCAGCAATGCCGCATCGGGTCACTTGGCGGTGCCCAACGGCATGGACCCGCCCGAACACGAACGCTATCGCGCGATCATCGATCCGTATTTCGACCCCGAGCGCATGCGCACGTTCGAACCCGCTTGCCGCGATGTGGCGAGGGAGCTCGTCGACGCTTTGAACAAGCCGGGCGAAATGGAATTCATGTCCGGATTCGCACAGACGTTCGCGATACGGGTCCAGTGCGAGTTTCTCGGCTGGCCGCGAACGCTGCAGGCCCCGCTGCTCGAGTGGATGGGGCTGAACCAGACAGCCACGCTCGCGGGCGACAAGGAGGCGATGGGACGCCTCGCGGTTCAGTTCGACGGCCATATCCGCGCATTGCTCGACGAACGGCGCGCGTTGGGCGAGCGAGCACCCGATGACCTCACGACACGCTTATTGAGGGAACGAATCGGCGCGCGCCCGCTCTCCGATGCGGAGATCGTCAGTATCCTGCGCAATTGGACCGTCGGGGAACTGGGAACGATCGCTGCCTGTGTCGGCATCCTCGCTCACTACGTCGCCGCGCACGCCGATGTTCAGCACGACCTTCGCGCATGCCCCCATCTACTGCCGAAGGCCATCGACGAGATTTTGCGGATCCACCCGCCGTTCATCGCCAACCGCAGAACGCCCACGCAAGCCGTGTCGATCGGGGGGCGCACGATCGCGGCAGGAGACCGGCTCACGCTGATCTGGGCCTCGGCCAATCGCGACGAAGCCGTGTTCGGCAACCCCGACGAGTTTCGATTGGATCGCGACCCCGCCGACAACCTGCTGTACGGCGCGGGTATCCACGCTTGTCCGGGCGCACCGTTGGCTCGGCTCGAGTTGCGCGTCATGATGGAAGCCCTGCTGGCGGGCACGACGAAGATCGGCCTCGCAGGTTCCGGCAGCGCCCCCGTGAACGCCGTTTATCCGGCGGCCGGTTACTCCACGTTGCCGCTATCGATCGAGTGAGTCGTGCCAGCTTGGCAGCGCCGTCGGCACGCGCCCGGCTCGAGGCTGGAATCCGGCGATGGCAAGAACGCCCTGCGCTGCCACCCGTTGCCAGAGGTGGGCGAGGATGGCACAAGACCGGACTCCACGTCGTTTATATATATTTCTCATCCATCTTTTATCGGAGCATCAGAACAATTAGAGGGCCAAAACATCCCTATTTATGCCAAATACTTCATATGACATGGCTGTGAGGCTTCCCCGTCTGAGTTGCCCGGCCACCATAATTGATATATTGTACGTATGTTTTTAAGCAGCGCCATCCGGCCCCCCGCCCATTCATCCGGTCATCCCTGGCCGGCGCGGGAGCCCAGGCGTCATCGACCGAAGCGAGGCAGAACCCGTGCGCAAAGTGAAATCCGACAACGTCCTCGTCAAGCCTGCACCATCGTTCGATGAGCCGCTCGAAATGCTCAAGGCCTGTCATGAGCGCATTGCCGCGCAGTGCGCGACGCTCGAAAAGCTGGCGGCTCACCTCCTTTCGCACGGCGCGGACGAGCAAGCGCAACAGGCAAGCAAAAACATCATGCGCTACTTCGACGTCGCGGGTCCGCATCATCATGCGGACGAGGAAGACGATCTTTTTCCGCTGTTGCGCGAGAGCGCCCGGCGTCGCGGCTCGCCGATCGGCGAAAGGATCGAAGCGTTGCTGGACGAGCATCGCGAGCTCGAAGCGGCCTGGGCGCAGTTGCGCCCCGTGCTCGCCGATATCGCCCAGGGCCTCGCCACGCCGCTCGAGCGCGGTTTGGCGGACCGGTTCGTGAACGCATATCGCAATCACATGGCCTTCGAGGAGAGCGAAATCCTGCCGCTTGCGCAAGCATGGTTGGATCACCGGCAACTGGCCAAGCTCAGCGCGGCCATGGTGGCTAGGCGCACAGTCACGCCCAAGTAGCGGTTGCGATGGCGAGAGGATGCGCGTTATACACTGCGAGAACGCCAACCGAATCCCCGCCGCATCCCCCTATTCGCCGCCTCATGCCGCCACTCGACGCTGCCATTCTATCGACCGCCCGACTCAAGCTTCGCCCGCTCGGCCCGCAAGACGCCACCCCGCTCTTCGTCATGTACTCGGACGCGCAATTCATGCGCTACTGGTCGTTTCCGGTCATGAGGCGCTTCGAGCAAGCCGTCGACTACGTCGCGCGCCGCGTGCAAGGCTCCGGCGCGGACATCGAGATCGTCTGGGCCATCGAACTCGAGGCGACGCGCGAAGTGATCGGCATATGCTCGCTGTTCAACCTGGAGATGGCGTCCACGCGCGCCGAGATCGGCTTCGGCTTGCAAAACGCGTTCTGGGGCAAAGGCTACATGAGCGAGGCGGCGCGCGCCGTGATCGATTGCGCGTTCGACGTCTTGGGCCTGCATCGCCTCGAAGCCGAAACCGACCCGCGCAACGTCGCATCGGCCCGGGTGCTCGAGCGCCTAGGCTTTGTGCGCGAAGGACTTTTGCGCGAACGATGGATCATCGACGGCGAGATCTCCAATAGTGTGATCTATGGTCTGCTGCGGACGGACAGGCGCTAGGCGGTAGGCCGCCGGCGAGCGCGCGCTCGCGTCGATCGCCGCACAGGCATGCCGCCTGCGACAGCCCGAAGCATCACGGTACGGGTCCGCTCGAGGGTCGATCGATGGCTTCATTCTGGTTGAGTCGTTTGCCGCGCGAAGCGCGCCGGGAGGGCGCCTGCGCGGTCGATGCAGTGCAACACTTCGGCGATGACCGCTGTTCGACCATGGCCGCCGGCATCGCCTTTTTTTCGGCGTTCTCGCTGGCCCCGATGCTCGTCATGGTGATTGCCGTGGCCGGCTGGTTCTTCGGGGCGAACGCCATTCGCGGGCAGATCTTTCAAGACGCCCACCTTCTGATCGGCGACGAGGCCGCCGCGGCGGTCCAAATGATCGTCGCCAACGCGCGCTCCCATAGCGGCGCGGGCGGGACCGCCGCATTCGTGTCGTTCGTCGCGCTCGCGCTCGGCGCATCCGCGACATTCGCCTCGCTCAATACGGCGCTGTCCATCGTTTGGCCCGCCGATGCATCGCAACGCGTATCCAGCGTCATTGCGCTCGTCAAAGTCCGGTTGATCTCGTTCGGTCTCGTGCTCGGCGTGGCCTTTCTCGCCATCGTCTCGCTCGTGCTCGATACGGTCGTGACCTTCATCGGCGACTGGCTCTTGGGCGGCACGCCTTTCGTGGTGATCGGCGACATCCTGCAGCTCGTCCTGGGCGTAGTCGTGCTCGCCTTCTCGTTCGCCGCCTTGCTCAAGTTCCTGCCCGATGCGCACGTCGCATGGCGCGATGCGCTCACCGGCGGCATCGTGGCCGCATTGCTGTTCACCGCCGGCAAGAAGCTTTTCGCGATTTACTTGGCCCACGCCGGGCTCGCCAATGCGTTCGGCGCGGCGGGCTCGCTCGCCGCTTTATTGATGTGGCTGTACTTTTCCGCCGCCGTGCTATTACTCGGCGCCGAATACGCGGCGGCGCGCGGGCGCCAGCGTCTGCAATCGGCCGCGCGCATGCGGCGTAATAAGCCAGATGATTAGTTTCGGCCGCCGGCGGCCATATTTCGACAAACTTGTCTACCCGTCACTCGGGCACCGGCACCGAACCGAATGTCGCCTTACCGTGCAAGCCGCACCGAAGTGCGCCGAGCCGCGCCCACTTTGGGCAGGCGGCCACTCACCCGAGCCGCCAATATTGGGCGTCATGCACGGCCGCGGGGAAAATTTGCACAATTGCGTCACAGTTTTGCGCTTTCGCTAATTTAGTATTTCAAATGCGGCAATAATTCACACCCCACTCGATAGCCACTATTGGCTTGCTCTAATCCCGGCGTGTTTCGTTTTGGCGACAACGAATAAATTTCCGTTCTGCCTTTCAACTCCATTGCGCTATTCTCCTTCCCGCAACAGTCTAATAACGTTTCGCGTGGAGAAATGATGAAAAAAATCGCTTTGTCAACCCTCTCGCTCGCGCTGCTCGGTGCAGCCGGCGCTGCTCATGCGCAAAGCAGCGTGACGCTGTACGGCGTGATCGACACGTCGCTCACGTACGTCCATAACGCATCGGGCAATCAACATCTGTGGGCGCTCGGCAATGCCAGCGGCGGCGATTTGGCCGGCACGCGTTGGGGCATCAAGGGCCAAGAAGACCTGGGCAACGGTCTGGCCGCGATCTTCCAATTGGAAAACGGCTTCGATCCGTCGAACGGCCGTAACCTGCAAGGCAACCGCGAATTCGGCCGTCAAGCGTTCGTCGGCTTGACGAGCTCGCAGTTCGGCACGGTGACGCTCGGCCGCCAATACGACCCGGTGGTCGACCTGGTTCAAGCCATCACGGCCGATAACTACTTCGGCAGCGCGTTCGCCACCCCGGGCGATGTCGATAACTACGACAACAGCTCGCGCACGAACAACGCGATCAAGTTCCAATCGATCTCGTACGCCGGCCTGCAATTCGAAGCTATGTACGCGTTCGGCGGCGTTGCCGGTTCGACCGGCGCCGGCCAAACCTGGTCGCTGGCCGCGGCTTACAACAACGGCCCGCTCGGCCTGGCTGCCGGCTACTTCCACGCCGACAATTCGAACACGCTGGCAAACGGCCTGCGCACCGGCTGGAACAGCACGTCGGATGGCACGTTCGATGCCAACATCAACAACTTCTACGCCACGGCCAAGTCGATCGGCATCGCACGCCTGGCCGCGCAGTACACGGTCGGCCCGTTCACGATGGGCGCGAGCTACAGCAACGCACAGTACAAGCCCGATGGTTTCTCCGGGTTCGGATCGAGCGAGAAGTTCAACGTCGGTCAAGGCTTCTTGAACTACCAAGCCACGCCGGCGCTGCTGCTGGGTCTGGGCTACACCTACACGAAGTCGAGCGGCGATACGTCGGCCACGTATCACCAAGCTTCGTTGGGCGCGGATTACTCGCTCTCCAAGCGCACGGACGTGTACCTGGTCGGCGCCTATCAGCACGCCAGCGGTCAGACGCGTAACCCGGACACGGGCGCCGTGACGAACGCGCAAGCGTCGATCGGCTCGTACGGCTACAACGGCACGAGCTCGCAAGAACTCGTCGCTTTGGGCCTGCGCCACAAGTTCTAATCGACAGCGCAGCTAGTTAGCAGTACGAAGTACCTCGAGCCAGCCGGGTCCGCCCGGCTGGCTTTTTTCATGGCTGCTCGGCGACGGCCTCGGGCCGCTTTAGTTTTAGTGCAAGTACTCCAGGAAGCCGCACGCATGCGAAATGAATTTGAAAGGGATATGCCTCGGACGCTTCATATGCACATGGTCCAATGCGCCGTTCTTCCGAAAATAACCACCGTTGGCGGCGGCTTCCTCGCTCATCATCCCCACGGGAAGGGGTGACGGCATCTGCGTATGGGGAGCTCGCGGCAACGACAATTCAGGAGCTCGTCCCCATGCTTCGCCGTACGCTTGTTCCCATTGCAGTAGCCGTCGCAGCACTCGGCGTTCTCGCCGCATGCGGCAGTTCGAACGATACGCCGGCGGCGTCTTCGCTTTCGGTGCAAAACGCGGCCGCGACCGCGACGCCGATCAAACACGTAGTCGTGATCTACGGCGAAAACGTCTCGTTCGATCATTACTTCGCCACCTATCCGAATGCGACCAACCCGACGGGCGAACCGGTGTTCACGGCCGCGGCCGGCACGCCGAGCGTCAACGGCTTGAGCGGCACGCTGCTGACCGCCAACCCGAACGCGACCAACGCGGCCAACGGCGCCGGCGCGTCGAACCCGTTCCGCCTCGATCGCACGCAAGCGGCGACGGCCGACCAGAACCACGCTTATACGGCCGAAGAGCAAGCGTACGACAACGGCCTCATGGACCTCTTCCCGAAATATACGGGCCGCGGCACGAGCGGCGGCGCCGGCGCGTTCGGCACGACGGGCCAGGTCATGGGCTACTACGACGGCAACACGGTCACTGCGCTGTGGAACTACGCGCAGAACTATGCGATGAGCGACAACGCCTTCACCGATACGTACGGTCCGTCCACCCCGGGCGCTCTCGAAGCGATCGCCGGGCAAACCAACGGCATGCAGATCGTGAAATCGTCGCGCAGCTCGTACTACGTGGCCGACGGTCAAGGCGGCCTCACGATGATCAACGACGTCGATCCGGGCTCGGACGTGTGCTCGAGCACGACCGACCAAGCCATGATGACCGGCAAGAACATCGGCGACCTGCTCAACGCGAAGAACATCACGTGGGGCGGTTTCATGGGCGGCTTCAACCTATCGACGACGAACGCCAACGGCACGACCGGTTGCGCGCGCAGCACGACCTCGACGGTAGTGGGCGCGGCGACGGCCGATTACATCCCCCACCACAACTGGTTCCAGTACTACGCTTCTACGGCCAACCCGCAGCACTTGCGGCCCGCGTCGATGGCGGCAGTGGGCTACACGACGGCGCCCGGCGCGACGACGGCCGACCCGGCCAACCACCAGTACGACTCGGACGATTTCTTCGCCGCGGTGAAGGCCGGCAACTTCCCGTCCGTGAGCTTCCTGAAGGCGCCCGCTTATCAGGACGGCCACGCGGGCTACTCGGATCCGCTCGACGAGCAAGCGTTCGTGACGAAGGTGGTGAACTTCCTGCAGCAGCAGCCCGACTGGAAGAACACCGCCGTGCTCGTGGCCTGGGATGATTCCGACGGTTGGTACGATCACGCCTACGTGCCGCCTACCTCGGCCTCGTTCTCGAGCGCCGACATGTTGAACGGCACGAGCGTGTGCGGCAGCGGCACCGCGCCGCTCGGCGTGAACGGCCAGCCCGTGAACGGCCGCTGCGGCCCGGGCACGCGCATCCCGTTCCTCGTGATCTCGCCGTACGCGAAGAAGAACTACGTCGATCACACGGCCATCTCGCAAGCGTCGATCGTTCGCTTCATCGAGGACAACTGGCTCGGCGGCCAGCGCATCGGCAGCGGCTCGTTCGACGCGACGGCGGGCGGCATCAACGGCATGTTCGACTTCTCGAGCGCCGCGCGCACGACGCCGCTGTCCCTCGACCCGAACTTGGGCACGCAGGTGAGCACCGCTCCGTAGTACGTCCTGCGAAGCAGAGATCGCCGAGCATCGGGTCGGGTCGAGTCAAGACGCGACACGGATACGACACGAGCCGTTTGCTCGGCCCTCGCTCCTCCACAGCCCGGCAACGGGCTGTGTTCTTTTGCCAGCTAGCCCCTTCGACACGATGCAACCGCTCGATTCAGCCCTGCCGAACCCGGCCGCCGATGGCCGCCACCCCGCCGTGCGCAGCCGCATGATGGTGCGCACGCTCGCACTCGGTCTTCTCGTTGCCGCCACCGGCGCCTGCGCCTGGGCCTTCGCCTACCCGGAGCACACGCCGTCCGCCGTCGGCGAAATCGTCGAGCGCTTGACGGGCGCGAACCCGCACCCCGTTCATCTGCAACGCCCGCAAACCGCGCCGCTCAGCGCAATGGCGCTGCTAGGCAAACGCATCTTCTTCGATCCCAGCCTGTCGGCGTCGGGCAAGCTTTCGTGCGCTTCGTGTCACAGCCCCGCGCACGCGTATGGGCCACCCAACGCGCTGCCGGTCCAGTTCGGCGGTCCCGCGATGACGCTGCAAGGCGACCGCCCTCCGCCTTCGTTGATGTATCTCTACCGCCAGCCGAATTTCAGCATCGGCGCCGAGCCAGCAGACGCCGATACGCCCGCCGATTTGGCGCAGCAAGCAGCGCAAGCGTCGGGCGCCACGCTCGCGCAAAAGAGCGCCGGCAGCGCGCCTGCCGCGCCGGCGATGGTTCCCCAAGGCGGCATGTTCTGGGACGGGCGCGCCGACACATTGCAAGCGCAGGCCCTCGGCCCGCTGCTGAACCCCGTCGAGATGGCCAATACGAGCGAGGACGCGGTTGCTCGCAAATTCGACAGCGGTGCATACCGCGACGTGTTCTTGCAGTTGTTCGGGCCGCAGGTTTTCAAGAATCCGCGCTTGCTGTTATCGGAAGCGATGTTCGCCGTTGCGCGCTATCAAGTCGAAGATCCCTCGTTTCACCCGTACTCGAGCAAATACGATTACTGGCTGGAAGGACGTGCACGACTGACGCAGGCAGAGCTGCGCGGCCTGCGGCTATTCAATGATCCCAAGAAAGCGAACTGCGCCGGCTGTCATTTGTCGCAACCGTCGCGCGACGGCCAGCCGCCGATGTTCACGGATTACGAATACGAAGCGTTGGGGGTGCCGCGCAATACCGCGCTGGCCGTCAACCGCGACGCCAACCATTACGACATGGGATTGTGCGGCCCGCACCGGACCGACCTGGCGCAGCAGACACAGTACTGCGGCATGTTCCTCACGCCGACGCTGCGCAATTCGGCCACCCGTCATGCGTTTTTCCACAACGGCGTTTATCGCTCGCTCGAGGACGTGCTGACGTTCTATAACCTGCGCGATGTCGAGCCGGGGAAAATCTACCCGCGCGACGCCCAAGGCCATATCGCGCAATACAACGATCTGCCGGCCAAATTTCACGGCAACATCGACAAGGCCGATGCGCCGTTCGATCGCAGGCCGGGCGATGCGCCGCCGATGACGGACGCGGATATGAAAGACATCGTCGCCTTCCTGCAAACGCTCACCGACGGTTATACGAGCGAAGGCAAAACGCACTGAGCTCCGGGCCGAATTCGCCGCTCCAATGAATAAACCCCGCAAAGGCGCTCGGCCTTTGCGGGGTTTTGTTTTGCCGAAGCGGACTTAGCCTGCGGCCGCGTCTTTCAGCTTCTTCAGCGGGCGCGCCTTGATGCGCACGCTGGCCGGCTTGGCCGGGAACCAGCGCTCTTCACCCGAGAACGGGTCCTTGCCGAAGCGCCGCTTCTTGGCCGGCACCGCTTGCACCACGATCTTGAGCAAGCCCGAGAGCGTGAACTCGCCCGCGCCCTTCTTGTGAACCGCGCCGAGGATCGTGTCTTCGAGCGCGGCCAAGACGGCCTTGACGGACTTCGGCTCGACCGATGCACGCTCCGCGAGGTGAGCAGCCAGCGAGGCCTTCGTGAAGGTGTCCTTGATCGGCGACGCAGCGCCGGACGCCTTCACGGCGACCTTCTTAGCCGCGGCATTCTTCGCGGGAGCTTTCTTGGCGGCTGCTTTTTTTGCCGGAGCGGCGGCAGCCTTTTTCGCAACCTTCTTTGCGGAAGTCGACATGTTTCTCCTACCTATGGGTCGTTGAACGCACGAAGCGCGTACGGCGTACGCCGCTTCAACGCCGGATTCTACAAGCGCCGCGCGGCTTCATGCATCTGTTTTGTGTTTTCGACGCGTGTTTACAGGGAGATTTGTTGCGTGGCGCTGACTATTTCAGCGCTGCCGCGGTGCGTCGTCGAGCGAGACGCATCTTCGCCGGCGCAGGCCGAGGGTTTGCCCGGAGGGGCCAACCCTCGGCCTGCGTGCAGGTGCGAGCTTAATTCGAAGCCATGCCGAGCGCGGGATCGCTCATGCTCGGCTGCCCCGTTTCGACATGGCCTGCGAGCTTGCGCACGAACTTCGAGTCGGTGTCGACGCTCACGTGAAGGTCGTACCAACCGTGATGAGCCCGCAAATCGACGTACAGGTCGGCGCTTTCGCCACCGGCGACGCGACGTTTCATGCTTGCTCCGTCATAGGCGTTGAAGATCGTGAACTCGCAAGCCGCGGCGCCGGCGTTTTTAAGATGGAGCTCGATGTTGCCGTTCGCCACGTCGTACGACTCGCTCACCTCGGGCGCCGCCAGGCCGCTCGTCCATAGATGCACGGCGAGCGCTCGCCCGGCAAAGCGGCGCGCGAAACCGTTGGGCCCGTGCACCGCGTAATCGTAGGTACCGTCCAGGTTCAGCGGGAATTCGTCCAGCAGATGTTTGCGCGGCTCGACCGTGTAGGTGCGAGGCGCATCGAGGCTAAGCGCCTTGTAAACGTGAAACACGGCCCCGGCGTGCCCGGTATTGGTCAACTTCACGCGCAATTGCGCCTGACCCGCCTGAAGCTGCGCCCGTGCGAACAGTTCATACGGCAACGCACGGGCAGGCCTCACGCCCGGTTCTTGCTGCGGCTTGGCCTGGACGAGCGGCGGCAGCGGAACGTAATCGGCGTGCCGTTGCTGGTCCGCGGGCGCGTATGCCTTGGTGCTAGGCAAGTTCGGCATGGCGGCGTTGGGATGGGCGAAATCGAATGCGCGCGTCAGATCGCCGCATACGGCCTTGCGCCATGGCGTGATGTTCGCTTCGCACATGTTGCGCCCGTGTCCGAAGCGCCGCTCGATGAAGCGAATGAGCGAGGTGTGGTCGAAGGTCTCCGAGCATACCCAGCCGCCCTTGGACCACGGCGACACCACGAGCATCGGCACGCGCGGGCCCAACCCATACGGCCCGGCCGGATAGTTGCCATTGCCGGGGAAATGTTCGTTCGCGACATCGACGGTTGAGAGACCGGCCTCTTTCGACCAAGGCGCATAGGGCGGCGCGATGTGATCGAAGAAACCGTCGTTCTCGTCGTAAGTCACGAAGAGCGCCGTCTTGCTCCACATCTCGGGGTTCGAGGTCAGAACTTGCAGGACCTGATCGATGTACCAAGCGCCGTAGTTGGCAGGCCAATTCGGATGCTCCGAATACGCTTCGGGCGCCACGATCCACGATACCTGCGGCAACGTATCGTTCTGCACGTCTTTCTTGAGCACGTCGAAATAGCCGCCGCCCGCCGCTACGTTCGTCCCCGTCCGCGCATTGTCGTAAAGGGGATTGCCCGGTTGCGCGTTGCGATACTGATTGAAGTAGAGCAGCGAATTGTCGCCGTAATTGCCGATATAAGCGTTTTGCGTCCAACCCCACGAGCCGGCCGCATCGAGGCCCGTGCCGATGTCCTGATAGACCTTCCACGAAACGCCGGCGGCTTGAAGCACCTCGGGATACGTCGACCATCCGTATCCCGCCTCGGCGTTGTCGATGACGGGGCCGCCGCCCGTGCCGTCGTTGCCGACCCAACCTGTCCACATGTAATAGCGGTTCGGATCCGTCGGCGTCATGCCCGAGCAGTGATAGGCGTCGCAAATCGTGAAGGCGTCGGCGAGCTGATAGTGGAACGGGATGTCTTGGCGCGTGAGATAGGCCATCGTCGTCGTGCCTTTCGCCGCGATCCATTGATCGTAGCGGCCGCGATTCCATGCGGTTTGCGTCGTCGTCCAGTCGTGCGGAAGATCTTGCAGGAACTGCATGCCGAGATCGGGCGCGCTCGGCCGGAACGGCAGCAGATAGCCCGTATCGGCAGCCAACGGCTGATGCCAAACGCTCTTGCCGTTCGGCAGATCGATCGCGCGGCGGTCGCCATAGCCGCGCACGCCGCGCAGCGTGCCGAAGTAATGATCGAACGAGCGGTTCTCCTGCATGAGGATCACGATGTGTTCGATGTCTTTGATGCTGCGCGTCGCATCGTGCGCGGGGATCGCGAGCGCATTGCGAATACCGGCGGGCAATGCGCCCATCGCGGCGGCTGCACCGGCCGCTTGAGCGGCGGCGCGCAGAAAATCACGGCGGCTTTTCGATGTCATTGGATGTCGTGTTTCATGGCGAAGGAAAGGAACGGGAGCGTGCTCGTCATGGGCGAGGCACGCCGACGCACTACGGCAAAATCAACCACCTGCGAACAGCGAACGCACTTCAGGAACAAGCTGGGAACTCGAGCGGCGCGCGGCGCAACGCTTGCGGGCCGGCCACCGAATCGACGGACAAACGAACGGCTCTGGGCGGCTCGACAGCCGCTCGACAAGCCGCTCCATGGGCCGCTCAATCGGCCGTATGCATGACAGGCGGCAGCAACGGTTTGCGCGCCTCGCCATCGGTCACCGCGCCCGCAGTGTCGAATCGTTGCGCGCCCGGATTCGCATCGGCCTGCGAAGCGCTCGCGCTTCTCGTGCCGGGCAGCATCGGCGCCGCATTGGCCGCGGGTGCCTGGACGGCGCGTTCGTCATCGCCGCTGCATCCCGCCGCGAGTGCGGCGAGCACGAAAAGCGCCGCCCCGGTCAGCACTGAACGCGATACGGCACGGCCCTGCATTGCGAGGAATCGGCCCGGAAACAAACGTTTGCTCCACGGGGTATGTATGCCCGGCGGCTGCCGCTCCATGATCGCCACTGCCCTCTCCGATTCGTGAGTCTGCTCGCGTCCGCCCGCATCGAATACCCACAGATGTGTGTGCCCAGCGCGCTCGATTAGCCGATCAGCATAGAAACGAATCATGTCCGACAGATGAAACGCGCAGGCACGACGACGAATGCGCGCCCGGCTGGCGGCGGGGCGCGCAAAAGAAGCAGCGAAGAGAGGAATGGGCGGGAAGGCGGCGCGATCGAGCCGCCTTGCGCTTTCCGTTAGGACGGAGAGGAAGCCACTAGGTGGCCGACGTAATCGCGCAGATAGGTTTCGAACGATGCGCCGATTTCAGGGTGGCGCATCGCGAACTCGACGGTCGCTTTCAAGTACCCGAGCTTGCTGCCGCAATCGAAGCGGCGGCCGAAGTAACGGTAGGCGAGCACCTGCTCTTCGGCCAGCAGCGAGTGCAGGGCGTCGGTCAATTGCAGCTCGCCGAGCACGGTGGGTTCGAGCCGCCGTAGGTGATCGAAGATGCTCGGCATCAGAACATACCGGCCCACTACGCCCAAATTGGAGGGCGCGGCCTCGGGCGCGGGCTTTTCGACGATGCCCGAGAGCTTGAAGATATCTTCTTCCCACTCGCGGCCCTCGACGATCCCGTACGAGCGGCTATCCTCCCGCGCGATGGTTTCCACACCGACGATCGTGCTGTGATAGTGGTTGAAGACATCGATCATCTGCTTCATCACGGGCTCGGCGCCGTGCAGTAAATCGTCGGCGAGAATCACGGCGAAGGGGCTGCCCGACACCAGCTTCTCGGCGCACAGCACCGCATGACCGAGCCCGCGCGCGGCCGGCTGCCGTACGTAAAAGCAATCGACATGGCTCGGCTTGATGCCGCGCACGAGTTCCAGCAGCTTCTCCTTGCCGCGCGCCTCGAGTTCCGCCTCGATCTCGTAGGAGGTGTCGAAGTGATCCTCGATCGCTCGCTTGCTGCGGCCGGTCACGAAGATGAGTTCCGTAATGCCCGCCGCGATCGCCTCTTCCACCGCGTACTGGATCAAGGGCTTGTCGACGACCGGCAGCATTTCCTTCGGGCTCGCCTTCGTCGCCGGGAGAAACCGGGTGCCTAGTCCCGCCACTGGAAACACTGCTTTGGTGACTTTGAACATCGTTCGTTTCCTTGCGAAATTGCTATCGCACCGCGGCTTCACCGAGTATTGCCGAGACGGCCGCATCGGCCATCCTCGGCGCCGACGATGCTTCGTCGACGATATCGATACGCAACCGCGACGCTTTGAGAAAAGCTTCGAACGCATCTTTCGAGGCAGCGCTATCGGCAATCGCGCGTGCCAGTGCGATCCGGGCGCACCACTTGAACGCCGCGCGCTGCACGCGTCCCAGCGGATAGGCTGCGGTGCCATTACGCAAGTGCCATACCACGGGACGCCGCGCGAGCATGCCCGCTAGTGCGCCCACCACCATCGCACGGGGCGTATTGGCATAAATCACATCGACGTGCCGCGCCCGTCGAACCGTTTCGCGCACGATCGACACCATGCCTCGCAACGTTTGCGATCTAGGCAGACGCCGTGCGTTCGTCATTCCTCTGAGCACGGGCGCGTCCAGCACGTCGACCGCAACCCCGGCTTCTTCGAGCGCGAGCCGAAACGGGCCGTCGTCGAACAGCACGACTTCGAGCGAATCCTTCAGACGACTCGCCACGCTCAACAAGGAAACCTCTGCCTTGTCGAGTCCACCGCTTTGGTCCAGGGCCAGCACGCGCACGGGCCTTCTTTGCGGCCCGCCGCTCGCGTCGTCCTTGCCGTGCATCCCCTTGCCGCCTCGCTGAGTCGTCGCACCGGGCATGACGTCCTCGACGTAGCCCATGAACCGCTCGCGGAACGTCGCGATCGAAAAGCGCTCGGCGTTCGTGCGGCAATCGCGCGCCGCGAAGCGGCCGGCATGCGCCTCGAATTCGCGCACCGCGGCGACCACCGCCGGCACCGTTTGCTCGCGAAAGAAGATCCCGGTCGGGTGCGGTTGACCCAGTTCGCGCACCGTCTCCAGCACGCCGCCCTTTCCGAATGCAATCACCGGGGTGCCGCACGCTTGCGCCTCCACCGGTGCAATGCCGAAGTCTTCTTCCGCTGCGAACACGAATGCTTTCGCGCGGCGCATATGGTCATGCAAAACGGCAAACGGTTGGTAGCCGAGGATCTCGACGTTCGGTCCCGCCTTCGCGCGGATCGACTTCATTTCGGGTCCATCGCCAATGACGACGAGCCGCTTGCCCGGCATGCGCGAAAAAGCCTCGACGATGAGGTCGATCTTCTTATAAGGCACCATGCGCGAAGCGGTCAGGTAAAAGTCTTCCTTCTGCTCGCCGACGACGAAGGACTGCACGTCCACGGGCGGAAAAATGACATCGGCCCGGCGCTGATAGACCTTCTTGATTCGGCGCGCGATGAACTGCGAATTGGCGACGAAATGATCGACCGAGTTGGCGGTGCGGCAATCCCAGTTGCGAATGTAATGCAGGATCACGCGGGCCATGATCGAGCGCAGACCCCGCGTCAAATTCGATTGCGCCAAGTACTGATGCTGCAAATCCCACGCGTAGCGAATGGGCGAATGCACGTAACTGATATGCACCTGATCGGGACCCGTCAACACCCCTTTGGCGACGGCATGGCTGCTCGAGATAACGAGGTCGTATGCACTCAGATCGAGTTGTTCGATCGCGAGCGGCATCAACGGCAAGTAAGCGCGGTATTTCTTTCTCGCAAACGGCAGTCTTTGGATGAAAGAAGTCGTGGCGCGCTTTCCTTGCAAGAACTTACGGTCCTCGACGAAATCGACGAGGCTGAAGATGTCCGCCTGCGGAAAACAGGCGATCATCTGTTCGAGCACGCGTTCGGCGCCCGCGTACGTAACGAGCCAATCGTGGACGATCGCGACGCGCGGCGTGCGATCGATCGGCATCCTCGAGTCGGTGCGATAGGCGCCGTCCTCGAACGTTGCGGGCGAATCGGCGAAAGTGTCGTGGCTCATATGGCTCATGCGCTTCTCCTCTAGGCGCCCTAGCCTACGAACAAACTATTTCGCGTAAACCCTCAAAATATTTCAAAAAAATGCGCTGCGGCTTGCAGCGTGGCGCGACAGCCATGACAAGCGGTTGCGCGATGCCAACACGGAGATTTTTGATCGATTTTTTTGCGCTAGCAGATGAGCATGGCGCCTAAGATGCCACCGTTATTCGCAACATTGCCGGAAAACACCGGCAAATAGTGGCGATGCACTTGCCGATCGGCAAAAACGACGGCTTCTATGTCGTATTGCGATCATCTAGTAATCGGGGTTTGGTCAGTCGTCAGCATCGCATGAAAGTATGCCGTTTATTGCACCCTGGGACCCGTGCCGTGAATTTGCCCGTGCGTCGACGACCGCACTTGGGGCCGCGACATCCGGCGCCGTACCGAAGTTCGTGCGAAGCATGGCAGCACTCGACGCCGTTTCGAAATTGCACGCATTGTAAAACCTGCAGTGCGCATTGTCGTAGGCTTTGACAGGGCAAAGCGCCGCTAGCTCGCTTGCCGTCGTGCTTGCCGTCGCCCTTAGCCCGGCACTTGCCATCCGAGGCCGAGACTCTTTTGCAGGAGCACGAAATCCTTGAGCAATTCAGCGCGGCCGGCAATCACATCCTGCTGCGCCGAAAACTGGGTGCGCTCGGTATCGAGCAGATCGATTGCCGTCGCGACGCCGGCCGCGTAGCGTTGCCGCATCAACGCCGATGCGTGCTGCGCCGAGGCGTCGACTTGCTCGAGCCTCACCACGTGTTCGCGCTGGTGCCCGTAACGCGACAAGGCCGAATTCGCGTCCTGAAGCGCGGCCAGCACGGCATGTTCATAGCGCGCGCCGGCCTCGTCTCGCGATGCTTCGGCAGAACGCACGTCGGCCGCCGTGCGCCCGAAATCGAGCACGTTCCATTGCAAATAGGGCACACCGAGCCAAGAAAAGTTAGTTTTCCTAAACAAATGGCCGGGATCGGCTGCCGTGAAGCCCAAATCGCCGAGCAACGACACTTTGGGAAAATAATCGGCCACATGTTCCCCGATCTGCGCGTTGCTCGCCGCGAGCCGGCGCTCGGCGGCACGGATATCGGGGCGCTGCCGCAGCAGTGCGCCCGGTTCGCCTACCTCGACCTTCGCCGGCAATGCCGGCAACGGTGCGGCCGCGGACAGATCCGCATCGAGCGCGCCGGGGGTACGCCCCGTCAAGACGGCCAGCCGATCGAGCGATTCGGCAATCTGCTCGTCGAGCGGAACGAGCGCGGCGCGGGTCGTTTGGACCTGCCCGGACAGACGTTCGACGTCCACCTCGGCCGCGGTGCCGTGTGCTCGGCGCGCTTGCGTCAATGCGAGCATGCGCTGCTGCAGGTCGGCCGACTGCCGTGCAAGGATGAGCCGCTGCTGCTCGTCGCGCAGATCGACATAGGCCTGCGCCACCTCGGCCGCAAGCGACACCTGCGTATCGGCGAGGTCCGCTTCGATCGCGTCGGCCTGCGCCGACGCCGCCTCGATCGAGCGGCGGGTACCGCCGAACAGATCGATCTCCCACGACGCATCCAGGCCTGCCGTATACAGCTGCAGCGGGCCGCGCCCCGCGCCGCTGCCGCCGTTGCTACCCGACGATAGCTTCGACAGATCGGGGCTGCGCATTCTCACCGCGGCCACGTCCGCCGACGCCTTCGGCAGTTCCTGGGCACGTTGCCCCACGAGCTGCGCCCGCGCCTCGCGCAAACGCGCCTGCGCCGCGCGCACGTCCGGACTATGCGCCAGCGCCGCTTCGACGAGCGCGTCCAATTGCGGATCGCCCAGCGTGCGCCACCAGGCGCTGGCGCTCGGCGCCGTGGCGACGACACCCGTGGACGGCGCCCGCACGAATGTCGGCGCCTTCAACGCATCGGCTGCGACTGACGGCGCACCGCGGTAATCGGGGCCTACCGTGCAAGCGGCCAACCCGCATAGCGCGGCGTGGACGCACCATACCGCTACATATCGGAGGGAACGAGGCATCGACATGATCGAATTCAAAAAAGTCAGTGCCCTGCCGAAGGCGGGCGGCCCGGCTGAGCAGCCGGCGTTTTGAGCAGTAGCGCGAGCGGAATGCAGGCGAGTAGCGCGATGGCAAGCAAATAAAACGTTTCGGCGTACGTGATCACCGCCGCTTGCTGCTGAATTTGCGCGGCCAACTGCCCCAGCGCCTGCAGCTTCGCATAGGCGGCATCGCCCGTTCGCGCGAGCCAGCCGGCGGCACTGGCGGCAATCCGCTCTTGACCGATCAACGAATTGCCCGTCACCGATTCACGCAACGCGGCGACGTGAAAGGCATTGCGGCGATCGATGACGACCCCGATGACGGCAAGTCCGACGGAGCCGCCCAGATTGCGCGCCATGTTGTAGAGCCCTGCGGCGTCGCCCGAATCTTCGCGCGACACGGCCGCCATCGACGCCTGATTGAGCGGCATCATCGCCAGCATTTGACCGGCCCCGCGCAGCAGTTGCGACCAAATGAAGTCATGGCCCGCGCTTTGCGCGGTCAAGCTCGTATCGAGCAGACAACTGACTCCGAAGCAAACGAGCCCGCCGATGACCAGCAAACGAAAGTCGACCTTGCCGAGCAGGCGCGGCAGGATCGGCATCATCAGGAATGCGGGCAAGCCCGAGAGCAGCATGATGTCGCCCGATTGCTCGGCGTTATAGCCCGAGATCAAGCTCAAAAACTGCGGCACGAGATAAGAAACGCCGTACAAGCCCGCACCCACGGCGAACACGATGACGATCACGCTCGCGTACCGCGCGTTGCGCAACAGCGAAAGCCGCATGATGGGCTTGCGCGCGACGAATTGGGAAACGCCGATCAAGATGAAGCCGAGCGCGGCAATGACCGCGAAGCTGACGATTTCGCTCGACTCGAACCATTGGTGCCGCTGTCCTTCCTCGAGCACGAGCGTCAGTGAACTGAGCCCGATCGACAGACCGACGATACCGATCCAATCGGCATTGATGAACTCATGCCAATGCGGCGGATCGGCGGGCAACCCGGCGATCAGCAACGCGAGCAACGCAATGCAGACCGGCAAGTTGATGAAGAAGCACCACTTCCACGACACATTTTCGGCTAGCCAGCCGCCGAGCACGGGGCCGAGCAACGGCCCGAGCAGCACGATCAGGCCGAAGATCGTCATTCCGACGGCAAGCTGCGTGCGCGGCAACCGCGTGCGGATGATCGTCTGTGCCGTCGGAATCATCGCACCGCCGGTGAAGCCTTGGCCCACACGGCCGATGATCATCCACTCGAGCGAATGCGACGCGCCGCACATGATCGAAAACAACATGAACAAAGCGGCATTGGTCAGCAAGAAATTGCGTAGCCCGAACACGCGCGTGAGCCATGCCGCGAGCGGAATCATGACGATCTCGGACATCAGGTAGCCCGTCGAAATCCACGTGCCTTCGGTGCCGGTCGCACCTACCGAGCCCTGGATTTGGGGTAGCGCCGAATTCGTGATCGAAATATCGAGCGTCGCCATTAATGCCCCGAGCGAGCCCGCCGCCACGGCGATCCAATCCACCGCGCCGGCGCGCTCCGGATGGCCGGGCGTGCCAGCGGCGCCCGCCGGCAAGGTCGTCTCAGCCATGGTTGCTATCGGCTGCGGGGCGTCGATCGTCCGGCGCGGCGCCGCGCGTGTCGATATCGACCGTCACCGACAAGCCCGGCAGCAGTACGTTACGCGTTTGCGCATCGGCTTGGACGCGAATGCGCACCGGCACGCGTTGGACGATTTTCGTGAAGTTGCCGGTGGCGTTCTCCGGCGGCAGCAACGCGAACTGCGCACCGGTTCCGGGCGCGAAACTATCGACGACGCCGTGCAAATCGACGCCGCGCAATGCATCGACGTGCAGCGTGGCCGGCTGCCCCGGGCGCATGCGGCCGATTTGCGTTTCCTTGAAGTTCGCTTCGAGATACAGGCTTTGCACCGGCACGACCGTCAGCAAACGCGTACCGGGCTGCACGTATTGCCCCACGCGCACGGATCGATCGCCAATGCGGCCCGCCATCGAGCTATACAGCGTGGTGTCGTTCACGTCGAGTTGAGCCTGCCGCAAGCTCGCGCGAGCCGCTTCCACCTGCGCACGGGCCTGCGCGATTTGGGCGGTGGTCGCATCGATTTGCGTCTGCGCCGAGCGCACCGCGGCGGCATTGGCCGCGAGCGTTGCGCGTGCTTGATCGCGTGTGCTGACGAGGCTCGCCAGCCGTTCGCCGGTCTCGGCCCCCGTGGCCGCCAGCGGCGCATAGCGGGCTACGTCGTCTTGCGCGTGGCGCACCGCGACGCGCGCCACTTCTTCCTGCGCTTGCGCCTGCGCGACCGCCGCTTGCTGCTGCTTCAGATCGGCTTGGGCTCGCGCCAGGTCCGCTTCGCGGGCGGCGACCGTGGCCTGCGCTTGCGCGAGCGAGGCTTCGTACTGCCGTGTATCGAGGCGCACGAGCGGGGCGCCCGCGGCAACGGTCTCGTTGTCGCGCACGAATACTTGGGTGACGTAGCCGCTGATTTTCGGCGCGACGGTCACGTTGTCGGCTTTCAGATAGGCGTCGTCGGTGCTTTCGATGAAGCGATCGACCGTCCACCAATGGGCAAACCAAACCGAACCCGCGACCAGCGCGACGATCAGCAAACCAATGAGCCAAGGGCGGCTGCGCGCACGCCGCGGGCCATTGGCGCCGGTCTCTTGCTGCGTGCGGCCACGAGGCGGCGCGTCGGTAGTCGTGGACATGTTCGAGAAATCCTATGAGGCGATGCGGGCACAATTATTCCAGTTGGAAAATTTGTGTCAAGTGATATATTTTGGACAGGTGTACTATCCGCAGTCGTTTGAAAAGATTGACTAGCAAACCATGAGCGAAACGAAGCGCCCTCGCCGTTCGACGGAAAGCGGCTACGCACGCGGAGAGGAAACGCGCCTTCGCATCATCCATGCAGCGATCGAGCTATTCGGCGAGCATGGGTTCGTCGCGGCCTCCACGCGCGAGATTGCCGCGCGCGCGGGCGTGAATGCGCCGGCGCTGCAGTACTACTTCGAGAACAAGGAAGGCGTTTATCGGGCCTGCGCCGAACATCTTGCCGCCGAGGTGTGGGGCGTGTTCGAGCCCGCCGTGCGCCGCGCGTCGGACACGCTGCGCTCGACCGAGAACGTGGCTGAATTGATCGAAGCGTTCGTCGGCATCCAAAACGTGATGATCGACAAGGCGCTCACGACACCGTCCGCACCCACCTTGAAACTATTCTTCGTGCGCGAGCAAGGCGGGCAAGAGCCTCCCATCGCCACCGAGATTTTTCAGAGCCGCGTGCGTGGGCCGCTCAACAACGTAGCGACGGCCCTCGTCGCGAAGATCTGCGGCACCGCTCCCGAGGATCCGCTCACCATCCTTCGTTTGCTCGCGCTACATGGACAATTCATGTCGTTCCACATGGCGCCGCGCAGCGTGATGACGCTGCTTGGGTGGTCAAAGATCGACGCCGAGAAAATCGAACTCGTCAAACAAACGATCTTTGCCAACACGCGTGCTCTGTTGCACTTGTGGGCCGTCGAACGCGAGGCGCGCCCGCAGCTACGTAAAACGACCCGCGCCAAGGTCAAGGAGAAGACGTCGGGCCAGCGCGGCAACAAGCGGTGAGCCAAGGGTCCGGTGGCGAGGCTTTTCGGCAGCGCTCCCTTCGAAAGGTGAGTGTTTTCGGGACACCCCCGATCGCCCGCCCCGCAAGCCTTCTGGATAGCGGCACAAGCGCGCGCGATGCACTGGTTGAGGTGAGGGTTTTCGGGAGCGGCGAATCGCGCCGCGAGCAACGACACGCCGCGAGCGTTCGTGGGGGTGTCGCGCTCGTGATCGCCGGTCGTGCGCCGCACACGCGACTGGCGCGATGGGATATCGTGTGACTGTACATGGTCGGTGCACGGCGCGCAGGCCAGAATGTCCGCGAACGCCCTTCCTTCCTCCGCCAGGAGTTGCCATGAACCCCATCCCTGACGACGTGCTGCGTATCGCGCAAACCGATGCCGCGCATGCGCTATCCGGCTTGCCGCAACCGTTCGTGGTGTTGTTCCAGCGTGCCGACGTGTCGGTCGAGCTATTCGCCCCGCGCGAAGTCGACACGCAATCGCCGCATACACGTGACGAGTTGTACATCGTTGCATCGGGGTCGGGCGTCTTCACGCGCGCGGGGCAGCGCACCGAGTTTCAAAGCGGCGACCTGTTGTTCGTTCCCGCTCATGTCGAGCATCGGTTCGAACAGTTCACCCCCGATTTCCGCACGTGGGTCGTTTTCTTCGGCCCCGAGCAGCCGGCCGCAACGACTTAACCCAGGCAAAGCGGCTCGACGGCCCCCACAGCCGATCGCACTCAAACCTTGCCGGCCAGCGTGCGCGCATACAGCGCGAGCATCTGCGCCGCGTCCACCTCCACGCACACGTCGCAGGCGGGACGGCCATCCCAATCGGGCGCTGGCGCAGCGAACGCCGGCGGCTTTTGCAGCGTATGCCCGGCAGCGATGCCTTCGGTCAGCACGCGCACCGGCCCCTTTCTCGTTGTGTACAGTTGCGGCGCAAGCAGATACGCGACGGCCGACGAGTCGTGCACATAGGTGCCGGCAAGGCCGGCACTCGACAGATGGAATGCTTCGTAGTGCCGAGAAACGTCCCACACGAAACGTCCCGCCTCGCCCGCTTCGTCGCGCAGCCGCGCCAGATAGTCCGTCGTCATGATGGTGCGCTCGGTCACGTCGAGGCCAACGATCGCGACGGGCCACTGCGCGCCGAAGACGATATCGGCCGCATCGGGGTCGCCCAGCATGTTCGCTTCGGCGGCCGGCGATACATTGCCGTTGATGCCGTTGGTGCCGAACGCCCCGCCCATCACCACCACCTGCTTGACGAGCGAAGCGATCTCGGGGGCTTCGCCTAGCGCGAGCGCGAGATTGGTCAGCGGCCCTACCGCCAGAAGCGTCACTTGGTGCGGCAACGCTCGCACGGTATCGATGATGAAGCGATGCGCAGGACGAGGATCGAGCGGGCTTCGATCAGTCGCGCTTAGCCCGGTATTGCCCAGGCCGTCACTGCCATGAATCCAATCGATGGGCGCAGGCGCCGCACGCCGCAAAGGCGCGGCCGCACCGCGCGCCACGGGCGTGCCGGGCGCGAAGCGCCGCGCCAAATAAAGCGCATTGCGTGTGGTGATTTCGATCGTCGAATTGCCGAACACACTCGTCACGCCGAGCAGTTCGATTTGCGGATGCAGCGCCTGAAATACGAGCGCCATCGCGTCGTCGACGCCGGGATCCGTGTCGTAGATGACTTTGTGCATATTCAAAGATAGAAGGGATCGGGCAGTTGTTCGCCCGCGGTCGTGTCCCGTGTAGCGCCGCGCACGTTGCCTAGTCGAATCTTCAGGTCCGGCCCGCCAAGTTCGATGATGATTTGGCGGCAGGCGCCGCACGGCGCAATCGGTCCGTCCGTATCGCCGATCACCGCGAGCGCTGCGAATTCGTCGCGCCGGCAACCGGCGGCGACGGCGCTGAAAAACGCCGTGCGCTCCGCGCAATTGCAAAGGCCATACGACGCGTTCTCGATATTGCAACCGGCAAAAACGCGCCCATCTTTCGTCAACAACGCCGCGCCGACCTTGAACTTCGAGTACGGCGCATACGCATTTTCGCGGGCAGTGCGTGCCCGTTCGAGCAACTGCTCCAACGTCATGGAGACCCCTTTCATTCGATCGGCTCGACGCTCAATGTAACGTCAAAAACATACCCGCAATCGTCGCGCTCATCAAATTCGAGAGCGTTCCGGCCAGCACGACGCGCAGCCCGTAACGCGCGACTTCAGAGCGGCGCTCCGGCGCAACGGCGCTGAAACCACCCGTCAAGACGGCGATCGAGGCAAAATTCGCAAAACCGCACAAAGCGAAGGACAAAATCGCGAGCGTGCGCGGCGTCAACACCGGGAGCCCTGCGGCGGCCACGCTCGCCGCATCCTTCAGATAAGGCGACAGCGAGGCGTAGGCCACGAATTCGTTGAGGATGATCTTTTGACCGAGGAAGTTGCCCGCCACCATCGACTCGTTCCAAGGCACCCCGATCAAGTAGGCGAGCGGCGCGAACACCACGCCGAGAATCGATTGCATCGAAACGTGCGGGTGCCCGAACCACGCGCCGACGCCGCCCACCAAACCATTTAGGAGTGCGATCAATCCGACGAACGCGATCAGCATCGCGCCCACCATGACCGCGATCTTCAGGCCCACCGCGGCGCCGGAGCTGGCCGCCTCGATCACGTTGGCCGGACGACGCTCGTCGAAACTCAGTTGGTCGAGTTTTACGCGGGTCGCCTCCGTGGTCGGATGCAGGATCTTCGCGAATAGGAGGCCGCCGGGGACGGCCATGAACGAGGCGGCCAGCAAATATTCGATGCGCACGCCAAGGCCCGCGTAGCCCGCCAGCACCGAACCGGCCACGGCGGCCATCCCGCTCGACATGACCGCAAACAACTCCGCGCCCGTCATATCGCGCGCAAATGGTTTGACGACGGCCGGCATTTCGCTTTGCCCTAAAAAAATCGTCGTGACGGCCGAGAACGATTCGAGCTTCGACACGCCCAGCAGCTTTTGAAACACCGTGCCGAGCGCAATCACGATCCAGCGCATGACGCCGATGTAATAAAGCACGGAAATCAAGGCGGTCACGAAAATGATGGCCGGCAACACGCGCACGGCGAATACGAATCCGCCATCGCCGAATAGCGCGAACATTTTCGATTGCACGAGGCCGCCGAATAGAAACTCGATGCCGGCATTGCCGTAGTCCAGAACGTGATTGACGCCGGCCGCCATATCGGCAAGCGCCACCTTACCGAACGGTACGAATAGCACGAATGCGCCGATTGCCACTTGCGCGAGCAGCGCCGCCGCCACCGTGCGTGGTCGGATTGCGCGGCGGTTGCTGGAGAATACGAATGCGATGGCCAATAGCGCGGCCATTCCCAACAGGTTTCGGGCGATCGGAGCCATATCGATTTCGAATTCGACGTTTTTCGAGAACTGGCGCCGATGCTAAACCAAACAGCAACCGAACGAAAAGCGCTTTCGCGCTTTTTCGCTCGGCTCGATCGCACCGGTGGGTGCGAATCGCGCTTACTTTACGCCTGCTTATTGCTCGATCAGAAACTTCTCACGCCGCTTGCCGAGCCACGCCGGGGCGCGGCCGCGCCCGGTCCACGTCTTGCCGGTCTTGGGGTCGCGGTACTTCGGAGGCAAACCGCCCGTCTTGCGCGCCGCCGTGCGCTTGCTCGCAAATCCAAGCTCTTCGGCCGTAATGCCGTATTCCGCGATCTGCGCCTTGATGTGCTCGATGGCGCTGGCCAGCTCCTTTTCACGTGCGGCTTCCATTTGAGCTTGAACTTTTGCAAGCTGCTCGGTCAACTGCCGGTAAGTTGGCATAGACATTCGCCTCCTGGTTGGTAAGACTTGATTGATTGGATGACGCTCACAGCGTTCTGACAACTCTTTCGCGCAAAAGTGCAATCGCCGAAGCCGCTATAGGAAAAGGCAAGAGCAAGCCATGGACCTCGGCGATCTTCGGCCGCCGCGCGATGCAGACTGCCACGCCTAATGCCCGCAAGTCACTTGGCCTTGCAAGCAAACAGTAACTTATTGACGCCGTCTTGGGTCGATCGATCGATGACATCGATATCGCTCTGGCAGATGCCGCGAGCTTGGTCCGTGCAGTTCGCCCAAGGACCGGAAGCCGAGCATTGGACGGCCGTCGTGGGACGCCCGTCGCGCGTGAAGAGCGGAGCGCTGCTGCCGCACCCTGCCAGCATGACCGCGCCCAGCGACGCGGCAGTCACGGCGCGCACCAACGCCCCCGCGGGCAATTGAAACCAAGACTTGCATTGCATTGAACGAACTCCTTTGGCCTGACGTTCTTTTTCGAATGGCCGGAGTATGCCATGGCATAACGCCGATGCGATCGGGCAAATGTCTCGTTATGAGACCCGTCGCGCTGCGTTCTTCAAATGGCAATCCCGAGCGCCGCGATCTTTTTATAAAGCGTAGCGCGTCCCATGCCGATCCGCGCCGCCGCTTCGGCCACCCGGCCTCCAGTCGCGCGCAGCGCATCGCTCAAGAAACGCCGTTCGAAATCGGCCATTGCTTGGGCATGGGAATCGACTGGCCGTGCCGGTACGCCCGCGCAATCGAGCCCGTCCGCGGCCGCGGCGAATCCCGCCGGTGGCAACGACGCCGCGCCGATGAAAGGCGCAAGCGTGCGCGCGTCGATCCGCTCCGTGTCGCACAGCATGACCGCGCGCTCGAGCGTATTGCGCAGCTCGCGCACATTGCCGGGCCAATCGTGCGCCGCCAGCAGGCGCAGTGCGTCGTCTTGCAGCTCGAAGTGACGGCCATGTCCGCCTCGGCCCGGCGTGGAAAGATCCTCCAAGATCGCGTAGGCCAACGCTTCGATGTCCGAACGGCGCGCCCGCAACGGCGGCGCATGAATCGTGAGGACGTTGAGCCGATAAAACAAATCGGCGCGAAAGCGGCCCGCGGCGACGAGCGCGGGCAGGTCGGCCGACGTGGCCGCCACGATGCGCACGTCGGTGCGCACGATACGGTTCGAGCCGAGCGGCTCGAACTCCTGGTCCTGCAACACGCGCAGCAACTTGCCTTGTAACGGCAAAGGCATATCGCCGATCTCGTCGAGAAACAACGTGCCCCCGTTGGCCAACTCGAACTTGCCCACGCGACCGCGCCGTTCGACGCCGGTGTAGGCGCCGGGCGCCGCCCCGAAGAATTCGACTTCGAGCAGCGTATCGGGAATAGCCGCCACGTTGACGGTGACGAGCGGGCCTTGGGCGCGCACCGATGTGCCATGAATCGCATGGGCCAGCAACTCCTTGCCCGTGCCCGTTTCGCCGAGCAGCAGCACGGGCGAATCGACGTACGAAGCACGGCGCGCTTGGCGCTTGACTTCGAGACTGGCCGCGCTCGTGCCGACGAAGCTCGCCAGCGTGTACTTAGCGCGCCTGGCCTGCGCGAGCGATTGACGCGCCGCAATCAGTTCTTCCTGCACGCGCGAATAGTGCGAGAACAGCGGCGTCAGCGACTTCATTTCGTCGAACAGCGCAAAGCCGACCGCACCCACCGTCTCCCCGGCCTCGTCCTTGAGCGGCAGGCGCGTCACGACGAGCGGCTCGCGCCCGTTCTCGAGCACATCGAGCAGGATCGGCTTGCCCGTTTGCACGACTTCGCGCATCAGGCTGTTCGGGATGACCGTTTCGCAATCGAGGCCGATGGCCTGTTGGCTGTCGGCGAAGCCGAACCGCGCGGCGTAACGCTCGTTGATCCAAACGATGCGCGCATCGGCATCGACGATCAGCGTGCCTTCGCTGAAGTTTTCGAAGGTGCGAAACAGCGAATCCATGGCGCGGCGCAGGATCGCGTTGTAATCGGCGGGCACGCCGATGAGCTCCGTCATCATCCCAAGTCCTAATGGCGCAGTGCGCGGCTCGTGCGCCGTCGCGGCTACGCAGCATTGCACGTGTTGGCGCGGCATCCCGCCGCTCCCCATTCTCGAAAGGGAGACAGCATATCTCAGAATAGAGACAGCGCCAAATCCCCGATTTCGAGCGGTTTTGGCGTGCTCTCTACGGTAGGTTGCTGCAAAGGGCGTCTCCATTTAGAGAAAGCGATGCTCATTTAGAACCGGTTTCGCACGCAAATGCGAGAACATGCCGTCCCGCGCACGCAGCGGCCGGCAATGGCACGAAACCTGCAATGCGGGCTGCCTGCGCTTTTTCCGCGCTCGCTAGCACCCACAATCACAACTTGGAGACTCGATGTCGTTCGTCATCGTTCTTGCCGCATTGGCGTTCTTGATGTTCGCCGCCTACCGCGGCTACAGCGTCATTCTGTTCGCACCGATCGCCGCGCTCGCTGCGGTGCTGCTGACCGATCCCGCCGCGGTCGCCCCCGTGTTCACCGGCATCTTCATGGAGAAGATGGTCGGCTTCGTCAAACTGTATTTCCCCGTCTTCCTGCTCGGCGCCGTGTTCGGCAAGGTGATCGAACTCGCCGGCTTTTCCGAGGCGATCGTGGCGGCGGCCATTCGCTACATCGGCCGAGGCCGCGCCAATGCGGTCATCGTCGCGGTCTGCGCGCTGCTGACGTATGGGGGCGTGTCGTTGTTCGTCGTCGTATTCGCGGTCTATCCGTTCGCGGCCGAGCTGTATCGGCAAAGCGGCATTCCGAAGCGCCTCATGCCGGGCGCGATCGCATTGGGCGCGTTTTCGTTCACGATGGATTCGCTGCCCGGCACGCCGCAAATCCAAAACATCATTCCGAGCGCCTTCTTCAAAACGACGGGATGGGCGGCCCCCGCGCTCGGCACGATCGGCTCGTTGTTCATTCTCGTCGTGGGCCTCACGTATTTGGAGTGGCGTCGCCGTTCGGCCCTCGCCAAAGGCGAAGGGTACGGCACCTCGCTCGTGAACGAACCCGAGCATATCGGCACGGCAACGCTGCCCCACCCGCTGCTCGCCATTGCGCCGCTCGTGCTCGTGGGCGCTGCGAACTTCGCGTTGACCAAGCTGATTCCGCAGTGGTACGGCACGGGTGCCTATACGGTGCCGCCCGAGGTGTTGCCCGGCGTGCATACGCCCCTATCCGCGACGATTAAAACCGTCGTCGCCGTCTGGTCGGTCGAAGGCGCGTTGATCGCCGGTATCGTCCTCGTCGTGCTCACCGCATTCAACCGTGTGCGCGAGCGCTTCGCCACCGGCACGAAGAGCGCCATCGCCGGCGCACTGCTCGCTTCGATGAATACCGCTTCCGAATATGGCTTCGGCGGCGTGATCGCGGCGTTGCCCGGCTTCGTCGTGGTAGGCGGCGCGTTGAAGTCGATTCCCAATCCGCTCGTGAACGCGGCCGTCTCGGTCAGCTCGCTCGCGGGCATCACGGGGTCGGCCTCGGGCGGAATGAGCATCGCGCTCGCCGCCATGTCCGACTGGTTCATCAAGAACGCCGAAGCGGCGCATATCCCGCTCGAAGTGCTGCATCGCGTCGTCGCCATGGCCAGCGGCGGCATGGATACGTTGCCGCACAACGGGGCGGTCATCACGTTGCTCGCGGTGACGGGGCTCACGCACAAGGAGTCCTATCGCGACATTTTCGCCGTGACGTTGATCAAGACCCTGGCTGTCTTTTTCGTCATCGCCGTGTATTACGCAACGGGAATCGTTTGAGCCAGGGAATGACGCAGGGCCGCCGCGGCTAGAAACCGAGCCCTGCGCCGAATCGCACCGCCTTACGATCCACCGACATACGCTACTTGCCGTAGCATAGACAGCCGACTTCATTGCTTTTCCGATGGGAGAAATCGATGTCTACTACGCAGAGCAAGCTGTTTTTCATCACAGGCGTGAGCACGGGCTTCGGGCGCGCATTGGCGCAGGCGGCGCTCGCTGACGGGCATCGCGTCGTCGGCACGCTGCGCGACCAGACGGCGCTCGGCGAGTTCGAATTGCTCGGTCCCGGCCGAGCGATCGGCAAATTGCTCGACGTGACGCACACCGACGCCATTGCCGGTGTCGTCGCCGATATCGAGGGCAAAGTCGGTCCCATCGACGTGCTCGTCAATAACGCCGGTTACGGCTACGAGAGCCTGCTGGAGGAGTCGACGCTCGACGAATGGCGCAAGCAATTCGACGTCAACGTCTTCGGCGCCGTCGCCATGATGCAGGCCGTGCTGCCGTACATGCGCCGCCGCAAACGCGGCCACATCATCAACATCACGTCGATGGGAGGTTATATCACCGGGCCCGGCATCGGCGCCTACAACGGCACGAAGTTTGCACTCGAGGGTATCTCCGAAAGCCTATCGAAGGAAGTGAAGGATTTCGGCATCAAAGTAACGGCCGTTGCGCCCGGGGCGTTCCGCACGGATTGGGCCGGGCGTTCGATGGTGCGCGCACAGCGTTCGATCCCCGACTACGACGCCGTCTTCGATCACCTGCGCGAGCGGCGCCAAGCGATCAGCGGTAAGCAGCCGGGCGATCCGGCAAAAGCCGCGCGCGCCATCCTCGAGATCGTCGCCGCGACCGAGCCTCCCGTGCATGTGTTGCTCGGTCCCGATGCGGTCAAGCTCGTCAACGAGAAACTCGATGCGCTGCGTGCGGAGCTGAAGGCGTGGGAGTCGTTATCGAAATCGACGGATTTCTCTTGACGAACGCTCGTTCGGCATTCGTCACAGCCCCACCCATGCGCTACGGACGAATGCCGAATATGCCGTGCCAGAGCGAGCTGAAGAGCCCGGCATGCGCGGCGCTCTGCGCTTCTTCGGCCGCGTCGGCACGCTCCTTTTGCGATTTGGCCGGTTGACGCGGCCGGCTTGGCTCGGCCGAGCAAACCACATCCGATGCATCGGCGGGCGCTTGGTTCGCGGTTGCTTGGTTCGCGGTTGCTTGGTTCGCGGTTGCTTGGTTCGCGTGCTCTCGGTTCGCGTGCCCTTGGCCCGCTTCGCCCTTGCTAGCAGTGCGCCGACGCGCGTCGGGTCGAACGGCCCCGGTCCGGGTAGCGCCGGCCTCGCGGCCGATCGGGGCGGCTTGGCGCGAAGCGCACAGCGCCGCGACGCCATCGGCGATGCGCGCCGCTAGCGCGTCCTCGCAGCCGCAGCCGAGCAGGACGCCGAACACCACATCGCGGTTATGTCCGCGCTCGCCGTAGCGCATCGCCTGCGATACATAGCGCTCATAACGTTCCTGCTCGGCCTGCGCTTGGCGCTCGGCGTTCTTCTGCGCCTGCCGTTCCTGCCGTTCCTGCCGCGCCTGCCCGTCCTGCCGCGCCTGCCCGTCCTGCCGTTCCTGCCGCGCCTGCCCGTCCTGCCGTCCTTCGCGTTCCTGCGAATGTTGTTGATGCGGCTCCTGCCGTTGCTGCCGATGCGGCTCGCGTCGCTCACCCTGCGCCGCGCTGCGCCGCAGCTTGCTCATTTCCTCGGCGAACACGGCATCGTAGACGCGCCGCTGCGCCGGGTCGGACAAGATGGCATACGCCTCTTTGATTTCCTGAAACGCATCATGCGCGGCAGCTTCACGGCCCTTATTGCGATCGGGATGCGCCCGCATCGCGGCCTTCCGATAGGCGCGCTTGATTTCGTCGTGGGAGGCGTCCTCGTGCACGCCGAGCGTTTCGTACAACGTCGCCATGGCTCGTCGAAGGGAGTGGTTGCCGGGCTGTAGATCGTAACACCGCGCTCGCCTGAAGCATGCACGCAGGCGCCGAGCGCAGGCGGTCGCATCCCGCTTGGCGTGCGCACGATAAGCCGAGTGCGCTTTTCGGCGATAAATAAAACGAGCGTCTTACTGATTCTCATCCGCAGGGGGTTGATTTCAGCGACCGCTTCGATTTGAATGACGAGGCTTCGAGAACATTCCGCGCATTGAGAGCGTGCGCGGTAGCCCGAATCCAGCCAGGCACAGCGAACCCCCTTCCTCTCAAAATCGTTTCTTGAGAAGGAAGCTTCCTTCCTTGCCGGTTTCGCCGCGAAAACACAAACTTTCACTATAGAAGCGGGCCTCTAAATGAGCGAAAAAAAGAAAGCCTTGATTGAAACCGCAACTCGTCTATTCGCGCAGTTCGGTTTTCACGCCGTTGGCATCGATCGCATCATCGCCGAATCGCGCGTCGCCAAGATGACGATGTACAAACATTTTCCATCCAAGAGCCGCCTGGTCGTCGAGGTATTGAACGAGCAAGGGGCGACGCTCGCAGCCGGCATCGCTGCTGCCGTCGCCGCGCATACCGATCCCTTGGACAAGCTTCACGCCATCTTCCAATGGCACGACGCGTGGTTTCGCTCCGATGCCTTTACCGGTAGCCTCCTTATCCATGCGGCGGCGGAATTTCATGCCGAAGAGAACGAAATCCTCGCCACATCGGAAGCCCAACGCGGCGCGTTCGTGCATTCGCTGCAACGCATCCTCGACGAGCGCTTCGACGGCGACACGGCGGCGCGGCTCGCGCGGCGCTGCGCGCTCCTTATCGACGGCGCGACGCTCGCCCGGCAGTTGAGCGGCCGCGTCGATGCCGCGCGCGATGCATGGGAGATCGCGCAAGCCTTGGTCGAGAACGAGCGCATGCACGTCGCGTAACGGCGAATACCACCGTCGGCCGCAGCGCCGGCGGTGCCCAAGCGGCGAAAAATCCGGGAGCGTCAACCCCCAAACGCTCCCGCTGTGGCGCTTTGTGTTCGAGTACTTTTAAAAGCCGCTGAAGCGAGCGCACTTCGCGATACACTCATCGACATGAAATGGGCAAGAGGCGCACGACCCTGTCGCACCAGCGCTATGCGCGGCCGACGACAGACATAAGCCTCTGTAAGCCCGTACAATCGCTTCACCACGACTCGAGGAACGTTCGATGCGCACCACCGGCTCTTCCGGGGCAATGGCCCTGCTCACCGAGATCCACGACACGGGCGGACACGTCGTCCGCACTTTGCGGCTTGAAGCGACAGACGACGGAAAGAGTATTCATCTGATCGAAATCGACGAGCGCAAACCCGGCATCCATCGCGAAGTACGCTATGAGATCACGCCGGCCGAACTCATCGCGGCAATCCGCGCGCATGGGGCGGAATTACCGGGCGAGCAGCACGTCCGTTGAATTTTCGGAAAAGACTTACCGAACTCGGCTCATACGAATCCAGCGCTTCCGGCTCGAGCCTTCACCGTTCGCGAAGCTGAACCCCTGCGGCGGCCGTGGCGGCTCGCCGCTGGTCGCCTACCGCCCTATCGGGCAACGCATCGTCAAAACATCCGCAAAGGCAGCGTCACCAAAAGCCGATACACCTGGTTCGTGCTATCCGAGTAATATGCCGAGCCGACATGCCATTGCGCAATGAGCGTCACTTTCGCGTTCTTCAGCGGCCCGCTTTGCACGACATACGTGGGAATGAAGCCGAATTCGTGGTGTCGCCCATGCACGGGTTGGCCGTTCTTGAAGTAAAGCGCCGCATAGGACGGGCCGTTCACCGCATTACGCCTCGCCATGGCCGATGCATCGGCGCCCCACCCTTGCTGGGCCCAAATCATCGCTAAAAACCCCGGCAATCCCGCGTATTTACCGTCGAACGTGTAGCGCAGCTGTAGCGATTGCTCGTGCGGCGCGTTGTAATCGACGTCCATCGAATTGACCAGATAGACACCCGCCGTCTCGTCGATGTAGTCGAAGAACTGATCGCCGAGGATCTTTTGATAACCAAGCAACAATCCATGCGGCCCATGCTGCGCGGATACCGAAACGCTGTAGGCCGCGTCGTTCAACGGCCCTTGCAATGCGGCGCCGGTGTCGCGCGTCGCATATAGATTCGCGAAGCCGGTCACCTCGAGCGTATCGGGCGTGCCGATGCCGTGTTGCAGCGACGCGTAGTATTGCCGCCATACGTCGTCGGCCTGATCTGCGTAGAGCGATGCGGAGCCGTCCGGCGCGTAGTCCCAGGTCGCACCCGCATAGGTCACGCGCTTGACCGCCGTCCCGCCGTAGGTCGTGCGCAAATCGGTCAAATTCGATTGCCCGCGCGCAACGACCTTCGTGAAACTGCCGGCCTGAACGGCCAGCCCGTCGATTTCGCGGCTGAGCAGAGACGCTCCTAAAAAGGTTGGCGGCAACGCGCGGTTGTCGTGCGGGTCCAAGAACGGATTCGAGACGTCCTGAAGCCCATACTCCAATAAGGAGTCCGAAATACGGGCCTTCACCGCATACATGCCCGGATAAGCCCACGTGAGGCGATTGGCGCCATCACCGTGCCGCCCCAAATAGACCATGTTGTGCGCGCCGCGCCCGCCGTCGAGCTTGACCGCACCGAACAGCGCCGCATCGACACCGAAACCGATGGGGCCTTTCGTGAAGCCCGATTCGAATTTCGCTTGCAATCCCTCGACCCAGGCATGGCGACGGCCCGAGCCATTGGCATAAAAGTAGTCGGTGTAATTGCGCCATTCGAGATCGAGGCGGCTGTCGGAAAGAAATCCTTTACTGTTCGTTTGGCTCGAGCGCGGCGACGATGGCGTTTGGGTCAACGCCGACTCCGCACTGACCACGGCGTTCGGCGTGGTGGCTTGCTGCACGAGTTGCGATGACGTCTTTGCGGGCTGGCCGTGCGCGCCGGCGCTGTGCTCCGGCGGCTGTGCGCAAGCGGGTGGCAGCTCCATTGGAGGTCGCTGCACGGAAGAAGGCGCGGCAAGCGGTGCAAGCATCGGCGCTTCGTCGGCTCGGACCGCTGCGATCCCGCTCGTCAATTGCACGCCGCACACCCACGCGATCGCAATTGCGCGCACTTCGACGGCGAATAGGCTGTCTCGTCTCGCAGACATGGCTACCTCATTGAAAGATCGACCCTGCCCGTCGATACGATGCCGACGAGCGTTCTCGTTCTTCTGCCTTGCGGCAAGACGAACGCTTCCCTCGGCGTGGCAGGGGCCACGCCGCTTGAACGAATGACCGCATTGAAAAAGTGCGCTTGCTAAGGCTCGCCAGCGCGAAAGCAAGCGGCGAGCGAGCTCGCGCCTTCGCGCGCTTCGAGCTTCGGCGCCGCGTGCCCGCACGTCGGTACCGCGCGGGGGCAGCGCGTGCGGAACACGCAACCCGAAGGCGGCTCCAGCGGTGACGGCAAATCGCCCCTGAGCAGCACACGCGGCCGGCTGCGTTCGAGCACGGGATCGGAAAACGGCACCGCCGATAGCAACGCGTGCGTGTAGGGGTGAGACGGGGCGTCATAGACCGCCTGGCTGTCGCCGAACTCCATGGCGCGGCCCAGGTACATGACGAGCACGCGCGTGCTCACGGCCTGAACCACGGCGAGATCGTGCGAGACGAACAGCATCGCGAGTGATAGCTCGCGCCGCAAATCGCTCAGCAGGTTCACGATTTGCGCTTGGATGGTCACGTCCAATGCGGAGACGGGCTCATCGCAGATGACAAGGCGCGGCTGCGCAACCAACGCGCGCGCGATACCGACGCGCTGGCACTGACCACCCGAGAACTCGTGCGGATAGCGCGATAGATGATGCGCATTCAACCCGACGCGCTCGAGCATCGTGCGCACCCTCGCCCGCACCTGCGCGCGGGGCATCTGCGGCCAATGCGTGACGAGAGGCTCGGACACGATGCGTTCGATCGTCATGCGCGGATCGAGCGACGCGAGCGGATCCTGAAAAACCATCTGCACCTCGCGGCGCAAGCGCCGCATCTGGTGGTCGTCTCGCCCGTTCTCTCGCACCGTTTCGTGCCCGCGCCAACAGACGCTGCCGCTCGTGACCGGCGCAAGACCGACGATTGCGCGGGCAAGGGTCGACTTTCCGCATCCGGACTCCCCGACGAGGCCCATCACCTCGCCGGGGCGAATGTCGAACGACAAGCCGTCGACCGCGCGTACCGACATGCAGCGGCGCCGGACTTGCCAAGGCCACGGGGAGCCGGTGTACCGAGCGCGAAAATGAACGTTCAACTCACGCACCGACAGTAGCGGCGCGTCGCTCGCGATCGGTTTCTCATCGTTCATCGCAGCCTCCGGCAACCGGCTCTTGCACGCGCGAGCGCAGCCGCGGCCTAGCGCTCAAGAGGCCGATCGTGTACGGATGCGCGGGTGCGCCGAACAGTCGCGCGGCCTCGGCCTGCTCGACCGCGCACCCCGCGCACATCACCACGACGCGCTCGCATAGGCTCGCGACGACGCCCATATCGTGCGAAATCAGCAGCATCGACATGCCTCGGCCGCGAATCAGCGAGCCCAACAAGTCGATGATCTGCGCCTGCACCGTGACGTCGAGCGCCGTTGTCGGCTCATCGGCGATCAGAATGCGCGGCTCGGTGACGAGCGCCATCGCAATCGCCGCACGCTGACGCATCCCGCCCGAAAATTCGTGCGGATACATCCCGATGCGGCGCGCCGCATCGGGAATATGAACCTGTTCCAGCGCTTCGATTGCACGCCGGCGCGCCTCGCGGCGCGAGACGCCGCGATGGGTCTGCAACGGTTCGGTCAACTGCCGCTCGATCGTCAGAAACGGATTGAGCGAAGTCATCGGGTCCTGAAAAACAATCGCGATGCGCTCGCCTCTGAGCCTATTGAGCGCCCGCTGATCGAGCTTCAGCAGATCCGTGCCGCCGTAGCGCACCGCGCCCGACACGCGAGCGTTCGAAGGCAGCAGGCCCATGATGGCCATTGCCGTCTGGCTCTTGCCGGAGCCCGATTCGCCGACCATGCCGAGCGTCTCGCCCGCTTCGAGCGAAAACGACAGCGCCTGCACCGCATCGACGGGCACCCCGTTGCGCGGCAAGAAGCGCACGCGCAGCCGGTCAACTTCCAATACCGGCTTCATGACCGCTCCTTGGGATCGAGCGCATCGCGCAGGCCGTCGCCTAGAAAACCGACGCAGTAAAGCGTCGAGCACAACATGGCGGCCGGGGACAACAACAGCCACGGCATCGCTTCGAGCTTTTGCGCGCCGTCTTCGATCAAGACGCCCCAGCTCGTCATCGGTTCTTGCACGCCCAGCCCGAGGAACGAAAGGACCGATTCGGTCAGCACGATGCCGGGCGCCATGACCGTCGCATAGACGATCACCACGCCAGCGAGGTTGGGCACGATGTGCCGCACGACGATTACCGGCCCTGCCACGCCCATCGCTTTCGCCGCATCGACGAATTCTCGGGTGCGCAACGACAGCGTTTGCCCGCGGACCACCCGCGCCATATCGAGCCATGAGAAGGCGGCTATCGTTAGGATTACCAAATAAAATTCTCGGCCGAAAAGCGTCATCATGAGAATCGCGATCAACATGTAAGGAATCGCATACATGACGTCGACGATGCGCATCATGGCTGCATCGATTCGGCCACCGAAATATCCCGCGCACGCGCCGTAGGCCACGCCGAATACGCAGGCGGCAAGCGTGCCGAGCAATCCGACTTCGAGTGAAACGCGGCCGCCGGTAAGCGTGCGGACCAGCAGATCTCGGCCCAATTCGTCGGTGCCGAACCAATGACCGCCATGCAGCGTGGGCGGCAGACTCAGCGCAGTCCAATCGCTTTGCGCGGGATCGCGGCCGAGCCAGAGCGGACCTGCGAAGCAGGCGAGCACCACCAAGGCCAGCACTGCGGCGCCGGCCACCGCGGCGCGATTGCGCGCGAAGCGGGTAAGAAGGGAAAGCACCGGCCCGCTCGCTGGGGGCTGGCGATATCCGCACGGCGCGGACGCACCGTCTAAATCGGACGAAGAAGAAAGCGTCATGGTTGTCAGTACCGAATGCGGGGGTCGAGCAACGCGTAAGCGAGATCGACCAGCAGATTGAATAGAACGGCCACGGCCGTCGTGAGCACGACGATGCCGAGGACCAGCGTGTAGTCACGGTTGATCGCGCCGTTGGCGACGAGCTGCCCCAACCCGGGCAGTGAGAAAACCGACTCCGTCACCACCGCGGCCGTGATCGACGAGATCGAGATGGCGCCGAGCAAGGACACGATCGGAATCAGCGCCGGTTTGAGCGCATGGCGCCAGAGCACGATGCGCGGCGGCATACCTTTCGCGCGCGCCGTGCGAATGAACGGGCTCGACAACACTTCGATCATGCTCGCGCGCATCACACGTGCGATGGTCGCGACGTTGATGACGACCAGTAGAGCGATCGGCAGCAGCCGGTACGTCCAGGCGCCATCGCCCCAGCCGCCGGCGGGCAGCCATCCATGGCCCTCGTGCGTGCGCAACACGATTGCGAAGATCCAAACGAGCACGGGACCGAGCACGAACGGCGGCACGACGTTGCCTACGTTGCCGAGCAGCATCACGAGGCGATCGATCCATCGATCACGATGGACGGCCGCGGCCGCCCCGAGCAGCACACCCAGCACGAGCGCAATCGGGATCGATGCCCCACCCACGCCGATGCTGACGGGCAGCGCCTTCGCGACCAGATCGGTGACGCTCCAATCGACGTAGCGGTAGGACAGCCCCAAGTCGCCTTGCGCAAGCGCGCCGAGATAGCGCAGGTATTGACGCCAGAGCGGCTCGCTCAAGTGATACTTCATCTCCAGATTGGCCAGCGCCGCGGCCGAGAGTTGCTTCTCCGAATCGAACGGTCCGCCGGGCGTCGCGTGCAGCAGCAGGTAGCAGGCCGTGATGACGCCCAGCAGCGTGGGAATGGTCCAGAGCGTGCGGCGCAGCGTGTAGCGAAGCATCGTTCCTCCTCGCTCAGTGCGCGACGATGTAGAGGTCTTGGGACGCGCGCTGATCGACGTAGTTCGTCGCCGAATAACCGCCCACATAGCTTTTCACGAGGCGGTCGGCCGAGTATTGGAAGAGCGCGATCATCGGGTAGTCCTCCATGGCGAGCGCGTGCGCCCGCGACAGCAGCGCAGCGCGCTCGTTCGGATCGAGCCGCGCATTCGCCTGCGCAACGAGCGCATCCACCTTTGGATTGCAGTAGCGCTGATCGTTTTGAATGCTGCCGCAACGAAGGACGTCGAAGTACGACATGGCATCGTTGTAGTCGACGAACCAACCATCGCGCGAGGCCTGCACTTTCCCTGCATGACGTTCGCGGAGCAACACCCTGAACTCCACGTTCTCGAGCTTGGCGTCGACGCCAAGCTTCGAGCGCCACTCCGATACGGCGAACAGGGCGACCTTCTTGTGCAGATCGTTCGTGTTGTAAGTGAGCGTGAATCGGAGCGGTTTGGCGCTCGAGTATCCGGCTTGCCGCAATAGATCCCGCGCATAGGCGACGCGCTTGTCCATCGGCCAGGCCGCCCAGTCCGGAACGAATGGGCTCGCCCCCTTCGTCCCGACGGCGATCAGACCGTACAGGGGCGCTTCGCCCCCTTGCACCAGCCGCTTCGTCAAGAGATCGCGGTCGAGCACCATCGATAGCGCCTGCCGCACGCGCTTGTCTTGGAATGCCGAAGCGCGATTGTCGAGGCTGTAGAAATACGTGGCGATTTGCATGCCCGTGCGCAACTCGCTGCCGAAGCGCTCGTGCACTTGGCCGTAAAGGCCCGACGGGATGCGATAGGTGTAGTCGAACTGACCGGCCTCGTACATGCGCAAAGCCGTGCCGTCGTCTTCGATCGGAACGTACGTCACTTTCGAAATCGCGACGCTGTTCGCGTTCCAATACCTCGCATTCTTTAGGAGGACGATGCGATCGTTCGGTTGCCAATTGGCCAAGACGAAGGCGCCGTTGCCGATCAAGCTGCCGGGCTTGGCCCACCGCTCGGGCGCCTGCTCCACGGCATGTCGCGGCACGGGCGCCATCGACGCCATCGCGGCCAACTCGGGAAAGAAGGCAGCGGGCGTTTCGGTTCTCACCTCGAGCGTATGCGCGTCGATGGCCGTTACGCCCAACGACGCGGGCGCGGCCTCGCCCGCCACGATGGCTTTGCCATTTTTGACGAACTCGGCAAGCACCGTATACTTCGAGCCGGTCTTTGGATCGACGACGCGCCGCCATGCATAGACGAAGTCGTCTGCCGTCACGGGCTGCCCGTCGCTCCACCTCGCATCGTCGCGTAGCGTGAAGCGCCAGGTATCGGGGGCCGTTCGCGTCCACGATCTCGCAACACCGGGTACGATCGTGCCCGCCGCATCGATGCGCGTCAGGCCTTCGAACACATCGAGCCCTACCGTGTTGGCAGCCCACGACTCGATATGCGCGGGATCGACCGCTTCGATTTCCGCGGGAAGCTGGCGCGTGATTTCCTGCACGGGCGCAAGCTTCACGCCCGCTGGAACGAGAACGGCCATTGCGGTTTCGCTGAACCCGAAGGCGTATGAGAAGGCGAAGGCGATCAACGCCCTCGCGAGACGATGCGTGGCTTTCATAGTGGTGACGAGAGGGTCGGAAAACGGCAAAAAAATGCAATCGAGCATTGCAGTCGGCATCAGACCACGCGCCCGTTTTCGTGTGCAGCTATCAACCATGTGGGGCGCTCACTGGTGCATACCCGAAGTGACGCCCGCAGCCGGCACTAGGAGAATCGCGCGCGGCATGTACGGCCGCGGCGCAGCGGAGTAAGCTCGCTCGAGCGCGTCCGGCACGCGGCGCACTACCGTGCGCAATCGAGCAACGGCGTTCCAATACCGCACGCACAACGTGCGAACCTAATTCGACCTATCCGGGAGAACTTTTAGATGAATTCGTCGGTTTCGCAAACGCGGTCGTTCACCACGGTCTTCTTGATCGAAATGTGGGAACGCTTCGGCTATTACGGCATGGGCGCATTGCTCGTGCTTTATATGGTGGAGCGGCTCGGCTTCGGCGATGCGCGCGCCAATCTCACGTGGGGCGCGTTCACGGCGCTCGTCTACGCCGCGCCGTCGATCGGTGGATGGATCGGCGACAAGGTGCTCGGCTCGCGGCGCACGATGCTGTTCGGCGCCATCGTGCTCTCTCTCGGCTACGGCATGCTCGCACTGCCGAACGATCATCTATCGTTCCTTTACGCCTCGCTCGGCGTCATCGTCGTGGGCAATGGCCTGTTCAAAGCGAACTCGGCCAACCTCGTGCGCCGCATCTACGAGGGCGACGACGCGCGCATCGACAGCGCATTCACGATTTACTACATGGCCGTCAACGTCGGCTCGACGCTATCCATTCTCGCCACGCCCTGGATCAAGGATCGTTGGGGCTGGCGCACGGCCTTTGCCGTCTGCTGCGCCGGCATGTTGCTCGGCGTGGTGAACTTTCTCGTGCGCTACCGTTCGTTGTCCCATGTCGGGTCGGCGCCCGACAGCCAGCCGATCGTATGGCGGCGCGTCGCGGCTGTCGCGGCCGGCGCCGTGTTGCTAGGCACGGCAACTTCGTTCGTGCTCGGCGACAAAACCCTCGCTGTCGCCTGCGTCTATGTTGCCGCCACTATCATCCTCGCGCTGTTCGCTTACATGATCGTCAAATGCGATCGCTCGGAGCGCGCCGGGCTCATCGCCGCCCTCATTCTCGTCATGCAGTCGATCTTGTTTTTCATCTTCTATCAGCAGCAAATGACCTCGCTGACATTGTTCGCGCTGCGCAATGTCGAGCCGGCCTTCTCGCTGTTCGGCGTGCACCTGTTCTCCTGGAGCGCCGCCCAGTTCCAAGCGCTCAATCCGATCTGGATCATGCTGCTCAGCCCCGTGCTGGCGTCGACGTACACGCGCCTCGCGAAAGGGCGCGGCGATATCAGCATCGCCGCGAAATTCGCGCTCGGATACGTGGCCGTTGCCCTCGGGTTCGTGATTTACGCGTTTAGCGGCCGCTATGCAGTGGACGGGCGCGTGTCGTCGTGGTTCATGGTGTGGGGCTACGGCTTGAACTCGCTCGGCGAACTGCTCGTGAGCGGCCTCGGCCTGGCGATGATCGCGCGTTATATCCCGGCTCGGATGAGCGGCTTCATGATGGGCACGTACTTTTTGGCAACGGGAATATCGCAGTATCTCGGCAGCGTGGTGGCGAACTTCGCGCAACTGCCGTCCAACGACCTACCCGCCACGCAATCGCTGCCGCTGTATACGAACCTGTTTGCCGAGTTGGGCTGGCTCGCGGCGGCAGGCGTGCTAATGTCGCTGATCCTGCTGCCGCTCATGCGCAAGCTATCGGATCAACACCGTCGCGCATCCGAAGACGCGTTCGCAGCGTCGCATAGCATGGCGGCCGAATGAGCTAGACATACGATGTAACGGGACCCGGCTGACGTTCGGACCACCGCGCATCGAATCGTCGATTCTCCGCTACCCATCGAGCAAAGGAGCCGCTATGACCGACGCATCGCGCACGCGCAAACGCCACAACGGGGCCGGCAGAATCCGCATCGGCATTGGCGGCTGGACATTCGAACCATGGCGCGGCCCGTTTTACCCGGCCGAACTCACGCAAAAACGCGAGCTCGAATACGCCAGCCGCAAACTAACCTCGATCGAAATCAACGGCACCTTCTACGGCACGCAAAGAGCGACGAGCTTCGAGAAGTGGCGCGACGAGACGCCCGACGATTTCGTCTTTTCGTTGAAGGCGCCGCGCTTTGCTACGCACCGGCGCGTGCTTGCCGAAGCCGGGGACTCCATCGAGCGTTTCTTTGCGAGCGGTGTGCTCGCGCTCAAGGATAAGCTCGGCCCGATCAATTGGCAGTTCGCGACGACCAAGCAGTTCGATGGGGAAGATTTCGACGCCTTCCTCGCGCTCCTACCCAAGCGCGTCGAAGGCCGTGCGATCCGACATGCCGTGGAAGTGAGGCACGAGAGCTTTCGCCACACCGAGTTCGTCTCGCTCGCGCGCGAACATGGCGTCGCGATCGTGACAGCGGGCGATAGCGACCATCCGCAAATCGCCGACGTCACGGCCCCATTCGTCTACGCGCGCATCATGGGCACCGTCGATTCGCAAGCGCTCGGGTATTCGGAACCGGCGTTGGATGCCTGGGCGGCGCGGGCGAAAACGTGGGCCGAGGGAAAGCAGCCGAAAGACTTGCAAACGATCGCCCCAACGAAGGGCGAGCCCGCGCCTCGCGACGTGTACCTCTATGTCATCAGCGGTCACAAGGTGCGTAATCCGGCCGCGGCGATGGCGCTGATCGAACGCATCGGCAACACGCCCGATTAGCGCCGATACGGCTCACCCGCTCGCGCCGGCCGCACAACGGCTAAACCGCACGCTAAAACAACCGCGGCGTGCCCACCCAAACGAGCGTGACTTCGCCCTTGCCCGTGTTGGCCCAGCTATGAGGCACCGTCGATTCGTAGTGGGCGCTGTCTCCGGCGTAAAGCACGAAGGTCTTGCCTTCGAGCGTCAACGACATTTCGCCGGAAATCACGTAAAGGAATTCCTCGCCCGCATGCGTCGTCACCTCCGCCGCCTCGCTCTGCCCCGCCGGCAAGCGCACGAGAATGCTCTCGAGCTGGCTGCCGACCGACGAGTTCGTCAACCGCGCGAATAGGTCCGTCGAATCGGCGAAGCTGAAGAAGCGCAGTTGACCGGCGCGGCGCACCGAACGCTCCTCGCTCGGGGTATCGACGAAATACTGCAACGTCACGCCGAGTGCAGCGGCAATTCCCGCGAGGGAAGTCAGCGAAGGCGTAGCGAGACCGCGTTCCACTTGCGACAAAAATGGCTTGGAGATACCGGCCGCCGTGGCCGTTGCATCGAGCGTCTTATGCAGGCGGTGCCGCAGCGCTCGTATCTTGCTGCCCAAATCCGCAGCTTGGCGGGCACTTTCGACGTTCAAAGGCATAGGGAATACGTTGCTCGCGGCAACTAGTTAGTGGTGGTCGAATCAAAGCTGTTTATGCGGCGCAAAGCGCCCGGCGCATCTTCGCGCAGCCGGCTTCCCAAGAAGAAAAAGCACTCTATGTTGCCAGAACACGCTTGCCGAACGCAAAAGGAAGGGTTTACCGCAACGCCTGCCCGCAGCGATTAGGGCCGGTTCGATCCCGGCCGTCGCAAGCCCTTTGCCTCGGCTCGGGGCGACTAGTCGAGATATTCGCCGGCGCGCTGTTTCAAGGCCGCGCTGAATTCATCGAGCCAACCGATCGACAAGCGCCAACTCTGCCAATACAAATCGACGTCGAGATGACGCCCCGGCGCCAGTTCGACCAGCTCGCCGGAGGCAAACGCCGGACCCAGCATCTTCGTCGGGCACATGCCCCAACCCAAACCCGTGATGCAAGCGCGCAAGAAACCGCCGACGTGCGGCACCCAATGCTGCGGCGGATCGATGTCGGCACGGGTCACGCGCCGCATGAACCGCGCTTGCAATGCATCTTTCGGATTGAAGACGACACACGGCGCACGCCGCAGCGATTCCCGGTTGACGCCATCCTCGAAATAGCGCGCAAAAAATGCTGGCGAGCATACGGCCAAATAGCGCATTCGCCCCAGTCGCACTGAACGACATCCCTGAACCGGCTCGGCCTGCGTGGTGACCGCCCCTTGCACGCTGCCGTCACGAATGCGCTGCGCGGTGTGATCCTGATCGTCGATGACGAGATCGAGCAACATCCGCCGCTGCGAGCAAAACGCCGCAACCGCATCGACGAACCAAGTCCCCACACTATCGTCGTTGACGGCGACACGCAGCGTCGGCCACGACTGGCCGAGCACGCTGCCGGCCATCCCAGGCATGTCGTCGGACAACTGCGCCTCGAGCAGGCGCACGCGTTCGGTGTGCCGGCAAAGCAATGCGCCCGACGCCGTGGCGATGCAGGGCTGCCCGCGCTTGACCAGCACGCTTCCCACGCGCTCTTCGAGCAGCTTGACACGCTGCGAAACGGCCGACGCGGTAACGTTCAATTCCGATGCCGCGCGATCGAACGAACCCAGACGCACCACCGCGGCGAGCGCGTCCAACAAAGCGTAGTCGAGCATTAGCGCTCCTTAATCCGCCTTAGATAAATTAGCTGTTCTTAGACTCATCCGGCATGCAGACTAGCGCCATTGCTTCGTATCGTCTATCGGCATCGCCATGAATTGGACCGCTTATACCCACGGCGCGGCGCTTTGCGCTTCGCTCATCGTTACGATCGGCGCGCAGAACGCCTTCGTGCTGCGCCAAGGCATTTTGCGATCGCACGTGGGCAAGATCGTCCTGCTTTGCACGGTTTCCGATTTCATTCTCATTGCAGGCGGAGTAGGCGGCGCAGCAGCGCTTGCGGCACGGTATCCGCGCGTCGTGGAGTGGATCTTGTACGGCGGGCTCGCCTATCTCGCCTGGTTCGGGCTATCCACGCTGCGGCGCGCGTGGCGCCCCGGTCATGCGGCGATGGAAGTCGCCGGCGAACCGTCGGCCCAACCTACGGCAAGTACGCAACGCGGTTACTCAGTGGTGCTCATGGCTTTGGCGTTCACGTGGCTCAATCCGCATGTCTATGTGGACGTCTTACTGCTGATCGGAACGGCGGGAGCGCGGGAGCCCGAAGGATCTCGCGTCGCGTTTGCGCTGGGCGCGATGACGATCAGCCCGCTGTGGTTCGCATCGCTCGGGTACGGTGCGCGGCTGCTGGCCCCGCTGTTTCGCAAGGCGACCGCCTGGCGCATTCTGGACGGCGCGATCGGCAGCATGGTGCTGTTCATCGCAGCCGCGCAACTGCGTTGACGCGACGAGCCCTGTCGCCGGGCCGATGGCCCAATAAGTCGGATACCTAAGTATTTTGCCGTCGCGAACTGTCACACGTTCGTGCTATAAAAGCCGCGGGCAATCGTGTGCGCGTGCCGGCCCCACGCGCGTTCCGCGGTTAGGTGCTTACCATGAAAGTCATCGGATACTGCACGCTTTGGTCGATCGCGTTCGCACTCTTGATCGCGATGTGCGCCATCATCAAGCAAGGGCATATCGACGCCACCAGTGCGAAGGACAGTGAGGTGGCCACCGGGAACGCCGCCAATCGAGCGGCGGCCGGATCGCCGGTCGCGAAACCCAGTTCGAGGCCCGCTGCACCGGCGGTGTGAAGCGTCCGCTCGGCGCAGCGGTTCGCGCCTGCTCGATACGATAACGACCTGCAGTATGATCCCACCTTTATTCCGGATCCGGGCAATGAGGCGCCTTCGCCTTCGTTGTCCGCCGTATCGCCCTGTCAATGCTCACGCCGATGATCACGATTGCCGCCAGAAACCGTCGCCAACTGCTCGGGCCCGCCCTATTGCTCGCCATCGCCGTGTGCGGGCTGTTTTACGTCAAGTGGTTCCCGTATTACAACCGCGCGTTCGTCGCCGCCAGCCGCCATGCGATCGGCAATTCCATTTTGATGGGCACGGCGTCCGCCCCGCCTGCCGCCTCATGGAGCTCGGCGCTCGGCTATGCGATCGCTTATGGCAAGGCGATCTGGCAGGCGATGGTGCTCGGCCTCTTGTTGGGCTCGGCCGTGCAGGCGTTGATTCCGGTGCAGTGGATCATGCGCGCGCTGGGAAGAACCGGCTTCGGCAGCGTGGTAACGGGTGCGGTCATGTCGTTGCCCGGCATGATGTGCACGTGCTGCGCGGCGCCCGTCGTGGCCGGATTGCGCGCGTGCCGAGCGGCGCCGGGCGCCGCGATCGCGTTCTGGCTCGGTAACACGCTGCTCAATCCGGCCACGCTCGTGTTCATCGGCTTCGTGCTCGGGTGGCAGTGGATGGGGCTGCGGCTCGTGCTCGGCCTGGCCATGGTGCTCGGCATCGGCTACTGGGTCGACCGCAGCGCGACCGAGGAAGAGGCCGTTGCCGCGGGTGGTGCGCTCGACGAGATGACGCGTGTCGAGGATACGGGGCGCATGCTCACGCGCTGGCTGAGAATCCTCGCGCGCATGGCGCTGCGTCTCATTCCCGAGTACATCGTGCTGGTGTTGTTGATGGGCGCGGCGCGTGCGTGGCTGTTCCCGCACATCGGTCCCGGTATCGATGCGAGCATCGCATGGATCTTCGCGTTCGCCGTTGCGGGCGCGCTGTTCGTCATTCCGACCGCGGGCGAAGTCCCGATCATTCAGGCCATGCTGTCGTTGGGTATGGCGACGGCGCCCGCCGCTGCCCTGCTCGTGACGCTGCCGCCCGTGAGCGTGCCTTCCGTGGCCATGCTCGGGCGATCGTTTCCACCGAGAATTTTGGCGCTCACATGCGCATCCGTGGTGGCGGCAGGCGTGATCGCGGGTTGGATCGCGATGACGCTCGGCATGTGAAGCGGGAGCGGCCGCCGGGTCCAAGCGCATTCGAGCTATGAGCTACCCCTTGCAGCCTGCAGGGCGGCCAGCCGGCTGCGCTACGCCAGCCGCACGAACATCACCAGCGCCGCGGCGGCCATGATCGCTGCCGTGAGCCATCCCAATGCGCGCACCGCGCGACCTGCCGTGTAGCGCCCCATCACCGAAGGCTTCGACACGAGCACGATGACGACGACGATGAGCGGGACCGCGACGACACCGTTGATGATCGCGCTCAGGACCAGCGCTTTCATGGGGCTGATGGGCGTGTATTGCAGCAGGAGCCCCACTAGCACGCTCACTGCGATAATGCCGTAGAAGCCGCGCGCATCCGTGACTTCTCGCTCGAGCCCCTCCTTCCAGTTCAACGCCTCCGACAGCGCATATGCGCCCGAGCCCGCCAGCACCGGCACACCGATCATGCCCACGCCGAGAATGCCCGTTGCGAACAACAACGACGCGAAATTGCCCGCCAGCGGGCGCAGCGCGCTCGCGGCCTGCGCTGCGGTATCGATGCTCGTGACGCCGGCTGCATGAAGCGTCACCCCCGTGGCCAGAATGATGAACCAAGCCGTCAGGTCGGAATAAAGCATGCCGCTCCAAGTATCCCAGCGAATGCGCCGCAATTCCGCGGGCGCGGCCTGCGAATCGACCATGAGCGGGCGGCTGCCGAATTTGCCCTGCATGTCCTCCACTTCTTCGGCGGCCTGCCAGAAAAACAGATAAGGACTGATGGTGGTGCCAAAAATGCCGACCACCACGGCGGCGGCAGCCGGGCCCGGCGTGAAGGCGGGCCAGACGGTATGCCACGCGACTTGCTTCCATGGCACGTGCACGGTGAATAGGACCGCCGCATACGCGAACAGCGATAGCGTCAACCACTTCAGGAAATGGACGTAACGGTGATACGGCACGAAGATCTGAAGCAGCAGCGTGGCGAACACGAAGACGGCTGTCATCAGGTGGCGATTCACGCCCGTCACGAGCTCGGCGCACTCGCCCATCGCCGCGACGTCGGCGCCGATATTGAGCGTGTTGGCGACGAGCAGCAAAAATACGACGACGTAAAGGACGACCGGCGGGAAGGCAAGCTTGATATTCGCCGCGAGCCCCTTGCCGGTCACCCGCCCGAGGTTCGCGCACATCAGTTGCACGGCCGCCATCAATGGGAGCGCAAGCGGCATCGTCCACAGCATCGTGAGGCCAAACTGCGCCCCCGCTTGAGAGTACGTGGCGATGCCGCTCGGATCGTCATCGGCGACGCCCGTGATCAACCCGGGGCCAACCCGCGCGAGCGGGTGTCGTTTCAACCTAGCGAATAGCGCGCGAAAGACGCTCGGGCGCGGGGTGTGGTCGACATGCATCGATTCACCTCGGTAGTAGGCATCGAGTCGATCGAGGCGTTGACGAAGGATAGACGATCGACGAGGCGCATGCGCGGGCGTCCGATCGCATGCGCTTTGCCGGAGACCATCGCGGGCCGGCAGCGCAAGCATGCACCACGACTTCGTTTTGCACTTGACGCAAATCAAGTCTCGAACGGGCAGGCGCTGCAGCGTGCTCGCGTCAGAGATAGCTGCAGACGTAATCGAGCGTTTCGATCACCTCGATATCGAAGCGGCTTTTGCCGGGCACCGAGAACGACTCGCCCGCACCATACGTCGTCCACACATCGCTGCCTTCGAGGCGGATCCGGCATTGCCCCGCTTGCACTTCCATCAGCTCCGGCGCGTCGGTCCCGAAGTTGAGCACACCCGGCAGAATCACGCCCAGCGTCTTGTGCGTGCCGTCGGCAAACAGGACTGTGTGAGAGACGCACTTGCCATCGAAGTAAACGTTGGCGCGCTTGATCACGGAAACTTGGTCGAATTGCGTTGCAGCCGTCATGGCGGTGTTCCTCCGGGTGGTCGTAAATGGACGTGGTATCGATGCATCGTCGCGGGTGCCGCTCGCTACGCTCGCAAGCGTCGCCCCGGCGCACGGCCGTCATGATACCGGCTGTCGCAGGCCATCTTCGCCATTCGGAAACACAGAGGGATCGACCGAACTCATCGGACGTCACGAAAACCCGCCCCGCATCGAAGCGCGCATGCCGTTTGTGCGCACCGGCCCGGCGCTGTTTCGCTAGTCCTGAGACCGCAGCCATGAGCCGGCGTGCCGCCACCGGCCGCGCAATAGCACGTCTATGCGCGAGGTTCCGGCAAGAGTCCATGCTGCGCGAGCAGAGCCCGCAAACGCGGCTGCCTGCCGTGCAACGACAACCCGTCCGCCAGTTCCACCAACGGCGCGATCCGGCGCTTGAGCTTCTCGACGTGATTTTGCGCGATGTCCGCGATTCGATGATCGAGATAGGGATTGCCGAAACGATCTCTCACGCTGGCCAAATAATGCTCGGCTCGATCGCCCAGGCCCATGGCGACGAAAACCGGCAGCACCTCTTCTTGCCACACCGTCTCGAGACCTTCGCGCAAGCGCGAATCGTTCATTGCATCGAGCACCGTTTCGGACGACCGCCGCGTTTCGTTGCGCCACTGCTCGGCAAGCCAGCTATGGCCGAGATTGAGAAGGAACAGTTTTAGCCGCTCGTAGCTGCGCAAATCGTCCGTCAGAGCGATGCACTCGTGCGTGCAGGGCAGTTGCATCCCCGCGCGCCGCTCGATCGCCCAGAGCGCGTAGGGCTCCGCAACCGCGCCGACCGGAGCGATCGGCTCGGACACGATCCGATCGACCAGCGAATTCACCCACACGCATCGTTGCTGCACATAGTCGACGAACGCATCGGGCAGCGACCATTGCCGCGCGAGCGCAACGACGATGTCGCGCAGCGTGTCGCCGTTGTTCTCCACCAACTCGCAGGGGAAGATCGACACGCCATCGCTTGCGCGCTCGCGCCAGCGAGCATGCAGCAACGCGAGAAGCTTCGCCGGGTAGCTGCGCGGGACGCCGCCGCTCGTCAGCAGATCGGGCGTGTCGCGTTCATCGAGCCGATAACCCATGTCGCCGGTGTTCGACACGATCGCGCGCACGTCTTCGATCGTCGCGCGCCGGACGGCATCCCAGTCCTGGTCCGCGACCCACGCGGCGCGTATGGCGTGGCCCGTGACGACGCGATCCACCGCCACCCCTTGTTCGCTGCCGCGAATCCGCACCGGATAGCCGCCCGGTTTCGACAGCGCGGCAATACGGGCTCGACTCACCTGACTATCGGTCGTCTGCACGACGCTGATGCCGCCGATCGCATCCCCGCGCTCGAGCGCCTGCGAGACGAACAACGCGACATGCGCCAAGAGAAACCGGCTCGTGCCGAATTGAAGGATGGGTTCGCTCATGCTGCGCCCCCCGGCCGCCACTTCACCGCTTCTTGCATGGGCTCAGCACTCCACCAACGCTTTCACCACCGTTTGTCCCGTCTCGAGCAATCGCGGGAGGCCATCGGGCACATCGGCAAGATGCATGCGGTGCGTATTGAGCGCTCGATCGGGAATGCGGCCCGCGCGCATCGCTTCGAGCACGGTCTCGAAATCGGCGGTCGTGGCGTTGCGGCTGGCAAGCAACGTGGTCTCGCGCTTATGGAATTCGGGATCGGAAAAGCTCACCTGCCCGGGCACGATCGAAATCAGCGTATACGTGCCGCCATGGGCGACGAATCCGAAACCGCGATTCATCGCGTCGATATTGCCCGTCGCATCGAAAACGACATCGAAGAATTCGTTGCTCGTGAGCGCCGCCAACTGTTCCGTATCGGTAGCGCCCACGGCAACGGCCGCATCGACGTTCAATTGGGAACGACAAAATGCCAAGCGATCGGCACGCGTGTCGAGGCACGTCACGTTGGCCCCGCGCAGCTTCGCAAAGATCATGGCGGCCATGCCGATGGGTCCCGCCCCTACCACCAGCACCCGTTGCTCGGCCGATACGTTCGCGCGTCGAACGGCATGCGCACCGATGGCGAGGAATTCGAGCATCGCCGCTTGATCGAGCGACACGCCTTCGGCTTTATGCACGAACTGCGCCGGCACGCTCAGGTACTCGGCGAGCGCGCCGTCGCGATGCACGCCCAACACTTTGATATCGACGCAACAGTTCGTCTTGCCTTGGCGGCATGCCACGCATTGCCCGCACGACAAATAGGGCATGACGTAGACGCAATCGCCCGGCGCGAAGCCGGAGTCGCGTTCCGCTTCGGCCACCACCGCGGAAAACTCATGGCCCATGACACGCGGGTACTGGAGATACGGCTGATTGCCGGTGAAGATGTGCAAGTCGGTGCCGCAAATTCCGACACGCGCCACGCGCAGCATCACCTCGCCGGCTGCTCGCACGGGCGGCTCGGTTTGCCGTGCGCGCAACACCCCCGGTGATTCGCAAATCACGCTAAGCATAGGAATATCCTCTTCGATCGAATCATGCGTGGCGGACGATTCCGCCCACGCGATAGAACTTGCCCGCATTGCCGCCGAAAACGGCGGGTAGCGCCTCCGAGCCCAACAACCGTGCGCAGTCCCGTTCACACGCAGCCAGCCATTGCCCATAGCCTTCGCGGCCCGAGGCAAGGCGCAGCACGGGCCAGTCGCTGCCCCACATCAGCCGCGCCGGTCCGAACAGATCGGCAAGCACGCGAACATACGGGTACACGCGCGCGCCGATCGCTTCGTCATCAGCCGCCGCGCCGGCCTCGGTCCACAGCCCCGACAGTTTGCAATGCACGTTCGACAGTTGGGCGAGCGAGCTCATCAGCGACAGCCACGGCTCGACCTCGCCCAATGCAATCGGCGGTTTCGCGCCGTGGTCGATGACGATCCGCAAGTCCGGGTAGCGCCGTGCGAACCTATATAGGGGGCCGAGATGGCGCGGCAGCACGAGTGCATCGAAGCGCAGATCGCGCTCGATCATTGCAGCGACGGCGCGATTCAAGGCGGGGTCGTCGATCCATGCGTCATCGGGTAGATCCTGCAGCATCGGCCGCAGCCCGCGGGCTTTAGGATGCGCGGCGAATGCGGCCACCTTCCCCGCCGCATCCGCCGCTTTCAAATCGAGCCAACCAACGACGGCGCATACCGTCGGCGTTTGCTCGGCGAGCCGGAGCAGATAGTGCGTGTCGGCCTCCGTCGGTAGCGACTGAACCAGCACCGTGCCGTCGATGCGCGCAGCGGCCAATTCGGGAGCCAGGTCCTGCGGGCCGAAATCGCGATGAATCGCCTCCAACTCGCGCGGCGGCCAACAGCCGGAGCGCGCGTCGATCTGCCAATAGTGCTGGTGTGCATCGATACGCATCGGGCGAACGTCGGGAGCATTCATCGTTGAGAGATCGAACCGTGTACGTATGAATCGGTGAATGTCGTTTTGTCGAAAGCGGCCCGCGTCGACAAACGCTTGCATCGACGCGGGACCACGTCATCAATAAAGCACGTTCTTCGCTTCCGAGCTGTCGAGGTTTTGCTTGTCGACCATCACGACGCCCGTATCGATGCTTTTTGCCACCTTCTTGTGTTCGATCACGTTCACCACGGTTTGAATGCCCTTGTATCCCATCTGATAAGAGCCTTGAACGGCGATCCCTTGAATCGTTCCGTCACGCACGAAGCTTTGCAGATCCTGATTGCCGTCGAAGCCGATGGCGACCAGCTTGCCCGCCTTGCCCGATTGCTTGAGCGCACGGCCCATTCCCACGGCGGTCGGCTCGTTCGCACCGAAGATGCCCTTCAAGTCCGGGTTCGCCGAGAGCACATCGGTGGTCTGATTGAGCGCCGTGGCCATCTGCGATTGCGAGTAGTACGGGCCGACGATCGTCAGCTTCGAGTGCGCAGCGACGTACTTGCGGAAGCCGCCCACGCGGCCGATTTCCGATCCCGCGCCGGGCACGTACGACATGAGCGCGATCTTGCCCGTCTGGCCGACGCGATCGATCAGCGCCTTCGCACACATCTCACCGGCCTTCTCGTTGTCGGTCGACAGGAAAGATTGGTAGTACTGCTTGCCCGCATCGGAGAGCGCCGAGTCGATCAGCACGACGGGGATGTGGGCTTCCCACGCCTTCTTGATGGCCGGCACCAGCGCGTCGGGGTCGGACGGCGCGAGCACGATGCCTGCGACGTGTCGATTGACGGCGTTCTCGACCATATTGACTTCATCCGTGATGTCCGATTCCGCGGCTGGGCCTTGGAACGTCATGGTGTAGCCCTTCGCTTCGTCGAGCGCGGCTTTCGACCCCTTCTGCACGTTCTGCCAGTAGTTCGAATTGACCGTTTTGACGATCACCGCGATCTCGCCACCGGCCGCATACGCGCCCGAACTGAACGCCGCGCCCAGCAGTGCCGATATCGCCAGCATGGAAAATTTTTGCATGTCTCGCTCCTCATTTTCGTGGTTGGAACTTCGTTTGATTACCGCTTCCTGCTTCGCAACTGGTCGATCCAAACCGTGCCTAGAATCACGACGCCGATGATGATCTGTTGGATGAAGCTCGATACGCCGTTCATGTTCAAGCCGTTGCGCAGCACGCCGATGACGAAGGCGCCGATGGCCGTGCCCGAGATCGTGCCTACGCCCCCCATGAGCGAGGTTCCGCCGATCACCGCGCTCGCGATCGCATCGAGTTCGTACATCACGCCTTCGTTCGGCTGCCCGGTCACGAGACGCGACATCAACACGCAACCCGTCACACCCGCCAGGGCTCCCGACAGGACATACGTGAACATCGTCACGCCCCGAACGTCGACGCCCGAGAGCCGCGCCGCCTCGGCATTGGAGCCCACGGCGTAGATGTGACGGCCGAGCGATGTTTTCGACAACAGGATGGCCCCGGCGATGAACAGCACGATCATGATCACGACGGGATACGGAATGCCTGGGAACGTCGTATCGGGAAAGCCGTCAGCGCCGATGCGCGAGACGCGGAACAACGCACCGTTGCCTAGCACGCCGAACGCATTGCTCAACTCCGAGACGGGCCGCGCACCGGTGATTTGCAGCGCAAGCCCGCGCGCGACCAGCATCATGCCGAGCGTCGCGATGAACGGCGGCAGCCCCATGCGCGTCACGCAAACGCCGTTGACGAACCCGCACAGCGCACCGACGCAGACGCCGCACAACATCGCGGCGGGCACCGGCACGCCCGCCTTGGTGAGCAATGCCGCCGATACGCCGGCGAGCGCGAGAACGGAGCCGACCGATAAGTCGATGCCGCCTGTGATGATCACGCAAGTTGCGGCAACGCCGAGGTAGGCGATCGACGTCACCTGCAGCGACACGGTCATCATGTTGCCGACCGAAAAGAATGCCGAGCTCGCAACCGAAAACGCGATCACGAGCGCCACCAGGCTGCCCAATGCGGCGAACTTTTGAATGAGATCGCGGCGCCGCTGACGCGCGGCGCGATCGGCCACCTGGCTTCGATCCGATGTCATTTCAAGCATGCGTAAACCCCGAAGCGAAGTGCATGATCTCCTCCTGATTGGTTTGTTTCGTATCGAGAACGGCCGTGATGCGGCCTTCGTGAAATACCGCGATGCGGTCAGTCATGCCGAGCAGTTCGGGCAATTCCGAGCTGATCAACACCACGCCTACGCCATCGGCGGCGAGCCTGTCCATCAAGCCGTAAATGGCGAACTTCGCGCCCACGTCGATGCCTCGCGTAGGCTCGTCGAAGAACAAGATCTTCGAGCCGCGGTACAGCCACTTGCCGATCACGACCTTCTGCTGGTTACCGCCCGACAAATTGCGCACGATCTGATCGACCGACGGCGTGCGTATCGCCAAATCGTGCACATAGCGGCGTGCAACCGCCGCCTCTTCATCGAAACGAACGAAGCCGGCACGCGAGGAAACGGCGCCGACGTTTGCAAGCGTGATATTCGCCGCGACGGACATGCCGAGCGCCAAGCCGTCCTGCTTGCGGTCTTCGGAGAGATAAGCGATGCCGTGGCGAATCGCTTCGCGCGGCGAGCGCACGGTCACGAGACGGCCGTTGAGCTCGATCGATCCGTGGTCCAATCGGTCCGCGCCGAAGATGGCGCGGGCCACCTCGGTCCGGCCCGCGCCCATGAGCCCCGCAAAGCCGAGGATTTCTCCCCTGCGCAGATCGAACGACACCGGCCCGAAGACACCGTCGCGACGAACGTCGCGCACGCGCAGCAATACGTCGTCGGTGGGCACGGAGTGCCTCGGCGGGTAGGCGTCATCGAGCGAGCGGCCGACCATGCGCGCGACGATGTCGTTCACGCTCACCGCCGAGAATTCGTCGGTGGAAATATAGCGGCCGTCGCGCAATACCGTGACGCGATCGACGATCTGCGCCATTTCGTCGAGGCGATGCGAGATATACAGAATCGCGACGCCCGCCGCGCGCAATTCTTCGATGATGCGAAACAGCTGCACCGTTTCCGATTCGGTGAGCGATGACGTCGGCTCGTCCATGATGAGCACGCGCGCTTCGAACGACAGCGCCTTCGCAATCTCGACCAGCTGTTGCTGCGCTATCGACAAAGTGCGCACCAGCGTGGTTGGCGCGACTTCCAAGCCGATCCGCGCGAGGCAGCGCACGGCATCCGCATTGAGCTTTCGCCTGTCGACGAACGGCCCGCGTTTCGGCTCGCGGGCAAGGAAGAGGTTCTCCGCGACGCTCAAATGCGGCACGAGATTCAGTTCCTGATGGATGATCGCGATGCCCGCCGCCTGCGCTTCCGAAGTCGATGCGAATCGCACCTGCTCCCCGCTGTAGCGAATGACACCCTCATCCGGCTGATACTGACCGCTGATGATCTTCATCAGCGTCGATTTGCCCGCCCCATTCTCGCCGCACACCGCATGAACTTCGCCCGCCCGAAGGTCCAGCCGAATGCCGTCGAGCGCGACGACGCCGGGAAAGCGCTTCACGATTCCTTCGAGACGCAACAGCTCTTGGCCTGCGGCGCGCCTATCGGCAACGGCGAGACTCGAGGGGCCGCCCGGCATTGTCATGACGTCATGTCTCCTATGAGGACCCCTGCGCGCTTGCGTGGTCAGTCCAATTTGGCTCGAACGAACAAAAAGCCACTTTTTGGTAAAGCCAATCTTGCTTTATTAATATCGACCTTACCAACAGTGAAAACCCCTAGACGCGGGCGAACTGCCCGCCGGGTGGTGTCTTCGAGCGCCGTGCTAGACTCCGATGCAACCTGCGGGGGTGCCCCCGGCATCGCACTTACCACATCATGAAATCGACGGAACCCAAGCGGCTTTACCAATCGGTTGCCGCGCAAATCCTGGCTCTCATGCGAAACGGCGAATTTGCTCCGGGCGAGCGCCTTCCCCCGGAGCGCGAGTTGGCGCTCAAGCTAGGCGTATCGCGCCCGTCTTTGCGGGAAGCGTTGATCGCGCTGGAAATAGGCGGGCAGGTGGAGATTCGCATGGGGTCGGGCGTCTATGCCTGCGAAACGGGCACTGACGATGCGGGGGCCGTCGGTGCGCTCGGCGATAGTCCATCCGAGTTGATGCAAGCGCGCGCGGCCATCGAGGGCAGCGTCGTCGTGCTTGCCACCGCGCGAATGAATGCGGCGATGCTCGATCGCCTGCGTCGCACGGTCGAGCGAATGCGCCGGCTTGCCGCGGCGGGCAAGTCGCCCGTCGAAGCCGATCGGCAGTTTCATATGCTGATTGCGGAAGCCGCCGGCAACTCGGTGCTGAGCCGCTACATGGGCGAGCTGTTCGATAGTCGCCACGATCCGATTGCAGCCGCCATGCGAGGCCACGCCGAAAGCGCGCAGACTTGGACGGCCGCGGTGCAGGAACATGAAGCAGTGCTCAAGGCGTTGCAGGCCGGGGATCCGATCGCCGCGCAAACGGCTATGCGCGCGCATCTACTGGCGTCGGAAGAGCGATGGGTCAGCGGGGCATTGAAGCGCGGGGAGGATTGACACTGCGCGTTGCGACCGGGGGCTGAAAGCCTTCGGGCGAGCGCCAAGGCAGGCGGTGTCGAAAACACTTCGTTTTTTGCGCGCAAAAAGCGACCAAGCGCACAGTTCGATATTCACGTTCGTATCGAACTAGCAAAATAAACGGGGATGGGCAAAACCAGATCTTACTGAAATGCGAAGGATTCGCAGATCGAGACCGGGATCGGCTCAATCGCTATGCGACCGTGTTGGATATCGATCACGCAGATATACGAAGGGCCGGAAAACCGGCCCTTGCTTCACGCCTGCTTTACTGCAGAGCGTTTAGAGCGGCGAGATATTCGCAGCTTGCAAGCCCTTGGGGCCGCGCTTCGTCTCGTAGCTCACCTTCTGATTTTCCGCGAGCGTCTTGAAGCCTTCGCCGCGCACTTCGGAGAAGTGAGCGAAAAGATCGTCGCCGCCCGCGTCGGGCGTAATGAAGCCAAAGCCCTTGCTATCGTTGAACCACTTAACAGTACCGGTATCCATGAGAATTCCTGACAAAAAAATAATAGCTCCGTTGCGGAGCGACAAAAAAGTTCAAGGAAGAAGAGAGGATAACGAGTACCGCGCAGAAGAGGCGGAAAATGGTGATCAGCAATCGAGCTTCTTGAATATTTCGAAGCTCACAGTAACGCAGCGGACGAGGACTGTCAACGTATATCGTTAGCACGCTCGTCATTACGCGTTATCGCGGGCCGCCCATCAACTGCTGCAGCGTGTCGATGAACGCCCGCACTTTAGCGCTCAATAAGCGGCGCGAGCTGTACAACGCCCAAATTTCCACTACGGGACCCGCATCGACGCCGAGCCGAACGAGTTTTCCCGCCGCCACGTCGGGCTCGACCAGCAGCCCGGGCAGCAAGGCGACGCCCGCGCCATCGAGTACGGCTTCGCGCACCATCAGCAACGACGACATGTGCAAGACCGGGGTAGGCACGACCGTGCGAAGCCGGCCGTTCTTCATCTCGATCTGCCACCGCGTATCGGCCGGCGTGTTACTCGTCACCACCGCAGGCAGCGCAAGCGGCGCCGCCGGATCTTTCGGCGCACGTGGAATCGAGAGCGAGCGCGGTGCAACGAGCACACGGCGATCGGTCGCTATGCAGCGACCGACGAGCAGCGCGTCCTGCGGCGGATTGATGCGCAGTACCAGGTCGAAGCCGTCTTGCACGGGATCGGCGATGCGATCTTCCGCCACGATCTCCACTTCCACTTGCGGGTAGGCCAGTGCGTAGCGCGATGCGATGCGGCTCAATACGACGTGGCCGAAGACCAGCGGCGCGCTGACGCGCAACCGCCCGCGCGGCACCGGCGCGCGGGCGGCAACGGCCTCGCCCGCTTCCGCGATTTCCGCCAGCAAGCCACGCGTGCGTTCATGAAGCGTAAGTCCTTCCTCGGTCAAGCGAAGCGTGCGCGCGCCGCGTTCGAGCAGGCGCACGCCAAGGTCCATTTCGAGTTCGGCGACATGGCGCGAGAGCGTCGCCTTGGGGCGGCCGGTCGCGCGACTGGCGGGACCGAAGCCCTTGTGTTCGGCCACGGCGTTGAAGTCGGCCAGCGCGGCGAGATCCATGATCGTTCCATCAGCGAGACGCAAGGTCCCGATTATCGGTCTTTCACGGCGCTGATGGAACGAATATCGTTCATTCCGCCGGGCCGACAAACGACGGCCCTCCATTCACCGACTAAAGGAGAAACACCATGGCAATTCTCGTGACGGGCGCCACCGGCGTCGTGGGTTCGCAAGTTGTCGCGCATTTGCAGAACGAGGGCGCGCACGTGCATGCACTGACGCGCTCGCCGGAAAAGGCGAAGTTCGAAGGCAACGTTACGCCGGTCAAAGGCGAGATCGCCGATATCGCCGCCATGCGCGCGGCGATGCGCGGCATCGATACGTTGTTCCTGCTCGTGCCGAATGCGGCCGACGAACTTACGCAAGCGTTGCAAGCGATGAGTATCGCCCGCGAAGCGGGCGTGAAAGGCATCGTGTATTTGTCGGTGTTCAAAGGCGCCGAGTACGCCGACGTACCGCATTTCACGAGCAAGCATACGGTTGAACGGATGATCGAAGAGCTGGTTCTTCCCGCGACGGTGCTGCGTCCCGCGTATTTCATGCAGAACGATGTCCGCCAGAAGGAGGCGCTGCTCGGGTATGGCATCTATGGCATGCCGATCGGAAACAAGGGCATTTCGATGGTGGACGTGCGCGACATCGGCGAGGCGGCCGCTCGCGAGCTGCTGCGCCGCGAGCGATCCCCCGTGCCGTTGCCGCGCCTGACGTTCGACCTGGTCGGCCCGGACGCGCTCACATCGGATGCGATCCGCGCAATTTGGGCGGATGCGTTGCAGCGCCCGATTCGTTATGCCGGCGACGATCTGGACGCGCTCGAAGCGCAACTCAAACCGTTCACGCCCGACTGGCTGCTGTATGACATACGCTTGATGATGCAGCGCTATCAGCAGGACGGCGCCGCGGCGACCTCTCGCGAAATCGATGCGTTCAGCGCCTTATTGGGGCGCGCCCCGCGCTCGTATCGGGACTTCGCGCAAGCCACCGGAAAAGCATGGACGTCGAATTGAAGCGCCGACGGTGAAGGTCATGCGTTGGCGCGTCCAACGCGTGACCTTCGGCAGGAGGCGTTCGTGCTGCTTCTTTCGCAGGGCCTGCACTTGGAGTTCTCGCCCAAAGGCGTCTACGTGCAGGCGGTGCTGCCGGCGGCGACTCGCACCGAAATTTGGGAACGCGCCGGCATCGACGTCAACACGCTTCCCGAGGCGATGGAAGTCGGAGAACTGGTCGACGCGGCGCTGGTCGGGTTCGATCGCCGCGAACTCGTCACCATCCGGCCGCTGCACGTCGCCGAACGCTGGGATGCGCTCGAGGGCGCCCGCCAAGGGTTGCTTGCGGGCGCACGCCGGGCTTGCCTCAACCTGCGCCCATATACAGCGAGAACCTCGCGACGCCGGAGTCGAAGCGCACGGCGCACGCGCTGCGCGGCTCGCTTATTTCTCCACCACGCCCAGCAGCGCCTGCTTGCCGCCGACATACTTGTAGAGCGAAATGACGCCGTGCCGCAAATCGCCTTTCGCATCGAATTGCGTTTCCCCCAGCACGCCATGATGATCGGTGTCTTGCATCGCGGCGAGGATTTTCGCGGGATCGGTCGATTGGGCGCGCTTCATTGCATCTACGACGATACCGACAGCATCGTAGGCGAACGGAGAATTCAGCACGGGTGCATAACCGAAGCGCTTTTTATAGCGTTCGACGAACGCGGGGCCTTCTGCCATTTTGAGCAGCGGCGCGCCGGCAATCGAGCAAATCACGTTATCGGCCGCGTCGCCCGCGAGCTTCGCGAGATCGTCGGCGCATAAGCCGTCGCCGGCGAGCACTTTCGCGGTAATGCCCAGTTGCTTGGCCTGCTTGGCGAACGGGCCGCCGGTGCCGTCGAGACCGCCGTACATGATCGCATCGGGTTTTTCGCCCTTGATCTTCGTGAGAATCGCGCGGAAATCGACCGCCTTATCGGTGCTCGCGTCATGAGACAGCACCGCGATTCCGTTTGCCTTGGCTTGTCTCTCGAACTCGACGGCGAGCCCTTGACCATAAGCGGTGGAGTCGTCGACGATCGCAACCGTTTTCACTTTCAGGGTCTTCGCCGCATAGTCGGCGAGCGTCGGCCCCTGTTGGGCGTCGGTCGCCACTACGCGGTACGCCGTCCGGAAACCCTGCTGCGTATACACGGGATTGGTCGCCGACGGCGATACCTGCACGATGCCCGCATCGCTGTAGATCTTCGAAGCAGGAATGGTCGAGCCCGATTGCATGTGTCCGATTACCGCCACGACTTTATCGTCCACGAGCTTGTGCGCAACCTGAGTGGCCTGGCGCGGGTCGCCCGCGTCGTCCTGCGCGTCGAATACCAGCGTTATCTTTTTCCCAAAGCCCGCCTCCTGTTGACCCTCGCGCTGACGCAACCATCCGATGCTCGCGCACTGCAAGCGGTATTCACGCGTTACTGAAAACGATCGTCGAGCCGTTTGCGCTCCGGCCGCGTTGCGCAGACGCGAACCGCTGACGGCGCCGGCGTTCGGCGCGCTCGACAGCCTTTCAGCGAATACTCGATTCGCGCTGCGTCACGTGGTCGATGAAGGCCCGCAGCTTCGGCATCATCTGCCGGCGGCTCGGGTAGTAGAGAAACACGCCCGGCGTCATCGGCGCGAACGGCTCGAGGACATGCACCAGCTTGCCCGCCGCCAAAGCTTCGGCGGCGATCGGCTCGGGCACTTGAGCGAGCCCGACGCCTTCGATGGCCGCACCGAGCATGGTGGAAAAATCGCTGGCGATGAGCGGTCCGGCTACCGCGATCTCGAGCGCCTGGCCGTTGTCGTTGAATGACCACCGTGCGAGGGCGCCGTTCGATCGCCGCCAGCGCACGCATGCGTGCTCACGCAGATCGTCGATCCGTTCGGGCCGCGGGCGCTCCGTGAAATAAGCGCGGCTGCCGACGACGATGAGACGAAACGGCGGCGTCAGCGGTATGGCCACCATGTCGGCGTCGACGAATTGTCCCAGCCGAATACCGGCGTCGAATCCTTCCGCGGCAAGGTCGGTCAACTCCTTACTGACGGCGATCTCCACTTCGATCTCGGGGTACGCCTGGCAGAAGGTTGCAATCAGCGGTTCGAGCAGAATCGGCACCGCCGCGCGCGGCACCGACAGCCGCAACAACCCGGCAGGCCGCTGCCCCAGCTCGCGTGCAAGCTCACTGGCGGCGAGGAGCTCTTCGAAGGCTGGCTTCGCCTGTGAAACGAACCGCTCACCGGCTTCGGTCAAGCCGACGCTGCGCGTGGTGCGGATAAAGAGCGCAGCGCCAATGCGCGCCTCCAATACGCGCACCGCCTGGCTGACGGCGGAAGGCGTCATTCCGAGTTCCGCCGCCGCCCGGCGAAAACTGCGATGCCGAGCGACGCTGAGGGACACCTCCACGCCATCGAGCGCGCCCTGCCTGACTGTGAAATTGCGCTTCATAGCCCGTGCACATTGTGAGCAATAGTCGCTCGCGAGCGGCCATGTTACACCTATGCCTGCAAGCGAGGCGACGCTCGAATGTCGGCTCGGACGCCCCGATACACCGCTGAACCCACGGAGGAATCCCGCAATGATCGATGCACTGGATGGCGTGCGCGAGCACTATCGCGCGACCGGTCTGACCGAGCGGCTCAAGGTCGCCCTGGCGGCCCTCGGGCCGGAGGATCGCCCCCTCATGCCGCAACAACTGAGCGCCCTCGACCAGTTTCATACCCGAGGGCTGGCCGCCACCGCGGAACTTGCCCAATTGGCCGCCATCACCGCCGACATGTCGGTGCTCGATGTCGGGTCGGGTATCGGCGGGCCGGCGCGCTTCCTGGCGGCAACTTACGGCTGCCGGGTGACGGGCATCGACCTGAGCGAACCGTTCGTCGATGCCGCACGCTACCTGACGCGGCGCACCGGCCAGAGCGAACGGGTGTCGTTCCGTACTGCCAGCGCGTTGGAGCTTCCGTTCGATGGCGATGAATTCGATGTCGTGTTGCTGCAGCATGTAGCGATGAACATCGGCGATCGCGCCGCGCTTTACCGCGAGATCGAACGCGTGCTGAAGCCGTCCGGCAGGTTCGCAACGTTCGACGTGGTGGCGAATGGCGGCGAGCCGCACTACCCCGTTCCCTGGGCGCGTACACCGACAACGAGCTTTCTCTTGACAGCCGATGCAACGCGCGAGGCGATCGAACACGCGGGTTTTCGCACACTTGTATCGCAAGACGACACGGCAGCGGCCAAAGCCTGGATCGCTCAGTTACGCGAGTCGGGGCCGCCTCCCGCGCCAAATCTGGGCGTGGTGATGGGACCGGACTTCGCGCAGCTTGCCGCCAACCTGGGGCGAAATCTCGTGGAAGGCCGCCTCGGCGTATTCACCGCGGTATTCGAGGCCGCATCCTCGAAGAATCGAATCGGAGGGGCGCAACGCTGATGCCCCTACCGCGCTATGCGGCAGCGTCCTGCCGCGCGCCGCATAGCGCGCTGAAACGCTGAGAATCGTTCATCGAAGATGGACCCGCCAGCACGTCCGCCGCCGCGTTTCATCCGAATCGCGCCACAGTTGTCACTCCCACCTCTCGCTAACGGGGTGGCAGTCTATCTACGGTCACCAACCGATGCGCCGGAAGCCACCGGCGCGAACATGACGCGACACGTGGAGAAACGAAATGCAAAACATCGCAGTATGGGGTTTCAAATGGATACCGCCTTTCGCCCAGGGGCTGGTGCGCGACCTGCGTGTGCGCTGGGCGCTCGAAGAGGCGGGGTTGCCCTATGAAAGCCGGTGGATCGGCATCGACGAGTTGAAGACCGACGCCTATCGGCGCAAGCATCCTTTTGGCATGGTGCCCGTGCTCGAGTCCGATGACGGCCTCTCGATCGAATCGGGCGCGATCGTCCACGCCATTGCGCAGCAGAGCGAGACGCTCATGCCTGCCGATCGACGCAATGCAACGCTCTCCTGGATGTTCACCGCGCTCAACACCGTGGAGCCGGTGGTCTGGAATCTCTTCACCATGGATGTGCTGCATCGTGACGAAGCATGGGTGCCGTTGCGGCGTCCGGGCGCCGTAAGCGAGGTCAAGGCGCGATTGGCCGCGCTTTCCGACTGCCTTGCCGGTCGCGAATATCTGCTCGAGCGCTTCACGGCGGCCGACATCCTGATGACGACGGTCCTTCGGTTCATCCGGCATACGGATCTCGTGGCCGAATTTGCGTTGCTCGATGCCTACGTCAAACGATGCGAGGGACGGCCAGCCTTTCAGGCTGCCTTGCGCAATCAGATGGAAGGCTACGCGCGCAACGAACCGGCAGTTGCCTAGTTGGCGTACGTGTACACCGTGAACGACCGCCTTACTTTTGCTTGAGATACCCGCACCGTCGCAATCGGCGCACGTTCTGTATCTTGCTAGCATGGGTCGTTGCCATCGACGACAGCGAGCGCGATCACGTGCTCGCGCACGTCCGTCGGCCACGCTGCAATCCGTTCCCGCAATCGCGGCTGATCGTCGGCAAATAGCGCGCGCGTGGCCTCTTCGAAACCAGGCATGTCTCCCGCCATCGCCGACATGAAATGGTAGGCGCGCTCCTGCGCTTTGCGGCGCCGGTCCTGCTCGCCGTGCGTGCGCCTTGCTTCGTCGACCAGCTTGCGCAGTGCGACCGAAGCGCCGCCGGGCTGAGTGCTGAGCCAGCTCCAATGCCGCGGCAAAAGGGTGACCTCCCGAGCAACCACCCCTAGCTTGGGACGCCCGCGCCCGCGGGGCGAATTCGCCGAACTGTCGGCCTCGCCCGAATCGCTTGCCGCATGCGGCGCGCCCTGCGGGGCCGCCGCGCCATGATCATTGGCGCTAGCCGGATGCGCGACGAGTCGCGCCAATACTTCGTGATCCGAGCCGCGGGTATCGATGTCGAGCGAGCGTCCGGTACCGTCATCGAAAATCAGTACGGAGCCCGATGCGCCGCTTTCGACGGCGCGCTTGACAGCCAAGGCAACGGTTTCCAATGCGCCCGACGCGACGCGCCGATGGCCATCGAAGGCGGTGTAGGTAGCGAGACGAATGGAGGACATCGTTGGAATCCCGAGTTTGGAACGGTTCGCAATTTACACCCGGGTAAAATTGATGTCAATAAAATCCGGGTATAAATTCCTCCCCGTTCACCGAGCTTGGCCCTGTCCCGCTCTGCGCCTGGTACCTGCACGCCCCACGGCAACAGGGGCTATTGCTGAGCGTGACCAGCCCAAACGAGTGCACATTGGCCGCCGATTGCCACCGGCTGCTCGAATGGATCGACGCGCGCAATTGAGCGTGCGCAAACGGGCCGCAGCATCGCGCCATGGTGCATGGGGAATGTTCATTCTTGGTTCTTTCTGGTGCGCTCTTTCGAAATCACAATAGGCGCATCTCAAGGAGCCACACGGTAATGAACATTCGATCTTTCGTTTCGGCTGCCTGCATAGGCATGGTCTTCAGCATTGCAATGCCGGCAAGCGCGCATGGCACGGGTCAAACCGTCACGCCGAACTTCCAGCACGCCATTTCCAACCTCCCGGGCAAGTCGCTGACCGCCGTCGTAGTGGACTACGCTCCCGGCGGCGTTTCACCCGCGCACGAGCATGCGAAGTCCGCGTTCATCTACGCGTACGTCGTGTCCGGCGCCATCGAATCTCAAGTCGACGACGGCCCGAAGCACATCTATCACGCCGGCGAAAGCTTCTTCGAAGCGCCCGGCGCGATCCACCGCATCAGCCGCAATGCGAGCGACACGCAAAGCGCGAAGCTCTTGGCGGTGTTCGTTGCGGATAGCGACGACAAGATCCTGACCACCCCGGTCAAATGAATCGAGTGCATAAAAGGAGTGACTCATGAGCAAGCGTCTCGACTATAGCCAGATCGCACCGGCAGGCGTGAAAGCCCTTGGCGGCGTTTACAGCTACGTCATGCAGAGCGATCTCTCGCCCGTTCTCGTCGATCTAGCCTACCTGCGCGTGTCGCAGATCAACAACTGCGCCTACTGTCTCGACATGCACACACGCGACCTACTGAACAAAGACGTAAAAGTCGAAAAGCTGGCGCTCGTGCAGGCATGGCGGGAAGCTGGAAATCTATTCGACGAGCGCGAGCGCGCCGCGCTTGCGTGGGCCGAATCGGTTACGCTCGTCGCGCAGACGGGCGTCCCCGACGAGGCGTACCAAGCCGCCCGCGCCGTATTCGACGAACGCGAGCTGGTCGATCTCACGATCGCCATCAGCTTGATGAACACCTATAACCGTATGGCGATCAGCTTTCGCAACACGCCGCAAGCTGTGTCGAAGCAGTGATAGAGTGGTGCCGGTTTTAGCGCGGCGTGAATCGAGCGGTGATTGCAGCGGACGGTGGCACGATGCCAATGTTCGCGACCGCGGTGTTCACGCCGCTCAATTCAGAACCGGACATGAAACGATCGATCCTCGCTACGCTCGCAGTCTTGTGTTTCGCCACTGCCGTCCATGCCCAAAGCAACGTGCCCGGGCCATTTGCCACGCCTTCGGGCCAAGTGCAGTTCGTGCGCGCCGACCACGAATTCGTCGGCATGCTCGATAGGAACGTTTTCGATCGCTTCGGCGCAACTACGCTCGCGCATTTCGACGAAGTCGGTAGCGCAAACGACACCGTCACGCGCTCGCTCGTCCAGACCGATTCGGGCCCCGTGCTGTACGACTTCCGGCAACGTCCACCCCTCGTGCAGCGCACACATGAACGCATGGCGGTCAAGCGCGTGTTCTGGCAAGGCGATGACGTCGTGATGCAAAGCTCGCAAGGCTGGTTCAGCTTGAAAGGCGGTGTCCTGACGAGGCTGCACGCTTCCAAGAAGACCTACCATTGATCGTAGGACCCATTGCATCGCCCGGTCGCCGGCGCCCGAAAATGCGTGACTGGACAGAATGGACATACCTATCCATATCGCCGACAATCTTCGCGTTCAGTCACACCTACCGCAGGAGCCGCGATGTTCGACATTTCCGCGCTAAGCACGTTCGTTGCCGTCGTTCTGGGGCTTTTTCTCATTCCAGGCCCGGCGGTGCTGCTCGTACTCAGCCGTACCGTCCAAGGCGGCCGCAAGACTGGTGTCATGACCGGGCTTGGAATCGCGGCCGGAGATTTCGTGCATACCGTTTTTGCGGCAGCTGGCTTATCGGCCGTGCTGATGACTTCCGCCCTCGCGTTCAATGCCGTCAAGCTGATCGGGGCGGCCTACCTGATCTATCTCGGCATTCGCGCGATCCTCGAAAAGCAAGGGGATCCCTCGCTGCCGAAAATGCCGCCCGTCTCCCCTGCGAAAGCCTTTTTGCAAGCCGTGCCGGCTGAAGTGCTGAATCCCAAGACGGCGCTGTTCTTCCTCGCCTTCATGCCGCAATTCGTGCATCCCGAACACGGTTCGGTCTTTTTTCAGTTTGCCGTCCTCGGCCTTATCTTCGTCGTATTGAGTTCGGTCTATACCACCCTGCTCGTCCTTTCGATCCGTCCGCTAGGGCGAATCGTGAAGCATCTGACTTGGATCGGCCGGTGGCAAGGGAAAATCGTCGGCACCATCTTCATCGCGCTGGGTTTGAAGGTCGCAACGCAACATCGCTGAGCGAGAGCCCCTCGTCCACCGTTGCCGCGAGCCGTAGCGCCGGGTAGGCGCGATCGACCGCTTCGAGATCCGCGCGCATCTCTGCGATCAACCAATCGCGCACCTGCGCGACGATCGGCCGGAGCGGCCGTCCCGGCGCCCATGACAGGCAGCACATTCGATCCGTGACGAGCAGTTCCTCTTCGGCCGGCACGAGCGCGCCCTGGGCGAGCCAGTGCATCACCACGTTCACCCAGCCAAGCGCGATCCCTTGGCCGAGCAACGCGGCCTGAACGACGATCGCGTAATCGTTGAAATTCAACACCCCCGCGGCCCGCCGCCTTTCTTGCTTGAATGCGGCGAAGCGCGCGTGCCACCCGCGCTCCTCGTCGTCCATGACTATGACCGTGTCGCCGTGCGCACGCCATTCGTCGGTGCGCGCCAGCTCCTGATAGCGGGGATTGCAAACGGGCAGCAGCACCTCGGGCATGACCGGCACGCTGTTCTCGTGCATTTCGCTCTTCTGCGCGAAACGCATCCCGAGGTCGACATCGCCGAGCGGCCCGCCAATGCGGCCCGATATCAATTGAAAACGCAGATCGACGGACGGAAACGCTTCGTTGAGCCGGCTCATGCGCGGCATGAGCCAGTGCGTCGTAAACGCCGTGGAGACAGACAGCGTGACGGGCTCCACGCCCGTTGCGCGCGCTTCGATCTCGCGAATGGCGTCCTCGATCCCGTTCAGTCCCTCGGAGATCTTGCGATAGAGAATCCTTCCGCTCTCGGTCAGCTCGATACCGCCATGAACGCGCACGAACAGACGCACGCCGATATGGTCCTCCATGCGCGACAGCATCCGGCTGACGGCAGGCTGGCTCACATACAGCTCCTGCGCCGCGCGCGTGAAGTTGCCGCAACGCGCGGCCGCCTCGAAGACGAACAGCGCATTCGCACTGGGGAGTTTTCTGCGTAGGCTAGGCATGACTTGATGTTATGCCCAATCCAACAATTAGGGAATTGCCGCCAAAAAAGCCGCAGCCTATATTTTTGACATCAATAGGCCGACACGGGTAGGAACCAACGATGGATGCACGAGCGAAGGCGGGCGTCTCGATCCGATCCGCAGCAAAACGTTATGGTGCGCTGGTGGCGCTAGACGACGTATCGCTCGATGTCGCGCAGGGTGAATTCGTCTCCCTGCTCGGCCCCTCGGGCTCGGGCAAGACGACGCTGCTCGGCATCCTGGGCGGCTTCGTGCAGCCGAGCGCCGGCAGCGTTTGGGTGGGCGAGCGCGACATTACATTCGCGCCGCCGCATAAACGCAATATCGGCATGGTGTTTCAGAGCTACGCGCTGTTTCCTCATATGACCGTGGGCGAAAACGTGGCGTTTCCGCTGCGCGCCCGTGGCGAGCCGAAGGCCGGCCGGGCAGGCAAGGTGACCGAAGCCCTGGCAATGGTCGAGCTGCGCGGTTACGAACATCGGCGCATCGGCGAACTCTCGGGCGGCCAGCGGCAGCGCGTCGCGCTTGCACGCGCCATCGTATTCGAGCCGCAATTGATTCTCATGGACGAGCCGCTATCGGCGCTCGACAAGCAATTGCGGGAAACGATGCAGATCGAGTTGCGCCGGCTGCATCGCCGGCTTGGCGCGACCATCGTCTATGTCACGCACGATCAACGCGAAGCGTTGACGATGAGCGATCGCGTCGCGGTGTTGAAAGACGGCAAGCTCGTGCAGGTCGATACCCCCGAACGCCTTTACGACCGGCCCTGCAACGCCTTCGTCGCAAGCTTCATCGGCGAGGCTACGCTGCTGCCGGTGGAGCGCGCCGGCGCCGATGCGGTCCGGCTCGGCGATGCCGTGCTGCGCACGGCCTACCCGCTCCCGCGCGCGGACAAGCTGCTGCTTGCCGTGCAAACCGAGAAACTCGTCATCGACACAGGCGATGCACCGCCCGATGCGAACCGCCTGAGCGCACGCGTAACGGAGGTGCTGTATCAGGGCGAGAGCTTGCGCGTTTTCGCGGCGCTCGGCGACGGCACGATCCTCAGCCTGCGCCAGCCAGGCAATCACGCCGCGCGACAACGCGTTCCGCCGCCGGGGACTGCAGTGCACGTCGCGCTGTCACCGCGCGACACCATCGTCGTGCCGGCGTAAGCGCCTCGCACGGCCGCTTATCCATCCGTCTATCCGGTTTCCGTCAACCGCAACGCAATCAAGGGATGAACTCATGAAACTCACCGATTTCAAGGTGCTGACGTTCGACGTCGTCGGCACGCTCATCGACTTCGAACGGGGCGTGCTCGCATCGGTGCGCCGCCTCGGCGGCCCGGCCGCGAACGACCTGACGGACGACCAGATTTTCGAACCCTACATGCGCGGACGCGCGGCGTTTCCCGGGCGCTCGAGCCATGCGATGGCGCATGTCTATCTGTCGCTCGCCAAGGAACTGGGCCTGCCCGACGATGCGCAATCGGCCGCCGCATTCCAGCGCGACGTGCTCGAATGGCCGGCATTCCCCGATTCCGTCGAAGCGCTCAAGCGGCTGCGCAAGCATTTTCGCTTGGTGGCGATGACGAATGCGGACCGTGTCGCCCTATCCGCCTACGCCCATACGCTGGGCGATCCGTTCGACGACACGGTTTGTTGCGACGAAACCGGCGTCGCAAAGCCCGACCCGCAGTTCTTTGCCTACAACCGCGGCCGTCAAGCGGCGTTCGGCTACAAGTTCGGCGAAATCCTGCATACCGCGCAAAGCCAGTATCACGACATCGGCATCGCGACGGCGCTCGGCTATGCGACTTGTTGGATCGAACGCCGCCGCGGTCAGAGCGGCTTCGGCGCGACGCCCGTACCGGTGAAAGTGACGACGCCGACATTCTGCTTCCCGACGCTCGCGGCCTTGGCCGATGCCGTCGAGGCAGAGCTCGCCCCGGTTTAGCCATGCTCGCGCCACTCGTGTCCACATCGCCGCAGCCCGATTCGTTGTGGCGCCACCTCGCCTCACGCGCCGGCACGCTCGATTTGCCGATAGGCACGGGGCCGCTAGCCCGCGACGTGCAAACCGACGTTGCCATCATCGGCGCCGGCTATTCGGGGCTCGCAGCCGCGTATGCGCTCAGCAAGCGCGGGGTGCCATGCGTGGTGCTGGACGCGAACCCGGTGGGATGGGGTGCGAGCGGGCGCAACGGCGGCGTCGTGTCTTCGAAGTTCCGCGTCTCGTTCCCTGCCATCGCGGCAAGCTACGGCTTGGATGTCGCCAAGCGCATGCATCGGCTCGCACACGATGGGGTGCGAGTCGTGGAATCGCTCGTCGAGGAATTCGCCATCTCGGGCGCCGACTTTCAGCGCACCGGGAGCCTGCGGTGCGCACACTCCGAGCGCGCGCTCGCCGCTTGCGTGGCGGAAGCGGACTGGGTGCGCACGTCATTGGGCGATCGGTCGATGAAGGCGCTCTCGCGCGCGCAGACGGAGCAGGAGACGGGATCCGCGGGCTTCGTCGGCGGCGTGCTGAGCGAAGACGCGGGTACGATCCTGCCGCTCGAATATGTGCTGGGAATCGCACGCGGCCTCGCCGCGCGCGGCGTGCCGATCCACGAATCGACGAGCGTCGAGGCCATCGAGCGGGTGCGTGGCGGGCCAGGTGTCGTGCTGCGCACAGCAGCAGCGACGGTGCGCGCGAGACAGTTGATCGTCGCGACCAACGCATATTCGGGGCTGAACCCGGCTACAGCCGCGTATCAACGCGAGCTCGTCCCATTTCGCAGCGCGATGATCGCGACCGAACGCCTTCCGGCGGCTCTCGACGCGAAGCTGATGACGATGCGACGCAGTTATACCGAAACGCGCCGGATGATGAAGTGGTTCCGCCGCGCCGACGGCCGCATGCTGTTCGGCGGCCGCGATGCGTTCGGCAAGGAAGGACAGGACACCGGCTTCGAGGCGCTGCGCCGCGCGATGATCGCGCTCTTTCCCGAGCTTGCCGACGTGCGCGTCGAGTTCCGCTGGTCCGGCTATGTCGCGATGACGTTCAATGCGCTGCCGCACGTCGGCCGCAGCGACGATGCAACCGTGTTCTGCCTCGGCTATAACGGCGCGGGCGTCGCGATGGCGAGCCTCGTCGGCCAACATGCGGCCGCGCTCGCCCTAGGCGAGACGCCCGATCTCGCGCTGCTGGCGCAGAACGGCTTGCGGCCGGTCCCATTTCATTCGTTGCGCGCGCCGGGCGTCAGGCTCGTTGCCGCGTGGTACCAGTTGCTAGACGCCGTGGGGGTATGATGACGACTGCCAGGGGAATCGTTTCGGAGCGCGAACTAATGGCATCGTCCGTTACCGATACCGATGCCGCGCGGCGCTACCGGCAGCGCGAGGATCGCGCGATGCTGCTTCTGATGACGCCCGCCTTGGCCGTCGTCCTCGTCTTGCTGGTGGCGCCCCTCGCCTGGTTGTCGTGGCAGTCCATCCGTCAAGACGGCGGCTTCACGCTCGCGAACTACCGGCGCATTTTCAGCGGCACGTACCTCGATACGTTTTTGCTCACGTTCAAGCTGAGCGTGATCGTGACGGGCGTGACGCTGCTGCTCGGCTACCCCGTGGCATATCTGGCCGCGTCGGTGCGCCCCAAGCTGGCCGCGCTCATTCTCGGGATGGTCATCCTGCCGTTCTGGACGAGCGTGCTCGTGCGCACCTACGCTTGGCTGGTGCTGCTGCAACGCACGGGCATCGTCAGCAAGGCGCTGCTCGCATCGGGCCTCGTCGATCATCCCGTGCAGCTCGCCTACAACCAATTCGGCACGATCATCGCCATGGTGCACATCTTGTTGCCGTTCATGGTGCTCCCGCTTTATTCGGCCATGCAGAAGATTCCCGCCACGCTGTCACAGGCGGCGGCGGGCCTTGGCGCCTCGCCGGTCCATGCGTTCCTGCGCGTGTTCCTGCCTCTGTCCATGGGCGGCGTCGTCGCCGGCGTGACGCTGGTGTTCGTGCTGTGTCTGGGCTTTTACATCACGCCCGAGCTGATGGGCGGCGGCAAGTCGATCATGGTGTCGATGGTCGTGAGCCGCAACGTCGAAATCTACAACAGCTGGGGTGCGGCAAGCTCGGTGAGCGTCATCCTGCTGCTGTGCGTATTCGCCATCTTCTATGCCGCGAGCCGCGTCATCCCGCTCGACAAAACCTTGGGGGCAAAATGAAACCCAATCCGATCGCGCGCGGCCTGCTGATCGCATCGGTCGTACTGATTCTCGCGTTCCTGATGATTCCGATCGTGATCGTCGTGCCGCTGTCGTTCTCCGATACGCGTTTCATGACGTTTCCGCCGCCGGCCTTGTCGCTTCGCTGGTACACGGCGTTCTTCGGCAATCCCGATTGGCTGGCCGCCGCGCGCACGACGCTCGCGGCATCGTTCTTCGCCACGGCGATCGCGACTCCCGTCGGCGTTGCGGCGGCCTACGCGATCAAGCACGGCACGCACCCCTGGATTCGCCGGTTGAGGACTTTGCTGATGTTGCCGCTCATGGTCCCGATCATCATCGTCGCGGTCGGCGTATTCTTCGTGTATTCGAAATTGGACTATGTGAACACGCTCGGCGGCCTGATCCTCGCCGATGCCATGCTCGGTCTGCCCTATGTCGTGATCTCGGTCGGAGCGGACTTGCGCTCCTTCGATCATGCGCAGGAGATGGCGGCGCGCAGCCTCGGGATGAATCGGCTGCGCAGCTTCCTGGCCGTGACGCTGCCGCAAATACGCTCGAGCGTGATTTCGGGCGCGGTGTTCGTCTTCATCCAGGCGCTGGACGAAACCGTCGTCGCGTTGTTCGTTTCGGGCGGCCCGAATCAAACGTTGACGCGCCGAATGTTCGTCACCTTGCGCGACGAGATCGATCCGACGATCGCCGCGATCAGCACGATGCTCACGGCGCTCACGCTGGCGCTGGTGCTGATCGTCGTCATCAGCCGCCGCGGCGGTGTCACGCACGCAGCACGCGCCTGAGTGGTCGTGATACGCGCATACGTTCCCGACATTTCCACCGTGCCGACTTCCCTGGCATAAGAACCGGTTCCCCTATGACAAATGCCCTGAAGTTCTACATCGACGGCGCGTGGGTTGCGCCGGCCGGCGACGCGCGGCTTCCCGTGATCGATCCGTGCACCGAAGCACCCTTCGCCGAGATTGCACTGGGCGATGCACGAGACGTGGACCGCGCCGTCGCGGCGGCACGGCGAGCGTTCGCGACCTTCTCGCTGACGGAGCCCGCCGAACGCATCGCGCTGGTCAGCCGGATTCTCGATGCCTATCTGGCGCGCTACGACGACATCGCCGATGCCATCTCCCGCGAGATCGGTGCGCCGCGCCCCTTCGCGCACGAGTGGCAAGCGGGGCTCGGGCGCCGTCATTTGGAAGAGCTGCTGCGCACGTGCGAGACATTCGCATGGCAGCGCAGCAAGGGAACGACGCTCGTGCGTCACGAACCCGTCGGCGTGGCGGCGCTGATCACGCCGTGGAACTGGCCGATGAATCAGATCGTCTGCAAGGTGGCGCCCGCCCTCGCGGCCGGTTGCACGATGGTGCTCAAGCCGAGCGAAGTATCACCGCTGAACGCAGTGATCTTTGCGGAAGTGCTCGATGCTGCGGGCGTGCCGCCCGGCGTGTTCAACCTCGTGCAGGGCAATGGTCCGACGGTTGGCGCAGCGTTGTGCGCGCATCCTGGCATCGATATGGTGTCGTTCACCGGATCGACGCGCGCAGGCGTGCAGATCGCGACGCTGGCCGCGCCGAGCGTCAAGCGCGTGCATCAGGAGCTCGGCGGCAAATCGGCGAACCTGCTGCTCGACGATATCGATTTGGACATGGCCGTGACCAAAGGCGTGAACAGTTGCTTCAGCAATAGCGGGCAATCGTGCAACGCGCCAACCCGCATGCTCGTGCCGGCATCGCGTCACGAAGAGGCAATCGAGATCGCGCGCCGCGCGGCGGCCGCGCATCGGGTCGGCCCTGCCGATGCAGCCGGCACGACCATGGGTCCCGTCGTCAGTCACGTGCAATTCGAGCGGGTCCAGCGGCTGATCGCAATGGGGATCGAAGAAGGCGCAACGCTCGCCGCGGGTGGCCTTGGCCGCCCCGAAGGGCTCGAGCGCGGCTATTACGTGCGGCCCACCGTATTCGCCGGCGTACGGCCCGACATGACGATCGCGCGCGAGGAGATTTTCGGGCCGGTGCTTGCGATCCTGCCATACCGCGACGAAGAGGATGCCATTGCGATCGCGAACGACAGTCCGTATGGACTAGCCGCTTACGTGCAATCGAGCGACCCGGAGCGTGCGCGTCGCGTCGCCTTCCGTCTGCGCGCAGGCAGCGTCTATTTGAACTATCCGGCGTGGGACCCGGGCGCACCGTTCGGCGGCTACAAGCAGTCCGGCAACGGCCGGGAGTATGGCGAGTGGGGCCTCGAATCGTTTCTCGAAGTCAAGGGCATCGTCGGATACGGGCGCTGAGCGCCAACGCTATACCGTGGGCGTCAGCCCTTGCCATCAGGCTCGCCGTGCCGTGGGGCCGAACGGCCCCGCAACATATCCGCAATCCGCTCGGCGAGCATGATGGTCGGCACGTTCGTGTTCGCACGTGGAATCGACGGCATCAGCGACGCATCGCAGACATACAACCCGTCCACCCCGTGGACCGAGCCGTCAGCGCCCGTCACCGATAGCGAATCATGCGCCGCGCCCATCCGGCAGGTACCGGACGGATGCCACGTTCCGCCTACGGACTGCCTGACGAATTGCGTCAATGCGCCATCGTCGACCAGCAAGGCATCGAGGCCGATCCCTTGGGTCACAGCGCGCTCGATCAGCAGTGCACGCATCGGACCGGCGACATCGAGCAGTGCGCTCAGCGCGCCGCGCTGAATCGCGTTCCATGCTCCTGGCCGCGCAATCGAAGCGACGCGAGGCGAATAGCTAGTCGCGAAACGCGGGCCCAGACGCGCCGCCAGCTCCGGGTCGGCAAGCGTTGCCGCGCCGAAGCGCACCGCGCCCTTGAGCCGCTCGAGGTCGCGCGCATCCGACAGCATCGAGAATTCGACCTGCGGTTCGTCTTCGGCTCGTGAAGAGACGAGGGTCACGCGACCGCGCGAATACGACTTGTTGACCCAGAAAAACATCGAGCCGAGCCGGTAGCCGACCGAATGCCAGCCGGAGCGGGACAGGATCGCACCGTGCATATCGCCCGCGGGCGTACCGGGCAGGCCCGACGAATAGCGCACGATGGCCTGTTCGTGATGCTCGTCGATGAAAGGCGTGCGCGCCTTGCGCGGCAGGAATGCGGACACGGCAATCGACGGATGCTCCATCAAGTTGCGGCCCACGCCTTCGCTCGCCGCGACGACGCGGATGCCGAGCGCGGCGAGCTGTCCGGCGGGACCGATACCGCTGCGCATCAGCAATGCCGGGCTGTGGATGGCGCCAGCACACACGATCACGCGACGAGCGCTCAGTGTCGCGCGCCCACCGTCGGCAAAGCGCACATCGGCGCCGGTGGCTCGGCGCCCGTCGAACCGCAGGCGCTCGACGAGGGCATCGGTGCGTACGGTCAAGTTCGACCGCGCGCGAGCGGCTTCGTCGAGATAGCAGATGGATGTCGGAATACGTTGACCCGATTCGCTCACCGCAATGACGCCGACGAACGCACCGTCTTCCCACGGCCCGTTCTGATCGCCGCACAGCGGATAGCCACGCCGCTCGAGCGCGCCGATTACATCGCGCACGAACGGCGAGAGCCGAGCGGCGCTCGCGCGCTGCACGCGCAGTGGTCCGGTCGAGCCGTGCAGTGGGCCGGTGACGTCGCAGTCGGTTTCCAACCGAACGAAATACGGCAAGCAATTCGCCCAATTCCAACCGGATGCGCCGAGCGCTTCCCATTCGTCGTAGTCGGCGGGTGCGCCGCGATTGGCCATGAGCGCATTGATCGCCGAGCCGCCGCCGAGCAACCGGGCTTGCTCATAGCGGCGCTCGGCGGACGGCTCGCTCATGCGTGCGCGCAGATGCCGCCAGATGTTGCGTGTGTCGAGATAGGCGCGGCCCGGATAGCGGCTGCGAATATCGTCGGGCATCGACCCGGGCGTAAGGTCGCGGCCCGCTTCGACGAGGCATACGGTTCGGCCGGCCTCCTCGGTGAGCCGTGCGGCAAGCACGCAGCCGGCCGAGCCGCCGCCGAGTATCAAGTAGTCGTACACCGTCGAGGGTCGCGCAATGCGCCGTGAACCGTTGATAGGGATAGCGGCGCCTTTCGCCCCTCAACTACTGCTGCATGAACTTGAGCCAACGCGCCTTCGCCTGGACGCCCGCCTCGGACGCCCACCACTCTTCGGACATCAAAGCTTGTTTGCTCGCGTTCTCCGGCGAACTCGGCAACTCGCTCGCGCGCTTTGCGGAGATCTTGCCCGTCTTGTATGCGGCGGGATTGCCAGGCCCATAGTCGATATACGTAGGTAGATTGGCCTGCAACTCGGGAGAAACGGCGGTGTCGACGAAGCGCATCGCGTTGGCCAAATTCGGTGCGTTCTTCAGCACGCACAGCTGCGTGTTCTGCAAGATGCCGTCGTTGTAGGTGAAGGCGATATCGGGATTGTCCTTCGCGACGGTGCTCGCGCGGCCATTCCAAATCATTTCCATGTCGACTTCGCCGTCGTGCAACAACTGGGCGGATTGGCCGCCGGAGGTCCACCAGACGGCGATATCGGGCTTGATCTGGGCAAGCTTCTTGAATGCGCGATCGACGTCCAGCGGATAGAGCTTGTCGCGCGGCACGCCGTCGGCGAGCAACGCGGCTTCGAGCACCGTCTGCGGATCGTTGCGCAACGCGCGCGTGCCCGGGAAGCCCTTGACGTTCCAGAAATCCGCCCAGCTTTGCGGCACCTTCTTCACCGTCTTCTTGTTGTAGCCGATCACCGTCGAATAGAACTCGTAAGCGACCGAATACGGCGTGCGGTATTTCTCCGGCACTGCCGCTGCGTTGGGCATCTTCGAGAAATCGAGCTTTTCCAGAAGGCCCTCGCGGCCGCCGCGCAGACAGTTCGACGTGGGCGTATCGACGACATCCCAGATCGGCTTGCCCGTCGCGCCCTGGGCCTTGATTTGCGGCCAAGCGTCGGGAATGCTGTCCTGCTTGATCGTGATGCCGAGTTGCTTCGCGGCGGGATCGAGGATCGCTTTCGTTTGCGCTTCCTGGTAGGCGCCACCTTGCGAGACGAACGTTATCTGCCCGGCGGCGAACGCGGGCGCGACACTCGCACACCCCAGCGAGAGTGTTATGGCAACCGGGCACAAGCTATTCAGTTTGATCACGGCCTTTCCTCGACGCGGTTAAAAGAAAACTTCGCCCGGAAGGGCCGACCGACCGATCGGCGCAGCCGCCCGCGCGTACTCGGGGCATCCGGTTGCTTCGAATATAGTGAGCCAATTTTTCGGCTACAACGTCGAAATTGTTGGAGCGGCTATGACTTGATGTAATGCCTCGCCGCCTCGCGACGGCGGCTTCGAAACGACGATCGAGGGCGCCATTGGGTCGAGGATGGGACCGGTGCCGCCAACGACACGGACGGCTTATGTGCGGTTACTAACACTTTGTTTCACTTTGTTTCAAACCCTCCGGATGACCGCCCATCAAGGCATTGCGGGAGATTCTCAAAATCGGGCCCCATCGCTGGCCTCGCGGCACGGTTTAGATTTCAAACCCTCGACCGTTAAAGCATTCAACACGGAGGGAGTACACATCATGAAGATCGAACCCGGCAGCAGAACGAGCGCCATTCTTCAGGACAGCCCGCAACGCCCGGCGAGCCACGGTGATGCGAAAGACGCCGCAGGCGCAGTCCAGGAAGGTAACGACACGGATGGACAGCGCTCGACAGTCATTCTTTCGTCGATGTCCGCCGTGCGTGCGTCGAGCGGCTCCGATATCGATACGGCCAAGGTCGAATCCATCAAGGCCGCGCTGCGCGACGGCAGCTATAAGATCGACTCCGGCCGGATTGCGGACGGCATGCTCAGCACCGCACGCGACCTGCTGCAAACGAGAAAGAGCTGACCGGCCGGATATCGAAGGCCCGAGCCGGTCTTCGTCGATTGCGCAGTCTAGCTATATGGGAAAGCGCGGATCAGCTTGGCGCCAGCGCCAATAAAGCACGCATCGATTGCGACGATGCAGCGGGCAGAGGAGAGACAGCCCACCGCTCTCAGTTTCGTCGCACGCGGTCACGCCTGGTGTCGACCGGACGCGTTCGTGTGCCGCCCCCTTACTTCGCATGCCACCCTCGCTAATACGTGAATCCTTGCCTCGGATACGAGACATCGTGACGGCGTCCCCACCAAGGAAGATATGCGTCGCCTTCGCCGCGCGCCCTGAACCAGTTCTCCTCCGGACGGATGGGAACCAACTGCGCGGGTGGCGTGACGATCACCGCGCTTAGCCGGGCGAAGTCCGTCGTGCCCGCAACCAATACCTGTCCGCCGAGATGATTCGCTCGGCCAATTGCCAGCGCGACCGCGGTCAGCGCCGTACCTGCACCGGATTCGCCGAGCAAGGCCGGCATGTTGAAGGTCTGCTTCTGGAAGTCGAAGTCGGGCAACGTTTCCGTCAACGTTTGCGCTAACGCCCCAATGCGCTCGGATGCGGCATCGCTGCCCTGGCCGGCGTCGTGGATCACGTAGCTAATATCGGATGGCCTGATGTTTGCATTGAGGGCGGCAGCGTCGATCGCAGCCTTCCAGGCTTGCACTTTGCGGGACGTACCCACTCTCGGCTCGAAATCGCCAACGTTCGCGGTCGACACTCGGCTGATCCACGCTAGCGGATCGCGCTCGGTCTTCATTTGCGGCCCTGCAAGGATCAGCAAGGTCATGTTTTCGTTCATCTGCTCGTCCTCCGGCGGGAAACTGGGCGCATCCCAGTTCATCACCCAGACGCTTTCCTGCGGATGCGATTCCAGATAATCGAGGGCGGCGTTCAACGACACGAAACCTGCGTTGGCGCCGCCGAGCGTAACGCTGACAGTGGGCGGGGTGTCTTTCGACCAAAGGTCGGGGAAGTGCGGATTGCCGATCGCGAAATCGGAGATGATCTGCTGCTGCAAAAACTTCGCTTCCGCGACAGCGTCGAGCCTACCGGCAGGAAGCGCATATTCAATGTGAATGCCGGCGAGCCCCCGCCAATTGCGCTTCCACGTCGACGCGACGGTGTAAAAGTACTTTTGGTTCATCGCATAGCGGTCGCCGAAGACTTGCAGTAATTGCCTCACGTACTTGTGATGAAATCCGCTGAACGTTTCTTTCCCGTTGATACCGTCAGCCACGATTGCCACGGGTTGAACGGAACTGTACTTCACAGGATTTGCGCGGACCATGTCGTCGTTCTTGTTCGGCTGCACAAGGCCCAAAGTCCACAGAAGCTGCCACTCCGTCGGGTAGTCTCGACGCTGCAGTGGGTTGAGCCATTCAACGCCCACCACTTGCGCAACAGCGCGTTCGGCGCGAACCCGTGACTCCGGCTTCGATGATCGTCCTTCGAGGGGGGACGCAGTTGCTGGTGCAGCCGCTGCGGTCGAGAAGCAAAGCACAGCCACGGCCAGCAAAGCGGGAAACACAAAGAGTTGGACCATCACTTCCTTCACGCTCCATGAACGATGCGCCGATTCACCTGAGACCATCAGAACCGCCACGAAGATTGATGTGATCGCCATCACGAGCGCTGCCAGTCCAAAACGGCGGCGCCAAGTCGAAATGAGCTTCATAGCACGCCATCTCGCTGGTCAACGATCTTCGGTGGCATCGTCGCCTCCGGATCAGACTCGACCCAATCAGCAAGCGAATCGCCGTTCATCCAACCGGTTCGAAAGTACTGCGCATACGGGTAGCTGGGATCGCCCCCCTCCAATTGCGTTCCGAAGCGCCAATCTGCGGCTACGCGAAGCCTCTTCAGATCCTCGTCCGACAAGTAGCAAAGGCCAATCGCCACGTCATACGCCAGCGCCTTCTCCGCATGCTCGGCATTGGTCATGATCGTCGAGTGGTTCGTCGCATTGTTGTCGACGC
>NZ_JAUEQW010000009.1:0-207345 GCF_056498045.1 Trinickia sp. Z7
CCATCCACACCTCGTCAGGATTTGCAGGATTCACGCATCAATATGCCCGCTTCTTGCAAATCCAACAACACCGTTTCGGCTTCACAGCCTTACTGCATACGCCTCGCACGATTATTCAGGTCCGACTACTGAATTCACTGGTGCGTCAAGTTGACCCGCCTGTAGTCCACGGCTGCAACTACATCCGCAGTCTTCTCACGACGCCTTCCCCATCGCCTGATCTTCGCGCCACAACCGCACCCGATTGGACTTCGTGCGCCACCACTGGCCCAGATCAACCATCAATCAGGTCACTGGTCCGCGATTCAGCGACGAATCACTGGTTGCGATGACATCGACCAGCAGCAAGGCCGAAGGCCAAGGCGATGAGTGCAAGCAGCACCATTGATGCACCACGAATTCGATCAGGTCTGGTCGCGGCCCATCAATGTAGGAAACAAGCGGAGAAGACCCTACGTCTTGTAGGTCACGGCATGTCAGGTAAACCAGTTCGTGAACTCGACGGCCCGAAGGGTCGGCGGTTCACGGGGCCGTAGGCACCGGATCATGTTCGTCAATCGGACCTGATCGAATTCGAGAACCGGCCTTTCGTGATCGACAGCACATGTCATCAGTTGTGCATATCAGTTCCGGTCCGTGATAGATGGGCCACTGGTTGTACTTCTCGAATGAACAAGCAGCCGACTTGTCACCAATGAGATCAGGTGATGAGTTGAGAACAACCGGGTTCTTGTTCACCGCACGAACCAGACGTGAATTCGACGGCCCGAAGGGACGGCGATGCCGAAGGCAGCAGCTTTTGTTCATCAATTAGGCTGTGATGTAGCAGCAATCAGGTCTGGTAGATAACCGATTTCTGTTCGCCCGCTGCGCGTCCGAACAGCGTTGCTGGCCGCCGCTGCGCGCCAGCCATCACGCCAACTGGTTTCTTTGAACGAAGGAGATCAGATAAGGAAAGACAAGTAACCAACTAGGAACCGACTATCCACAGACTATGGTTCACTATTCTGTCAATTTGACGGGGTTTGAAGGTGGTGTTCGACTGACACCCACTACGAAAGGAGATTGAAATGAAAATTCACCACAACCGGGGAACTTCCCCATCACCTACAAGAGAACAACGAAGTGTCACAACGAAACATCAAAAGCGAGATTCAGGACGCAGCGGTAGTCGCGAAACGCACTGACAAGTATGTGAAAGAACAACTTGCTACCGTTGCATCCGGCAAATCACTGAAAGCACGCATTAGGATCACCCCTGAATCGCGATTCCCCATGTGGGCGACCACGCTTGCACGAATGCTCTGCGCCAATCCAGCACTGGCAAGTCTCACGAATCAACAGCTTGCATCCCTAATCGAAAACGAAAAAGGTGAAACCGGATTTGACGCGTCGATTATGTCGAAGAAACTCAGTGTGGGACAGCGCCACTACGCTGGTGAACTTCTACAGAATTATGGGTATGCGACCGACACGCTAAAAACTGGCACCGACATCAAGACAATCGTCAAGAATAACATTCGCATCGAAACCCCGAAGAACGATGGTATCGGCTTCCGTGCCGACGGCCTGAATATCAGGGGTCGATTTTACCAGTACAAGCGAAGAGAAAACACGCCTACCGGCAATCCGTGGACAGACTTCTCCGTTCGCATGTATGGTCAAGACATCAACCTTCAGGCCATACTTTTCCTGCAAGGCATCGGAATCGGCGAATTCATGAATCGAGATGCAACAGCGCGTGCGAACGCCACTCACGAACAAATGGTGCGGCGTCGGAAACTCGACCGTGAACCGAAGCAATCACGCGGACTGAAGAAGATCATCTCCGTCGATAACCACAATAGCAACGGTGCAGGTGTCATCGCTGAATACCACGCGAAGCGAATGTCGAAAAACCACACGCAATGGACAACTGATGGACTGGTAGTAACGTCTCGCGACTGGAACAACCAGTTGTTACCAGGGTGTGCCGTCAACTAATTGCTGAACACCCGTTGCAACCAGTTGTTTCAGTGTCAATGTCAACCATACCATCAGATGCCGAACAACTGAATGCACTGATGGTAAAAGTCGCTGTATATCCGTCCACTGCACACCGTTACCGACAGTCCAGTGAAATAGATAACAGCATTGAAGCGATCACAATCGCCACTGGATGTATCAGTGATAACTGCAATCGGTTACTACACCACTGATCGGCATCCGCCATTGCAGACACCTATCACAGTGGTGGTAACAGTGGTGGTAACACCACCATCGGCGGTCTCTGGTAACATCCCCGTCAATGGTTGCACTAAATTCACGTCGTGGCGTGTGCTATCACTATCACCGTCATGGTGTAGTGGATCATTTTACCTGTCTCCTGTTCACCATAACCACGCCAACTATCGCCGATAGCAATCCTGCGGCAACACCACAACGTACCGCGAACATTAACGCAAGCGTCTCCACACTCAACGGTTCCAGATGGTAACACCGCATATAATGCGAGAAACCCGCCCACGAAAGCGCCGACGATGAACAGCAACGTAATGAATGCAGCTTTCTTCACTCGATCCACGTGATTTGATTGTAACGGGCGATTAAACGTGAAGAAATCGCATGCCAAAGAACGCGACAATCCAGTGCAAGCCAGTTGCCGCCAAAACGTAACCGGTAACGGTAGACAGTTTTGGTCGCCCTTTACTGATAGTGTATCCAAGGATGCCAAATGCGACAGGCGGCAGTAGCAAATAAACGAATAGATCGACCACCGTATGAGCGGTGACTGCACAGGTATCTAAACCACCACCACATTCGCCCGTTCGCGGCGTACACAGCTTCGCGAATACGCCACACAAGTGACTATCAATCGACGCCCAGATAATGATACTGACGCACCCGATTAGCCCAAACCCAAGCGACCATATTACTCGCCGTATCATCGAATTTCCCAGAAGAGAATTTTCTTAGAATTACGCAAATCAGACCAACCAAAACTAGTTCCGGGTGCAAACGATTGAAATCCAATGACGCGACTGAACGTGGCGACCGAATCGGGTAAGCTGCTGATCGTCAACCGCTTGCCGTTCCAAAGATCAATGTGACCGCCGCTCGCATCGGCAGCACTTTCGTTTCCGCGCGTCCAATACCGTGAAAACTGGATAATACCAGTGCGACCCTTGACTTTCGATTCCCAATCGGGTCCTGTGATGTCTTCTGCCGGTGGCAGTCCTGCAATGGGCCGCAATTGCAGCCACTCTCCCAATTCGTCGGCCCGCGTGGCAGTTGCCTTACCATCAAGCAAGATACGCCCGATGGTTGGCTGCCCCGACAGCGGCTTGACCAGCTTTTGAGAAAACGACTTCATCTCAATGCCGACGCGATGGAACGTCACGCTCATGCGGATCGCGCATTGGTCGCGATATGCTGAATTATCGTATGGGTCGCCTGACGGGTATGCTTCCCACAGTTCTTGAAAGGTCAGCGCTTTCAACGGCACTTCCTGGACGGAATGCGGCGTCGTGTTCGTTCTGACAACGGTCTTCTTGTTCGGCATCGATCAAACCCCATCCTGCTTTGCAAGGGCTTCATCGCCCCAAAAGACGGTGTATTCATCCGCACTGTACGTGTACACGCGCGGCAAATGGCCGCTTTCATCCAGCCGTCCTGAGAAGGTCTGGCCGTCGCTCGTCTCGATGAAGTACGGATACCCTTCTGACGCGCCGCTTTCAGTCGCGCGGACCTGTTCGTCAAATGTGTCCTTGGCTTCCGATGCGATGCCAGCGCCGGCTGTCACAACGCCATTCCCGGCAGCCGTGACGGGCGAGACGACACCCAACGTCTCGGCCATGTCGTCACACCACGATTCCCCGGCCAGCGTAGCCACAATTCGCGGTGGCGTCGGGCATTTGCAAAGCACGATGTCACCGTCTGCGGCTGTCTCGCTCAAGAAATCGAGACGGCGCGGGCCGCCCGTTTTGGCAATGACGCCCTTGCTTTTGCAGGCTTCGCAGTACGCCTGTCCACCGATGAGAGCAATCTGACGCCCAGCATCACCCATAGTAAAGACCGGGCCGGCATAGGGCAGTATCTGTCCCCCATGTTCCAAGCTGTCGCCCACGACAGCGATTCGACGCATCATGAGTATTCTTCCTTCGGGGTTTCAGCGCGGTTGCTGCGGCGGCACGAAGAGCGGGTCAAGGAAGCCCGGAATAGGCGGCAAACCGTCTAGGATCAGAATTTCCATGCTGGATTGCAGGCTTTCTGCGATCACGTCGCCATTGCTGACGTGGCTTCCGACTATTGCAATCGGCTTTCCGTTGTCAATCGCCGCGAAACCGGCACCCGACGTGATGTGGGCGACTGTGCCATCCGGGTAATGCACTTCGTCACCGACGCGTGCAGCACGGAGTTCATTGAAACAGGTTGCCGACGTAGCGGTCCGTACAGTGCCGCCGAGTTTGGTGCGAGAACCGAGTGTTGCGACTGCGTGGCGGGCCAGAACAGGCAACGCTGCAATGCGTTCCCGTTCCGCAGTGGCCGCAAGGGCTTCAGGCGGAAGGTCTTTGTATTCCAAGTTGATCTCTCAGGTCGTTATCGCGCCGACGAATTCGCGGCGCATGTTTTTTGTCTTGCGGACGTGACGCCGACTATACCCGATTCATCGGATCAATCAAAAGGGGAGAGACCTGATCGACCGCATGGGTCGCGAGCGTACAAGCGTGAGAACCGACGCGGGCCGTCAATCCGGCAAGGGTTCCGCTCTCAACCTGCGGGCAGTGGTATCGATCCACACGCGACAGTGAAGGTCCTTGCACTCCCTGCCGGGTGGATCAATTCGAATATGGAGATGTGTCTCAGTATCCGGCACCCTGCACGCATTCCCGCCCCAGCCGTTGCCCGGTGGCCCCACCAGCCCAATGTCATTGTCATCGCTGTACGGCGGTTCGCGCGAAGTCCAATACGCAACGTCTACCGTCTTCTCCGACTTGGGCGACATGTCGAACTTTTCGATGAAGCGCATGCCGATAGAACCGTCATCCTGCGGCGCATTCATGACGTAGGCAGTGCAGTTGTTCACATGCACATCCGACCGGTTCCGAACGATAGCTGCGACGTTATAGCTGCGAAATTGAACGTTGAAGTTGGAACCTGACGACAGCACGCCGTCTGTCACCGTCACGGCAAGCGGCTGCATGTATCGACGGGTCTTGAATAGGGCAACTACCGCGTAGACGCCCAGACCAACAACAAATCCGCCGAGCGCGCCAACGACGTTGTTCGTGAACTGGTCGGTGGCCGCTGTCGCGCGAAATCCGAATTCAGTGAGAACAAGGCCGCCGACAGGACCACCGACCAGCGACAGCCATCCGAAGGTCTGCGCGAACGCGTCGTGAAACATATATCGGAGCCACCGCCGCACGAACAGCAACGTCCTTTCTCGATCCATCGTCCCCTAGTCCCCGAGACAAACTTCGCACGCAGTTAGCACATCGGCGTGTCCTTCGCGTCCATCAACTGTCCGATGGGGGGACTCTGCTGCTAAACGTCAAGACGCGGCCACGACCTGACGATCTTCATCCAAAAAATCAGAATTCATCTTTGGAAAGCTCGTAGGTGTGCATGTTTCCGTTGGCAACCTTGTACAGCGTCATCGTCATGTTGCTGTATTGCGTGCCATCGTTGGTCGGAATCTCTTCAAGCGAGAACTGTTCCGAACGGAAGAGCCCGCCAGTGTTCAGGTCTTGGTATCGGATGTCATAGCTACCGGCCGTAACGCTATCGAGCGTGAAGCTGCCGTGAGCCGGAATAAAGAATACGCGGACAGGAAAAGCGTTCGGCCCGTCGAGCGAAACCAGCTTTACGAATACATCCGAATCGTTTTGGCTGTTATCGACCGTAACTTTGGACAAGCCGTCGGAATGAATAAGTGGGAAGCCAGTCACGTAGCCCGCGACCGTCGGCCAAGGCTGTCCGTTGGGAGCCACAGCAGGACGAACGTAGGTTGGCTGCTGCGGAGCGTAATTCTGCGGTTGAGCGATATAAGGTTTGGGTCCTTTCGGCGGCTGACTGGGCGGCGCAGTCGCAATCGAATAACCGACCCACCCGAAGACAGTGCAAGCAACGACGGCTTGGACGTAGAACGGGCGTCGAAACAGACCCCAAGCGTCCTTCAGTCGGTTGCCTGAACCGTCCTTACCCAGCAGTTCAAGAAGCGCCCCAATCTGCTTGCGAAGTTCGGCTCCGTCGTCAGCGACATCGTAGCCCAACGCTTTTTTCGTTTTGGCGTATGCCGTGTCCGGCTTGATCTTCTTGGTGAGCGCCAAAGCGTCGAGAGCGATAGCGCGAGCAATATCCGTTTTGCCGAGAACGGCGAAAACCCAAGCCTGATGGGTCGCAAGGCGAGCGTTGATGTTCGCAGGCTGCTTGCCGCCGAACATGTTGGTGAAGATAGCTTGCAGCGAATAGATCGGTCCCCAAGGAACACCCCACCAGCCGAGAAGCCAAGTAACAGCGCTCGCCTTGAACGCCTTCTTCTCTGCGCAACCGCTACAAAAAATACCTTGGATCGCCGAACGCGTCGTCTGGAAGATATAGCTCTTGATCTCGAAGAAGATCGCGTAGCGGGGTTGCGCTGTCACTTTGCCGCAACAGGAACAAACGATAGGCTCGGGCGGCTCTTCGGCTTCCGCCGACGCTTGTGGCCCGCTGTCAATCGACATAGTGTCGTATTGAGCCCGAGTCGCGGGATCACTTAAAACGCCATACGCTTCATTCAGAAGCTGGAACCGCTCGGTCGCGTTCGCGGCCTTGTTTCGGTCAGGATGAAGCTCCATCGCCTTGCGGCGATAGGTAGCCTTGATCTCCCCGGCGTCCGCGTTCGGGGCAACACCGAGAATGGCGTAATACCCCTTCGGGTCCTTATTGTTCATGGCGTTCTGCCCGCGTGATTCTTGTCGTGCGAATGGTATCGCACCGCTTCGCTCAGGTCAGCTTGGGTGCAGAAGGGACGCAGACGATTGTATCCAACCTATTAGCACGGCGACGGCCTATTTCCGGTGTGTCAGTGGTTCGATCCAATGCCATCACGAAGCACGCGTCAGCAACGCCGCCTGAATCGCTTCCAGCGGACCGGCGACATCTCGGGCATCGAGACTGACGTAATGCCTGTGCAGCACGTCGCCACGCTTCGGCGCATGTCCAAGGATGCGGCGCAGGATCGCGTCCGGGACGCCCTGTCGCGCCGCCACACTTGCAAGTAGCTTTCGAAGATCGTGCAGCGTGAAGTCCGGCGCTCCCGCCCGCATCGCCATTTCGGTAACGTGATCGGCAGACAGCCCGTCGAACAATCGGTTATCGGCGGACACCCCGTTACACCGTCGTTCAAGCACGTCACGCATCAGTACGGTGATCGGTAGGCAATGGGGTTTCTTCGACTTCGTGTCCGGTATCAGCAGCGTGCCGCCAGTAAGGTCAACGTCGCGCCGCCGAATGGCACTACCTTCATTCTTTCGAAGCCCGGTCAGTAGCAGCAACCGTAGGTAATCGCGCTGCACATCGGCGAGTGAATCCACTGCGATGAACCATGCCTTCAAATCGGCTTCCACCAGTTTCCTATCTCGCGGCTTCGGCCTGTCAGGCATCAGACCGGCAGCACCGAGACGAACGAACGGGCTTGGAATCTCGACTCCATGCACGGCCCCGAGATACCGCAGCATCGACCCAATAATCCCCCGCCCCAAGTCCACCACCGCCGCGCCCTTGCTTTGGGCGAATGCGTGGCAGTGAGTCGCGAATGCCGAATCTTTGAGTGCCGACACCGGCCTGTCCATCCAGTCGGTGAAATGCGTTCTCAGCACCGATTCATAACGGGTAAGGCTTGACACCTTGACCCGCTTCGCTTTCGCGTATTCAGCCAACAACTGACGAAGCGTCAGTAGCCGGGGACGAACATGTGCATCAACGTAGTCCCCGGCCCGACATTGCCGCAGGATCGGAAGCGCCAGTTCGCGGGCTTCGTCAACGCGGATCAAGGGCCAACGCCCGAGTGTCACCCTGACCTGTCGTCCCTGAACGCTCGTCGCGACCATAAAGCTATGGCTGCGGCTGCCAACTTTGAGACAAAGCCCGCACAAGGTCCGGTCCCGCAAGATTGTTCCAGCGGGACCCAAACCCCTGCCGATCAGGGCATCCGAAAGCGTTACAATTGCCATTTTTCGAGTACAAAACCAGTACAAAATCGTGGTCCACACGCCCGAATTCGTACTGCTTGTCTCGTCCCCAAATTTCCCTTACGGCTTCCCTGATCCGGCTCCCGCCAGACCGCGCGAGACACACCGACGAGCCGTAACACCTTGATCTATAAGGCTTCTAAATGAGTTTGAAATGCGGCATCGTCGGCTTGCCCAACGTCGGCAAGTCCACCCTGTTCAACGCGCTGACCAAAGCGGGCATCGCCGCCGAGAACTATCCGTTCTGCACGATCGAGCCGAACGTCGGCGTCGTCGAAGTGCCCGACGCGCGGCTCGACGCGCTGTCCAAAATCGTCAAGCCCGAGCGCGTCGTGCCGGCCGTGGTCGAGTTCGTCGACATTGCGGGGCTCGTCGCGGGCGCGAGCAAGGGCGAAGGTCTCGGCAACCAGTTCCTCGCGAACATCCGCGAAACGGACGCGATCACGCACGTCGTGCGCTGCTTCGAAGACGAGAACGTCATCCACGTGGCCGGCAAGGTCGATCCGCTGTCGGACATCGAGGTCATCAACACGGAACTCGCGCTGGCCGATTTGGCCACGGTCGAAAAAGCGCTCTCCCGTTACGCCAAGGCCGCGAAGTCGGGCAACGACAAGGAAGCCGTCAAGCTCGCCGCCGTCTTGGAGAAAGCGCGCGCGCAACTGGACGCCGCCAAGCCGATTCGCGCGCTCGATCTGTCGGACGACGAAGCGGCGCTGCTCAAGCCGTTCTGCCTCATCACGGCCAAGCCCACGATGTACGTGGCGAACGTGAAGGAAGACGGCTTCGAGAACAATGCGCACCTCGACGCCGTGCGCAAATACGCCGAAGCGGAAAAGTCGCCCGTGGTTGCGGTGTGCGCTGCGATCGAGGCGGAGATCGCCGATCTGGCCGACGAAGACAAAGAAGTGTTCCTGGCCGATATGGGCATGGACGAGCCGGGCTTGAACCGCGTGATCCGCGCGGGCTTCAAACTGCTCGGCTTGCAAACGTACTTCACCGCGGGCGTGAAGGAAGTGCGCGCGTGGACGATCCACATCGGCGATACGGCGCCGCAAGCGGCCGGTGTGATCCATACGGATTTCGAACGCGGCTTCATCCGCGCGCAGACGATTTCGTTCGACGACTATGTCGCGTACAAGGGCGAGCAAGGCGCGAAGGAAGCCGGGAAGATGCGCGCCGAAGGCAAGGAATACGTCGTGCACGACGGCGACGTGATGAACTTCTTGTTCAACGTTTGAGCCGGGCGCATCGCAGCCCGAACGGCGCGGCGGCAGCGCAACGCGTGTTTGCCGCTCGCTGCGCCGCGGCCGCTCTACCCAAGAAGGTCGATAGATCGACCTCGATGCCGCCCTTCGTCCAGCGATAGCGAAACGCCCGGCGAGCAATCTCCGGCGTTCCCGTGTGCGTTCCCGATCTAGACAAACCTACGCACCGGCGGTCACCGGACAAATCCCCACGCTTCTCAACTCGAGCCCCGCAGCCGTCCACCGCTCGATCGCCGACACCGCCGCGCCCAATCCGTCTTCCTCGCGCATGGCCGCACCCAGTTCGGCAACGCGGGCGCGCGTAGCCGGTTGCAGCGCAAACTCGATCGCGCGAGCAAGCCCCTTCGCGTCGACCGCCTTACCGTCCACCGGCGCGGCAGCCGCGCCTAGCCGATAAAGCCGCTGCGCCCAGAAGAACTGGTCGCCCGCAAAGGGCACGACGACCGAGGGCGCGCCCGCCCGTGTGGCCGAATGCGTCGTGCCCGCGCCGCCGTGATGAACGACAAGCGACACGCGCGGAAAAAGCCAAGCATGCGGCGTATCGCCGATGATCAAGAATTTGGACGGCAATGCCGAAGCGTCAATCCCGCTCCAGCCCGGATAAAACAACGCGCGTCGTCCGCCGATCGCCTCGATCAGCGCGCGCACCATTCGCTCGCGATCGAAACCGGCCATGCTGCCGAAGCCGACATAGATCGGCGGCTCGCCGGCATCGAGAAACGCGGCAAGCGACGAGGGCGGGTTCCAATCCGGGGGCGTGCCGGCCCCGTTCGGGCCGGACGGCAGCCACCACTGCCCGCACACGCGCGCGTACTCGGACCAATCGACCGGCCACGGCAGCAATGCTCGCGAGACCCCGTACAAAATCGGATGATCGGTCCAGTTCCGCTTGCGCGGAGCGAGCTTGCAGACGTCCACACGCGCGGCGTTCGTCGCCTGACGAAACGCGCGCCAAATCATATTGTTGACGAACGTATGGCTCGCCCGATTGAGCCAGCCCGGCACGATGCCAGGCGGCAAAAAGGGCGAGGCGAATTCCCGAGTCGGCGTGATCGGGATCATCGACGCGCCGATTGCGGGAATGCGCAAATGCTCGGCCACCGATAAACCCACGAACGATGCCAGCGCCGAAAGGATGATGGCGTCGCTGCCTTCGGCCGCGGCTTTGACTTGCGCCATCCAAGCGTGCGTGTTGGCGTTGGCGATCGCCGCAAGCGCTTTGGCCGTCGCTTGCACGCCGCTGCGTTTGCCGACGATCGCACCGAGCGCCGCCCCCGGCTCCGATGCGCGCTTGATGTCGCCGGCAAGCGGCGAGCACGGCACGCCCAAGGCGTCGGCCGCATGCAATGTCGCCCGGTCGGCCAACAAGCGCGCCCTGTGTCCCGCGTCGATCAGCGCCCGACAAAGCGCCGCAAGCGGGCGTGTATCGCCTTCTGTCCCATACGTCACTACGGTAAATTCCATGGTTTGCCGTTGGCCCCGCTTGTCGCAGGCCGCTCCCGTCGAATAAGCATACGACGTATATTAATGCACATCGTGCATTTTTTCAGAGAAAGTAGCATGACATTGGTCGAAGAGCCGGGACGCCGCGAGCGCAAGCGTCAGCAGATGGTCGCCCATCTCGTGGGCGTTGCCGGGCGCCTATTCGAGACGCACCCCTACCCGAGCGTCACGATGGAGCAAATCGCGCTCGAAGCGGACGTAGCCAAGCGTACGCTGTACAACCACTTTCCGACCAAGGAAGCGTTGCTCGCGCACTGGCTCGAGGCGGAGCTGAAGCGCGATCTCGAACGGCTGCTGCCCGAATTGAACCGCCGGCACGGGTTCGTGGAACGCGTATCGGTCGAACTCGACGCCTCGGCCGATTGGTGTCAGCGGCACCCCGCGCACCTGGCGGCATATCTGCGCCATCGGTTTCTCTCGATGGGCGATGCCCCGCCGCAACCGGAACCGCCCTCCTCCGACCGCGGCGATATCGCCCGTCTGTGGCATGCGCTGATCGTCGATGCGCAAGCGGCGGGCGAAATCGACGACCGGTTTTCCGCAATGCAACTGACCACGTGGTTCCACCACCTCTATCTGGGCACCCTCATGCGCTGGTTGATCGAGCCGGCCCTCGCGCTGCGCGACGAGTTCACGCAGATGGTGACGCTGTTCATGGAGGGCGCCGCCAGCCGATCCGCCAAGTCTGCGCAGCGCGTCCGCGCCGAGCCCCATTGAAGGCGAACGGTGCGGCCCGCGCTGCGCATTTTCAGCGACGCATGCGCATGCCGCCGCAAGCACGCGGCGCGATTGCTAAAATGACGCGTTGCAAGCGGAGACGCTTCCCCGTTTCATCTTCGGTTTCACCTCCATTCACCGATACGCCGCTTCGTCAGCGAAAGCGGCGCCTAAGCTCGTTCATTCACGCACATGGCTCAATACGTCTTCACCATGAACCGGGTCGGCAAGATCGTGCCGCCCAAGCGCCAGATCTTGAAGGACATCTCCTTGTCCTTCTTCCCCGGCGCAAAGATCGGCGTGCTCGGCCTAAACGGCTCGGGCAAGTCGACGCTCATTCGCATCATGGCCGGCGTCGATCGCGACATCGAAGGCGAAGCCACGCCGATGCCGAACCTGAACATCGGCTACCTGCCGCAGGAGCCGCAGCTCGATCCGGAAAAGACGGTGCGCGAAGCCGTCGAGGACGGCTTGGGCGATGTCTTTCAAGCGCAGAAGAAGCTCGACGAAATTTATGCGGCCTACGCCGAGCCCGACGCCGATTTCGATGCGCTCGCGGCCGAGCAAGCCAAGTACGAGGCGATTCTCGCCGCGGCCGACGGCGGCAGCCCCGAGCAGCAGCTCGAAGTGGCCGCCGATGCGCTGCGCCTGCCGCCGTGGGACGCCAAGGTCGCCCATCTGTCGGGCGGCGAAAAGCGCCGCGTCGCGCTGTGCAAGCTGCTGCTCGAAAAACCGGACATGCTGCTGCTCGACGAGCCCACCAACCACCTCGACGCGGAATCGGTGGAGTGGCTCGAGCAGTTTTTGACGCGCTTTCCCGGCACGGTCGTGGCCGTCACGCACGATCGCTACTTCCTCGATAACGCCGCCGAGTGGATTCTCGAACTCGACCGCGGCCACGGCATTCCCTGGAAGGGCAATTACAGCAGTTGGCTCGATCAGAAGGAAGACCGCCTGAAGCAGGAAGAAGCGGCCGAGTCGGCGCGCCAAAAAGCAATCAAGAAAGAGCTCGAATGGGTGCGTCAAAACCCCAAGGGGCGCCAGGCGAAGTCCAAGGCCCGTATCGCCCGCTTCGAAGAATTGTCGAGCCAGGATTATCAAAAGCGCAACGAGACTTCGGAAATCTTCATTCCGGTCGGCGACCGGCTCGGCAATGAAGTCATCGAGTTCAAGAACGTCAGCAAGGCTTACGGCGATCGCTTGCTGATCGACAACCTGAGCTTCAAGGTGCCCGCCGGTGCGATCGTCGGCATCATCGGCCCGAACGGCGCCGGTAAGTCGACGCTGTTCCGCATGTTGACGGGCCGTGAAACGCCCGATTCCGGCGAAATCGTCATGGGGCCGACGGTCAAGCTGGCCTACGTCGACCAGAGCCGCGATGCGCTCGACGGCAGCAAGACGGTATTCGAGGAAATTTCGGGCGGCGCCGACGTGCTGACGGTCGGCAAGTACGAAACGCCGTCGCGCGCCTATATCGGCCGCTTCAACTTCAAGGGCGCCGATCAGCAGAAGAACGTCGGCAGCCTGTCGGGCGGCGAGCGCGGCCGTCTGCATTTGGCCAAGACGCTGATCGCCGGCGGCAACGTGCTGCTGCTCGACGAGCCGTCGAACGATCTCGATGTCGAAACGCTGCGCGCGCTCGAAGATGCGCTGCTCGAATTCGCCGGCTCGGTGATGGTGATTTCGCACGATCGCTGGTTTCTCGATCGCATCGCCACGCACATCATGGCGTTCGAAGGCGACTCGCAAGTGGTCTTCTTCGATGGCAACTACCAAGAGTACGAGGCAGATAAGCGCAAGCGGCTCGGCGAGGAAGGCGCGAAGCCGAAACGCTTGCGTTACAAGCCGATCACGCGCTGATCGACGGGCCGCGGCGCGCCCGCGCTCATGGCCCTACCGCGAAACCGAGCGCACGCAGTTGCGCCTCGGTGGCCGCGGCACTCGTGTGATGCACGCCGTGCCAGCCGGCCGCCGCGGCTGCGGCCGCATTCTTGGGGTTGTCGTCGATGAACACGATCTCGTGCGGCGCGATACCCGGCAGGTGCCGTTCGATGCGTGCAAACGTTTCGGTATAGATGCGGGGGTCGGGCTTCACGAGCTTCACGCGGCCCGATACGACGATGTCGCGAAACCGTCGCAGAACGTCGAAATGCTCCCACGCATAGGGGAACGTTTCGCTCGACCAGTTGGTGAGCCCGAAGAGCGGCACCCCGGCGGCGTCCAAATGGTCGACGAGCGCCGCACCCTCACCGATGACGCCGCCGATCATCTCTTCCCATCGCTCGTAGAACGCGCGAATGCGCTCGGCTTCCTGCGGGAAACGCGCGATCAATTCCTGCGTGCCCTCCGCGATCGACTGCCCGCCGTCTTGCCGCACCACCCAGTCCATCGAACAGACTTCCGAGAGGAAACGCCGGCGCTCGCCCGGATCGGCGATCAGCTTGCGATAGAGGTAATCGGGGTTCCAATCGATGAGCACCCCGCCGAAATCGAAGACGACGACCTTCGGTTTCATGCGAACTCCTTTGTCATGATGTCTGCGAGCGCCCTAAAGCGACTGCGTGCGCGTTTCGAGCCAGGTTTTGGCGTCGCCCGACACATGGGGCCCCACGCGCTCTCGCACGGTCGCGTGATAGGCGTCGAGCCACGCGCGTTCGTCCTCTCGCAGCAGCGAAGGCACGATGCAACGCGTATCGATCGGACACAGCGTGAGCGTTTCGAAGGCGAGAAACGAGCCGAACTCGGTTTCGCCGTCCGCACGGCTCAAAACGAGGTTTTCGATGCGCACGCCCCATCGGCCGGGCCGATACACACCGGGCTCGATCGACGTGATCATCCCCTCTTCGAGCGCCGTATGCGGGTCGGGCTGCGCATGGTGGGAAATGACTTGCGGGCCTTCGTGCACATTGAGGAAATAGCCGACGCCGTGCCCCGTGCCGTGACCGTAGTCGCAACCAGCCTCCCAAATCGGCGCACGCGCAATGGCATCGAGCATCGGGCTGCGGATGCCGCGCGGAAAACGCGCGCGCGACAAGGCGATCACGCCTTTGAGCACGATCGTGAAATCGCGCTTTTGCGCGTCGCTCACCGCGCCCACGGGAACGACGCGCGTAATGTCGGTCGTCCCCGTCACGTATTGGCCGCCCGAATCGATCAGCAATAGCCCGTTTCCTTCGATCTTCGCGTGCGAAGCGGCGCTCGCGCGATAGTGCGGCATCGCGCCATTGCCGTTGAAACCCGCGATCGTGGCGAAGCTCGGCGAAATGAACCCGGGCCGGCGCGCCCGCGCCGCCGTGAGCCGCTCATCGATCGTCAGCTCCGTGATCGTCTCCCGCCCGAGCGCCGCTTCGAACCAAGCGAAGCATTCGGCCAGCGCCGCGCCGTCGTGCTCCATTGCATGGCGCACGCGTTCGGCTTGCTCCGGCGTTTTGCGCGCCTTGGCCAGCGTGGACGGGTTGATCGCTTCGACGACGCGCACGCCCGCGGGGACGGCCTCACGCACGCCATAGGTGACGCGACGCGGATCGATCAGCAAGGTGGCGCCTTCGGGCAGCACTGCGAGCGCCGCCCGCGCTTGCTCGTACGGCGCGACGCGGATGCCGTCGCGCGCCAGCGACTCGACGATCGCGGGCGGCGTTTTGCCTGCGCCCACGAAAAGCGTCGCGTCATCGAGCCCGACCAGCACGTGAGCGACGAACACGGGGTTGAAGTTGACATCGTCACCGCGCAAATTCGTGAGCCAGGCCACGTCGTCGAGCGTCGAAACGAGGTGCCACTGCGCGTTGCGCTCGCGCATCGCCGCCCGCACGAAGGCGAGCTTATCGGCGCGGGCGACGCAGGCATCGGCCGGCGCGTGCTCGTACACGGGGCTGGCCGGCAGCGCGGGCCGATCACTCCAGATCGGCTCGATCAGGTCGAGATCGGTGACGAGCTCGATCCCGCGCGAGGCCAACGCATCGCGCAAGGTACGCTCGGCCGCGAGCGCCAGGACCGCGCCGTCGACGCCCACTCGCTCGCCGGCGGCGAGCCGCTGCGCGAGCCAATCGACATGCGCTTGCGCCTGCGGGCCGCCCGCCATTTTCATGAGATCGATGCCGGTGCCGGCCAACTGCGCCTGCGCTTGCACCCAATACCGGCTGTCGGCCCACACGCCGGCGCAATCGGCCGTGACGACGAGCGTGCCCGCCGAGCCGGTGAAACCCGACAGCCAGCGCCGCGCTTGCCAGCGCTCCGGCAAGTATTCGGACAGATGTGGATCGGACGAAGGCACGACGTAAGCGGCAAGCCCGGCGCGCGCCATCGCCTCGCGCAGGCGCGCGAGACGGCCGCCGATCGGTGATTCGGGGCCGCTGTGTGCAGCCGATTCGGGAAGACGATCATTCATAGGGTCACCACGGATCAACGACGGGAGGTCAAACCGACCGTCACGGCGACGGCAATCAGCGCAAGGCCCGTACAGACGGGCCATTCGAGCGTCTCGCCGTCGTGGAAAAGGCCGGACACGTTCCCAGCCATTTTCGCGGTCGCGGCGGCGGCCACGCCAGCTAGCAACGCAATGGATAGACTCGCGCCGCTCGAGCGGCGCAGCGGATGCAGCCACCAGCCCGCGAGCCCCACCGCGAGGCCCAGCACGATCACGCCCGGCCAGCCCATCAGCGGCGCCCCGCGCCACGTATTGCTTCGCCGGCCGGCGCCAAGCCGCGAAGGGAACAGCCACATCGCATCGTCGATCTCTTGTTTTCCGTGTCGGATTGGACGGCATCGCGAGCCCCGCGGCCGCGCGGGGCTCAGCGAGCCGCAGAACTTAACCGTTATAATAACCGGCTGAAATATCAGCGCCGCCCGCCATGTCGGCGCCCTTCGCCCCCACGTATGCAACTGCTCACGATCGGAATCAATCACCACACTGCGCCCGTCGCCTTGCGCGAGCGCGTGGCGTTTCCGCTCGAACAGCTCAAACCGGCGCTCGACGCGTTCCAAGGCGTGTGGCGTGAGCGCGCGACGGTGAGCGCGCCCGAAGCGGCGATTCTGTCCACCTGCAACCGCACCGAACTGTACTGCGCCACCAATGACCGCGCCGCGCGCGAGGCGGCGCTGCAATGGCTGTCGAGCTACCACGGCTTGCCCTTGGACGAGCTCGCGCCGCATGTGTACGCCCTGCCGCAGTCGGAAGCCGTTCGGCACGCCTTCCGCGTTGCATCCGGTTTGGACTCGATGGTGCTCGGGGAAACGCAAATCCTCGGACAAATGAAGACGGCCGTGCGTTCTGCCTCCGAAGCGGGCGCGCTCGGCACGTACCTGAACCAGCTGTTCCAGCGCACGTTCGCCGTCGCGAAGGAAGTACGCGGAACGACGGCCGTGGGTGCTCAGTCGGTGTCGATGGCCGCCGCGGCCGTGCGCCTGGCCCAGCGCATCTTCGACAAGATTTCCAGCCAGCGCGTCCTGTTCATCGGCGCGGGCGAGATGATCGAGCTGTGCGCGACGCACTTCGCCGCGCAAAACCCGCGCGAACTCGTGGTCGCCAACCGCACGGCCGAACGCGGGGCCAAGCTGGCCGCCCGCTTCAGCGGCCAGGCCATGCCGCTCTCGGACTTGCCCGCGCGCATGCACGAGTTCGACATCATCGTCTCCTGCACGGCGTCCACGCTACCGATCATCGGCCTTGGCGCCGTCGAGCGCGCCGTCAAGGCGCGCCGCCGCCGGCCCATCTTCATGGTCGACCTGGCCGTGCCGCGCGACATCGAAGCCGAAGTGGGCGAGCTGCAAGACGTCTTTCTCTATACGGTCGACGATTTGGGCGCGATCGTGCGCGAGGGCAATGCTTCTCGGCAGGCCGCCGTCGCGCAAGCCGAAGCGATCATCGAATCGCGCGTGCAAGGGTTCATGCAATGGCTCGATGCGCGCAGCGTGGTGCCCGTGATTCGTCACATGCACACGCAAGCCGATCTGCTGCGCCGCACCGAACTCGAGCGCGCCATGAAGATGCTCGCGCGCGGCGACGATCCCGCGGCCGTCCTCGAAGCGCTGTCGCAATCGCTGACCAACAAGCTGATTCACGGCCCGACGCACGCACTCAACCGCGCCGGCAGCGACGAGCGCGCCAAGCTGATCGATCTGCTGGGCGGGTTCTACGGGCACGCCAAACCGTCCGAACCGTCCGATCATTAGCGGCGCTTCCCCGCGCCGGCGCGGCCATCCGGCCCGTCCCATCCGTCTTTTCCATATTCTTTCCGGGGAGCCTCGCTCCGCACATGAAAACGAGCATGCAACACAAGCTCGACCAGTTGACGACGCGACTGGCCGAGCTGAACGACCTCCTGACCCGCGGCGACGTGACCGCCAACCTCGACCAATACCGCAAGCTCACGCGCGAGCACGCGGAAATCGGTCCGGTCGTCGAGCGCTACGCGCTGTGGCGCCAGGCCCGCACGGACTCGGCAACGGCGCAAGAGCTGCTCGCCGATGCGTCGATGCGCGAATTCGCCGAAGAGGAGGTGCGCGCATCGCGCGACAAAATGGCGCAACTCGAGGAAGACTTGCGCAAGATGCTGCTACCGAAGGATCCCAACGACGAGCGCAACATCTTCCTCGAAATCCGCGCCGGCACGGGCGGCGATGAATCGGCGCTGTTCGCGGGCGATTTATTGCGGATGTATCTGCGCTATGCCGAACGTCAGCGCTGGCAGGTCGAAATGATGTCGGAGAGCGCCTCCGACCTCGGCGGCTACAAGGAAGTGATCGTGCGTATCGCGGGCCAGGGCGCCTATTCCCGGCTCAAGTTCGAATCGGGCGGGCACCGGGTCCAGCGCGTGCCGGCCACCGAAACGCAGGGCCGTATTCACACCTCGGCGTGCACGGTGGCGGTGATGCCCGAGGCCGACGAGATCGGCGAAGTGGAGATCAACCCGGCGGACTTGCGCATCGACACGTTTCGCGCATCGGGCGCGGGCGGCCAGCACATCAACAAAACCGACTCGGCGGTGCGCGTGACGCACCTGCCGACCGGGATCGTCGTCGAATGCCAGGACGACCGTTCGCAGCACAAGAACAAGGATCGCGCGCTCAAGGTGCTCGCCGCACGGATCAAGGACAAGCAGGCTCACGAGCAACACGCGAAGGAAGCGGCGACGCGCAAGAGCCTGATCGGATCGGGCGATCGTTCAGAGCGCATCCGCACTTACAACTTCCCGCAGGGGCGGCTCACCGACCATCGGATCAATCTGACGCTGTACAAGCTCGATTCGATCATGGACGGCGATTTGGACGAACTGATCGCGGCCCTCGTCAGCGAGCATCAAGCGGAACTGCTGGCCTCGCTCGGCGAGGCCGACTGAAAGACCGATAGCGCGTCGCGCCACCCTTGCCATGACATCCGATTTTGCCGCGCCCGCCGCGCCGGTCCCGCCCGCTCCGACTGCCCGCGCCTTGCTGCGCGCTTCACCGCTGCCGGCGCTCGAAGCGCGCATCCTGCTCGGCCATGCGCTTAGCTGGCGGCGCACGGAGCTCATCACGCGCGCGGACGAGCCGCTTGCCGTCGATGCGCTCGCCCGCTACCGGGCGCTCGAAGCACGCCGCGTTGCCGGCGAGCCGATCGCGCAGATCGTCGGCGCGCGCGAGTTCTACGGCCTGACCTTCGAAGTCACGCCGCACGTCCTGATTCCCCGTCCCGAAACCGAGTTGCTCGTCGAAATGGTGCTGACCGCAATCGAACCGGCCCCTTGCCCGCGTGTCCTCGATCTGGGCACCGGCAGCGGCGCCATCGCCATCGCCATTGCTTGCACGCGGCCCGACGCGCGCGTCGTGGCAGTCGATCGCTCACCGGAGGCGCTTACGGTCGCGGCGCGCAATGCCGCCAAATTGATCGACCCGGCGCGCCCGGGCGGCGCCATCCAATGGCGGCAAAGCGATTGGTACGCTGAGCTGGAGGCTACCGAGCCGTTCGACGTCATCGTCTCGAATCCTCCCTATATCGCCGCGCACGACCCGCATCTGAATGCCGGCGATTTGCGTTTCGAGCCGCGCGGCGCGCTCACGGACGAAGCGGACGGGCTGTCGGCGATCCGCACGATCGTCGCCGGATCGGCTCGCTTCCTCGCATCGGGCGGGCAATTGTGGTTCGAGCACGGCTACGACCAAGCCGCAGAAGTGCGCGCCATCTTGACCGCGGCAGGTTTTACCGACGTGCATTCGCTCCGCGACTTGGCCGGAATCGAGCGCGCCACGGGCGGCGCGGCGCCTCGCGCGGGTTCCCGCCAACGTTGAGTCGAGGCCGGCTCCACCGGGCGCGAATATCGCGTGAGCAGGAATACATCGCAGTGCGATCGCCGTTGCTCCGTTTGTCCGCTCGGGTCCCATGAGGGTCCGATCAGCCTTCCGTGTTGATTCATGCGCCCATCGTACTGATATGATCCAAGTTCGCCACCGTTCGAGGGGGCGGACCCGGCGGACCCCATCGAACCCAAAGCGGAGCTCACCGTGAAGCGCGTACCGTTTCATTTCGCCAAACGTTTGACCGTTCGCGGTACGGAGCTCAACCCCGAGGATCCGGCCGAGACCACGCACGATCGGCTAGCGCGTATCGCGTTTGCCGAAACCTCGGCGGTTATCGCGCTGCTCAGCCCGGATGGTACGGTGCTCGAGTGCAACCGCGCCGCCCTTGCGCCGGGCGGCTCTCCGCAGGCGGATATCGTCGGCCGCTCGCTGGCCGACGTGCTGCTGGCATCGGTGGATGGCCAGCCGAGCCGCGACGCCATGCTTCAGGCGATCGCCCAAGCGGCGGCGGGCGACACGACACGGTTCGACGCGATGCTCGCGCAAACACGGCAGAACGAGCCGCCTGTCATTCTCGATTCCACACTGCGTCCCGTCAGAGACGACACCGGCGACATCGCGTTCGTGCTGTACGAAGCCCGCGAAGCCACGCAGCAGCGCCGCAACCAGGCCGCGCTGCTGGAAAGCCGAGCGCAAGCCAACGGCGGCCGCCAGGCGTCGGCGCAGTTGCTCGAAACCGAGCAACGGTTTCGCCTGCTCGTCGAAAGCGTGGTCGATTACGCCATCTTCATGCTCGATGTCGACGGCTACATCACGAGTTGGAACGCCGGCGCGCAACGAATCAAGGGCTATCGCGCCGAGGAAATCATCGGCCAGCACTTCTCGCGCTTCTACACGGAAGAAGACCAGCGCAACGGCGTGCCGCAGCGTGTGCTGCAAAGCGCGGCGAGCTTGGGCAAGTTCGAAGGCGAAGGGTGGCGCGTGCGCAAAGACGGCTCGCGCTTCTGGGCCAATGCGCTGCTCGACGCGATCGTCGGCCCCGATGGCGAAGTCATCGGCTTCGCGAAGGTCACCCGCGATCTGACCGAGAAACGCAATATCGAAGCGCAACTGCGCCAATCGCAAAAGATGGAGGCGATCGGCCAGCTCACGGGCGGTATCGCGCACGATTTCAACAATCTGCTGCAGGTGGTGATCGGCAGTCTCGAGGGGCTTGAGCGGCGCGCCGGCAACCTCTTGCACACCCCGCAAGGCGCGGACATGCAGCGCTTCATCGACAATGCACTGCGCGGGGCGGATCGCGCCGCCAACTTGACGCGGCGCTTGCTCGCCTTCTCGCGCCGCCAAGCACTCGACGCCAAACCCACCGATGTCGGCAAGCTCGTCTCCGGCATGTCGGATCTGTTGCGCCGCACGCTCGGCGAAGGCATCTCGATTCAAACCGTCAACGCGGGCGACCTTTGGCGCGTGTCGGTGGACGCGAACCAGCTCGAAAGCGCCCTTCTGAATCTGGCCGTCAATGCCCGCGACGCCATGCCGTCAGGAGGCAAGCTGACGATCGAAACCGCCAACTGCCGGCTCGACCGAGCCTACACGGCGCGCTTCGAAGGCCTCGAGCCCGGCCAGTTCGTGATGGTCGCCGTGAGCGACACCGGTATGGGCATGAGCCGCGAAATCATCGAGCACGTCTTCGAGCCGTTTTTTACGACCAAAGAGGTCGGACAAGGCACCGGTCTCGGTTTGAGCCAGGTTTACGGCTTCGTCAAACAGTCCGGCGGACACGTGCGCGTCTACAGCGAGATCAACGAAGGCACGACGGTCAAACTGTACCTGCCTCGCCTCGCGGGCGACGTCGCCGAACACGAGCAAGTCGAGCACCGGCCGGCGCCGCAGAGCCGCGGCGGCGAAACGATCCTCCTCGTGGAAGACGACGAGAACGTGCGCACGGCGACGAGCGAGATGCTGGGCGAGCTCGGCTATCGCGTGGTCATGGCGGCCGATGGGGAAAGCGCGCTACGGCTCGTCGGGGAGCACCCCGAGATCAAGCTTTTGTTCACCGACGTCGGGCTACCGGGGGGCATGAACGGACGACAGTTGGCCAATGCAGCGCGGGCCACCCGCCCCACGTTGCCCGTCCTGTTCACCACGGGCTACGCGCGCAATGCGATCGTCCACCAGGGGCGGCTCGACCCAGGCATCCACCTGCTGTCCAAGCCGTTCACGTTCGCCGAACTCGCCGACAAGCTGGCCCTCATGCTCGCCGAGGGTCCGAGCGTGCGGCGCTAAGCGCATCGGCCGGGGCCGATGAAATCCGCTATCATTTCGCTCTGTCTCTCCCGTTTTTCACCTTTTCGCGCTCGGCGCGAAAACACAAGGTCAGTCATGGATACGCAAGAACGCATCAAGCAAATCGTCGATGAAAACGCCGTCGTGCTCTTCATGAAGGGCAACGCGCAGTTTCCGATGTGCGGTTTTTCGGGCCGCGCCGTGCAAATTCTGAAGGCATGTGGCTTGGACCAGTTCAAGACCGTGAATGTGCTCGAAGACGACGAAATCCGTCAGGGCATCAAGGAATTCTCGAACTGGCCTACGATCCCCCAGCTTTACGTGAAAGGCGAATTCGTCGGCGGCTCGGACATCATGATGGAGATGTACGAATCGGGTGAGCTGCGACAGCTGTTCACCGCGGCTTAAGGCTGAGCGCACCGGAGCCGCGTCTCGCGGCCCATCGCTCGAGCGCCGCCGCTGCCGCCATGTCCCCTGCCAATGTGCCGCCGCGCCGGCTGATCGTCGCGATCACCGGCGCCACGGGCGCGATCTACGGTATCCGCTTGCTCGAAACGATGCGGCGTATCGACGCGCTCGAGACGCATCTCGTCGTGTCGAGCGCTGGCTGGCTCAACATCCAGCATGAACTCGGGCTGACCAAGGACGACATCCATCCTCTGGCGGGCGTCGTCCACAGCGTGCGCGACGTCGGTGCGAGCATCGCATCGGGCTCGTTCGCGACGGACGGGATGATCGTCGCCCCGTGTTCGATGAAGACGCTTGCCAGCATCGCGCACGGGCTATCGGACAATCTGATTGCTCGCGCCGCCGACGTCACGCTCAAAGAGCGCCGGCGGCTCGTGCTGCTCGCGCGCGAGACGCCGCTGAATCTCGCCCATCTGCGCAATATGACGGCCGTGACCGAGATGGGCGGCGTCATCTTCCCGCCCCTGCCGGCCTTCTATAACCGCCCGGCGTCCGTCGACGACATCGTCGACGACACCGTGGCGCGCGTGCTCGACATGTTTGCGCTCGGCCCCGCGCGCGCCGCTGCTTGGCCGGGGTTGCGAGCGCAATCGTAAGCGCGTGCGGCGCTTGTACCGCGCCGCTTTTGCGCTCGTTCCCGCTGCTTGCGCATCGGCATTCGCAACGCCTATGACACGATCCATTTCCTGAACGCCGGTTTATCCCGCCGGCGTATCGGCTTATGCTGCGTCATTGTCATCGACGCATCGACGAGCCCGCACCATGTCACGCTTACCTTCGCTATTCCTGTCGCACGGCGCCCCGACGCTGCCGATCGACCCGTCGATGCCATCGACCGAATTCGCCTCGCTCGCATCGACGCTGCCGCGGCCGAAAACGATCCTGATGCTGTCGGCTCATTGGTGCACCGAGATCCCCGTGGCGAGCACCGCCGAGGCTCCGGAGACGATTCACGATTTTTACGGCTTCCCGCGGGAACTGTACGCGCTGAGCTATCGAGCGCCCGGCGCGCCCGACTTGGCGCGCAAGGCGGCAACGTTGCTCGCGCAGGCGCAGATACCCGCGAAAACGCAAGCGCATGGCCTCGATCACGGCGCGTGGGTGCCGTTGCTGCTGATGTATCCACAGGCCGACATCCCCGTCGCGCAGCTGTCGATTCAGCCGCATCGCGATCCCGCGCATCACTATGCCGTGGGACGGGCGCTGCGGCCGTTGGCGGACGAAGGCGTGCTGATCGTCGGCTCCGGTCAGATCACGCACAACTTGCGCGCAGCCGACTTCGGCGCCAAGCCCGGTGATGTGGACCCGCGCGTCGCAGAATTCACCGAGTGGTTCGAAGCGCGGCTCGCCGAGCACGATCTCGATACATTGTTGGACTACCGGCGCCGCGCACCGCACGCCGAGTTCATGCACCCGACGGACGAGCATTTACTGCCGATCTTCGCCTCGCTTGGCGCCGCGCCCGACAGCTATTCGTTGCAAATTCAATCGCTGGGCACGTTCCAGCGCGCACTGGCGATGACCAATTACGTCTTTGCAGGCTGAGGCAGGCCTAGGACCTTTGGGACCCTCGAACGCCCCGTCCCCCGCTGCGCGCCCCCAAAAAAACGAAGGCCCGTCCGACTCATCGTCAAACGGGCCTTCGCTCCTCTTCTTGCTTGCTGCGTTCGGTTCGCGCGCAACGCGCGGCGAACCTGGCGCCGAATTAGACCCCCACCCCTTCCAGAATGTCTTCTTCCGATTCGCGCTCGTCCAGATAACGCGTGCGATAGCCGGTATTGACGCCCCAGAAGTAGAAAATCAGCGCGACGACGGCCACGACGAGCATATCCCAGCCATAGGGCAAGGCGCCGATGCCGCCGAACTGCTTGCTGCCGAGGATGGAGAGGGCCGCCATCGTGGGCAGATAGGCGACGAGCCACCAAGCCGCCTTCAGGTCGCCGCCCCAACCGCCCCAGCCCGACTTGCCCTGGTAATAGAAGTAGATCGGCAGCGCGACGATCATCAGCAGAATGATCTCGCCGGTGAGCGGCCACTTCGCCCAATACAGCACCATCGAGGCGCAGACGAACGCGAACGGCGCGATGACGCCCATGAACGGCAATTTCAGCGGCCGCTCGACATCCAGCGCCGTGCGGCGCAGCGCCATCAGACTGATCGGGCCGGTCAGATAGGAAATGACGGTGGCGACCGAGATCACGGCGGCAAGCGAGCTCCAGCCGCGGAAGAAGAACATGAAGACGAACGAGACGGCCAGGTTGAACCACATCGCGTTGCGCGGCACACCGTAGAACGGGTGGACGTTGCCGAACATTTTCGGCAGCGTATTGTTGCGCTCCATCGCGTAGATCATGCGCGTGGTCGTCGCCATGTAGGTCGTGCCGGTGCCGCTCGGGCTCACGAAGGCGTCGACGTAGAGCAGGATGGCAAGCCAGTTCAGGTTCAGCGCGATCGCGAGTTCCGCGAACGGCGAGGCGAAGTTGAAGTGACTCCAACCCTTGGCGACATCGGCCGGATTGACGGCGCCGATGTAGGCGAGTTGCAGCAGCACGTAGATCACGAGCGCCAGCAGAATCGAACCGATGACGGCGAACGGTACGCTCTTGGACGGGTTGCGCGCCTCGCCTGCCAGATTGACCGGGCTTTGGAAGCCATTGAAGCTGAACACGATGCCGCTCGTCGCCACGGCCGTGAACACGGCCGACCAGCCGTAGGGCGCGAACTCGCTCGAGGTGCCGAAGTTCTCGCTATGGAAGCCCGATGCCAGCAGGCCCGCGATCGTCAATCCCGGGATGATGAACTTGAACACGGTGATGGCCGTGTTCGCGCGCGCGAACACTTTCACGCCCCAGTAGTTCAGCATGAAGTAGACGATGACGAGCAACGCCGACAGGAACAACCCTGGCGGTGTCAGCGATCCGTTCACGAACAAGTTGTGCGCCCACTCGTAAGGCCACGTGCTCATGTACTGGATCGACGCCTCGGCTTCGATGGGGATCACCGAAACGATGGCGATCCAGTTAGCCCATGCGCTGATGAAGCCGACGAGCGCGCCGTGCGAATAACGAGCGTAGCGCACCATGCCGCCCGACTCGGGGAACATCGCGCCCAGTTCGGCGTAGGTGAGCGCGATTGCCAAAATGACTACGGCGCCGATGATCCAAGCGCACACGGCGGCGGGACCGGCGATCTTGGCGGCTTTCCACGCGCCGAACAGCCAGCCGGAACCGATGATGGAACCCAAGCCGGTGAGCATCAGCGCAAACGGCCCGATGTTCCGTTGAATAGAACTTTTCACAACCTCTCCTTGGGGATATACGAATGGCGCGCGGGGGGACGCGCTGGTTCTGCAAGAAGCGTGCAACCGGGCAAACCCTGCGGCAAGCGAGCCGCAACTTGGCGCAACCGCACCGGCGCGGCGCGTAGTTTACCGGTTGCATTCACTTAATTGGTGCGAAATGATCCGTCGCCAGCAAAAAAACCGTCGACGCATGAAAGCCTTGTAAGAAGTTGCGTTAGGCGTGCCGCCCGGGCGCGTTTATTGCGCTGCGAAATATGGTTGACGGCAGACGGAATTCGCCGTATAACAACGGTGCAGGATTTCAAGTGGCGAGTGTGGATTGGTCTTTCGTAGTTCGCCCCCATCAGGTACTCCGGTTGTCCTATTACCCTTCCTTGATTTTCGTGCGCTCCCAGGCTTCGGCCTTTTTTATCCAGATTTAGGAATTTGTAATATGGAAACCGGTACCGTCAAGTGGTTCAACGACGCAAAGGGCTTTGGCTTCATCACCCCCGATGGTGGCGGCGAGGATCTCTTCGCGCACTTCTCGGAAATTCGCGTTGAAGGCTTCAAGACGCTGCAAGAAAACCAAAAAGTGTCGTTCGAAGTGAAGACGGGCCCCAAGGGCAAGCAAGCTGCGAACATCAAGCCGGTCTAAAGGCTGATTCGCTGCCCGGCGCTCCCGCTGTCAAGCGGTGAGTCGTCGCCCAGGCAGCGCGCTTCGCAAAGCAAAAACCCCGCGAAATGCGGGGTTTTTGCTTTGGACGGCCGATGTCGCAAGGGGGCGCTGCATCCGGCCGCCAGGGCGGTGCGCCGAAAGACGCGGTCGCCTGTGTCGAATGGGCGCAGCGGCGCGCTAAGCGAACAGGCGTTGCGCGTGAATGCCCAGGCCCGCGGCGACGCTCGCCAGACGATCGCCGAATACGGGACGGGCGGCGGGAAAAACGCCGCACAGCGCCTGCGTCAAGAAGTGCAGGCCAGTCGAGCCGCCCGTGAAATACAGCGCGTCCACGTCGCCCGGCGCCACCCCCGCGGCCCTCACGGTTTCGCGCGCCGCCTCCGCAATGCGCCGCGTCTCGTCCGCGCCTGCCGCGATCAGTTGCGCGTCGTCGAACGCGACGCGCAAGTCGGTTTCGACGTCGTCCAGATCGATCGAAGTCTCCCCGCCCGCCGCGACGCCAATCTTGGCCTCTTCCGCGCGCGCGGCAAGCGCATGCCCCAGCCGACGCTCGACCACCCGCATGAGCCGCTCGTGGTGGCGCGCGTCGCGGTACAGATGCCGCATCAACGCCAGTTCGCCGATCCTTTTGCCCGAGTAGACGGTGTTGATCAAATGCCAAGTGGCCAGGTCGAAATAAATGCGGTTCGGGACTTCGCGGCCTTCCGGATCGAGGGAACGGTAGCCCAGTTCGGGCAAGATCGTTTCCAACTCGACGCGCCGGTCGAAGTCGGTCCCGGCCACATGGACCCCGTGATGCGCGAGCACGTCGTCCTTGCGCTCGATGTGGCGCATGCGGTCCGGACCCACGCGCACGAGCGAGAAGTCGGACGTGCCGCCGCCGATATCGGCGACCAAAACGAGCGCTTCGGCGCTCAACCGCGACTCGTAGTCGAAAGCGGCGGCGATCGGCTCGTACTGGAAATGGATTTCGCTCAGGCCCGCCGCCTGCGCGGCGCCGGCCAGCTGGCGCTGCGCCAGCGCATCCGCGCGCGGATCGTCGTCGACGAAAAACACCGGGCGTCCGAGCACGGCCCGCTCGATCGGCACGCCCGCGCACAACTCCGCTTGGCGCTTGAGAAACCCGACGAAGATCGCGACGATTTCGGTGTACTTGATGGCACTGCCGTCGCCGAGGTCCGTGGCGGTCTCAGCCAGCGGCGAGCCCAAAATACTTTTCAGCGAGCGCATCAAGCGCCCGTCGAAACCGTCGATGTACTCGGCGAGCGCGGCGCGGCCGTAGGCGCGCGTATGTTCGTCCGTGTTGAAGAAGACCGCGGTGGGCAGCGTCGTATGGGCGCCTTCGACGGGCGCCAGCACCATCGTCTCGCCGCGCGGCAGGGCCACGGCCGAGTTGGACGTGCCGAAGTCGATCGCACAGTAAGGCTTCGCTTTCATCGCAACTCGCTTTATGCCAACACAATACAACGGAAGGGAGCGCTTTTTATCACGAACTGACCGATGGGAGCAATCGGTGCGCCATTCGAGACGGTATTCGGGCGCCGCAATTGGCCACCGGCAGGCACGCCACTTGCGCGCCCCGCCAACGGTCCGCTGCGAAGCCCGCGCGACGCTCCCAAGTCCACCCACCCCCAAGGAGACGCCGTTCCATGAAAGCGCCCTCGCCCCTACCACGCCCCGCCGCGCCGGAGACGGGGCTCGGTGCGATCGAGGCCCCGATGCCCGCGCCGGAGCCAACCGCACGCGCGGCCACGCTTGCCGAGCCGCGCGACGATATCTTCGAAACCGACTTGCCGTCGCGGCTCGATCGCTTGCCATGGGGCCGCTTTCATACATTGATCGTCATCGCGCTGGGCGTGACGTGGCTGCTCGATGGGCTCGAAGTCACGCTCGCAGGCGCGGTGGCGGGCGCGCTCAAGACCAGCCCCGCCCTGCATTTGACCGACGCCGATATCGGCCTTGCCGGCAGCGCCTACATCGCAGGCGCGGTGCTCGGCGCGCTCGGCTTCGGCTGGCTCACCGACCGGCTCGGGCGGCGCAAACTATTTTTCGCAACGCTCGGTCTTTATCTCGTCGCCACCGCGGCCACGGCGTTCTCTTGGAATTTCGCCAGTTTCGCCATACTGCGCTTTCTGACGGGGGCGGGCATCGGCGGAGAGTACGCGGCCATCAATTCGACGATCCAAGAATTCACGCCGGCACGCGTACGCGGCTGGACCGACCTCGGCATCAATGGGACATTTTGGGTGGGCGCGGCGCTTGGCGCCGGCGGCTCGCTCGTATTGCTCGATCCCAGCGTCGTACCGGGCGACTTGGGCTGGCGCGCCTGCTTCTTCATCGGCGCGGCGCTCGCGCTCGTCATCGTCTTCATGCGCGTCTGGGTGCCGGAAAGTCCACGCTGGCTGCTCACACACAACGAGCCGCATCGTGCGCACAGCATCGTGCAGGCCATCGAAGCGCGCTTTCATCGCGCCGGAGGCGCGCCGCTGTCGAACGAGCTCAAGACACTGCGCTTTGCGCGGCGTGACGGCACGCCCCTCGCGGAAGTCTTCACCGCGCTGTTCGTCACGCACCGGCGCAGATCGTTGGTCGGCCTCGCGCTGATGACGGCGCAGGCATTCTTCTACAACGCGATCTTCTTCACTTACGCACTCGTGCTGACCGACTTTTATCACGTGCCGAGCGCGCAAGTCGGCCGCTACCTCCTGCCGTTCGCCCTCGGCAACTTTCTCGGCCCGATCGTGCTCGGCCATGCGTTCGACGCGATCGGGCGCCGCACGATGATCGCGAGCACCTACGCCCTTTCGGGGCTGCTGCTGACGGGCAGCGGCTACCTGTTCGCGCATGGGATGCTGACCGTCGAGCAGCAAACCGTCGCTTGGATGGTGATTTTCTTCTTTGCTTCGGCCGCCGCGAGCTCCGCCTACCTCACGGTGAGCGAATCGTTCCCGCTCGAGATCCGCGCCCTTGCCATCGCCGTCTTCTATGCCTTGGGCACCGCACTTGGCGGCATTGCCGGCCCAGCGCTGTTCGGCCGGCTCATCGACACGCAGCAGCGCAGCGCCGTGTTCGAAGGCTACCTGCTCGGCTCCGCGTTGATGGTCGCGGCCGGCGCGATTGCGGCGATCTGGGGCGTCGACGCCGAGCGCAAAGCGTTGGAGCAAGTCGCCACGCCGCTTTCCGCGCTCAGCGACGACGCCGACGCACGCTGAGCACCCGCCCGCGCGTCGAACGGCGCTAGCGTCAAGCGGCCCGCGCGGCGACGGCGCCCGCGGCGCCCCGGCGGTGAATCCTCAAGACGAGCATCGCACCGATCAAGCACAACCCGCCCGAGATCATCGAGGCGACCGTATAGGTGCCGAGGCTCGCGCGCAGCAGGCCCGCGCCATAGGCGGCGAACGCGGCCCCGAGTTGGTGGCCCGCCACGACCCAACCGAACACCACGGGCGCCGACTCCTTGCCGAAGACGTCGGTCGTCAAGCGCACGGTCGGCGGCACGGTGGCGATCCAATCGAGCCCGTAGAACAACGCGAACAGCGGCAGCCCGAAGAAGTCGAAACCGAACGCGTAGGGCAGATAGATCAGCGACAGCCCGCGCAACCCGTAATACCAGAACAGCAGCACCCGGCTGTTGAAGCGATCGGACAGCCAGCCGGAGAGCGTCGTGCCGAACAGATCGAAGATACCCATGGCCGCGAGCAGCGATGCGCCCTGCACTTCGCTCATGCCGTAGTCGCCGCACATCGCGATCAAGTGCGTGCCCACGTAGCCGTTGGTGCTCGCGCCGCAGATGAAAAAACTGAAGAATAGGAGCCAGAAATCGCGGTTTTTGCTGGCCGAAGCGAGCGTGCCGAACGCGATGGCGAGTGGATTCTTCGCGGCTTGCGCATCCGTGCGCGGCGCGTCGTGCGGCTCTCCATAGGGACGCAGCCCAACGCTACCCGGGCGCTCGGGCAACAAGAACGCGACGAGCGGCAGCACGAGCGCCGCGGCGAGCGCCACGATCAGCACGACCGGGCGCCAGCCATGATGCTCCGCCACCGCGGCGAGCATCGGCAGGAACACGAGTTGGCCCGTAGCCGAGCTAGCCGTCAGGATACCCATCACCAGGCCGCGGCGCTGCGCGAACCAGCGATTGACGACCGTGGCCGACAGCGTCAACGCCGCGACACCCGTTGCCCCGCCAACCATGACGCCCCAAATGAGGATCATTTGCCAGGGCGCCGTCATCATCGACGAAAGGGCGACGCCGCCGCCCATCACGGCCAGGGCCGTCATGAGCGTGGGCCGCACGCCGAAGCGCTGCATCGAGGCCGCCGCGAAGGGCCCGGTGAGGCCGTAGAGCGCAATGTTGACTGAAATCGCCAGTGAAATCGTCGCCCGGCTCCAGCCGAATTGATGTTCCAGCGGCAGCATCATCACGCTCGGCGTGGCGCGCGTCCCGGCGGCGGAGAGCAACACCAGGAACACGACCGCGGCGACGACCCATCCGTAATGGGCACGCCCACTGATTCTTTTTGCAATCCAGTTCATCGGCACTCCTGTGGGCGCGCGGCCGGCCGCAAGGCGGCTACGCGCGCATGTTGGCGTTGTCGTTGTTATCGGTGCGTCCGTCCGAAACTCGCTCTAGACTCGCTCGGCCCGACGCCCGCGCATTCGATGTTACAGATCAGTCACAAACACGAGTTGCCATGCTAGTGACCGATCGGTAACATGTCAAGTGGATCAGATTCGTAGGCTTGCGCGACCGAGCGGCGAGCGCCGATCATCACCGCAAGCACAACCCGGACACCTCACCATGACGACGCGAAGCGCCGAACACTCTCTCAGCCACGCCGCGACGGCCAAAGCGGCCGCCGCCGCCAAAGCGCGGCCGCATACCGCCGGCGCAACGGCGCAGCAGTTGTTGCTGCGCGCTGCGGGCGAGCTCTTTTATCAGGAAGGGGTGCGCGCCGTCGGCGTCGATGCCGTGGTCGAGCGCGCAGGCGTCAACAAAATGAGCCTGTACCGGCAATTTTCGTCCAAGGACGAGTTGATCGTCGCCTACCTGGAACAGGCCAACGATTGCTTTTTCAGCTACTTCGACAAGAGCATCGAGCAGCATCCCGGCGACCCGGTGCGCCAGATCGCGCAGTATTTCGAGGACCTCGAGCGCAGGGCTTCGCGCGAGGGTTACCGTGGATGTCCGTTCGTCAACGTGGCGGCCGAGTTCCCCGCCCCCTCGCACCCGGCGCGGGAGATCGTTGCGCGTAACAAGGCGCAATTGATCGAACGGCTGCGGGCGCTGACGAGCGCGGCGGGAGCCGACGATCCGGCCGCCCTAGCCGATGCGTTGGCGCTACTGATCGAAGGCGTGTACGCGGCCAGCCAGACCTACGGGCCGGGATGCGGCCCGATCCGCTCGGCCGCGCGCGTGGCTGCGCAGCTCGTGGCGGCCGCGTGCCCGCAGCGCAACGACGCGTAAAATGCCCGCGGTTCCCTCCGCCACAGCCAAACGATATGCACGACACCGCCCCGCAGCCGCATCCGCCCGCCGATCGTGACGCCAGCGACGCCATCGTCGCAGCGACACGCCATTGGCTCGTGCGCGCGGTGATCGGGCTGAATCTGTGCCCGTTCGCGAAGGGCGTCCAGGCGAAGGACCAGATCCGTTACGTGGTGAGCGAGGCCCGCGACGTCGAGGGGATGCTCGCCGCGCTCGAAACGGAGCTGCGCACGCTCGTCGAAGCGGATGCCGAGCGCATCGACACGACGCTGCTGATTTTTCCGCGAGCGTTCGCAGATTTCCTCGAATTCAACGACGCACTGTTTTTCGCCGAGCGGCTGCTCGAGCAAATGCGGCTGACGGGAGAGCTGCAGATCGCAAGCTTCCATCCGCACTATCAGTTCGCGGATACGCAGCCCGAGGACATCGAAAACTATACGAACCGCGCGCCCTACCCCATCTTGCATTTGCTGCGCGAAGCGAGCGTCGAGCGCGCAACGCAAGCGTTTCCAGATGCCGCCGAGATTTTCGAGCGCAATCAGGAAACGCTACGCCGCCTCGGACACGAGGGATGGCGCCGTTGGATGCGGGAGCAGGCCGGAGAAGAGGCGCCGAGTCGCGGACAGAGCAACGCTTAGAACGGCGCGTGCCCCTCGGGGCGCGGCGAGGAGCCGTCGGCCCCCACCTCGACCTCGGCCCCAAGCGGCGCTAAGCCGGTGCGAAGAATCGCTCGCGCAGCGAATCGAGTCCGAATGTATCGAGCACTTGCGCCAAGCGCTCGGTTGGCCGCTTGCGCGGCAAATTCTTGTACTGGGCAATGATGAGCTCGTTCTTCATCGAATGCTCCCAGCCGACGAGCTCGGTCACGCTCACCTGGTAGCCGTGCGCCTCCAATTGCAGGCAGCGTAGGACGTTGGTGATTTGGCTGCCGAATTCCCGCGTGTGCAGCGGGTGGCGGTAAATTTCGGTGAGCGCGTTGCCCAGCGATTTGCCCTTGTTGCGCCGCAAAACGCCCGCGACTTCCGCCTGACAGCACGGCACGAGCACGATATAACGCGCGCGCTTTTCCAAGGCGAAGCGAATCGCGTCGTCGGTTGCGGTGTCGCAAGCGTGCAGCGCGGTGACGACATCGACGGTTTGAGGCAAGCGCGCCGAATCGATGGAATCGGCCACCGACACGTTCAAGAACGACATCGCCTCGAAGCCCAACCGTTGCGCGAGCGCCGCCGATTTTTCGACGAGCTCGGCCCGCGTTTCAATTCCGAAGATTTGTGACCCGGTCCCGGGCGGCAACGCCTTGAAAAAAAGATCGTAGAGGATAAAACCAAGATACGACTTGCCCGCGCCGTGATCGACGAGCGTAATGGACCCGCGATCGCGCATTACGTCCTCAAGCAGCGGCTCGATGAACTGGAACAGGTGATAGACCTGCTTGAGCTTGCGGCGGCTGTCTTGGTTCAGCTTGCCGTCGCGCGTGAGGATGTGCAGCTCCTTGAGCAACTCGACGGATTGCTCGGGGCGGATTTCGTAAGTCTTGGTGGACATAGTGGGACGGCTCTCGGGCAAGTCGCCTCCAACGTGCGACAGCCTACAGAAGCATAAGAACAATCGCGTCAGTTTACCGAAAAGCGCAAAGACGCCGGCAATGGCGCAGGAACGGTTTATGCAAAGACGCGCGGACGCATTGCTTCACGCCCGCTCGATCGATGGCCGAACACGGGCAAACGCGCGGCGCGCGCGGGCGCTGAGCCCACCGCAGCGGGCAAGCGTAACGCGCGAAGCGCAAAGGCGTTACGTAACGTAACGGTCCAGAACTCCAGCACTCTGGAACGCCAGCCGGCAGGAAGCGTTGACGACAGCACAAGGACGACAGCGATGGCTACGATACCCAACCGAGACGCCGAGCAAAAGTTTCAAGCGATGCTCGCCAATCTCCTCACCCCGCCGACAGGCTGGTCGGAAAAACAGCAATTGGAGCTCGAGATGGCCCGCGACATCTCAGTCGAAATGTTGCGGCTCGCCGAATCGATGCGCGATTCCGAGCCCGGCTTGGAAGCCATGCTGACGCTGCTCAAGTACGCCAAGGTGGTCGACTTCATTCTCACGACGCTCGCCTCGCGGCGTGAGATTCGCCCGCAAACGCTACGCGTCATCTTCAAGCTGGCGGGATTGAACGTCGACGAAGCCTATCCGGGCTGAGGGCGCCGGCATGCCGCGGGATGCCGCTAAGCGCCCGCGACCGGCGCCGGCGCGTACCCGCTTCCGCCGGCATCACTTCGCGCCGAGCCGCCACAGCGAGGTCACCTCGGCCTTTCGGGCGCCGTAAAGCGGATCGGTCGAATCCGCCGCCTTCGGATGAATCGGTCGTATCTCATCCCTTCCTATCACCTTCAGGCCCGCCGCATCGATCATCGCCTGCAATGCATCGGGCGAGCGCAGCCCTAAGTGCACCGCGAAATCGGACAGAACGAGCCACCCTTGCCCGCCCGGCTCGAGATGGGCGGCAAGACCGTCCAGAAATCCCCGCAACATGCCACTGTCTGCGTCGTAGATCGCACGCTCGATCGGCGAACTGGGTCGCGCAGGCAGCCACGGCGGGTTGCAGACGATGAGCGGTGCGCGGCCGGGAGGAAACAGGTCGGCCTCGATCACTTCGACCTGATCGCTCAAGCCTAGATGCTCGATGTTTTCGCGCGCGCAAGCGAGTGCGCGCGCGTCGGTGTCGGTGGCGACGACACGCGCCACGCCGCGCTTGGCGAGCACGGCGGCCAATACGCCCGTGCCGGTGCCGATATCGAATGCCAGGGAATGTGCGGCTAGCGGCGCGCGCGCCACGAGGTCGACATACTCCCCTCTCACGGGCGAGAACACGCCGTAATACGGGTGAATGCGCGCGCCCAGCGCCGGAATCGCGACCCCTTTCTTGCGCCATTCGTGCGCGCCGATGAGCCCGAGCAGTTCCCGCAGCGAGACGACGGACGGCGTCGCGCCGCCGGCATCGGCCGGTCCGTAAGCTTCGCGGCAAGCGTCTCTCACCTCGGGGGCGCGCCGCAGCGCAATCGAATAATCGGCTTCGAGCGGAATCAACAGCATGCCGAGCGTGCGCGCGCGCTGCGCCTGCGCTTGCCGGTGCGCGTTGAACGCGTCGAGCGGCGAAGCCGGTTGCTTGCGGGGCTTGCGCTCGACCCGGCGCGCCATCGCTTGCAACAACTGACGCGCGTTCTGATAATCACCCTGCCATAAGAGCGCCGTGCCCTCGCAGGCCAGGCGGTAGGCGGCGTCCGCGGTCGTGCGGTCATCGGCGACGACGACGCGGCGCGGCGGCGGCACACCGGCTTCGGAGCGCCAGCGCGCGCTATGCTCGCCCGCCGGGTCGGTCCAAACGATAAGGGGAAACGGGGAAGAAGAGGTCACGAAACGAGATCGAAGTATGAGGAGCGCAGTTGCCCGGCATCGGCCGAGTTCGCGCAAAGCGACACGATACCGCGCTTTCGGCTGCACCTCGAGAATCTACCGTCGAAGACCACGGCGAGCGCCCCGCCGGACGCGCATCGCACGGCCGCCATGGTCTTCGGCCGACACGGGAGACGGAATCGGCCGCGGCGCGCCCACCGGCTCGGCTCAGGCCGCGACGCCGCGACGCGAGCGGCGCTCGTCCTTGACACACACGGGCAGCGTCGCGCCCTGCAGCAGTAGCCGCGTCGTCGCATCGGCATCGAGCGGCTTGCTGAACAGAAAGCCCTGCGCCTCGCAGCAGCCGAGCTTCAAGAGGAATGTGCGCTGCGCATGCGTCTCCACGCCCTCGGCGATCACCGCAAGCTCGAATGCATTGGCCAACGTGACGACCGCCGTCGCGATGGCGCCCGAGTCGCCAAAACCGATCCCTCGCACGAACGCCCGATCGATCTTGACGCGATCCACCGGCAGCGTGCGCAACTGGCCCAAGCTCGAATAGCCCATGCCGAAATCGTCGATGGCCACGCGCATGCCCAACCGCCGGAACTCGGCCAGGCGACGCGCCGATGCCTGGGGATTTTTCATCAGGGCCGTTTCCGTCACTTCGAGTTCGAGCATGGATGGATCCATACCGGTTTCGCCGACGATACGCTGGAACGTCTTGACGATGTCCCCCCGTTGCAATTGCAGCGGGGATACGTTGACGGAAATCGGCACCAGCTCCAACTGCAATTCGCGCCAGACCGAGAACTGCTCGCACACTGCGCGCAAGACCCATTCGCCCAACTGAGCGACCAGGCCCGACGCCTCCGCGACGCTAACGAAATCGACGGGGCTGACGAAGCCATAGTGTTCGTCGTGCCAGCGCACGAGCGCCTCCAAGCCGCGCACCGCGCCCGTGCGCATATCCACTTGCGGCTGGAAGTTCAGATGCAGCGCGTCGGACTCGATCGCCTTTCTCAAGCGCCCCGACATTTTCAGGCGCGCATCGGCGTCGTTGCGCATGCTGCGGCGATAGAACCCGTAGCAATTGCGGCCTCGGCTCTTGGCCGCGTACATCGCCATGTCGGCGGCGCGGATGAGCGATTCGGCATCGGCTCCGTCTTCGGGAAACACGCTGATGCCGATGCTCGCGCCGACCACGAGTTCGTGCTCGCCCACGATCACCGGCACGGCGAGCGCAGCCAGCACGGCATCGGCTAGGACGTGAGGGCCTTCCCCGCTGCTGCGCATCTCGCTGACGATGACGAATTCGTCGCCGCCGTAGCGCGCAACCAGATCGTCACGGCCCGCGCAGGCGGTCAGCCGCGCCGCCACTTCGCTGAGCAGCCTGTCGCCCACGTTGTGGCCGAGCGCATCGTTGACGGTCTTGAACGCGTCGAGATCGATGAACAACACCTCGATGCCGCGCGAGCAAGTGATCAGCGCCTGCAGCTTCGCCACGATCGTCATGCGATTGGACAGGCCCGTGAGACTGTCGCGCTCGCTCAGTTCGCGCAGACGACGTGAACGTTCGCTGAGCTTGATATAGACGTCGTAGGTCGTCTTCGCGAGTACGAGCGGGTACCCGATGATCACAGGCACCCATGCGATCGATGCGCCGGGATCGATCGCGTGCGCCCAATGCGCCCCGAACACCAGCGTGCCGCCCGCCACACCGGCAACCATGGCAACAAGGCCATAACCGAACATCCGCCAGCCTCCGGCGGCCATATTGTCGATCGCGAACATGAGGAAAATCACGACCGTGGCGACCGGCGCAAAATGAACGGCGACGACGAACCACCCGCCCGTCATCGAGTCCACCATGAAATTCCAGCGCTCGCGTGCCAGAGGCGTCGGCGCGTTGCGCACATGGAGGAAAGCGAGGTGAGGCCAGATCAGGCAGGCGGCGGCGATGGCGGCCAAGGTCCCGACCGGCGCATGCTGCGAATGCAGCAAAACGATCAGCGGAAAGAGGCCGACCGCAAAGCCGAAAAGCCGCAGCACGTAGATGCGACGCACGAAACCTGCGCCGACGCGAGCAGGTGCCGCGCTATTCGCGTTCTGTGCTGCTGCTGTCAAGCTAGGCGACTCATAAGGCATGGCGATGGAATGTAAGCGCAGGGACGCCATCTGCGCGCCCGCACGCATGAAAAGCTATGCGCTCTTCGTACTTACGGCCGCTCGTCCTAAAAGTTTAGACAAAAAACATCGTCGCGAGCCGCATCATCGTGCCCCAATCGGCATAGGCACCCCCGTGCAATCGAGAAAGCGCGCAGCCCGGTCGTCCTAAAAGCTGCGAGAAACGCCCAGCACGCACCATGCCGGGCGAAGATTCTCGCGCCGATCGATCGCGCCGTTCGCAGCATTGCCGTGGCGAACGGCGAGACTCAGTCATTGCGGTTAGCGCCGCTCTCGCACCACTGAATTGCGGCGCGTGGCGGTAGGGGCTGCGTACGCTAGTTCACGCTCGCGAGCGCACCCGTGAAAGCGAAGCGGGCGAACGAGCGGCCACTGGCCGCGCGTTCGCCCATTCGTCATGCCTTCATGCATCACGCGGCCCCAGCCGGCCGCGCGCCCGGCCCCCTTACTGCGGCAGCGCCGGAATCATCCAGCTGAGCACGTGTTGCTGCAGGAACACGAGCACGCCGAGCAGCAGCGTCAAGAACACGCTATGCCAGAACGTCCGCGCGAACACGACGCCCTCTTGGCCCTTGAGGTCCGTCGTCGACACGCCGGTGGCGATGTTCTGCGGCGAAATCATTTTACCCATCACACCGCCCGACGAGTTCGTCGCGGCCATCAGCACGGGGTCGAACCCAAGTTGGCGCGCCGCGACCACTTGCAGATTGCCGAACAATGCATTGCCGGAGGTATCGCTGCCCGACAGGAACACGGCGATCCACCCGAGCGTGGCCGACACGAGCGGGAACAGCGCTCCCGTCGATGCAACACCGGTGCCGAGCGTGTAGCTCATTCCCGAGTAGTTGAGCAAATAGGCCAGCCCGACGATCATCATGACCGTGACGATCGCGATGCGCGTTTGGCGCCAAGTCGCCGCGATGCACGAGAAAAAATCGGCCACGCTCAAACGCGAGACGACAGCCGTGATGATGGCGGCGAGCAAGATCGCGGTGCCGGTTCCGAGCGGCTGGAAGTCCCAAATCGCGGCGTACGGCTTCTTATAGAGCGAGACATAGACGGCGTTGTGCAACCCCGGCCACTTGATCTTCACATCGCCGATCATCGCGATGTTGGCATGCACCCAGAAGATCACGACGACCGAGACGACGAGCCATGGCAACCAGCCGCCCCACCCCACGCGCCGGCGCGCCGCGCCCACACCGGCCAATGCCTCCCCGCTGCGTGCGATCGCGAATTGAGGATCGACTTCGGGCCGCCACACCTTCAGAAAACCGATCGTCACGATCAGCGACGTCAGCGACGACAGCACATCGGTCAACTGGTAGCTCAGATAGTTCGACGTGACGAACTGCGCGAGCGCGAAGCTGCCGCCCGAGACGAGCAACGCGGGCCACAGCTTGCCGATCGAGCGCACGCCGCCATACACGCCGACGACGTAAAACGGCAGCAGCAGTGCAAAGAACGGCAATTGCCGGCCGACCATCGCACCGAGCGTGACCGGGGGCAGCGAAGTGACCGCGCCGAGCACGGTGATCGGCACACCGAGCGCACCGAAGGCCACCGGCGCCGTATTGAAGATCAGCGTGAACGTGAGCGCCTCGATCGCGGGAAAGCCGAGGGCAATCAAGAGCGCACTCGTGATGGCGACCGGCGTGCCGAAGCCCGAGATGCCTTCGAGCAAACACCCGAACGAGAAGGCGACGACGAGCAGCACGAGGCGCCGATCGTCGGGCAAGTGATCGAGCATCCACTGGCGGAATTGATCGAACCGCCCCGTCTTCACCGCGATGTTGTACAGCAGCAGCGCGTTGAAGACGATCCACATGACCGGCACGAGCGCGAGGGCCATGCCCGCGCCGACGGCATCGAACGCAAGGCCTGCCGGCATTCCCCAGAGCGCGATGGCGATCACGAGCCCCACGATCAAGCCGGCCAGCGACGCTTGCCATGCCGGCCGGCGCAGCACGCCGAGCATGACGAGCGCGACGACGATCGGCAACGCCGCGACGACGAACGATAGAAAAAGCGAATTCCCGACGGGCGTGAGCGGTTGCGCGAACACCGTTCCGGGCGGGAGCGCCACGGTTGGATTCATCTTGTCTCCTTGATAGTCATTATCGACGGGCGCCACGCATCGGCGCAGCGCCGTCAGCGGGGCAGCACTGCGCTTCGCGCCGCACATTGCTCTGCGGCGCGGCCGGTGCGCCGCCGCCCCGATAGGCGACGCCCCGGCCTACTCCTTTTTCTCAGCCGCCCGCCAAGTGGCGTTTCAGTTCGAGCCGGAACCGATGCAGCAATGGCTCCGTGTACCCGCTCGGCTGCGTCCGGCCTTCGAATGCAAGCGCGCAGGCCGCCTTGAACGCGAGCGACGCTTCGTAGTTCGGCGCCATCGGCCGGTAATTCGGATCGCCGGCGTTCTGCTTGTCGACCACGATCGCCATCCTCTCGAACGTCTCCCTCACGAACTCGGGCGTGACGACGCCATGGCGCAGCCAATTGGCGATGTGCTGACTCGAGATGCGCAGCGTCGCGCGATCTTCCATCAAGCCGACGTTGTGAATGTCGGGCACTTTCGAGCAACCGACGCCTTGATCGATCCAACGCACGACATAACCGAGAATGCCCTGCGCATTGTTCTCGACTTCGCTGCGAATTTCTTCCGGCGACCACTGCGCACGCTCGACGACGGGCACCGTCAGCAAGCCGTCGAGCAGCACGTCGCGCTCGCCCGCGTAGTCGATTTGCTCGAGCGATTGCTGCACCGCTTGGACGTCGACTTCGTGGTAGTGCAACGCATGCAGGGTGGCGGCCGTGGGCGAGGGCACCCATGCCGTATTGGCACCCGCGCGCAACTGCGCACCCTTTTGTTCGAGCATCGCATGCATGAGGTCGGGCATCGCCCACATGCCTTTGCCGATTTGCGCGCGTCCGCGCAGCCCGCAGCTCAAGCCGACGAGCACGTTGTTGCGCTCGTACGCCGCGATCCATGCCGAGCTCTTCATGTCGCCCTTGCGCAGCATCGGCCCGGCTTCCATCGCCGAGTGCATCTCGTCGCCCGTGCGATCCAGGAAGCCCGTATTGATGAAGGCCACACGTCCCGCCGCAGCAGCGATCGAGGCGGCCAAATTCACGCTCGTGCGCCGCTCCTCGTCCATGATGCCCATCTTGATCGTCTGTGCCGGCAGGCCGTAGAGCCGTTCGACGCGGCTGAACAGTTCATCGGCGAAAGCGGCTTCGGCCGGCCCGTGCATCTTCGGCTTGACGATGTAGATCGCGCCCGTGCGCGAGTTGCGGTGGTTTTGCCGGTCGTGCAGTGCGCACAAGGTCGTGACGACTGCGTCGAGGATGCCTTCCGGAATCTCGTGTCCGTCGCGATCGAAGACGGCCCCCGTCGTCATCAGGTGCCCGACATTGCGCACGAACAGCAGCGAGCGGCCATGCAGCGTGAGCGTGCCGCCATCCGCCGCACGGTACGTGCGGTCTTCGTTGAGGCGGCGCGTGAACGTCTTGCCGTTCTTCGCGACCTGCTCGACGAGCGTGCCTTGCATGAGACCGAGCCAATTGCGATAGAGCGCGACCTTGTCCGCCGCGTCCACGGCCGCCACCGAATCCTCGCAGTCGATGATCGTCGTGACCGCCGCTTCGAGCACGACGTCGTTCACGTGCGCGGCGTCGGTCTTGCCGATCGGGCCGGTGGCGTCGATTTGGATTTCGATGTGCAAGCCGTGATGCTTGAGCAGTACGGCCGTCGGCGCGTCGCTCTCGCCTTGATAGCCGACGAACTGCGCGGGCGAGCCAAGGCTTGCCTCGCCCGCCTTCGTGCGCACGACGAGCGCGCCGTCGCGCACGGTATACGCCACCGCATCGCGATGCGACGCGCCCGCGAGCGGCGCCGCGCGATCCAGGAACGCACGCGCATATTCGATCACGCGCGCGCCTCGCACCGGGTTGTAGCCGCCGCTGCGCGCAGCGCCGCCATCCTCGGGCAAGGCATCGGTGCCGTACAGCGCGTCATAGAGGCTGCCCCAGCGAGCATTCGCGGCGTTCAGCGCATAACGTGCGTTCGACAGCGGCACGACGAGCTGCGGCCCCGCCTGCTCGGCGATCTCGCCATCGACCCCCGCCGTGCCGACTTTCACGCTCGAGGGCGCCGGCGCGAGGTAGCCGATGCCTTCGAGAAACGCGCGATAGGCGCGCAGGTCGCGCACGGGGCCGGGGTGGTCGCGATGCCATTGGTCGAGCTCGGTTTGCAGCCGGTCGCGTTCGGCAAGCAGCGCCCGGTTCTTAGGGGCGAGCTCGTGCACGATGGCGGCGAAACCCTGCCAGAAGGCCTGCGCGTCGATGCCGGTGCCCGGCAGTGCCTCGCGCTCGATGAATTGGCTGAGCGCCGAATCGACGCGCAGTCCCTGGTGGTCGGTCATGTTCATGGTGCGGTTATGTCGTTTCGTTGAAAATCGCCGCTCAAGCGGCGATGCTTTGCACGCCGGCTCGGGCCACCTGCGCGTCCTGCTCCGATTTGACGCCCGATACGCCGACCGCGCCGACGACCTGGCCGTCCACGACAACCGGCACCCCGCCTTCGAGCGTGCCGGCGAGCGGTGCGCTCAAGAAAGCCGTGCGCCCGCCGTTGATCATATCCTCGTAAGCCTTCGATTCGCGCCGGCCGAGCGCAGACGTGCGCGCTTTTTCGATCGCGATGTAGGCGCTCACGGGCGAAGCCCCTTCCAAGCGCACGAGCGCAAGCGGGTGGCCGCCATCGTCGACGAGCGCGATCGCCACCGTCCAGCCGTGCTTTTGCGCTTCGGCACGCGCGGCGGCGACGATCGTGTCGATTTCTGTCTGTCCCAGTACGGATTTCGTTTGCATCGCTAAATCTCTCGAGTGAAGGGTTGTGGCAACGTCAAACGCCGTGCAGCGCGTCGACGAGCTCGATCCAATGGCGCACCGCGCTGCGGCCCGCTCCGTTCAGGTGCGTCTGGCAACCGACATTTGCGGTGACGATCGCGTCGGGGCGCCCGGCCTCCAGCGCGTCGAGCTTGTTGTCGCGCAGTTGCCGGGCCAGCGCCGGTTCGGTCAGCGAATACGTCCCTGCCGAACCACAGCATAGATGCGAATCGGCGACGGGGGTAAGGTCGAAGCCGATACGAAGCATCAGCGCCTCCACCGCGCCGCCTAGCTTTTGCGCGTGCTGCAGCGTGCAGGGGCAATGCACGGCGATGCGTTTCGGCTCGCTTTTGTGCAAAGCGTCAAGCGGCTCGCGTGCGATCACTTCGACTAGATCCAGGGCAAGGCCGCTGATGCGTGCGGCCTTCTCGGCGTACGCGGCATCGTGCTGCAGCAGATGGCCGTATTCCTTGACGAAGGCGCCGCAGCCGCTTGCCGTCAGCACGATCGCCTCCGCCCCGGCCTCGACGAAGGGCCACCAAGCGTCGATGTTGCGGCGCGCCCGCTCGAGCCCCGCGTCCTGCGCGTTCAAGTGGTATTCGGTCGCGCCGCAGCAGCCGGCCTGCGCAACGGGCACGACACTGATGCCGAGCCGATCGAGCACGCGTGCTGCGGCGGCGTTCGTATTGGGCGCGAGCGCCGGCTGCACGCAGCCTTCGAGCATCAAGACACGCCGAGCATGCCGCGGTGCGGGGCGTACGCCCGATGCGGCCGGCGCGGCCGCCGGAATCTTCTCGCGCAAAGCACTCGGCAACAGCGGACGCAGCGCGCGACCCGCTTTCAGCAACGGCCCGAACAAGCCGGGCTCCGGCACGACGCGGCGCAACGCACCGCGCAGCATGCGCTGCGCTGCCGGGCGCGGCACCCGCCTTTCGACTTCGGCGCGGCCGATGTCGAGCAGCGAGTGATAGCGCACGCCCGAGGGGCATGTCGTTTCGCAACTGCGGCACGTCAGGCAGCGATCGAGGTGAGCTTGCGTCTTCTCCGTCACCGGGGCGCCTTCGAGCACTTGCTTGATCAGATAGATGCGCCCGCGCGGCCCATCGAGCTCATTGCCGAGCAGTTGATAGGTCGGGCAGGTGGCGTTGCAGAAGCCGCAATGCACGCAGGCGCGCAAAATCGATTCGGCTTCTTCGGCGCGCGGCAACGCGCGGGCTTGTTCGCTAAGAGTGGTTTGCATCGATCGAATAGTCGTCGTCGGCCTCGTGTCCCGAGTCGGCTCGTAGCGCTTGGGCTCGAGACGCTTGAGCCTAAAGCGCCGCGTAAAGGCGGCCCGGGTTGAATACGCCGTGCGGGTCCAGTTGCGCCTTCAATTGCCGATGAATGCGCATGAGCGCAGCGGGAAGCGGATGGAACGGCTCGATCGCCCTGCCCGGCGAGAAACAAGTCGCATGTCCGCCGAGCGCCACGGCGATCTCGCGCACGGTCTCGGCGCTCGCCTCCGATTTCAGCCAACGCTGCGCGCCGCCCCAGTCGAGCAGCGCATCGCCGGGCAACGCGGTGAGCGGCGCACCCGGCGCCACGGACAGGCGCCAGAGCGGGCGCGGATCGCCGAAGAAAGGCAGCGCCGATTCGCGCAGCGCGCGCCAGAAACCGCCGTCCCCATGCTGGCCACCCAACGCTGCGGCTGCGGCGAGAATCGTGCTCTCCGAGCCCTCGAGGCGCAGATGCAAGACGCCGTCCACGTGGCAGGCGCCCGTCACGGGCAAGCCGGCGTCGCGCCACTTGACGAGTGCGCGCGGCATCTCGTCGGCCTGCATTTCGAGGGCCGTGTCCAATGTCGCCCGCGGCTTGGGCAACACTTTGAGGGACACTTCCGTGATCACGCCGAGACAGCCGAAGCTGCCCGCGAGGAGCCGCGAGACATCGTAGCCGGCGACGTTCTTCATCACCTCGCCGCCAAAGCGCAGATGCTTGCCTTGCCCGGTCACGAGACGGCAACCGAGCACGAAATCGCGAACGGCGCCCGCCCACGGGCGGCGCGGCCCCGACAGCCCGGCGGCCACCATGCCACCGACGCTCGCTTGGCCGCCGAATGCCGGCGGCTCGCAGGCCAGCATTTGGCCGCCCTCGTCGAGCGCGGCCTGCAATTCGGCAAGCGTCGTCCCCGCGCGCGCCGTGACGACGAGCTCGGTCGGGTCGTAGCTGACGATGCCGCAGTGCGCCCGCGTATCGAGCTCACGCGCCGCGCTCGGACGGCCGAGCCCCGCCTTGGTGTCGCCGCCCCGAATTCGCAGGGGCGTGCGCGTGGCAATGGCCTCTTGCACCTGCTCGATCAACGAGGCGCTGCGATCTGCCGGTTCGAAATCACGTCGCATCAGAAGCGCTCCAGGTTCGGGAACGGCAGTTCGCCGTGGTGAACGTGCATCGCACCGAACTCGGCGCAGCGGTGCAGCGTCGGGATGTTCTTGCCGGGATTGAGCAACCCCGACGGATCGAATGCGGCCTTGACCGCATGAAAGAACGCGATCTCGTCGGGCGTGAACTGCACGCACATCTGATTGATCTTTTCGCGGCCCACGCCGTGCTCGCCCGTGATGGTGCCGCCCACTGCGACGCACAGCTCGAGAATCTTGCCGCCGAGCGTTTCGGCCCGCTCGAGCTCGCCCGGCCGATTGGCGTCGAACAGAATCAGCGGGTGCATGTTGCCGTCGCCCGCATGAAATACGTTCGCGACGCGCAAGCCGTACTCTTCGCCAAGCGCCGCAATGCCGCGCAGCACGCGCGCCAACTCGCGCCGCGGGATCGTGCCGTCCATGCAGTAGTAGTCGGGAGAGATGCGGCCTACGGCTGGAAACGCGTTCTTGCGCCCGGCCCATAAGCGCAGCCGCTCTTGATCGTCGCGCGCCACGCGTACTTCGCCGCAACCGGAGCGCGCAAGCAGTGCTTGAACCCGCGCGATATCCTCGTCGACATCGCTCTCCACGCCATCGAGCTCGCACAGCAAGATGGCCTGCGCATCGACTGGATAGCCCGCGTGGATGAAATCCTCTGCTGCGCGAATGGCGAGGTTGTCCATCATCTCGAGCCCGCCCGGGATAATGCCCGCGCCGATGATGCCCGCTACCGCGGCCCCGGCCGTCTCGACGTCGTCGAAGCTCGCCATCAGCATCTTGGCGCACTGCGGCTTGGGCAGCAGCTTGACGGTCACCTCCACGACGATGCCGAGCATCCCCTCGGAGCCCGTGAACAGCGCCAGCAGATCGAATCCTGCGCTATCGAGCGATTCGCCCCCCAGCGTGAGCAGATCGCCGTCGATCGTCAACACGTCCACTTTCAGGATGTTGTGCACCGTCAGACCGTATTTCAGGCAGTGCACCCCGCCTGCGTTCTCGGCGACGTTGCCCCCGATCGAGCAGGCGATCTGCGACGAAGGATCGGGCGCGTAATAAAGGCCGTGCGGCGCAGCCGCTTGCGAGATGGCGAGGTTGCGCACGCCGGGCTGCACGCGCGCGGTTGCCGCGATTGGATCGAGCGCCACGATCCGGGTGAACTTGGCCATGACGAGCAAAATGCCTTTCTCGATCGGCATTGCGCCACCCGACAGCCCCGTGCCGGCGCCGCGCGGCACCACGGGCACGCCGTACTGCGCCGCCACGCGCAGGACGCCGCGCGCTTGCTCAACGGTGCTCGGCAGCACCACGCAAAGCGGTGTGCTGCGGTAAGCCGCGAGACCGTCACATTCGAACGGACGCACGTCTTCCGTATCGTGCAGGACTTCCAAATCGGGAGACAAGGCCCGCAGCGCCGCAATCAGCGCATCGCGATCGACGCTCGCCAGTTCGCCGTCGATCCGTTCGTCGTACCTGAAGCTCATTGACAAATTCCTGTGCAATTGGCGGTCAGCATGCGGCGGCACGCTAACGGCAGGGGCGATTGTTGCCGCCCGGTGCGGCGCTGTCTATGCGTCGACCCACAGGTCCTACCAGTTTATGCGATAGGGGTTTGCCCCTGCTCTTCGGCAGTGATGACAGGCAAGAGCGGGAAACGGTAAGCTCTGCTCATCGGGTCATCAATCGAAGTGGTCAGACCACCATGAACGAAGCACTTTTGGAACCGGGGCGCCATGTCGCGGACGTGGTGGCGGAGCGAATCGAGCGGCTGATCGTCGATGGCGTGTTCAAGGAAGGCCAGGCGTTGCCCTCGGAGCGCCGCCTGACGGAAAAGCTCGGCGTCTCGCGCAGCGCCTTGCGCGAAGGGCTCAAACTATTGCGTGCGCGTGGCATCATCGAGACGCACCACGGGCGCGGCTCGTTCGTCGCGCAACTCACGTCGCGCGAACAGACGATGCCGATGATGCACTTGTTGGCATCGCAGCCGCGCACGCTTTACGATCTGTTCGAAGTGCGCCAAATGCTCGAGGGCGAATCGGCGCGCTTGGCCGCCCTGCGCGGAACGCCGGCCGATTTCGTCCTCATCACGCGCCGTTATGAAGAGATGATCGAGGCCGAGCGCGAGAGCCAAGACCCCGAAAAGCTCGCGCGCCTGGACTACGCCTTTCATTTGGCTATCTGCGAGGCGTCGCACAATCCGGTGCTCGTTCACACGCTGCGATCGCTGACGGATTTGCTGCTCAGTTCGGTGTTCGCGTCCGTCAACAACCTCTATCACCGCGAGCCGCGCAAGCGCCAAATCGACCGGCAGCACGCTCGGCTTTACAACGCGGTGGTGGGCCGGCTACCCGAGCAAGCGCGCCGCGCCGCAAGCGAGCACATTCGCAGCAACGTGGAAGGGTTGCGCGAAATCGAGCAAGAGGAACAGCGCCTGATCCGCTCGACGCTGCGTCTGGAAGGCTGGGCCTGAAACCGGCGCATGCGCCGCCTGCACTTTCAAACGCGCGTTCGGCGTCGCATTCGGCGTCGCAATACGCAACCCTGTCCCCAGATCGTCCACCGGCCACTACGCATGCGTGCCAGGCCGCGTAGGAAAACGCTGACATTGCGCCGCGACCGGACGACATCAACTTCCGCCGCCGCTGATTGGTGTCCACATCGATCTGATCAATACTTTCATCAGACGCATGCACTACGCCGCATCCCGCGGCGCCCCATCAGGACGGTTCATGCGACCCGACTTTCCAGCTGCGGAGGCTAACGGTGAACGATCTCGAAGTGCTCGACACGATACGGGACATCAACCTGTCGTATCTGCTGCTTGCGAAGCACATGCTCAACGAAGATTACGCGGAAGGTTTGTTCAAGCTTGGGTTGTCGGCGCAGTTGGCCGACATTGTGCATACGCTCAGCCCGGCCCAAACGATCAAGCTCGCGCAATCGGCCGATCTCGTCTGCGATTTCCGCTTCGACGATGCGGCGATGCTGACGGCGCTGACCTCGACCGAAAAGGGGCTCGACGCCACCGCCACGCACGCGGCGATTTTGCTCGCCGCAGCGCCTGCCAAGCAATTTTGCTGAAGGGGAGCCCACCATGCCCAAGACGAGCCTGATCGAAGAAGCGCACGAAGTGTCGCGCGCCGTGGCATTGATCGAACTCGGCGCCCGTATGCAGGTGCTCGAGTCGGAACTCTCGCTCTCGCGCGAACGCCTGATTCGCCTCTATCGCGAAGTCAAATCCGAATCGCCGCCCAAGGGCATGCTGCCCTCCTCCGCGGACTGGTACATGACGTGGCAAGCCAATATCCACGCGTCGCTCTTCTATCACACGTACTCTTTCTTGAAACAAGAAGCACGTTGCTCGCACGTCGATTCGCTGACCAAAGGCTATCGCCTCTATCGCGAGCACTGCGCTAGTGCGGGCTTGGAGGTGCACCTGGATTTGACCCGCGCCTGGACGCTCGTGCGCTTCTTCAACGGGGGCATCTTGGCGATGCATGAATGCTGCCGCTGCAAAGGCAAGTTCGTCTCCTACAAGCACGATCTGCCCCGCGCCAAGGCGTGCGTGATGTGCCAGCCGCCGTCTCGCGCCGGCAAGAAAGCCAAGACGCTGAACTGACAACCCGCTGGAGCGCTGCTCGCACCCTAGCGCGCAAGTAGCGCTTGTAGTCCTGCGAGCTGATAGCGCCAGAACGCGGCAAACGCCGCGGCGATCTCATCGGCCGATTCGTAGCTGCGCAAAATGGCGGCGATCATGTCGGCCGTGTTGACGAAGGTTTGAACGAGCACAGCCTGCGGCACGACCTGATCGGGCCGTCCATGATGTTGCCGAAGATAGCCGCGCGCAAGCCGAGTCAGCTCTTGTACGATCGCCGGCCGCACATGCCCGAGCGATGAGCCTTCGGCGCCTCCCGAGATCAGGATGAGCGATGCCGCGCGATGCTCGATGAAGAATGCCAACAGGGAATGCGCAGTGCTCGAGCGCGCCGCCGTCATCGTGCCCCAGTCTCGTGCCGTGCCGAGTTCTCGCACGCGCGCGCGCAGCAACCGCAACATGCGCGCAGCGAGTGCCCGCGGCACGATGGCATCGAACAGCGCATCCTTGTCGGGAAAATAGCGATAAAGATTGCCCGTCGACACCCCCGCCCCCAACGCGACGTCCTGCAGCCGCGCCCCGCGATAGCCGTCGCGTGCGAAGGCAGCCGCAGCCGACGCCAAAATGGACCCTCGCACACTCTCCTTAAGCCGCTGCGCCATCCGCGTTCCTTCGCCATCCGGGCCGACGCTCGCGCCACGGCGCCGCACGTTCGAGCTCGTAGCCCAAACCGAGCAACGTTGCGTCCTCGCCGTGCTTGGCCGCGAAGTGCATGCCGATCGGCAAGCCTGCCGGCGATTCGGTAAGCGGCACCGACATCGCGCACCACCCTGCGAGCGATGCGATTGCCGTGTATCCAGCCAGGCCATGCGTGAAACAAATCACCTCTGCCACCGGCAGGTTGGGCCCGATGCGGCCCAACGCGAATGCGGGAAAGGGCGTCGTCGGGCACAGCAACACGTCGACCGCGCCAAAGCTTGCATTGGCCGCTTGCTCTGCCTGGGCAAGTATCGTCAACGCGGCTTGCGCCGCGTTCGCGGGATCCTCGCCTGCCCGCGCGGCAAGTGCGCGCGTGAAGGGCTCGAATCGTTCGAGATCGAACGCATCGCCGGTTGCTCGCTGCAATTGGGCAAAGAGCCCAGCCATCATGGTCCCCGCCAGATCGAAGAAAGCGGTGCTGGCGGCCGGCGCATCGAATCGAGGCCCTTCGCATTCGACGAGCTCGTGGCCCAACGCGGCGCACAGCGCAACGGTGCGATCGAGCGCCTCGGCCACTTCGCGCTCCGGCTCGGCGCCAAACGCCGTGCGCCGATACCAGCCGATGCTCAAGCGCCGAGCGATCGGCGCCCTCACATAACCCACCGGGGCCACAGCACCGTCGACCCGCTCCGTCACGCATAGCCACGCCGCGCTGTCTCGAACGGTCCTCGACACGCAGTGATCGCTGACGAGCCGGCCAAAAGGCGTTTGCGACGCGAGGCCCGTCGAGCGCTCGCGGCCTCGGCTCGGCTTGAAGCCGAACAGCCCGCACAGCGATGCCGGCCCGCGGATCGATCCGCCGCCGTCTGAGGCGTGCGCCACGGGAACCATCCCCGACGCCACGGCAGCAACGGCCCCGCCCGAGGAGCCGCCCGGCGAGCGCAACGGGTCCCAGGGGTTGCGCGTCGGCCCGCGCGCCAGCGATTCCGTCGTGCCTAGCAGGCCCAGTTCCGACGTCGCCGATTTGCCGAGGACGATGAGGCCGCCGCCGTCGAGGGCAGCCGTGTAGTCGCTGCCCGCCTGCGCCCGCTGGCCCGCGAACGCGCGCGAGCCGAACTCGCACGGTAAGCCGGGGTATGCGAGTAGATCCTTGAGCAGCGTGGGCACGCCCGCGAGCAGTCCGTCTCTCGACACCGTGCGCGCACGCTCGCGCGCCGCACCGGCGTCGAGCGAGGCCACGGCGTTGACGCGCGGCTGTGCAAGCTCGATGCGCCGCAACGCCGCCTCGACGAGTTCCAGCGGCGACACCCTGCCCTCGCGTACCCACTCGGCCTGCTCGACGGCATCGACATCGGACAATGCGTCTTCGACCCACACAGGCTCGGGATGGCTCAACCCCGGTTCGTCGTTGCTCATCGAGCACCCAAATAGTGAATTCGAAATTCGCTATTGTAGGAACGACTATCGACCCCGGCAAGCCCCTCTCGCTTGCGTCGTAGGTTCGCTTACCCCACAGGTAATCGATTCGGCGAGCGCTTCTCTCTACGATCGCATCACAGCATCGATAACGAAGGAGAGAGAGAAATGCCGTTCATCACTGCGAACGATGGGACCGAACTCTATTGGCGTGAATGGGGCAGCGGCGCCCCCATGCTGTTCATCAGCGCGCTGGGTTGCGGCAGCTCGATGTGGGACTACCAATTCGCCGAGTTCGGCGAGCGCGGCATGCGCTGCATCAGCCTCGATCGGCGCGGCCATGGGCGTTCCGATCAACCACCGCATGGCTACGACTTCGACACGTTCGCCGACGATCTCGCGACGTTCATCGAGCAACTTGATCTGAACGAAATCACGCTAGTCTCGCACTCGATGGGAAGCGGCGACATCGTGCGCTATTTGACCCGGCATGGCAGCAAGCGCATTGCGCGCATCATCCTGCTCGCGCCGACGACGCCGATGCTTCTGAAGACGCCAGACAACCCGGGCGGCATGCCGCGCGAACAATTCGAAGCGCTGTGGGCGCTATGGCGCCGCGACTATCCGAGTTGGGTGGAAAGTGCGCTGCCGCCGTTCTTCGTACCCGAAACGTCGCCCGCGATGATGCGTTGGGGGACGACGATTCTGCAAGCATCGGTGCCGGTCGCGCTCGCCTGCAGCCGCGCGCTCGTCGAGGCGGATTTTCGCGCGGAGATGCGGCGCATCGATGTGCCGGCGATGATCGTGCACGGCGAGCGCGATCGCTCGGTTGCGCTCGAGGTGGGGGGATTGCCCTCGGCGGAATTGATTCCCCATTGCAAGTTGAAGATCTATCCTGGGGCGCCGCATGGTTTGTTGTACACGCATATGGAGCAGTTGCATGCGGACATGTGGGATTTCATGGGTGAGGTGCGAGCAGGAAGCGTGACCGTCTGAACGCGTGAACGGGCGAACGCCGGCGGCCAGGTCGATGCTCGATCGAAAGACGAGATCGGATGACCAAGAAAAACGAAAAGACATCACGCCGCCGGTATTGAGCCGCGACGAACGACCTGGCTCAAAAGCACGAATCATCGTCCGAATCCGGCGGTTCGAAAACCGCGAATTGATTCAATAATCCGACGGTATCCACATTCCCCGCCGGGCGCCATTCGGCGTTAAACCCGCATAAGCGAAATGCGTCTCGAGCGCGCACAGCGAGCGCCATTCGCTTCTCCGACGGAACGATAAAACCGATTCGAGATTCACGCTACCCAACATGAGGAGGCAGCATGCAATGCGCAATCCGCTCGCTCGCACCGGCCAAGCAAAGGCCTATATTGCAGGCGTGCGCCGTGATCGCCGCCCTATTTGCAACGATGTCCGCCGCGCATGCGGGGACGCTGCCGCAAGGCGGGCAGTTCGTGGCGGGTACCGGCTCCATCGCCACGAGTGGATCGGCGTTGACCGTGAGTCAAAGCACGGCGCGCGGGATCATCGACTGGCATAGTTTCTCGATCGGCAGCGGCAACCAAGTGACGTTCAACAATGGCAACGGCGCCACGCTAAATCGCGTCACGGGCGGCGACGCCTCTTCGATACTGGGCTCGCTCTCGGCCACCGGCAGCCTTTACGTGATCAACCCGCAGGGCATCGTGGTCGGCTCGACCGGCGTCGTCACGACCGGCGGACGTTTCGTCGCATCGACGCTCGACATCGATAACGACTCGTTCATGAACGGCGGCCCGCTCACGCTCACGGGCCCGTCGAATCAAAACGTCGTCAATCTCGGCAAAATCGGATCGACACAGGGTGACGTCTTTCTCATCGCGGCGGGCAAGGTTGAAAACACTGGCGCCATCAGCGCGCCGCAGGGCACGGCGGAGCTCGCCGCGGGGCGGCAAATTCTATTGCAGGATTCGTCCACGGGCAGACAAGTGTTCGTGCAAAGCGGCAGCAAAGGCACCGTGCTCGACAGCGGCGTCATTGCTGCCGCGCAAGTGAACTTGCAAGCGGCGGACGGCAACGTCTACGCCCTGTCCGGCAATCACGATGCGATTCGCGCGACTGGGACGGCCGCCCGCGACGGCCACGTCTGGCTCGTCGCCGATACGGGGACCGTCGAGCTGCCGCAGGCGATCACGGCTACGAATGCGGACGGCACGGGCGGCACCGTCGAAACCGTGGCGGGCACGCTGACGTTCTGCAATTGCACCCCGACCGTCACGGCCGGCATGTGGACCCTCACGACGCCGAGCTACAAGATCGACGGCACGGCCGCGGCCGTGTTCTCGCGCAGCTTGAACGCCGGCACGTCGATCGATGTACGGAGCACCGGCGCAGCCGGGAGCGAAGGCGATATCAACGTCGTGTCGAATCTCGCTTGGAATGGAAACGCTTCGCTTGCGCTCGATGCATTTCGCGCGGTAACGCTAGGCAGCGGCAAGACGATCGCCAACACGGGCGGCGGCAATCTCGCGCTGCGTGCCGATGCGACCGGCATCGACAATGGCGGCGGTGTGCTGAGCGTCGGCACGATCGATTGGTCCAAGAGCACCGGCATCGTCGCTACGTATTCCGACATGAACGGAACGTACGTGCCCGGGACCCTGGTGGGCAATCCCGGCTGGGTCAAACCCGCGCTCGAGACCGGCATCGTGACGCAACTGACGGCATATCGACTCGTCAATTCGGTGAACGATCTGCAGAACGTCTCGCAAAATCTCGCAGGCAACTATGCTCTGGGCCGCGACATCGACGCGAACGTCAGCACGATCACGATCGGCGGCGGTGCATTCACCGGCCAATTCGACGGTCTCGGTCATGCGATCGATAGCCCATCGACCGGCACTGCGGGCCTGTTCGCTCAAATCGGCGCGACCGGCGTGGTGCGCAACTTGGGCGTGACCAACAGCAGCATTGCGTTTGGTCACTGCTACGCCGATGCTTGCACTACCGGCTTGCTGACACAGGAGAACGACGGGCTCATCACACGCTCGTACTCGACGGGTTATCTGTCTTTCGACGATTTCGGACCCGGCTCGACCTATTCGGTGGGAGGCCTCGTCGGCCAGAACAACGGCACGATCGCGCAATCGTGGAGCAGCGCCGGCATACGCGGCATGCCCGATTTTTCCGGTGGGCCGGGGTCCGGCGACCTCGGCGGCTTGGTCGCGGACAACAACGGCGTCATCACGCAGTCTTATGCGACCGGCGACATCAGCGGCGGCGGCTGGGCGTTCGTGGGCGGACTCGCAGGCCGCAGCAGCGGCACGATCACGCAGTCGTTCGCCACGGGCGCCGTCTCGGGCGGCGGCGGCTCGTACTGGTATGGTCCGGGCGGAGGCGCAGGCGGTTTGATCGGGGCCGGCAGCGGCGGGGGCAGCAACGACTATTGGAATGCGCAAACGTCGGGCATGGCAACCGACGGCGGCGGCGTACCGGCACAAAACGGCTTGACCACGGCGCAGATGAGCAACCCGGCCAGCTTCGCGGGATGGGACTTCAGCGCAACCGGAGCCTGGGTCATGCCGCCCGGATCGACGTTCCCGGAATTTCGCTGGCAGGTCGCGCCGACTGCCGGTGCTGGAGCGGCCGCACCGGCTCGACTGTAGGCGTTCGCCGCCCGCCGACGCGTTGCCCTCATGCCCTCATGCGTCGCCTGCTCGGGGCGTATTGGCGGCGTCAAATGCAGCATAGCGTCGAGTGCTTCGCCATCAGGAAACCTTAATGTTGGCGGTTCATCATGAGCGTGCCCTCCGTGCGTGCAACTGCCACCAGACCGGGCAGGCACGATGGGTTGCCACAATCGATCCACTAACAGTCAAGAGGTCCACGCAGACCCTCTCACCCATCAACGCCAATGCGATGAGCTTGGCGGCGCAATCCACGCACTATGCTTCCGGGGGAAACGAAGCACGCGAAGTCGGCCCCGATCACGATGGTGACGGCGACGAGGGCGGTAGCCAATCGATCGCCGCGTCGGCGTCGCGGCCGGTTATGAATGCCAACGGCCAGATGGTCGGGGGCACCGTCAATGTCACCGCCTAAGCGAGATACAGCGACGAATTAACGACGCCTAACGGCGATGCCGGTTTTCTTCGGGAGATCGGCTCTTTGAGCGGGTAGCATGACCGAAGTGTCGTTTTCGCTGCTGTGCGCGTAGGGTTGCCCAGAGCGGCAACGATAACCCGCCCCAGCCACTGTGGCGTCAGTGGCCCCGTCTAAGTTGGCATGCGCGCGGGGAGAGACATTCAGCCTGCAAGTTGATGCAAGCCCGATGAAAAAACACGAAGGGGTTACGCGAACATCGCGTAACCCCTTGTTTTATATGGTGCCGGCTGCAGGACTCGAACCCGCCACCTGATGATTACGAGTCGGAATACGTACCTTGGGGGTGTTGCGTTTCGAACCCGCGTCCCGTGGTCCATCTAAAGCCGAGCGTTGCGTAAGCAATCGCAGGGTGTTGCGATTGCTGATGTGCTGGTGCCGCGTGTCTGACTCGAACAGACGACCTACCGCTTACCTTACCACTACGGCTTTCGCCGCCTATCGTTTGTGGTCTGGACTATCCCTTAGCCATAGCTGACGCTTTAGGCTCCCCCCGTCTAGTCTCTACACCTTCTTGCCTTCGGCAAGCTTGGCTCGGGATTGGCATAGCCCTAGAGGGCCTTAGCGTTCCCCGAGTTTGAGGGGTTCTACTCCCACCGTTTCCGACGGGGCACTCGCATCTTCAAGGCGGTTGCTCTACCAACTGAGCTAACGCGGCACAATCCGATATTATAGCGCAATAGTTTCAGACTTCGGGCGCCCCAGATACAAACTACATCAAGAGTCATGTTGCCCCGTCTCCTGTTCCGGCAGACGAGGGGCCTGCTCCTCTAACATCTCTGCAACATCGCCAGCGCCCGTAGGCAAACGCAGCGTCTCGACCGGTCATGGCCAACAGCTCGCCACAGCAGTGCTGAGGCACGACAATCTTGCTTCCTATCAAGCGTCGAATAAGGACGCCGACGCGGCGCTGGCGTCGGTCATCGTTTTCGACCCGTCCGCTTCACGACCGGCCGGCCCCTCGGGCAAGGGGCGGCGCGTTCTTGCTGGCTCTCTTCGCCGCGCTTTCAGGCGACCCATATTTTTGGCAGCCTTATTCAAGCTGGCACTATTCGTCGACTCGGGGCGACGATGGCCCACCCCATTCAAATCAATGACAGGATATGCACAGCATCGAATCCGCTCAACTGAACCATTCCGCGGGAATCAAGCCCTTGCCTTCCTCCTTCCAATCGGCCACCTCGTGCATGTGGCGGCCCCACTTACCGTTGCCCCATATCGTTTTGTCCGCATGCTCGACCACAATCGTTTGATACCGCGACTTCGAACGCTGCAAACCTCGCGCCAACGCAACAAAAATGAGTCGCGTCTGGTCGACGTCGTTGTCCCGGGTTCCGCTTAGGCTCTTCGCCTGGTCTTTGACCCCGTCCAGGACATTTTCGCCAGAGTACGTGCTCGGAAAGTAAACCTGACTTGGTTGGTCAATTGCAAGATAACTGAAAACTGGCCCGTTAACATGCTCGTCATAGGTGAAATATTCATGCAACGCGAGGAATGTTGCCAAGTGGAAGGCCATCCAGTTTGCACCGCTTCCAATTTCCCACAGATAGTCTTTGCGTTGGCCGTACCTGCGAGCGAAGGTCAACGTAAGTTCGGAAGCGTCGAGCGCAACATTCCCTTTGACCTCTACGTTAAACAACAAGGCATAGCCGGCGATGAGTTCGCTCAATACTTTTCCGACGTCTTTCTCGCGCTCACCCTGCCCACAGTTCACGATATATGTGTCGAGGAACTGAATACGTCGTTCAAGGTCGCTAATCTTGTCGGCAAAGCTACCCCGCCCTTCGAGGGTAGCAAGAGCCATGAGAAGCGATTGCAGCCGTCCAAGAAGAATAAACGCGCGGCCAAGAGAGTCGAGCGGCGCAACCTCGCCCGGTTCCAGTTGCGCTCGTTTGAGACGAGCCGCTTGCAGTTTGTCTTCAGCTTTCGAAAGGTCTTGCCGAAGCTGCTCCAACTGTCTGTCGACGATAGGGCCATCGCGCAGCGCTTCTGACAAACGAGTGACGTCGCTTAGCCGCTCTTCGAGCTTGCTCAAGACCTCGTGGCTGTGATTTGTTTGCGAACCGCAAACCACGCATGCACTGTCTGTGACGAGGTTCTTTCGCAACCAGCCAAGGTTCACGACACGGTCCTTCTCGGTGTTCACCGCCGTCGCCAGTTGCTTAGACCTGTCCGACAGCCGTTCGTAATCCCTCAGCTCACGACCGAGGTCATCAACCTCTCTTTGGGCCTTTTCCTCTTCCTCAGTTGCGAGACGGAACTGGCGATTTGAGTAGCCGTATTGCGGTTTCTGCAAGCGCTCAACAAAGCGGCCTTCTAAGTAGTCGTCGTTCAGACCGCTAAGAGCGTCGACGCGCGCGTTCAGGTCGAAGCCATCTTCGATGTTCGTAAGGCCGAGCTCGACCGATTGGTTCCAGATTTCCCGAACATCCGCCTCCCAAGAAGCGAATGCACGATGTCGAGCCATTTCCTCCGCCTGGAGCCCGTCAAGCGCCTTCTGAAGACGCTTTCGCTCACGCGTTTTGGTCAGATACTCGACGTCGACAATGCCAAGGGCATACGGCAGTACGCGCTTCAGCTTCTCTTTGTGCTTGTACGAATCCGACTTATAGAAGAGGACGTTCGGATTCGCGACGATATGCTGCGGAAGAAGGTTGAACGAGGCCAAATCTCGATACGACGGCCGATTTTCCGCGTTTTCACCCTCCTCGTCGTCATCGACCAGCGAGACGTTCGTTACACGCGCAATCTCGTTAAGCATGTCCTTGAACTGTGTCAGCGTATGCGTTCCTGACAATGTTTCGGGAATGAGGTCGTCAGCTGCACCTAGAGTCGAGATGTGAAACTCCTTGTTGCTGAAAAGCCTCTCGGGCGTGCGCCGGGCTATCAACAGCCAAGTGCCGCGAATCCGGACTCTCAGACCGAACCATGCCGTCAAGTCCCGAATGACGCCGACGGGAATGGAGCATCTTGAGGAGCCGAGGCTATAGTCGATAATGGCAAGAACGGATGATTTTCCTGTTCCGCTGCGACCATGTATGACGTTGACCTTCCCATCTTCGAAGCTGAGCTCGCGGGTGGCCTTTTCCGGATTCTCCGGCCAGAGTAAGAGTTGCTTGATGAAGAATTGCATGGTTAGGCGAGTCCCAACATTGAGAATAGCTCGGCCGCGCTATAGTCTTTGAACCATCGGGCAAGTCTGGATATTGCACCGACAATGTCCGTCGAGATAGTAGTCGGACTGCTACCTCGCGGCCATTGCGCGTTCTTGAACGAGAAGAATACTTCGCCGTCGTTCTCTCGACTCAAGAGAAGCCCCGTCTCACAGGCGATGTTCAGCCCCTGGCAAGAAACGCTAGCGTGAGCGGCCACGCGGGAGCGGAGTCCATCGAGAATTCTTGGCTCATCTATTAGCACTGAGTGCAGCGGCGTCTCCGATTTCCTGCGTCTGATACCGTCCCGCGTAGGCTTATGCAGTACAAGAGGAAGGACCAGCAGCAGCTTTTCCAAGGAAGGATGTCGCGTGTTTGCCGTCAAAGATTGATATTCCCTCGTGAAACTCGCCAACACAAAGCACGCAAGCGCGCTATTGTGCATCAGCGAGTGGTCCATGTAGCCGGCCATCACACGTCATCCTCGTCGTTCAAACCGGGATTTTTCCCGAAGGCAGGGTGCCAAAACACAAAGCAGGAATGGGTTGGCCGGTTCGCAAGTTCGTGATAATGGCCGTGAGTAAAGTACAGGTTGCGCGTCTCGTACTGTCCTAACGGAGCCCTAAAACTATCGTCGAGCGTCTTGGCAAGCGTGCGCTTACCGAGTTGCTCTGGGGTGGCGCCTTCCAACTCCATTTCTACGTTCTCACGGCATGTTCTCCAGCGCTGATGCAGTTCATCCTCACGTGCAAGCCAGTCATCCGGGTTAATGCCCGCATCCTCCAGATGCACACGCTCGGCGTAGAAGGCCCAATACTTGTCCAGATGACTATCGATTGCTTCGTTAGGCAAGCCAAGGCGGGCAAGCTGTCTAAGAAAAAAATGGTCTTTGCCACCATTCTGAACGTAGGACTTGAAGCCAGTCGACATCATCGGTCGGTCGAGGTACCGATTCAATGACCTTCGCATCACTTCCTCATGAAGCACGTCCCAGAACATTTGAGGCGACAGCCAGGCAGGTTCGTTCTCTTCCCAGGCCCTTCGACACTGTTCAATAGCAAAACCTAGTAGACGTTCGTAGATTTCGTCCTGTTGGTCCGCGATGCCGGAGTGCAGTACGAACCGCTGCATCGTCGCCTCACGGGGCTGAAGGTCTGAACTTGTCCCACCTTTGTCTAACAGCTCCAGGCGCGACAACAGGTAGGCCAAGTCGGCATCGCAGTATTCGATGACCTTCTCGGCTTCCTTCTTAGCCATGGATTTGTCGCTCCGGCAGATGTCTGCTGCCTGGGCTCGTAGCCATGCAACGGCTTCGGTGACGTTTCCCTCGTTTGCATTCGACAGTTGTCGCGCAATAGCCCCCTCGGGGACCTTGGCGTTCGTGACAAGGCAGAATTTGACTTCAGGATAGTCTCTCAAATTGACGAGTTGACTTAACCATACACGCAGCGTGTGCCATAGCTTTCGGCTGCTATCCTGAAATGGATGATGCCCATCCCGTACGGTGTGGGCATCCTGCTCCAATCGGGCAGCGATAGTCCCACCAGAGCGTGTCGTAAGTTCCGCCACATCATCGAGCGTCTCGATGCCTATGCGCTTGTTCAACGTGCCAGCCGAAAACAGCGCGTACAACGCACGTTCAAACTGGAATCTAAATGCAGTGATGGTCGGCGTAGCTGCCGTGTCGATTGGCTCTTCGACTTGTGATTTCTTGTCTCGCTCACTCATATACTTCCCCGATGCGAGTCAGTAGTTTCTACGAAACCCGGGATTCTTTGAATACTGTGCAAACAAACAGTATTTTGCGAACAAAATCGCTCGCCTGTTATTCGACGGAGAAGCACGGGAGTCCACGCCGCATCAAAATGTTATTCTATGTGGCTGGGGCATTCTCGTCTTTACAGCCCCTGGGACCTTACGCCGCCATCCTGTGCTCGTAGTACGGCCGCTCCCTGTCATCAAGTATCGCGTACTGCGCCGCAAGATTATCGGTCCGCGGCGCCAGCCATGCGTCAACGTTATCAGGCTCTATCGGGATGATGCACCTGTCATGGCCGGCAGCGGCCACCTCAGGTGGCGGCTCGTCCGTAATGGCGGCAAACGACAGCAGGTCCGGCTCGCCGGCCCCCGTCCAACGTGACCACAAGCAAGCGACGAGCATATCCTTAGCCGGGCGGGGCTCGAATCGCAGGACGACGTTCTCGTCCTTCTCGCCCTCCTTGAGTTTTCGGCCCTCCAGCCTGGCTTTGCTGACATTCTCGAAAAACGCCGTTGCGACCAGCAAGCCGTGCGAGAACCCAAACAATCCTTGCCAAAAGCCTTCGAGGTTGTCCCTGCGAGCGTTGTATGTGCCCGGAAACTTCTTGTCGAAAAAAGCGGGCTTCCCTGTGGGGCGACACTGGTACCTCATTGGCTTCACGACTCGTTCGCCGTTCTCCATCACGATGACTGGTGCATAGTGGCCCGGAAAGATTCGTGCATCGCGCTCCAGCAGCTCCGTTCGCCGTAGGTCGTCCAGCCTGCGACGCAACGCCTCGATTTTGTTGGTTGCAATTCGTTTGCTTTCAGCCGCGGCCTTCGTTGCCTTCGTTTGCAGCGTTCGCTCGGCATCGGCAAGACGCGTGCGTTGCTTGAACAGTTCCTCCTGGAGCTTGGCTGCCTGCGACCGATTGAAGCGCTCAATCATGTCTTTGATGCGCTGCTCGTCGGGCGTATGCGGCTCCAGAAACATGGCGTCGACGGCCTTTGGAATCAACACCGCTGCGCCTTGCTCCCGCTCCCAGTACAGCCTCGTGAATTCCTCGAGGCCGATGCGCGCACCGAAGGTCCTCACGAACCGGCCGTAGTCCGCCTTTATCTGAGCCGAGTAGCACATGGTCGCCTCCGTTCTTCGAGCCCATGATAGTATGGCGCAGACCTGTATGGATATACAGGTTTTGCGACGAGGGGGTACGCATGTTGAGTCCGTACGGCACGGCTCGGCCCTGTCGGGGATGTGAACACTGGGGCGGAGATATTGCGGGCACACCAAGCGCGAACTGCCAGCGAAATGGATGCCAGCCTCCGACGAGCGCCGAATCCGGATGTGTCCTCTGGGTCCGAGCTATAGGCTTGGATGACGACTATCTGCCGGGCATTGGCACGGGCCGCGACCGCTCGCAACCTCTTATTGACGCGTTCGACGACGACTGGCTCGATTAGGCGACGAATACGCGGCACTGGCGCTTGAGCACGAGAATGGACCGTCGGGGCCAGTGCCAAGCTCTTGATTTCAAACGATTGTCCGTTTGAGTCGCAATTTTTGATTTCCTACGGCCAATCAGTGCGGCACCGGCGCGCTTGTCGTCATCCTGTCCGCAGGCAGCCCAGGCGGGATGCGTTTCGTTGCTGCACGCGGCAACGGTTTCCGCGTCAGTCGCTCCAACGCCGAATCGCGACAGGCCGTCCAAAACCACGAAGAGGTCTCCTTCCTCCACGACATACCCAGACGCAATCGCGCGCTTTGCTCGGTGCTGCCAAATCTCGATGCCGTGCTCAACCGCCTTGGCGTCGCTCATATACCGCCGGGCACCGGTACGTTCACGGACAGGCCTCGTACGCACTAAACCGTGTGCTGCGCCGACGCTACACAGAAAGTCGTATCCGCATTCGAGCGGCACGGTGCTGACAAACTCGATGATGATGAATTCCGCGTCGTCGTCGACGAATTGCAAACAGTCGGCGACGAACGCGGCGACAGAGCGGCTGAGGTCGCGCATCCGCGCCTGCCCAGGCCTGTCTTCTTCCGCGCAGAGAACAGCGAGTTGCTCGACAACTGCCACAGCGTCAATCTTCTCGGTGCGACGGAGGCCGGCGGCGAGATGGTCGACTACTTGTGCTGCCTTCGCGCAATCGTGCTCGCTCAGCAAATCAGCGAGCCCATCGGGACCGCCCAGGAAGCGATGTATTTCAATTGGGTCCAAGCGCTTGACGGGCGGCCGCGCTGGGATGCCATCGACTTCTGCCTCGACCATTCTCACCTCCCACCATGTGCGGGGCACATCCCGACTGGCCTTCTGCCGGGCCTTTTGCAGGCTACCATCGCCGCGTCGCCAGGGCCGCTGCCAGTTTGGTGGTTTGCTTGTCGAATCTCGCAGTTTGGGAAAGCTGCGTGCGAACGCCCTTTTGGCCTCGCATCATCTGCTTGAGAACGAGAGTCCCAACGTCGAGCACGACGCCGACAAGTGCGAGTTTGTCGGCTCTTGCCACACTAGGAAATCAGCTCGCCGCTTTCGTAGTCGAACCGATAAACGCGATGGTCGAAGTCGACCGCTTCAACATAGTCCTCGTGCAGGCTGAAGCCTTCCGAGAACACGTCTGCTCCTGACGCTGACCACACCGGTACGCCGTCGGCTGTGAGCCGCATTACCTGCAGCTCGCCGTGAGAGAAAATTCCCTGTCGCCGCTCGTCCCAGTAAACGCCAAAGCACGTAGCGTCATCCACACATGTCGCCCAAAGCAATTCGTACGGAGCATTGAGGGAAAAGCACACCATGTGGTCCCCGACCGCTACGAAGATGCGGTCCGACGCAACGGCAAGAGAACGCTGATGCACGGCCGAGCAGCCCCTTGCGGCGCCAATAGCGCAGATATTGCTTCCATTTAGCTCAACGCCATGGACTGATGTCGGCAGATTCTCGGCGAGGGGCACGTATCGCTCATACTCGCGCGCATTGTCGCGGGAGCCAGCGTTGTATGTTGGTTCGTCGAAAACTTGTACAAGACCGTAAGGCGTCGGCAGTTCTATTGGCATGGTTGCGCGTGTGCGTCACTTGAATATCGTCGAGGCAAACGGACCTCGTCGCCATATGCTCACGGTAAGGCCCAACGCCACATTCAGCAAAATGAATGCTCCCAGCGCCACCGGCCAGACCATCGGAGGTTGTTCCCAACGCGTGACAATTGCGGTTGCCGGCGATGATTTCACCAAGCGGACTTGCAGTTTGAGCTTCAGCAACGCGTCCCGATTGTAGCGGCCGTCCTTGTCTCGAATGAGTCGTTCGTACTGGTGCCCTTCATACGAGTATCCGACGAGGGGGCTTAGATTGCCGTTTGAACCCGGCTCCAGCCGCAGGACATGCCCCTCGACCACGGTCGAGTCATTTTCGAACGCTCTTGATGTCAGATATGAGTTCACCGCGCCATAGGTCCAGCCCGCCGCGATGATGCATGTGACGACGGCCCTGAAGCAACGCGCCCCTATCGAATCGGGTCTCTCACTCCACACGGTCCACTCCAATGTTCACGCCGCGCCGGTGGTCACGGTCACGAGAATTTATGCCACTCGAGACCGACCCGCCGATATAAGTCCGGCGACAAGCGATGGTCGCCACCTTGGACTCTCCGGATGACCTCGCGAAGCTCCGCAATGCCGTCGGTCGATGACGCGTCACAGAACACAAGAACATCTCGCGCCGGCGCGGCAACCATGAAAGTGTCTTGCACCAAGTGAGCATACCAATGCATCCACATGGCATGAACCACCAGAAGGCTGGCTTCGAAATTTCCGCCCATCAGCGCGATGTAGATGGGGCCGTACTCACGCACGGTTAGCTTTTCTTCGGCGAGGCGCTCGAGGTTGGAGACTGCAATACCATGCAGTTCGTCGGTCGACACGCCTTCCTGCTCAACATGCCGATGCTGCACAAGGCGAAGGTGGTCGCCAGCGTCGACGACATAGGTGACCAGCAAGTCTTCATTGATGCTTCGCAAAACGGGGGAGTCGGTCTTCAAAAGCGACAGTGCCGGCTCCTCGTTCCTCATCGCCGGCTTCAGATAAGCAATGGCTTGTTGGCAAAATGACGATGTCGAACCCAAGTCCCTCTCCGCTCATTCTTGAAGGCCCGCGATGCAGGCGCGGATGGCATCGGCGTACTGAGGCTGCCCAAGGTCAAGCCCCGCGTGAGCAAGAGCGACGAGAAGGTGTTCGATGCCCTCTATTACACCGACAACCCTGGCCGTCTCAACCATGCTGTCGTATGTCGGAAGCTCGCGCGCCAACTCAGATTCGATGTTGGCAACGCCATTGTCGATACTGAGTTCAATGTCGAATGGCAAAGAGAATGTTCTATTTTCCATTGTCCTGTTCCCATGGCAAGGACCAAAGCGCCAGCGCCCGGCTTCGGCGCCTCGAAAAACGTGGTCGCGACCTCATCGCGGACGTGAGACGACGTTGTGATAGTCGTTGACGTACATAGTATCCGGCCAACGGTTTGCACGCGAACTCATTCACGTCGCCTTGTTGCGCGTGCGCCCGCTGAGCCGCCCTCCATCCCTGCAGAAGGCGAAATAGGCAAAGCCAAAAAAGTAAAAGACTATCCAATGCCCAGAAAATCCGCGAATCACCCGAGCCCGAAGTGAGGTGTACTCGGCAGAGCTCAAAGCTCGAACGATTCTTCCGTGGTTCTCAAGTACGTACTGCCCCGCCTTGACGGCCGGCGTCCCGTCCATGCTTGAGAATGACATATAGAAATTGACGAGCGCGTAGGCGAAGAACACGCCCGCAAAGACCTTTACCCAGCCGGGAAACGCCTGGCGCAGTTCGGCCAGCGCTGGCCTAGCTCCGAATCGCTTGCGCGCTAATATGACGGCAGGGGCGAACACGATGAATACGCCAACATGCAAGGCCCACACGAACGGGACTAGGCTCATGACGTCGACGCCGAACAGAGAGGCGGTATGGACGGCGAGCGAGAGTGCGAGCCCGATTGCTGCGATGGAAGCCATGAAATGGTTCATTCGATGTACCTTCCACTGCGGGACCCATTGCCACCGGCCCAGTGCGTCACAGACAGTCCGCTAGCCGAATGGCGCTCCACGGCTTCCGGACGCTGCTCGTCGCAGTCGCTCGAACCCGCCATGGCCCTGGACCTTCGAATGCGGTCAATCCAGACTTTCAGACGCGGCGCATATACGCCGCTTAAGTAATCGACATCGAGAACAACAAAGTCACCCTGCGGGAATGGCGGCCATTGGTTCTGAACGGCAAACTGGAGCATGCTCGCAGCGGATTTGACCTCGCGCCGGTTCAACTTGCCGCCTTTAGCGTAGTCGGCGGTGGTCCCGCGAACGAACAGCAGAACATAAACACGGTGCCTGCCCCGACCTATGGAAATCTCGAGGTCCCTGGTGTCAAGGACGTCCTCCCATGGCACGCTCATGAGGTCGAAGTACTCGAGACAATCGTCTCCCAGACGCAGTGCGGGCCGCGCCCATGGAAGACCGCTGCCGAATTGCACGATGCGACCCAGATTGCGACCAGCCACCACGGCACCCAAGGCGGCCCCGGAAGCGAAAGGGACGAATGCCGCCGCTGCAAGAGTGAGACGCACGGCCCCATGGACAACAAGCATATAAACCATGGCACCCGCAGCACCGAAGAGGGCAGTCGCAAAGCACGCGAGGAGTGTCAGTGCCGTCTTTTTCGCATAGACCTCGCGAACAGGCTCCTCTGATGCCCATAGGTTCTGCGTCGCCTCGAGCTTCGCTCGTCGGCGCTTTCTAGCCTCGAGCCCCGCCCAGTTGATAGCGACGACTATCAGCACGAATGCAACGAACTCCACGGCAATATGGCAGACAGGGGTTGATGGACCTGAGGTCGTTACACCTCAGGGTCAAACAACGAAGCGAGCACCGGGTAAGCGTTCGCGTCCATGGCTTGGCTGCGCGACCGCTGCTTACGAAGCCGAGTTTCACCAGCACATGTATTTCTTTCGATATTCTTGTCGGGCAAAGTAATAACGGCTAGACCTATTCCCCGGTTAGTTACCGGCAACATTGCCGGTCTGCGCAATCTGGAGAAGCGCCGCTTTCTGGTCGGCGTACCACCTTACGAGACACTCACGGTCGTGGCATGTTTGCTCGCGGTACGTCCACTCCGTACGGGTGCGCTCCCGAAAGGCAGCCTCGTCGTGAGCGGCCGCTTTAGCCTTGGCGTAGATTGAGGCAAGTTCGACATCATCGGCCGCCAGTTCCGGGTCGCTACAAATTAGGTGCTCGGCATTCGAACGTGCCATCGTGCAATCAAAGCTTGTTTGCAGCGTAGCTCCGGCCACGCTAGTCGGCGCCGGCGAGACACTTGCCTCTTCGTTTGAATTGGCCCAGTCGGCAAGCGGAGTCGATTCGAGAGGCATATCGCTCCACACGACACTCTTCACAACGGCTTTGCCCGTGGGCAGGTCAACCGTTTGCTTGAAAACGATGTCACCTTTGCCCGTTGCCTCGTTGATTGCAAAGGCCGCCCTATCCGACGCGCAGAAGTGTGCCTTGCATCCCTGCCCGATGATGTAGCCATCTTTCGACTCTATTCCCGAGCCGCTTGTAACAGCGAGACGGTCCGCAATCTTCTTCCAGTCGCTCCGCGAGGCGTGATTGAACGCAGCTCTGAAGCGGGGGGTGTTGACAACGTCTGATGGAGATTTTCCGACCAACCAGTTGAAGTTCGGTCGACGCTGAGCTGCCTGAGGAGTGCCGTCCTGGCTCGAAGTCGGGACTGAGCTATCTGATGTGCGGGCGCCGAGAGGCATCGCCGTAGCGTCACTATCGGCTGCGTGTTGCGACCGATATAAAACAGAGGAGAGTACGACCACGCCTGTGATAACAGAAAATCCGATGGCCTTCGCCCGTAGGTGGCTCGGTTCGCCAGCTGGCGCCGGGCGCGGTGATACTTCCGCCGTTAGCAGCGAATCGAATCTTTCGCTGACTTCGGCCAACTGGTTCGTGAGAAACGCCTCCTTCCTGTTGAACGTCACCACGCTGTAGACACCGTGTGCAACTGCGGCAGCAAGCAGCGTCAAACCGATGGGCACATTCTTCAAATAAAGGAACAGCGAAGCCAAAAGGCCGACCAGGAACGAAGCGAAGAGCGTCGGCGCTTTCGGCCACGTCCGTGCTATGTGGAGGAGCGACCCCGCCTCCACCTCGAGTTGACCTCGTTCACCGAGATGCTCACCGCACTTTCTTTCCACTTCATACAGCGCGAACATCGCCTTTTCTTTCTCGGCAAGGGATATGGAGCCGATGTCTACGGCAAGCCTGATAGCTTTCGTTGTGGCCTCAAACTCTTTCGAAAGACTTTCGAGGAAGGATTGATGCTCCTCAAGGGTTACAGCATCCGCAAGGTCGCCGGCAGCAACATACACCCCATGTGAAATGAAATACTGCTGAAGAGCGGCTGTTGTGCGGTCTTGAATCTGCCGAACGAAGTCGCGCGTGGCCTGCTCCCGCTTTGACAGTCGCTCCGTGCTTTCAGAATCAATACGATTGCTGGCAGCAACTGCAGAGCGAATCGGGCGAGCCGTCCGTCGCGCATTCAGATTATGTGTGTAGCGAATCCCAGTCCCGGGAATGCTGGTCGTAACACGTCCTCGTGTGTTGTAGGTGAATCCCCCACCTCCGATTGAGGTACTTATCCCGCTTTTGCTAAGGTTTACACGTACACCTGGCGCGATTTTGATGCTTTTTCTGAAGCTCCACCCCATCTTTGCCCCCGGATTTTTCCATTTTGAGTATTACGACGGCGCTTACTTACATTTAGATTCTTGTCTTGATAGCAGGCCCGCCGACCACCTTTTCGACGATGTTACATGAACCTGGCCTCATGCTTTGCAGAAAACACGCCGACGCTCTAACGTGATAGATGACCGACGTCGCGCTCCCGCGCTAGTACCAGCGCAGGGCAGCAAGGGGGCGCGCATTCCCCATCGGGTCTCGAAGCGCGCGGCCGATAATCGTTTCGTTCCATGATGAGTCATTGTCGGATTGCTGAGGTGTGAATATGCACGTTCGCAATCGATTGGTTGTGCTACCAAGACGGGGGGTCGCCGACGCCTCACAACGATGGCGCGAATAGCGGCAAAATGAGTCCGCTGTTTCACGCATAGCCGACCAGCGTGGTGCGAGAAAATCAGAATCAAGGAAAAAAGCGTTCAAATTGGGGGCCAGATGAATACCGTGGTAACCGAACCGACCGTCGAGCCGGAAGCGCCGCATTGCGTTCAAATCCATTCCACCGTCGCCGCACGGGTAAATCTCGCCGACTTCCAGAACGCTGTGCCGGTGGTTCGCGAGCTTTCCGTGGTGAACGAAACGGAAGCCGCTTACCGGAACCTGACGCTCACCGCGATTTCCGACCCACCATTCCTCAAGCCTAAGACCTGGCACTTGGACCACTTGGCGGCCGGGCAGACCCTGCGCATTGCGGACCTGGATTTGTCTCTCGACGGCCCCCTGCTCGGCCGCCTGACCGAATCGGAAAAGTCAGTGGTCAAACTTACACTGACTCCAGCGAACCTGGAGCCGACCGAGGTCGCCGTTTTCGAACGGACCGTCGAGCTTTTACCAAGAAATCAATGGGGCGGCCTGTCCTCGTTGCCGGACATGATTGCGGCTTTCATTCAGCCGAACGAGCCGGCCGTCGAACGTGTGCTCAAGCAGGCTGCCGAGGTACTGCGCAATGCTGGGAAGTCCGGCGCCATCAATGGCTACCAGGAAGGTGCAAAGCGTGCATGGGAACTTGCTTCAGCTATCTGGAATGCAATTGGAGCAATGGGACTCGATTATGCTGTCCCGCCCGCAAGCTTCGAGCGAGAGGGGCAGAAGGTGCGCGGCCCCGGCCAGATTGCAGAATCAGGGCTTGCCACCTGTCTTGACCTATCCTTGTTCGTTTGCGCCGCGCTCGAGCAGGCGGGTCTGAATCCTGTCCTCGTCTTCCAGCAGGGACACGCCTTCCCCGGCGTCTGGCTGAAGCCCGAGGAGTTCTCGACCACCGTCGTCGACGACATTACTGCGCTGCGCAAACGAGTGAAGCTCAAAGAGATGGTCCTGTTCGAGTCGACCCTCCTTGCGCAGCGGCCCCTACCGACCTTCAGTTTCACCATGGCCAAGGGCGAGGAGCACATCTCAGAAGACGAAGAGTCGAAGTTCGAACTGGTGGTTGATATCAAGCGCGCACGACTGCAGCGCATTAAGCCGCTGGCAAGCGAACAGGCGATAGTTCGTAGCGCTACGGGCACCGAGACGACCGCAGACGTTACTCCCCGCTGGGAGGATGCACCAGAGTTTCTGGTGGAACTCGATGAAGCACAACCAGAGGTCGCTCAGGAGCGACCGGAGGACCGCCTCACGCGTTGGCAGCGTCGGCTGCTCGACCTGTCTCTCAGGAATAATCTGCTGAGCTTCAAGTCGGGAAAGAGGTCTCTTAAGCTCGACGCGCCTGAGCCAGGACTACTTGAGGACGTTTTGGCGGAAGGCCATGCGTTGAAGTTGCTGACGCGTCCGGACCTGATGGACGGTTCGGACCCACGCAGTCAGGCTATCCATGAGGCACGCGAGCGCGAACATATCCGACGGCAGCACGCTCTTGACGCGTTAAAGCGAAAGGAAGTGTTCATCGGGCTGCCCCAGGAGGAGATGGATTCCCGCCTGACTGAATTGTTCCGGAATTCGCGGACGAGTTTGCAGGAGGGTGGTTCGAATACGCTGTATCTTGCGCTCGGCTTCCTCTCGTGGACGCGCGACGACAAGGAAGACAAGAAATATCGTGCACCTCTTATCCTAGTGCCTGTCGCATTAGAGCGTCGCAGTGCGCGTTCCGGCTTCAGTCTAAAGCTGTATGACGATGAGGCCCAGTTCAATCCGACGCTCATCGAAATGCTGCGTCAGGACTTTGAGCTCGAACTTGGTGTGACCGACGGCGAACTCCCCAAGGACGATTCAGGTCTCGATGTCGCAGGAATCTGGAAAACGGTGTCCCATACCATCAAGGACATCAAGGGATGGGAAGTCGTGGAGGAAGTCGTTCTCGCCTCCTTTTCGTTCGCCAAATACCTGATGTGGCGCGACCTCACCGAGCGTACTGAACAGCTCAGACAGAACGCGGTAGTCCGTCACCTCATCGACACCCCGCGCGATTCGTATCAGAGCACGGTCGAGTTCCCAGATGTCAGGCGGCTGGACGTCGAACTTCCCGTGAAGGAGACGTTCTGCCCGTTGCCGGCAGATTCGTCCCAGCTTTCCGCTGTGGTCGCCGGTAGCAAAGGCAAGGATTTCGTTCTCGTTGGGCCGCCGGGCACCGGAAAGAGCCAGACGATTGCCAATCTCATCGCCCAGTGTCTCGCCGAGCGCAAGCGCGTTCTTTTCGTTTCCGAGAAGATGGCCGCACTGGATGTCGTTTACCGACGCCTCGCGGACGTGGGCCTTGGAAAATTCTGTCTCGAGCTTCACTCGAGCAAGGCGCGGAAGACTGATGTTCTCGAACAGTTGAAAACGTCGTGGGACGCTTCCGCTGCCCTTGCGCCTGAGCAGTGGCATGCCGAAGCGGCTCGACTGGAAGGGCTCAGGTCCCAGCTCAATGGTTATGTTGAACGACTTCATCATCGGCACTCGAATGGCCTGAGTGTCTATGAGGCCATCGGTCGAGTCGTCGGTGGCCACGACCTCCCAGTGCTCCGGCTGACATGGTCGTCTGTCCAGGCGCACGACCTGGACGCCATGAGGAGCCTTCGCGAAACTGCCGAACTGCTTGACGTCAATGCGAGGGCATTCGGTGAAGAGAATCTGACGTCGACCCCGCTGGCGCACGTAGTTCAAACCGAATGGTCTCCGTTATGGGCGGCAGCGCTCGACGACGCCGCGCGAGCTGTGCCGGATGCGGCAGCTCACTTCGATAAAGCAGCGGTCGAATTGCGTCAGGCTATCGGACTGCCGGACCTGCCGTTGGGCCCTCGCATACGCGATGGTTTGCGGATGCTCGCTGCAGTTTTGCCGTCCGCATCTGGCTGTGACTGGCGCTTCGCGTTGCGGCCGGACGCCAAAGGTATTGCGGATGGATTACGTCAGGCGACACCCACGTTGCAACGGTACCGGGAATTGCTTGGCGGGCTTTCGACGCCTTGTTCCAATCAGACGCTCGAGGACTTGCGACTCGGTCTAAGCCAATTGCATCGCGATTCAGAACTGCATGCAGCTCTTTCCCAGCCGTGGAACGAGACACTGCGTTCTCGCCTCGCCAAAGGTATCGAACTGCTTCGCACTCGGCATGACCTTCTCGGTCAGCTTTCGCTCGCATACAAGGACGGCATTCAGAGCAAGACAATTGCCGAGCTGCAGTCCGACCTGCGGGAGCTCAAGGGCTCGGGCTGGCTGATGCGCATGATGCGAAAACGGTCCTTGACGAAAAAGCTGAAGGACCTCGCAAGCGGAAAAGGCGGTGCCCCGAACATTGATGGCGATATCGAGTGTCTTGCACGAATTGACACGCTGAGTAACGAAATCAAGGAATACGACGACCTGTCCTTGCTCACATCGAACGCATGGGCCGGGCTCGAGACAGCCCTTGAGGTGGTTCATGCACTTCTGTCGTTCCAGACGGCCCTAGAGCAAGCTCGCTGCCGCGCGAGTTGGGATGATGTCGGCCTTGACCCGGTCAGCCGCGGACAATGTGGTCATGCCGCCCGGGATGACCTGCAACGGATGCGTGAATTACGGCAGATTGAGCAGGTTGTCACACGCCTTACTCCTATCGAAGCCGACACGAATCACGTTTGGGCTGGCTACAAGACGGATGTTGCGGTCGCAAAGGCATATGTTTCCTTCCAGGGCGCCGTCGCCGCTGCGCGAGCAGAAAGTCATTGGGTCGACGACGGCTATACGGCAATCGCGTCCGGACGCGCGGGTGCCACGGCGGCTGCCAACATCCGGCACATGCGCGAACTCGTTTCGCTGCGCGCCCGTATTCAGGAGTTCGCCGACCTGTCAGGAAAGACCTTCGGTCTGTGGAATGGCCTGCAAACCAAGATTGAAGGCATCGAACCGGCCCTCAAGTTCTTCGAATCTCTCTCGGCCGCGTTGGCGAATCTCGCGAACACACCGGAGCTGCTCGCGCCGGTAAAAGCTCCGGTCGCTCTTCTGCTTGGCGAAAGCAACGTACTGCTCGGACCATCAGGTATCGTCGCTAGTTCGGGGCGCGCATATGCGGAAGCGCTGCAGACATTCGACGGAGTTGTTGCTCAATTTGCCACGGCGAGCGGGCTCGCATTGTCGGAGCACATGCCCCTTTCGTCGCTGCTTCCCAGCCAAGTAGCAGAGCGCGCCCGGCAGTTGGTGCAGAGCGCCAACCGCCTGAAACTCTGGTGCGCGTGGCGGAAGGTCCGTCAGCACGCGTTTTCGCAGGGATTGGCATCACTGGCTTCAGGTATCGAAGAAGGCAATATTCAGCGTGGGCGCGTTAGGGAGGTCTTTGAGACCAACTATTGCCGCTGGTGGCTGAACGCCGTCGTGGACGGAGACGAGGTTCTGCGTACCTTTGTTTCCGCCGAGCACGAGAAACGCATTCATGATTTCCGCGAGCTCGACGAACAATTTATCGCGCTGACCCAAGCCTGGGTCGGCGCGCAACTTTCGGCCGGCCTTCCTTCGCCGGCGAGGGTCACACACGGCTCTGAGTGGGGCCTGCTTCGGTATGAGATGCAGAAGAAGACCCGACATCTCCCTCTGCGCGAATTGATGTCAGAGGCTTCAAGTGCGATTCTTCGGCTGACCCCTTGTCTGCTGATGAGTCCGCTGTCGATTGCCCAGTATCTACCGGCCGAGACCTCCGACTTCGATGTGGTGGTGTTCGACGAAGCCTCGCAGATTCCGGTCTGGGACGCGATTGGTGCGATGGCGCGGGCGAGGCAGGTCATTATGGTCGGTGACCCGAAGCAGCTTCCGCCGACCAGCTTTTTCGACCGCGCGGAGTCCGACGTCGACGACACGGATGTCGAGACCGAACTTGAGAGCATTCTGGAAGAATGCATCGGAGCAAACCTGCCGACGATGAAACTGTCGTGGCACTATCGCAGCAGGCACGAGAGCCTTATTGCCTTCTCGAACTACCGGTACTACGGTGGTGACCTTGTCACGTTCCCGAGCCCGGTCACGAATGACCGGGCGGTCAGTTTCAATCTCGTGACGGAGGGGCAGTACGAGCGTGGCGGAGCGCGTACAAATAAGCCTGAAGCGAAGGCGCTTGTCGCGGACTTGGTCAGCAGACTGAAGTCCCCCTCATTTTGCGACAGCAGGATGACGATTGGTGTCGTGACATTCAATGCTGAGCAGCAGCGTCTAATCGAAGACCTTCTCGACGAGGCGCGCCGTAACGACCCGTCAATCGAGCCTCACTTTGCCGAAACCGCGCTTGAGCCAGTGTTTGTCAAGAATCTAGAGAGTGTGCAAGGTGACGAGCGGGACATTATGTACTTCTCGATTACCTATGGTCCAGGCATCGATGGCACGATGCCTATGAACTTCGGGCCGATGAACCAGCAAGGCGGGGAGCGCCGCCTTAACGTTGCCATCACGCGTGCTCGTCAGCAACTGCGCGTGTTCTGCAGCTTCAAGCCAGAGAAGATGGACCTCTCTCGGACACAGGCGCTGGGCGTTCGAGACCTGAAGCACTTCCTTGAGTTCGCTGAGCGCGGAGCTCGCGCTTTAGGCGAAGCCGTTGCTGGCAGTATCGGCGACTTCGATAGCCCGTTCGAGAAAGCCGTGTGCGTGGCGCTCGCGGAACGAGGCTGGACGGTGCACCCCCAGGTCGGCGTGTCGGCATTTCGCATTGACCTCGGGGTGGTAGACCCCGATGCGTCTGGTCGCTATCTGGCAGGCGTTGAATGCGATGGCGCGACCTACCATCGCTCGGCGACGGCTCGCGACCGCGACAAGCTTCGTGAGCAGGTACTGCGTGGACTTGGTTGGGAAATCGTCCGAATCTGGTCGACCGACTGGTGGGTCGACATGCCGGGCACTCTTGAAAAGGTGGACGGTCAACTACAGGCGTTACTCGCCGCGAGACGGGAAGCGGCAGCAACCGAGATGCAAAGCGCGGCAACCATCGCTGAGGAGGTTATTGCCGCTGCAAAGTCTAGTTCAGACGGCCAATTTAGCGGCGCAACTGCGGTTCCAATTGGCGAGCCGGAAGGGACATCAAAGGCTGCAGGTTCGGAAAATGAAGCCCCTGCAATCTACGCTCGTGCTGTGTCAATGCCGAAGTCCGCCCGGCGCGGCGAGGCGAAATTCATTGAAGTGGATTTGACGATTTCCGACCACGAACGTGACCCAGAACTCTTCTTCGCTCACAGCTACGACGAGCGACTGCTCGCAATGATTGCCGAAGTCGTCAGTGTTGAAGGGCCAGTGCGCGACGAGGTCTTGGCAAGACGTATTGCTCGCGCGCATGGGTGGTCCCGAACCGGTTCTCGCATTGTGAATCGCGTGGTTGAACTCGCGTCGAAGCACTACGCTACCGAGGCTGAAGATGTTGGTGTGTTTGTCTGGCCCAAGACAGTCAGTGAGAACGCATCTGTTGCGTTCAGAACTCCAGTGCCGGGAACTACCCGGCCGGTGGATGAGGTTTCAATCGCAGAATTGCGAGCTCTCGCGACGACACTGCGAGCAGCGGGGCACGACGAGGAATCAGGGCTCAACGCTATGAGTAGGGAACTCGGCCTGCTTCGCTTGCGCGCCGCAAGCAAAGAGCGTCTGGAACAAGCGTGGCGAAGCGCGTAGTCTCGTGACAGACTTCGGCAGAATTCTCACGGCGCCCGGCCGGCCCTCGGCGCTCCAACTATCGAGAGAACATCATTTTGAAATTTATCCACGCTGCGGATATACACCTCGACAGTCCTTTGTTAGGTTTGAGCGCCTACCCGGACGCCCCGGCGGAGCTACTTCGTGGCTCCACGAGGGCGGCATTTACGAATCTGATTAGCGAGGCCATCGAGCTACGGGTCGATTTTTTGATTATTGCCGGCGACCTATACGACGGGGGTTGGAAGGACCACAACACCGGCATCTACTTTTGCAAGGAAATGGGCCGCCTAAAGAAGGCGGGCATTCCTGTCTACCTGCTCTTCGGCAATCACGACGCGGAGAGCGAAATGACCAAAAAGCTCCTGCTACCAAACAACGTCTTCGTTTTCGAAACCAGGAAGCCCACGACGTTTCACATCGAGCAGTTCAAGGTGGCGCTGCACGGCCGAAGTTTTAAGGAAGCGGCGACCGTCGACAATCTAGTCACGAGCTATCCCGTTGCAGTGCCAGGCGCTTTCAACATTGGAATTCTGCATACAGCACTGGAAGGCAATACGGCTCATGCAAACTATGCCCCGTGTAGTTTGGACGAGTTGCACGCAAAGGGATACGACTACTGGGCGCTGGGACACGTACACGAATACAAGGTATGGCAAGGCCGTTCGACCATCGTCTTCCCCGGCAACCTCCAAGGAAGACACATTCGTGAAACCGGGGCAAAGGGCGCCGTGCTCGTCACAGCCGACGAAACGGGCGTTCAAGAGATAGAGCGATTGCACGTAGACGTACTACGCTGGCACGACCTCGTTGTTGACGTAACGGCGTGCGATTCACTCGAACCTGTCGTTCGAGAAATCGAGCAACAACTGCAGCAATTCTTGGCCGGCAGTGGCAACAGAATGCACTACGCGGTCAGGGTAACGGTGACAGGAAAGTCGCCCGCGCACGGTGAACTGTTCGGTGCAGAAGGGCAACTTCGCGCTGAGGTGTTGGCTCTTGCAGCAACGCTGGCACCAGAGCGTCTATGGATAGAAAAAGTCCGTGTTCGAACGCTCATGGTGGATGACGGCGAAGCAATACGAGCCCGCGCTGACGCATTGTCGGACCTGGGCGAGTTGCTGCTTGCGGCCGAGGAGGACGAGGATTTCTTGAAAAAGCTGCGAGACGACCTCCTTGGATTAGTCACGAAGGCGCCTCCCGAGTTACAGTCCGCCGTCGCATACTTTTCGGACATTCGCGCCGGCGAGCTGCGTTCGCTGGTGCGGGATGTTCGTCCCAGTCTTCTTGCCCATCTGGAAAAATCGGAGTGACCGACCATGCGATTCCAGCGACTGGACATATTGAAGTACGGCAAGTTCTCCGAGCGGTCAATCGAGTTCCCCAGCTCGAAGTCGGACTTTCATCTTATCGTTGGCCCCAACGAAGCAGGAAAGTCGACTTTGAGGACAGCGATACTGGACCTACTTTTTGGCATCCCCACCCGTTCACCGCACGGGTTTCTGCACCCACTGAACGAACTTAGGCTCGGCGCATCGATTAGCGACGGCAAAAACTCTCTTGAATTTAACCGCATCAAGGCGCAAAAGCAGACGCTCAGGTCGCTAACGGATGCTCCCCTGCCCGACTCCGCGCTTACGCCATTTCTGGGTTCCGTCGACAGGAATTTTTTCGACCAGATGTTCGGTCTTGACCATTTCCGACTCGTAGACGGTGGCAATAGCATCCTCAATGCGGAGAGTGACATCGGTCAAATACTGTTTCAGTCCGCGGCCGGGGTTGCCGGATTGGGAAAAGTTCGGGATGAACTCGCTGCGGAAGCCGACAAGCTATGGGGGCCGAGACGGTCGTTAGAGCGCGCATATTTTATGGCGGCCGAACAACTTGACCAGGCGAACGATGCGTTGAAGCGTGCCGTGGTGCGGACCAAAGTTTGGGCGGAAGCAAACGCCGCAGTCGAGTCACTACGCGAGACCGTCGAATCAGAACGCAAAAAGCGGCTCGACCTCGACAAAAGACGGGTAACGCTTGAACGAGTGCGGCGCCTGGCACCTCTCGTCCAGACCCTACGCCAAGCCGAAGCCTCGCTGGAGGCTCTCAAGCCGACACCGGACCTGCCCGCAGACGCGGCGGCAACACTTGCCGAGGCAGAGCGCGAAATATCCCGCACGGATGAGGTTCTGAGGCTGCGAACGGCAGACGTAGAACACACGTCGAACCAACTCGCGGTCATTTCTATCGATGCAGCCATCCTGAGTGCGGAGCGCGATATATCAGAACTCGATAGGCGGCGAATTCAGTACAGCGCCTACGACCGCGATATAGAGCGAAGAAAGAATGAAATCGCTTCTCTTTTAGAAGAGGTTCGGAGCGCCTGTATCCAACTGCAGTGGACCAGCGAATCCGCGGATGATGTACGACAGCGATTGCCATCGCTACTCCTGCGCCGAAAACTCGGTCAGCTCGCGCGAGACGCCAGTGGGCTTCAGCAGGCTTCGAAAGCTGCGGATGCTTCCGAGCGGTCGAAGAAGTCCGATATCGAATCGCTCGAAGAGCAATTGCAGACGCTGCCAGATGTGCCAGTTACATCGAGTTTGCGGGCAGCCCTGGCCAAAGCGCGGTCGTTAGGGGATGCCGAGGCAACTGTCGAAAAGCACCGCGTGCTGGTGGAAAAGGCGGAGGCAAGTCTCGAGGCTGCCATGCAAGCGCTCGGCACTTGGCGCAGAGAGGCCGACGAGCTATCGAAGCTGCAGTTGCCCTCCAATCAATCCCTCGCCCGCCATCTTCAGCAAAGACAAAGTCTGGAAGCGGAAATTAAATCGTTAGCGAAATCGCTAGCCGAACAGTCTCGTGCCGTGGCCGCCGCTGCACTGCAGGTATCTCAGTTCGCCGAGGTACATCACCCGACCACGTTTTCTCAGGTACAGGACGCCCGGTCAAAGCGCGATTCGAAATGGGAGACCGTCAAGCAACACACCAGCAGTTTTGACGCTGATGCAGGTGAGTTTGAAGATGCAATGCGCCACACCGATGAACTCGCTGACACGCATCTAAGAAACGTCGAGGATGCGACAGAGTTTCAGTCTCGGATTCATCAACATGAGAAGGAACGACAAACCAAAGTCGACCTGGAGCAACAAGTTGAAGCTGCACGACGCAATCTGCAGGCATTCGACATTGAATGGGAGACCACCATATCTCAAGCAGGCCTCGCTGGGATGTCGTTGGAGAATACGTCTGAATGGATTCAAAAAAGAGATAGCGCTCTTAAGGCGGGCGAGATTCTTCGCGACGCCCAGATGACTCATGCTTCGGCTACAGAGGCCATGGCGGACGCTACGCAGAAACTTAGCGAGGCACTTCGAGAAAACGGAGTGGTGGACGAGGTAGGCGATAACCTCGCTGCCCTATGCATCCGTGCCGACCAAATCATTTCCAAATCCGACGGAACGGATGTGCGCCGGGAAACGCTAAATTCCCAATTGCTTTCGGCGCGGCAAGCGTACGCATTGCTGCAGGACGAAGCGTCTGAGGCTCGGAAAGAAGTCGACCAATGGAACACGGAATGGGCTACGAATCTTTCGTCAGCTGGACTTAACACGTCGAACGACACTGGCGCTGTTGAGGGCGCATTGGAGTTGATTACACAGGTAGAGGAAAAGCTTCGCAAGATACGTCAGATACAAAAGGAGCGCATCGATGCGATGAACGCAGACCTGGCGTCGTTTTCCAATGATGCGTCCGTCCTTTGTTCGGCAGTCGCACCTGCCCTGGAGAAACGTCCACCTTCAGAATCGGTTCAGCAACTTGTCACCAGCCTGCAACAGGCGAAGGAAGCGCAGGCAACGAAAGACCGTCTTGACGAGGCGCTGCGCATTTCCGAAGCGCAAGTCGCAAGTGCACGCGGGACGAAACAGGAAGCAGTGGCCAGCATTGCTCCCCTCATGACGAGAGCAGGCGTGACTGCGCGCGAAGCACTGTCGGAGGCTATTGCCAAGTCGGATGAGAAGCGGCGACTTCTCGCTGAAATTACTCGCGTCGGTGCAGAGCTTGCCAACGGCGGAGACGGCTTGACTCGCGAGCAGGTAGAAGCCGAGATTCATTCGACCGATTTGACACAAGTCGCTGCCGAACTCCAACAATTGTCCGACGACCTCACCGCCGCAATTGAGCGTCAATCTCTTATTTCAGCGGAACTGGGAACTGCGGAGAAGGTGTTGATTGACATCGGAGGCTCCGACGCCGCGGCACTAGCGGAGGGACAGCGGCAAGAGGCGCTCGCGAGAATGGGCGATGCTGCAGAGCGTTACGTGAAGGTGTTCACCGCCTCGCGTCTTTTGCGTTGGTCCATCGACCGATATCGTGAGGAGAAGCAGGGTCCAATGCTGGCAAAAGCTAGCGCAATCTTCTCCGCACTCACGCTAGGTTCCTTTCAACGACTGGTTGTGGACTTTGAACGGCAGCCAATGGCGCTGGAGGGTCAAAGACCCGACGGCCGGTTTGTGAGTGTCCCATGCATGAGTGACGGAACTCGTGACCAGTTGTTCCTGGCGCTCCGACTCGCAGCGCTGGAGACTCGCCTTGAGCAGGCCACCCCACTTCCTTTCATTGCGGACGACCTGTTTGTCAACTACGATGACGAGCGCGCAAAGGCCGGGTTAAGGGCTTTAGCCTCCGTATCGAAGCATACTCAGGTGATATTTCTTACTCACCACGACCACATGAAGGAGGTTGTGCGAGACGCGTTGGGAGAAGCCGTCAACACGGTTCAGTTGTGATTCCGTCCGAATGCGGGCAGCGGGCGTCAAGTCAATGAGCGTGACGCCCGCTGCCCCCTGATTTCTGCCGTGACAAACCGCCGTTGTCGGCCAGTGTTGACGATGGTCCAAAAGCGACAGAAAACGACGACGTCAAAATCGTTGTTTGGCATGGTTGAAAGCCCGGAAGTGCCGCGCTTCCAACCATGCCAGAGTGTGACGAACCCGCGCCGCGTCAAGGGTTCGCTGCGCCGGGCTGTGCCCGCCCTTGACCCGTCAATTTCCGTGCCTTGTTACAAAGACGCCGTCGTTTAGTGTCGGATTTCGACCCGCGTTCACAGCTAGCTAACCTAAGAGATGACGCTCCCGTTGGCGCCGTAAAGCTCACCGTCGTCGCCCTGCACTCGAGCGCCGAGCTTCTGTGCTATTTCCCACATCTTGGTGAGTATCTCGGCATCCGGGTTTTTGACGACAACGTCGCCACCGCGAAAATCAAACCATGCCATGTTACCGTTGGCTGCGTGACCTGAGTAGGCCGTCCATACGGCCAGCCCTTCGCTTTCGATTCGAAGAACTGCGCCGCCTCCCACCTTAGCCTCGGCATATCCGTCGAGACGCATTTCGTCGTCTGCTGCTACAACGACTTGCCATTCGTCACGGCCGATTTTGGGTTCCTCTTCAAACCAGTTCGTTTTGCGCGTGATATGGATGTCGTATCCCATGTGTTCACCTAGGTTTAAAGCCCCCCGCGTATCTTGGCGGGCTATGCTTGGCAGCATTGACGTTGATGGCTATCAGGGTTCCGGGTCAAAGAACGAAGCAATCGCTGGATAAGCGTTCGCGTCCATGACCGCACAGCCAAGCTTACGCAGCGCATTGTGGTGTCGGTCGTTGAGCCAACAGTCAGCGCCCGCGTCACGCAGGACGAGGCGAAACGCGCGCGCATCGCCGCGGCTTGCGAACAGCTGGTCCATGTACCTGTCCGCGTCCAATCGTCCCGCTTCCGCGGCGGCGGCTAGGCTGTCCATCACCCACAAAAGCGCGGGATTGTGAGGCATTACCAGCAAGTCCGTGACTCGAATTGGTGTCAGCGTTTTCTCGCTGTGATTCCAACCGCCGAATTCCAGGCACGCGCTCGCAGTGCGCTTTCCCTCTTCGGTCTCAAACAGTAGCGGAGTAACGGTCGGAATGTATGCGTTGATTGTTGCCATCGTGCCCTCGGCTCCTTGTTTTCATTGTGCCCATCAGGGGTTAAACCGGGCTTTACGGATTAACGGCACCTACGGCGAAAGCTTTAGACTATCGGGCGATTGACTAGCACAGCGCTGCGGCTATGGGTAACCTGAGGGCATGCGCCCCAAGGCATCGACGGATAAACCAAGAACATTGCAGTTGCGACCGTCCCGAAATTGTTGGTCTTCGGGCTGCATATGGTCAAATGCCGACTACGTGCTCGTTGAACGCGTCCGCAGCCTTGTACGGTCAACCCGAGCCGATGCGCATCCTCGCAGGCACGCGCCAACATCCGGCACGAGGCCGCCTCAAGGTCGGCGTCGAAGGCCGGCGAGTCGTTCGCATCAAAGTCCCGTATGACTTTCACTACACGGTTCCGCCGGTTCTTAAAGGGCTCGTGCTCTCCATTGGGCAGCCGTGCAGCGCCGTGTGCGCCAGGTCGGTCGCCTTACTGTCAGCCAAAGACGTCGCCGCGCTCCTGAAACGAATATGGAGGCCTCCGTCTATCGCCGCTGCGGCGTGCGCGAGCGGAATCAGCATCCCAGGCACAGTCTGCGCATGACGCGAACCGGGGGGACAGCCACACAGTCTGCATTGCAATGCGTCCGCGCCCTAAAGAGTTAGCACTCCGAAGCCGATATACAACCTCGTAGGGCAGAAAGGCGCTCTGTTCGAGGCGCCGGCGGACGCTTGCATATTGCGCGGGACGCCTCCGACCAGAAAGACTGCGCAAATAAATAGCTGAGAGAAAGAATGGGAAATCCGGCGGCTCCCCGCTCGCCCAGATTGCAAGCGGCCTCAGCGTCTTCGGTCCACGCTACGGGGCTCGCTGATGTCTGGCACCTGCTGCTCGCGCTCATGGTCACAACGCTGACCTGCCTCGCTAGCGGCGCGCTGAAAACTATGGCGGGCGAAATCGCACCGATATGGCTCACCAACGCGGTGCTGCTGGCACAGCTGATGGCGGCATCATCACGGCGACGATACTGGGTCTTCGCTGGCGGGGTCCTCGGGAATCTGGCTGCAAATCTCTACGTGGGCGAAAGCCTGGGGGTATCCGCTTCGTACTCATCGGCCGACATCGTCGAAGTCCTGATAGCCTTCGCTTTTGCACCGCGCGTCTCGACCGTTTCCGAGCTGGTTGGGCTGAAACCCCTTGTGAAGTTTGTGGCGGGCGGAGTGCTGCTTGCGCCCGCCGTATCCGGCATCCTAGCGACGACGCTGCTACGCGCGCAGCTGAACTGGCATCTGCTGCCCAGCCTGGCCAATTGGTATGTCTCGGATGCACTGAGCCTAGCCCTCTTCACGCCCGCCGCCTTGGTGTTCTGGACCGGCGAGGTCGCGCATCTGCTGCGTACCGACCAGCTCCGGAAGACCGCCTTCCTGTTGCTGCTGGTTTGCATTGTCACGGCGGGCGTATTTGGTCAAAGCCGGTTCCCGCTCCTGTATTGGGCGCTGCCGCCCATCGTGCTGCTGGCGTTTCAGGCGGACTTCGCAGGGGTCCTGGTGGGACTGCTGCTGTGTCTCGCCATCGCCGTGTCGTTCACGATGCGCGGGTCCGGGCCGCTTTGGGTCTTTCCCTACGAAACCATGCAAGGCCGCATCTTCGGCCTGCAACTCTTTCTCGTTGCCGCACTCGGCATTGCCCTACCCATCAGCGCCACACAGGCGCAGCGAAACCGGCTCTTCGCGATGCTGCGCGATGGCGAAAGCCGATATCGGCTTCTCGCGGAGAACGCCATGGATATCGTCATGGGCCTCGCGCTCGACGGCGGGCTCACCTACGTATCACCGCGGATTACCGCGGTACTGGGCCACTCGCCGGACCAGCTCATTGGTACATCCCTGTCCGACCTGGCCCTGTCCGGTGACCGGGATGCGCTGGCAGCGGTCATTGCAAAGGTGGCGTCAGGCGAATCTGAAGCCTCTCAGACCAGCCGCTTCGTGCACCGAAATGGTGGTACCGTCTGGATGGAAACGCATCTGCGTTGTGTCATCGACGCATTCTCGGGCAAACCAAATTCACTCACCGCCACCGTTCGCAACGTCACCGAGCAGAAGCTCGCTGACCAGCGGGCCGCCGACGAGCGCGCGGAGTTACAGGGACTCGCTTTCCGCGATGGGCTGACGGGACTTTTCAACCGGCGCCATTTCGACCGCGAGCTGGGGCGTTACTGGCACCAGCAGTCGCGAGCCGACAAGCGGGGGAATCTGGCGGTCATCATGGCCGACGTGGATGCCTACAAGAGCTTTAACGATTGCTACGGGCACCAGCGGGGTGACGAGTGCTTGCAGGCGGTAGCGGCAGCAATTTCTTCGTCCGCTTCGTGCACGACTGCTACGGTAGCCCGCTACGGCGGCGAAGAGTTCGCCCTTATCCTGCCCGATACTGATGGCGCAGGTGCATTGATTGTGGCCGAACGAATCCGGCGGGCGGTAGAGTGCCTTGCGATTCCACACGAGGCGAGCAGTTCGGGCCTCGTCACGATTAGCGTCGGTGTCGCCTCATCGCAGGTCTGCCAAGGCAGCGACCCAACAAGGCTCGTCGGTGCCGCCGACCGCGCACTGTATGCCGCCAAACGGCAGGGCCGGAATTGCATACGCGTGGCAGATGTCGATGAGGCGGAGCCGACAGACGTTTGAATTACGCCTTCCTCAGCATGTGCCGCGCGAGAAGTCAGATACTCCCTCATGGACGCACAACACGAGTTCGAAGAACTCGGCTGCGCCCTGTTCCAAACAATGGAGTGCTTGCTACTCTCGGGCCGATTAGAACGCTTCAAAACCGAAGGATGTCAAATTGAATAAATACCTGCATATGCTTGTCGCTTCTTCTGTGGTGATTCTTGGAGCATGCGGTGACGATAAAACACCGAGCGAGAAAGTCACCGCGCCGGTCGTACGGCAGTACGCGGAATCCGGGATGCGCGATGTGGAAATCACTGACTACCAGCGCGACAATGGCTGGGTCGACACCTCCGCGCCCAACAAGTATGACGTGCAATACACGTTCAACTGGGAGCTGAAAAAGCCGTTTCCACAAGTGCTTCTGGAGCATGCGCAGGACGTGCGTAAGAATGACGCCGATGACCTGGCCGGTCTGGCGCTCGCAGACACTGTGTTCGGCATGCTCGACCAAGTGGCCTCAGCAACCGAGGCAAGCGGCGCTCAGACGGGTAGCGCGCAAGTAAGTGGCCAGTCGGACGACTCGTACCAACAGCGGGCAGCGGCGCTCTTCAAGCGTTGTAGAGAATGCGCAATCTGGCTGACGCAAGGCGATGATAACGAGAAGACCCTTCGCAAGCACGCGTTCACGCTAGCCTGGTCGGACCTTGAAAAGGTGGGATATGCCGATGATGCACCAGCAGGAACCAAGATGCCTCGTAAAGCATGGGCTGCCTTCAGCAAGACCGAAAATGGCTGGGAAGCCGCAAAGTGACAATGCTGCTTGATGCCGAAACCGGGGCCGAACCCACTGCGGGCAGCAGAGGAACCCGCCCACGTGGACTCGACGTTCATTGAAGTAATCGGAGCTGCGCGAAATGAGCAAGACCCCTGCACCGGCGAACGCACAGGGAAGTGCGCTGTAGAGAGGGCAATTTACGGGTCACGGATTTGCCCGTGTCGGTGACGCGACGCATGTTCAATAGAACGTCAGAGAGCGCCGTCCGGCGCGACAAGTTCGTCTCGGACGGTTCAGAACAGCGAATCGACAATCAAAACTTGTGGCGAATTCCCACGACGGTCACGAGTTGACTTCCAGTTCCGGAATTCACGCCGTAGGAGCCAACCGAGGCTTGTGCCGATATGAGCACTCCGGATGCTGACAGGTTCGTACCATTCGCTTTCTGGTAACCACCGGTCCAGTAAAGCGAGGTACGCTTGGATAGCAAATATTGCGCACCGAGATTAGCCTGATGATATGACGCACTCGCCGGGCCGTTCAACCGTGTGAAGTTGTACCCCACCCCCAGCAGAACGTCCGGGCGAGGTGCGTAGTTCACGTACACTGTGCCATTATCGAATCGGGCGGCATGGGCAAACCGCGAGTTCGCATCCCGGTTGTACTGGCTGTGGCTATAACCCGCACCGAGAGTAAATTTACCGAGCGCGTACTGAACGCCTGCGTGAACGATGTCGATTGACTTTGCAGAAGCGAATCCTTGATTTATCGCTGAGAAGAACAGAGAGTCTGAACTGCTTGTCCACGCACGGATGCCATTCGTGAGAGTATTGCCGCCGTCTGCGTGGAAGTAGCCAGCGGCTGCTCCGAGCGGACCATGCGTGTAGCTGACTGCAGCCGAGTATGTCTGCCCTGAGCCGGTGCTTCCTGCGACGCCTCCAAACGCGTACAGCGCTTCGACTTGAACGCCCGACATCATCGGACTGATGTACTTAACCGCGTTGCTGACCCGCAGGTCATTGTCGTAGTTGTCGACGTCGCCAGGCGTGGCGAACAGTCCACTAAAGAAGTTGTCCTCAGTTAAGGGCTGGACGAGGTCGGTCACCGGGTCGTACGTTCGGCCCAGTTTGACCGTACCGAAGCGACTGGAAAGACCCACTATCGCCGAGCGACCGAACATCCTGCCGCCCTGACCAAGTGCGCCAGTACCGGGGTTATACCCGTTCTCCAACTGGAAAATTGCGGACATCCCGGAACCGAGGTCCTCCGAACCTCTGACTCCCCAGCGGGAGCCCATCAGCGCTCCGCCGAACTTTACCTGCGTCGACTGGTTTCCCGCCGACGTCTGCGAGTTGTGGATATAACCAATGCCAGTATCAATTACGCCGTAAAGCGTGACGCTAGATTGGGCAAACGCCTGGCCAGTAATCGCGCAGCCCGCCAAGGCCAACAATGCGCCGTTTTTTTTCATCTCAATTTATGTCCTTGAGCGCTAGGCTGCGAGCAGCCCGGCGTGGTTGTCGATGTCTCGGTGGGTGACGTGGAATCAGTCCGGAAAGGCGATTGCCTGAACATTAGGGTAGTAGACTTCAATCTCGTCCGTGTCTCCGTCCATCTTCTGGAACGTGACCGTGAACGTATGCTTCCCTTTGGATGCCTCGTACACGGTAGAGGCATCGAGGTTTTGCCTGTCATGCTCGTATTTGTCGACTTCCTGGACGGCCGGCGATGCGACGTTCACGCGCTTGACCGGCCGAGCTGCTTCGCCATCCATTGTTACGAAAGCACGTACCGAACACGGGCATCCCTTGGAGTTCTCGTCAGCAATACCGCTGGTAAATTGAACGAGAACCTTGGATGCGGTCTTCAGGTTGACCTCTACCGAGGCCACCTTCACCGGGCCCTTACCTTTGAGGTAGACGGCGGTGTGTGAATCCGGTTTGTTGAAGTAAGCGAGGGTCGGGGAATCGGCCGAAAATGATGCTGTGCTGGCGCTCAGCATGGCGGCGAAAACCGCAATACGAGCGATGGGTGCATACTTATTCATTAGTTTTCCTCAGCAGTGTGCTTTTTAAAAGGGTTTCATCCGGTTGATGAGCCCATCTTTCAGGAAGTAGTGGTGATAAAGCGCAGCCAGGGAGTGGAGAACGGACAGCGCAATCAAAGCGATTGCCGTGTAGTAATGCCAATCGGTGAGGAAGTGGCCCATTGGCACGTTCTTCGGTAACGGCGCTGGGATTTTCAGGCCGAAATACTCCCATCCGATTCCGTATGCACCTCGCCAAACTTTGAGTGCAGGAACGATGATGAGTAGAGCGATGAGCGCGCGCTGCGTTAGCTTTGCCGCACGGGCGCGCCAGGGGATGTCATCCAGTTCGGGAGGCGACGGTCGGCGGAAACGCCACCAGACGCCGAATAACATGACGAAGAAGACTGTCTCTCCAATTGAACGGTGCCAATAGTAGTAGTAGTTGTAGCTCTCGGAGTTGAACTCAAGCTTGTAGAAGAGAAAGCCGATGGTGCACAACGCTACCACGCAGACAAAAATGAGCCAGTGGATAGCGATGGAAACCCGGTCATAAGCGGTACGGCCTGTGGGCTGGACCCGCGCTTGGGAGGTCGTAGACATATCTGCTCCGCCGTCGTTGGCGTCTTGGTTGATGGGGACGACGGAATGGATAGTAGAAGCGCAAAAGCCGACTGTAAGCGCTAGACAAAATTAACTCTATAAGATGTTGTTATAGGATGGCTTGCTGGTAGTCCACCGTGGAGTCGTGCCAAGGCGATAGCGGAGTGGCTGCGCGAGCCAACACGCATCCGGCTGACGCGGAGGCGCACGAAATCGCGAGGATGAAAAGCAAAGGCGCGCCTTAGAGAACCCAAGAGATGGGCGCTTAGGCGCGGCGAAGCAGCGAATTAGTTGCTTCCTTTGTTAGTCGGCTTGTCGAACGACTACTTTGCTTGCTCGCGTTTTGGTCGCGTCCCGCGATTTCATTGCTTGTGCGAGCACGTCCTGGTCATGGCCCAGTTGGACGCGCATCTGGCGGAGGAATTTTTTGACGTTTTCTGAGAGCGGTGTACCGGGCCGGAAGACCAACATTCCCGTGAACATCACTTCGACATCCACCGGCTTGACGACAAGTCCGCGGCTGACAAAGTCGAGCGCGACGATGGGATGAGCAATGCCAATCCCGACCCCAGCAAGAGCAAGCTCACATACCGTATGGGAGTAAGGCGTCTCAACAACCGGCTTGAGACGAATGTCACGGGCAGCAAGCTGATTGTCCAGCCCAAGGCGGGTACTGTCTTCCGGGTTCAAGGCAACAAACGGCCGGTCCGTCATGTCCTTCACATTGATTGAAGACGACCCTGCCAGCGGGTGCGAAGCGCTCATCACGGCGACGCCGGCCATTCGCACGAATTCTGAGTGTTCGAGGCCTGCCATCGACATCTCGTCCGACATAAGCCCGAAATCAGCCTCGCCAGCTGACACTTTTTCGTGCACTTCCCGCGAGCTCATGACCTGGAGCGAAATCTGGATGTCTTTTGATGGAGCATCGAATGCCGCGATAACCCGAGGCAGAAATCCCGTGCCGAGCGCCGGAAACGTTGCGATTGACATCCGGCCAAGCCCGTAGGAGCGAAGGCTTCGGATGCGGTGCTCAATGACTTCATACCCGACGAAGTAGCGGTCGACGTCGCGCATCAGTGCGACCGCCTCCTGGGTCGGTATCAACCGGCTGCGTACACGCTCAAATAGCTTGAAGTTCGCCATGTCCTCGAGGCGTCGAATCGCTTGACTGACCGCCGGTTGAGAGATTCCTAGCAAACCGGAGGCCTTGCTAGTGCTTCCCGCATTCATGACCGCACGAAAGACTTCAATGTCCCTGAGACTCATAACATGAACTTATTGACCTAATTATTTCTGATGTTGCCAACGGTCGAGCGAAAAGTAAACTGAACATCGTTGATTGACCACCTGACGACTTTCGAGCAAACGATGAAAAGTACCACCCAACCGTTCCGCAGCCTTTCGCCCGCTGTGATGCGAGCTTCCACGGTCGTGTTCGATTCGCTCGCAGATTTTGCGCGGCGTAAGGAGCGGCAGCCGGATGGCTACAGCTATGGCATTACGGGTACCCCCACGGCACGCGAGCTTGAACACCGGATTGCCGAACTCGAAGGCGGTGCCTACTGCGTGGTTACACCTTCGGGACAGTCAGCTTTGATGACGACCGTCATGGGCTTCGTGCGTGGCGGTGACCACCTGCTCATCTCAGCTGCCTGCTATGGCGCGCTGAAAACGTTTGCGCAGAAGTGGCTCGCTCACTTCAATGTCGAGGTTGAGCTCTACGCGCCAGCCATTGGAGCTGAAATCGAGGAGCTCATCCGACCCAATACCCGAATGATTTGCATGGAGTCGCCTGGAACGGTGACCATGGAAATGCCGGATATTCCTTCAGTGGTGGCCGCCGCCAAGCGGCACAACGTGATGACGATGATGGACAACACGTGGGCGAGTCCTTTGGGCTTCAAGCCGCTCGAACATGGCGTTGATTTCAGCATCGAGGCGGCCACCAAATTTTTCGGCGGTCATTCGGACCTTCTGGTTGGCTGCATTAGTATGAACAATCCTGACTATTACGCCGTGCTGCGGGAAACCCAAAGCATTCTTGGCCAACAGACAAGTCCGGATGATTGCTTCCTGGTGATGCGTGGTCTCGAGACGCTGAAGGTGCGTTACGCCGCGCAGAGCACGTCGACGCTGCTTATCGCCGAGCACCTCGAGAAGCATCCGCTTGTCGATAAGGTGCTCTTCCCAGCCCTTCCCTCGGACGCCGGCCATGCAATCTGGAAGCGCGATTTCTCGAGCAGCGGCTGCCTTTTTTCGCTGATTTTGAAAGATGCACCCGAGGACGCGTTCAGTGGATTTTTTGACTCACTAAAGCACTTCGCTATCGGTGCCAGCTGGGGCGGGGTGCACAGCCTTGCGGCATATTACCCAGCCCCGCTGCAAGCGAATCGTCCCTTCCCACTGACAAACCGTCCTGTCATCAGAATTTCCATCGGACTTGAATGTACTGAGCTTTTGCTTGATGACCTGAACGCCGCGCTGGAAGCATTTGGTCGTGCGCGTTCCGGACAGCATCAAATAGCCGCGACAGCGTCCTAACGAACGGGAGTACGGAAGAAATGGAATTGACCACGATTCTGCGGCGGGCGCTTTTGATAACGGCCGCCGCCATCTGCGTATGCGGTATCACGACAGGCAATGCGCTCGCCGCGGACGTGCTTGCGCAGGCGAAAGCGAACAAGACCCTGCGCGTTGCCAACACTCAGAGCAGTCCGCCGTGGAGCTTGCTGGACGACAAGAATCAACCTGCAGGCTACGACGTCGCAGTAGCGAAAGAGGTTGGAAAACGAATTGGCATTCCGAATGTCGTGTTCGTCGCCGACTCGTTCAAAAACTTTGTCGAGGGCCTCAAGGCCGACAAATACGACATCGTGATGAACGACCTCACGCCTACAGCGGAGCGGGAAAAGCAGGTCGACTTCGGCGACCCGTACGGTGTCGAAGAGTTCCGAATTTTTGTGCGCAGCGACAACGGTAACATTCGTAGCCGCGCGGACCTGAAAGGAAAGCGTGTGGGCGTCACGACTGGTTCCAGTAACGAATCATGGTCGCGGGCGCATCTCAGGGACTCGGACATCCGCAGCTACGACAACGGTGGTCTCGTGTTCAACGACCTTGGTAGTGGCCGTATCGACGCTGTCATCATTTCCCATTTTGGCGGAATGAAATACGCGAATGTCAATCACCTGCCGGTCAAAGAAGTCGGTGAGCCCCTCATCTATCAGCTTTCCGCTCCTGCGATGGTGAAGGGCCAACCGGCACTCCGCACTGCCGTCAACAAGGCGATTGCAGGCATGGTCGCCGACGGTACGCTTGAAGCGCTTTCGAAGAAGTGGGTTGGGCCGGATTTCGACATGGTTGGCACTATCGCAAAGGCAAAGGAACAGAAGGAGTAAGCCATGCTGGAGCTTTTCGAGCGCTCATTACCTCTACTGAAGAGCGCAGTATTGATGACAGTCTTTCTTGGCCTTTCGTCGTTCGTGCTTGGCTCTGCGCTCGGATTGCTCGTTGCCTTGTGCCGGATTTCAAGCGTACGTGCCCTTCGCGGGTTTGCCTTTGCGTATGTGTCAATCTTCCGCGGGACGCCACTGCTCGTACAAATCCTGCTTATCTATTTCGGGCTGCCCCGATACGGAATCACGCTGGACCCGGTGCCAGCGGCACTGCTGGCGTTGACGTTATTTTCAGCGGCGTACCTGAGCGAGAACTTCCGCTCGGGAATCAGCGCGGTTGACAAGGGGCAGTGGGAAGCTGCAGCATCTACGGGCATGAGCTACTCGAAAACGATGTCGAGAATCATCCTGCCCCAAGGGCTTCGAATCGCCATTCCATCCGTCGGAAGCCGGCTGATTGCGCTTATCAAGGACACGTCGCTCGCATCGACGATTACCGTGGTGGAACTCACGCGTGTTGCGGACCAGGTAGGAGCGTCAACCTTCCGATACATGGAGATGTTCCTGATGGTTGGTCTCATCTACTGGGTGATAAATCAACTGCTAACCATCGCTCAAACGATTCTTGAAAGCCGTGTATCAAGGCGGTACGTATGAACGAACAATCCAAAACCGTCGAAGTACGTGGCTTGCAGAAGCGCTTCGGAGACAATCACGTACTCCGCGGCGTCGATTTCGAAGTGTCGCGAGGAGAAGTGGTCGTCATCATGGGCCCGTCGGGCTCTGGAAAAACGACTCTCCTACGTTCGCTGAATTTCCTTGAGAAGCCCGACGCCGGAACAGTCTGCATTTGCGGCGTCGGTGTCGATTGCACGGGATTACGCAAGCCTACTCGTGACACGCAGAAAGCCATCCGTGCGATTCGTCAGCGAACCGCCATGGTTTTCCAATCCTTCAACCTCTACCCACACATGACATCGCTGCAGAATGTCATGGAGGGGCCCGTTAGCGTCAAGGGGATGACGAAGACCGAGGCTGCGTCACAGGGCATGCGACTGCTGGAGCAGGTAGGCCTTGCCGCTAAAGCGGGCGAATACCCTGGTCGCCTTTCGGGCGGACAGAAGCAGCGTGTTGCCATCGCTCGCGCACTGGCGATGGAGCCCGAGGTGATTCTGTTTGATGAGCCCACTTCTGCTCTTGACCCATCTCTCAGGGAAGACGTGCTTCGCGTCATGCGGGACCTAGCTGAAAAGGGCATGACCATGCTCGTTGTTACCCACGAGATTCGATTTGCACGTGACGTCGCGGACCGCATTGTCTTCATGGACGGCGGCGCCGTTGTCGAGGATGCCGCTCCTACAGCGTTTTTCGGAGCAGAGAGCAATCCTCGCGTGCGTCAATTTTTGAATTTAATTGAGACCTAGCCCGAAAACATCGACCTTGAACGCATCTCGTTTTAAGAATTGTGCGGCGCGCGAAAGAGGCTTCTCGGAGTGGCGCAGCCAGGACTCGTTGTGCAGGTGCACCGACGCAGTAGGACCTTTTACTCATCCCTCTACGCCTCATCATTTCTTCCTAATGTTCGCCCTGTCTTTCGATAATGCCCCTTGGTTGAGAAGAATCCCGCCTTTTCCTGAGTCGGTCAACTGTTCGACTCAAGGAGCTATCGTAGCCATTCTGCCCGGCGTCTCAAGGCTAGCTGGACGATAATCCAGGCTGTATGTGCGGACCTTCCGCTCCCTGCTACGCCCTGTGCGACGAGGCTTCCCGAATACTGCACTTTCCGCGGGAAATACAGTATTTCGGGGACCAGAGTCTCCAGGAAGATTCTCAAATGTCTTGAGAAAGCGTGAGAAAAGTGGTGCTACATGTTAGCGCCGATGTAGAAATACGGACCTACACGGGGCCGGCCTCTCGGGTGTCTTTGACCTGTACTGCACGGAGAATATGCTCGGCCTTGTCGGGCGAGGTAAGTAGCTCTGCGTAGTCTTCAGCAACTTCCAGAGGTAGCTCGCCGTCCGGCGGGAGACGCATCCAAGCTGCTAGCGACGCATGAAGCTGATAAGCATATCCTCGCAACCAATTTCTCTCAGCAAGAAATCGGCGGCGACCATTCTTTCGGCCCGTCCCACTGAAGCGCTTTAGGCCAAATGCCAAAGAAATATGCCTCTGCACTTCGGGCATACGGTTAGGTCGCCCACCTGCGCGAGCTTCTTGCCGTAGAAGTCCTTGCCGTTACCGGAAATAATCTTTCCACCGTGGTCGGTCTCGTCATCGACACGGGCGAATCCGAAGCTCATAAGTTGGCCCACCGATTCTTTTTAGCGGGATTATATCCAACTCCGCGTGGCAATTGGCACATACGAGCTCGGACCTTCAAATAGCAGCTTGCGCTGAGGGCATGGCCTGTTCTGGAGGCGCGAATTGATGGGGTGGGCTCGCTCGCTGGATTACGCCGTGAAGCCGTGGCATAGTGCATCCAATTCATCTTTTCTGGAGCAGCCCATGCCCACCCTGGAAGCAATCGAGACGAAGATTCGCCGCCTGCAAGAACAAGCCGAAGCGATGAGAGCCAAGAAGGCCTCGGCTACGCTCGACCGCATCGTCGCGCTCATGAAGGAGAGCGGAATTTCGGTTGCCGACATCGAGGCTTACCTCGGTGGCAAGAAGCGCGGAGCAAGAGGTAGTAAGAAGGCGGCTGCCGTCACTGCGGTTGTTACGGCGAAATACATGGACCCGAAGACTGGCGCAACGTGGTCAGGACGCGGTCGGGCGCCGGCATGGATTGCAAGCGCTAGGAATCGCGACCGGTTTCTTGTTGATGGCAATGCAACGACGGCGTCGGTGGCGACTGGAAGCAAAGCGAAGAAACGACCGGGCAACTATGCTCGCGGTCCGCAGCCAGCGAAATATCGTGACCCTGAGAGTGGCGCCACGTGGTCGGGACGTGGACCCGCGCCCGCCTGGCTAGCGAATGTCAAGGACCGCACGAAATTCCTAATCGCAACTGCTTCGTAAGGCGTGCAAGTACAACGTAAATCACCGACGTACAAGCGGGCATGGCCGCCTGCTGGGGCGAATGAGCCGCAAGCTAGCCACTCAGCGCAGAAAGCATGGCTCGCTTTTTGTTTAGGACCACCTAATAGATGGCACTTGCAAAATCGCAATTCATCGGAGCTGCTGGGCAGTTTTATCTATCGTACGCCCTCGCCGCGCGGCACATAAACGTTAGTCTGATGCTCGGGAATGCGCCTAGCGTGGACGTGCTTGCTTCCTCCAGCGATGGTCGGCGGACCATGTCGATTCAGGTCAAGACAGCGTCGAACGCGAAGAAGAAGAAATACGGAAAGGTTGGTTACGAGTGGTACGTTGGGAGCGCAGTAATAGGAAAATATGCCGAATCGTTCCTCTACGCCTTCCTGGATTTCAAGGGTGACGTGACGAGCCAACCGGACGTGTTCTTCATTCCATCACGGTGGGTCGCCGAATTTGTGAAGCCCGACTGGTCGATGTTTTTGTACTTTCTGCCCGCTACTGAAGAGATTGAGGCATTGACAAAGAACCGCTGGGACCTCATCCAGCATTACCTCGCTGGCGAACCGGCTGCTCTGGACTGGGCTCAGTCCTGGCCGAAAGAGCAATTGATTGAATGGGGCGCGCCGAAGGCAGAGGAAGCGCCGCCAAACTGAGTCGCGCGAGCGATATGCGGCTCTTCGCGCAATCCCAGCGCCAGTGGGCAGACCATCGGTGCATGCTTTCACTGGAGCTATTGCGCATAGAAAAGCCGGCCTAGAATGGCAACTCTCCTGTCTTCGTCAAATCGCTGATGCCGTTGAAGTGTCTCTCCTATGAAGGAGAGACGCTAGAGCATCTGCGGGCAAAGGCGGTTATCGTTCAGGCCGCACGTGGAGTGGGTTGGCACGCGGAAACAGAATTAGACGACGAGCAGGGACGCTGGCGGGCGGACGTGCTTTTTACAAAAGGAGCCGTCAGACTAGCGTTCGAGGTGCAATGGAGCAGCCAAACGCGGGCATAGACGCTGCTGCCCCAGCAACGCTATACGGATTGCAAGGTTCGGGGATTGTGGTTGCTACGTCGTCCGACGTACGAACCATCCGAAAAGGCGCCGGCGTTTCAGCTCCGGCCGTCGAGTACGCGCAGCGGGGGCGAGGGGCTCATTTCCCCACCGAAGGAGAAGTGGGTGCCGTCGACGCTAGGGGATGCCTGGCTAGACCTGGCTATCTTCGTGCACTGCGCGTTACATCGAGAACTAAAGTTGGGTGCCGCAGCAAGCGCAAGGCGATTCCACCTGCACTACGCGGTTCATCCGCTAGTTCGAACTTGTATGTGCGGCTCCGAAGTGGTCGTCCCATATTCATTCTTCGCGACTACGCTGGACCTCGGGGGTCATCGCCCCTATCACTGGCACCAAAGCCAGGATTGGCGCTCCCCGCCTGCGTGGATGAATGTATTCTCCCGCCACTGCAATGACACTACGAGCGGGCTCAAGCTTGCCTACGCGAAGGCGGCGGGGGGCTGGCCGCCACTTATATGGATATGCCCCGCAATGTGATGCCACCGTGCTGGGGCACGGCTCGAAATTCAGCACCGTTGAAGTAAAGAGCGTGGAGGTGAGCGACCTTCCCGCACCGACGCCGAGCTCCCCCGCTGCAACAGCGCGAGCGCCTTACGAAGTGCCCACAATTCGTGAAACCGGTCCCCGGCATTGGAAGCGCGCGCTCCCAAGATGTCGTTCTTGGCGATTTTCACCATCCCTTGTCTCTCTTGGATACGCAGATGTTCGCGCGGTAACTCATGTTCGAACCAACCCGGACGTGTTCACGGAAGCAGTCAGCAACGGGCCGCTGCCCCATAGCCATCGGTGAACGCGTCAGTTGTTGTTGCGTTGCAGCATTGCCGCTATCAAGTTCCGTACAATAATAAAGGTCTTGCAAGCGATTTTTACAGAGCGACTATCCGCATCGCAGAATAAGGGCGGAGCACCATCGGTACTATCTCGGTGGACCACCAACTGTCGATGCGTCGTCCGCGCGGCGCGAACTCACCGATGACGTGCGTCGCTGACAACCGCCGAATTGACGCACTAACGGGGAATGCTTTGAACAAGTTCGGGGATATCTCGGTGCCTGCGCGGCCTGCCGAAAAGCGGCCAGTGAGAAAGCTGCTGGAACTGGCTGGCATTGATGTGGGCGACTGGGCCTTTACAAAGGACGGCGAGGCTCGTGAGAACCCCAATGACAACATCCGGAGAAACACGCGGTGGGCCTATGTCGGGAACCAGGCCGAGCCAATCGTACTGTGCTTGTGGTATGACCACATAGACTGGGCCGCGGCGCCGCCCGTGTATCGGGGCAACGAAGAAATCTACCAGCGGCGGCTCATCGCACTGGCGGGAACGCGCTCCGGGAGTGATGGACTGCGCCGCTTCAAATCCAAGATTTCTCCCGCGCGCCAATTGCAGCGAGCTGTGTATGATGCGTTTGCCAGGAAGCGCCGAATCCATCTCATATTGGTCGATGGCAAAGAGGTCGCGCTGGAGGACTCAGCCGACAAGGCCTCGATTGTGCCGGCCAGGTCGCTTGACATCGAGTGCTGGTATGTACATGAGTTCGATGCTGAATCCGGCGATTTCACGCTGGTGCGGGGTGAAGAACGTCCGCCCGACGGCTCCCTGTCGGATGAGCAAATCATCGACCCAGCCGGCGACCCGGCGTTTCTCAGATTTATTGAATCGCTCGATGATACTGAACGGGACGCGCTCATCAAAACTCGCGTCGGTCAAGGTCCGTTTCGCGATAGCCTAATCAACCGCTGGGGCGGATGCTCGTTGACGGGCTGCAGGCATCTCGAACTCCTAGTTGCAAGTCACATCAAGCCGTGGAGCAGATGTGAGAGAGCGCGCGCGACTGGACGTGGCGAACGGTCTCCTGCTTATACCCAACATCGACAAGCTGTTCGACAGAGGGCTCATAACGTTCGATGTCGATTTCAAAATCATCTTGAGCGATGACCTCAAGAATGGGGTTGCGAGAACACTTAGCATTGACAAGCACGCGCGACTAGTCAATCGGACATTTGCCGACATACACCCATACTTGCGCTGCCATCGTGAACACGTATTTCGGAAATAGCGACGTGAGAGAAGAATTGAGCCGCGCTGAAGCTTACGCCGCATGCCTTAACCCATGCGCAGAGAACCACTAGCGCCGCATTGAGCGCTGTTACAGGGAAGACGATGAAGCTGGAACGCTTTGCAAAGATTCGCGAGCACCGCATCTTCAAGGACTACGTGTGGCCAAGAGGTCTCGAAGATTTCGGTCGGTTCAATCTTATCTATGGCTGGAACGGCTCTGGGAAGACCACGCTGTCTGGCATTCTCAGAGCCATCCAAACATCGACGGATATCCAGGAAGGAGAAGTAGATTTCGTTTTCGATGGTGTGGAGGTTTCGGGCAAGAAGCTAGGTTCAACCGCCTTGCCGGCAGTCCGCGTGTTTAACCGAGAGACGGCCGCGCGAAACGTCTTCGAGAGTAGCAGTGGAACAGCTAGCCAGCTCCCCCCCGTCTACGTATTCGGCGAGGACAGCGCGGAAAAGCAACGTCAAATAGACGCACTGAAATCAGAGTTGCCTAATCTGGTTGTCGTCGCTGCAAAGGCATCCGAGGACGAAACGCATGCACAGAAGGTGGTCAACGACTATGCAACAAACACCGCGCGTGCTATCAAGAATCTGCTGGTCGCTCCAGGCGGAGCATTCAACAACTACAATGCGGCCGACTTCAAGGAGAGAATGTCGCGTTTCGGTCAAGCGCCAACGCCCGAACTGGATGTGAAAGCGCGAGAGACCTTGCTCACTTTGAAGGATGCCACGCCTCTACCGACTGTCGAGCTTTATCCCGTCAACATTCCGGACGTTTTGGGCCTCCGAAACGACGTCCGAGAAGCGCTGTCGAGAACGGTTGTATCGAACGTCATTGATGAACTCGCTGCAAGCCCTGCGATTAGTGATTGGGTTCGCGGCGGGCTCGCAATCCACACGCATGGCGGGGTCGCCGCAACATGCAAGTTTTGTGAACAGCCGCTGCCCGCGGACCGCCTTCGGCGGCTTGAGGCCCACTTCAACGACGAATTCAGACGATTCACTCAGGACCTTGAGAATTTGGCCGGACGTATAGAGAGCGCAGCCAAACAACTTGAGCAGACTAATCTCCTCGACGGCAAAGATTTATATCCCGAACTCCGTTCCGATTTTGAGTCGGAGCGTAAAAGCTATGAACTCAACCTCTACAGCCTACGCCAAGGCTTGGTGGCGCTCGCCAATGCCGTGAAAGTAAAGCAATCGCGTGTGTTTGAGGCGTTGGACCTAGAGGGTCTTCTCTTAGGGAGCGACGGCGTCGCGACAGAAGAGCCTTCACTCCTGGGCACCGTTATGCGTATCCTGAGCGCAGGAGCCCCTGCCTTGAGCGAATTTGTCGGTAAGCAAAAATTCGCTCTAATTGAACAGATTGTCGAGCGGCACAACGCGAAGACTCGCTCTTTCGAGAAGAAGGTTAAGGCCGCTCGCGAAAGACTACACGACCACGAGCTAGCCGTCGCTTTACCGGAATGGCACGAGAAGCAGCGGGAACTAGAATCGGCCACGAATGCTCGCGTCTCGTCCTACCAAGCGAAGGCGAACGCCGAGAGGGAGATTCGTATGCTGGAGGCAGACATCCTAGAACACCAGGAGCCAGCGGATGAACTCAATCGCGAACTGCGTGCGTATCTAGGGCACGACGACATTCAGGTCTCAGTCGAGTCTACAGGTTACAGATTGGTCCGACGAGGTAACGCGGCGACAAATCTCAGCGAAGGCGAGCGAACCGCGATTGCATTCCTCTACTTTCTGAAGTCGCTTCAAGACCGGTCGTTCGACTTGAAGAACGGCATCGTAGTTGTGGACGACCCCATTTCGAGTCTCGACTCAAACGCTCTTTACAGCGCGTTCGGTTTCATGAAACGCCGGCTGTGCGATGCCGGTCAGTTGTTCGTGCTAACTCACAACTACACCTTTCTACGACAGATTCGGAACTGGTTCGGACATATGAACCGGGGAAGAGGAAAGCAGGGGTTTCCCGCTCACTTTTACATGCTGCGCGCATCCTACGTTGGAGGTCATCGGAGCTCTGCTATTGAAGCGATGGACCCTTTCCTGAGGAAGTACGAATCGGAGTATCACTATCTCTTCAAGAGAATCGTAGACGCGAGTGCGTCTCCAGGAGGTGGCCCTCTGGAAACGTACTACGAACTGCCGAACTTGGCGAGGCGGTTGTTGGAAGCGTTCTTAGTCTTCAAGATTCCCAACGAGGATACGCTGCACGCAAGGCTCGAAGCTGTCGATTTCGACGACCACAAGAAAACACGCATTCTGCGGTTTCTCGATACTCACTCCCACAACGAACAAATCGCGGACGGACATGACGACGCCTCCGCTCTCTCGGAAGCACCGGATGTAATCAAGGACCTGCTCGAACTCATAGAGAAGTGTGACCCGGAACACTTTGGAAGGATGAGGCAAGCGCTGTCCGCATAACGACTTTACCAGCTGGTTTGGCCGCAGCTATAAGCGACGATTCGCCATGCACTGCGAGCCCCCTATTTAATGTTGAAGAGCAAGGGAATGAGAGACGATTCAACCGTACAAGAAGTTATCGAACAGATTCCCAACGGCGTACATCTCTATAGGATTCGAGAAGCTTTGGAAAGTGGTCATGCGGCTGTGATGGTCGGCGCCGGTTTTAGTCGCAATGCGGAGCACGGGAATCGGCTGCCAACTTGGTCCATGCTGATGGACGCGCTGCTCGCAGACCTGTATCCATCGGTTGACTCGAGACGTATGGCTGCCGAGCGATTCGGTGGCATCAGCGGCATGCTCCGGTTGGCGGAAGAATACGCAGTAGCGCGAGGCCGAGCGCAGCTCGATGCACGACTCCATCAACTACTGCCAGACGCGGGTGTCATCAATCCGGGACGACTTCATACCAAGCTTCTGTCATTGCCTTGGGCTGATGTCTATACGACGAACTATGACACGCTCCTGGAGCGGGCACTTGACTTAGACCGAGGCGAGTTCATCCCAGAAATCAAGCGACGATATCAAGTGGTGGTTGCAGCCCAAGAGGTTCCCTTTTCGAAAAGCAATGGGAGGCCGCGTGTTGTCAAACTGCACGGCAGTCTACGCAGCGGCTCTCCTTTAATTCTTACGGAAGAAGACTACCGGTGCTACCCTAGTCGGTTTGCTCCGTTCATGAATACCGTTCAGCAGGCAATGCTGGAAAACGTATTCTGTCTCATCGGGTTCTCTGGAGATGACCCGAACTTTCTTCAGTGGACCGGATGGGTAAGAGACCGTCTCGGCGCGCAGACGCCACCGATTTACCTCATCACCGTAGCTGCGGTTCCGGACGGCCAGCGGCTCATTCTTGAGCGGCGTAACATCTTCCCGATTCCAATCGAAGACCTTGGCAAGAAGGAAGGACAGATTGACTATGTTCAGGCCTTCGAGAAGCTCTTCCAGTTTTGGACGCCACAGGCCGTCCCCCGTCGAGCACTTTGGCCGTATGACTCCCCTCCCACACCCAAAGGGCTGAACTTTAGCGGCCAGGAGTTGCTTGCTTGGGCCCGTTTCTCTAAGTCCAATAGAGAGAAATATCCCGGGTGGTTCATTGCCCCCGAGCGCAACCGAGAAAGACTGAAACAATGGTCCGGATTGCCAATTACAACGATGAGCTACCGCAAGCTAGCAAGCGAATTATCGCCGACATTCCGGCTTGTTCTTTTGTTCGAGGTCGCGTGGATACTTAGCGTCGCCCTTGAGGACATAGATGAACTGCGCGCCATCGATATTGAGCAAGCGCTGGAAGCGAAGTCGACCGTCCACAGCGAATCTCAAGCGGTTGAGGGCGTTGACAAGACAGATTTAGAGCCTTGGGAAGACGAACTCGGGTTCATCCGAGGCTACCTTACCGTCGCGGTATTGAAGAGCGCGAGACAACGCGGTGATAACGAGAAATTTTACAAGTGGCAACGTGAGCTTGAGAGCTTGCCGGCGCACGCGTGGAACCCGGAGGTAACTTGCCAAGCACTCTATGAGGAGGTGCTATTCCATATTGAGCGACTGGCCCCCGAACGGGCGATGGAGGTCCTGAAGAAACTGGAGGTTAGCGCTGAACGCGCTGACTTGTACTGGAGGATTCGGGTCGGAGCAGTCTTCGGAGAACTCGGTGTAATTCGGCGCGGACGAGAAATTGTTCGAAATGGTCTACATCAAATCCGGGAGGCCATACAGGCCCAAGGAGAAGCCCTCGCTCTAGTGTCCCGAGAGCACTGGGCTGAGCGTGTATTAAGCGCAATGTCAGCCGCCGTCGACGCGGCAGAACAAGAAGCGGCTCGCAAGGTTGCGATGGGGCCACCGCCGAACCAAGGCACGGAGCAACACGCCCGAACACCGGACGTGACGCTGCATGACCTGATTCTTCGAGAGGAAGTCCACTCGACAAGACGAGAGAACGAAGAGAACATCTATCGTGACGAAAATGCGCGGGACCATATTGAGCATCCCCATGTGCAACTGGACCTTCTCTCCCGCGAAATCGAGAAATCGTCGGATGTACTCGAAACGCTATCCATCGAATTCGACTCACGTGTTGTTGCTGAAAAGCGATGGAACGTGCCCCTCGACCGCGATGCTGTGTTGGCTGCGAGAGCATACGTCCGGCTGACAGAGGAAGTAGGCTATGTGCCGGCTGTCGGTCCCGTGTTGCTATCTGGCGGACATCTAGTCTCGAGTTTCAGAGTTCTATCGTTTGTATGCCCCATATCCACGTGTCTCCGATATCTCACTCGAGCCAATGGCGGCAGTGTATACACATCACTGGAGCCGCTAACGCGCGCCCAAGTCGCGCGCCTGAGCGAACAGCGGGCCATGCAGCTTTACCAACTTTCGATTCGCGAAGTGAATGCATGCATGAATCGCTCGTCGAGGGGCTGGGACCGTCGAACCAAGACGTCAGTTCGGTTTTATTTGGAGCTAGCGTCAAGGGTGCTACTGAGGTTAGGCAGCGCAGAGGCCGATGGTGCCATCCAGCATGCAATGGGTTGGCATGCGAGCGAAGCGCTTCGTGAGAACACAGACTTGCACAGAGCATTCGCAAGATTTTTCAAGCGAGTGGTGGAACTGCTGGCGTCGGAAACGCTGCAAAAACGCAGTCTTGACTTGCTCAAGCTAAACCCCGACTCGGCTTTACTAAAGCGATTCCGTGACTGGCCGACTGCCGTCGCGTCTCTTCCTTATGAATTGGATGGAATATCAGCGGAGCCGGGATGCTCGGAGGCAGTCGACGTAATCCTAGCCCAATCTCGCCAGGCGATAGCGGACGATGAAGATGCGAAAGCCTTTCATTTGGAACGGCTCGACTGGCTTTGGCGCAACGGCGCGATGTCTGCGGACCAGGAACGAGCGTTCGCCGAATTCGCATGGATGAACATTCCTAGCAACACTCTCCCGACCTATGTCGGCTTCTATCGTGGTGCTGTGCTAGTGTGGCCTTCGTCACCAGGAGTGGATGTTGAGTCGTCATTTAGGAAATGGCTGATGAACGAACCATTTCCGAATCTTGTCACGACCGCCCCCGACCTAGACGGCAAGCCGCAGCAGTCAATCGGAGGTACAAGGGAATCGCTTCTTGGAAACATCCTGCTGACCGGAAATCGCAATGTTCGATTCTTGTGGTCATCCAATGACGCCTCGACAGTGATGTTGAAGCTGCGGACATGGTGGGAAACCGAAGGACGAGCCTTGACCGACAAATACTCAGGCAAGCCGAACGAACAGTTTGTCGCACGGATAGTCGTCAATCGATTGACTCTCATGGCACACGCTGTACATCGAATTCTCGCGCCAAATCTGTCGAAGACCGAAGCGGATGCATTGGACTTGTCTGGTTGGCTTGCCGAGATGTGGTCCGCCGGATTGCAGCTAAGAACAGCTCTCGTCCCCCTGCTGTTCACTGGACTTTCGTGGTGGCCGGAGCACGAGGACGTCGTCATTCAGATGACCGCCAACGCCGTTCGGCACGGCGAGGATGCGCAGGCAATCAGTATCGGATTGAACGCAGCGGGGTTCTGGTTGCTGCGCCTTTCGTTGCCAACAATTGGCTCTCGATGCTACGCCGCATTTCTGGTCGAGGTCTTGGGGTGGCGAATCCGACCGCACACGCGGCTCGCTCTCGAGCATATTGCCGAGCTCCTTCGGCTCGGCGCCGCCGTACACTTTCAACAACAGGCACATCGACTTGCCGCCGAGCTTCTAAGTTTGATGTTGCAGTTCTCCGACTGCGAACCGGGCGAGGATATCGTGGAATTCGAAGGTCGTCCTGGAATGCGACAGGCGGCTGCAGCTTGTTTGGCGGCACTGGGGCAACAGGTTGTCGGCGTCCGAGAAAGCGAAAACTGGAAGCAAGCGATGGCTCTTGTCCGCATGGATGCTTTGCTCGATGTCCGCATTTTCGGTCAGGAATTCGTTGAGAAGCGGTTGCGACCGTACGGGTCTTGAGGTGTGCGTTCATCCGTTTGCCCCTTTGCGGGCGAGCAGTGTCAGCATAGGGGACGGAGAGAGTGCCAGCTCACAAGTCCGGGGGTAGCTCACTGATGGACGCCGAAGCCTACAAAGGCTATTCGCTTTGGGGACATGCTATCCGGCAAGGCGGCGAATACGCCGCCAGCGGCACCGTTACCCGAAACAACGAGCTAGTTGAGGCGTCCGGTGTGCTGGGCAGCTTCGAGAGCGAGGACCAAGCGCAATTGGCCGGCCTTAACCGGTGCCGAGCACGGGTTGACGGCCACCGTTGAATTCGTCCGTCGCCGCGTCCGTGCGGCAAGCAGACATCGGTCGACACGGGTGCTTCGTCTACCCTTGCACGCAGTCCATCAAGCCTCCATAGCGGCTAGACTGCCGCGAACACCACTGCGCCTTGATGACCGACCTCGGTGAAGAACCGCATGAATCGATACGCTTCTCCGTTGATGCTCAGTTCGTTGAGACCAGACTCCGTCGATTCGAGAATGGCGTCAGCGAGGTCGCTCTGAATCGCGCCGCACTTAGGCAGGTCCTCGTCCGACGTGGTTTCGTCGCCGACGTACAGCGTGCAGCTGCCGCTGCTTTGGCTTTTCACCATGATGAGGTGCCCGCCTCTATCCAGGGCAAGCTCCAAGTACTCGGATAAAGTCGCCATTGCTTCCACGTCCAATGCGACGTGCTGCCCAGAAGACGACTTCATTGCTACCCCCGAATTCTCACCATGCACTGGCCGCCATCGTACTCTACCTAACCAACACGGGGATGCCGAGGAAATCCCGGTGCCCATCCGGTCGAAGGTTGCGCCAGTGTCCGCTTGTACATCCGCTGACACCGGCCTAGGCGAAATTCGTCGACCTCTTGAAACGTCTTACGCACCGCTTGCACGACTCAAGTAAGCGGTGCTTCGGTTTGCAGGCGTTATCTTGCGAGGGCCACTTTTCCCGGCTCTGCGCCCGCGCGCCCTCCGTTACGTGAGCGTGGAATTCATTTCCGTTTCGCGAGTTTCTCGCACATCTCTGCGACCCACCGGCGCACGAAGTCCCGATTCTGACTGTCAAGCTTCGACAACATAGATGCGATGTCGGACGCTTCGTCCGCAACGCGAGTGGAGCTCGTCCGCAGCAAAGCCTCGAGCGGAACCTCGAAATAATCGGCGAGCTGAATCAGCCGCATCAGCGGCGGTAGGGTTGCACCGCGTTCGATGCGGCTCACGGTCTCCTGCTCGACACCAATGATTTCAGCGAGCTGCTCTTGCGTCAGGCCGCGCGCTGTCCGCTCCCTGGCAATCGATTTTCCAATCCGCTCGCCTATTCCAGCCGGTCGCCGCGTCATAACCACGCATTTTGTCGTTAAACAACATGTAGCGTGGTGTCCACCGACGTTAAAGTTAACGACATAAAATGTTGTGATAAGACAAATGACGCATATCACACTTCGCATCGACATCGCCGGCTGGCCGCGTGGCGTCACTGCATCTACGGGGAAACTATGAATCGACGAGGATATCTCACCGCACCACTGTTGTCGTCAGCGTTGCGCGCGGGTTGGCGGCTCCTGGCTGCAGGCTTGCTTTGCTCGCTCTCTGTTCATGCGAATGCCTGGATTACCACCGCTTATGGCGACGACGGGCAGGCGTTTGTGGAGAGCAATGCTGCCTCCTCGGAGGAGGCAGCTGACAACGCGCTGGCGTGGTGTCGCAAGGACTCCAATGGATGCCATCTGGTCGGCAAGCCGGTTGCCGGCCCCGTCGCACTGGTCATTGCTCGCGCAGATGGCGGAATCAGTGTATCCACCAGCCGTGACCCGCTGGCCGCGGTCGAACGCGCGATGAAGGACTGCAAAGCGAATTTCAAGCGAGCCTGCAAGCCAGACCTTGTGTCGTGGGACGAGGGCGACCGATGGTATGCAATTTCTATGGGCAATGGTGGCGCATTTGTCGAGTACGGTGATGAGTCAGCGACTGCGGCAAAGTCCGGAGCTCTTCAAGGCTGCAGAAAAAGAGCGGAAAAAGCCGAGACGTGTGAAATCAGGACCGTGGAAAGTAACCCGACGTGGATTGCTATAGCTGAGAGTGCAATGGCCTCAGGGTGGGCTACGGACAGTACGAAAGACGCAGCACTCGCTGCGGCACGGACGGCATGCGAGCGGAAGAACGGCGGCAAGCCGTGCGGCAGTACCAACGTTGTTTTCAATCCGGGCCCTGTTGCTGCACCGAGTTCCTTCGCCACGGTGCAAGCACGCATTGAGCGACAGCATAAGGTCGTTACCGGTCCCACCGATGCTGACACCGTCGTTCGCTATTCCGACACTTGCCACAACGCGGACTGCATTCGCAAGTATGAGAACGGCAAGACCGTCAGATACACGGCATGTCTAAATCCGGCAACGGCCTTGCCGATGAACGACCCGATGCGTCTCGGCGGATGTGGCGGTACGGATTCGCGAGGCAATGCGTTTGGGATGGGAAGCCTTTAATTAGTCAGCCCTGATGTGCACAAATGGGGGGCCGACTTTCGTCTGTTGCCGCCCCTCCACCTATCGTGTACCGGTGAGTATCTGCAGCACTCGACGGCACATGCTACTTTCCGGTACTTCGGGTTGCCGGGGCCTAACGGTGCCGACTCCGTACGCCATCAACATTGGGACAATGATGTCCGCGCAGTAGCGAACCGCACGGGTCTCGCCCTCGTCGAGCTGCACAGCCCAACCGTCGCTCGCCTGGACTAGAGCCATCCTCTGCGGCGCAATGTAACCGTTCGACCAGGCATCGGTCGGCATGGGCAACCCCAATTCTTGATACAAGGCGACGCGATTCTTTCCTTCGTTAGCGAGGTACAAGCCGAGAGGTTCGACATGCAGGCATCGAGGGTGCGGGTCCGTAACTCGCGTTCCACCGACCCTAGACGACCATTCTCCTGTCTCGAGGAACTGGGCGACTTGTCGCTCGCAGCACTCTAGCGTCCGCTTTCGCTCCTCGTCGTTGAGGCCCGAAGCCCGCCATCTCCCGCTTTCCCCGACTACTACAGCAGGTTCCACCCATAGGACACCTCTTTCTTTCCCGTTGCCTCGGTGTTCTTTTTCGGCAACGTCGAAAAAAGGAAGAACGGCGCGAATGAACGTCCAGGGCGAAATAGTCGTCCATGTCGGCTCCCACCCACGGGGAAAGCATGTCACGAACTCGCTTACGTCATCCGACTTGCCTGATTTGGAAAGCCATGCGTCTAACGCATACTTCCTCTTCACAAGTTGCTGGGACCAGGGTGCCAGCGGTGAAGGAGGCTCGACTGTGACGTGGCAGAGGTGTGGATTGTTGTAGCGCATGCCCATCCTGCGTTGCTGTTCTTGGAGCGGCCACTTCGTGCATGGACTTTCGCCGGGGGTCCCCGTCGGCGTTGGTTTATCGAACTAGCTCGCTGACGCGAGCTTGTCATAACCGCAACGGGACTCAAGTATATCGGCCCAGTGGAGCGACTCGTCCGACTGCATCAACGTATTCTTCAATGAGCGGGGCTTCGCCTGTAGCACCATGATTGCGACGATACCTTGCGTGACAAGCCTTTCGCAGGACTTCACTTTTCGCAAAACGTACAGTACGTTCAGGACTTGGGCACCCGAAAGAGTTCTCAAAACCGGTGAGAAGTCTTGAGAAGCAGGCCACTACAGCCTTCCGCGCAGGAAATCTTCCCAGTCCTCAGCATACGCGCAGCCCCTGAGCTCATCGTCGTCCTCAGCAAACGGGCAGCTACTGTTTGCAATGCGTCGGCGGAAAAAGGTCCGGGCAGGCTCGGGTATTTCGCGCAAGCGAACGTAGCGTCGCCCGTCTCGTTCGTGCATGGGTGCCATCGGTAGCATCGGTCGCGGCGGCAGTTCCTCTCGCCCCTCATTTAGCGCGGCAGCAATGCACCTGGCAACAAGGTCCCACACGCTCGCCGACCATCGTGGGTAGTCGGCCACGACGGTTTCGTCACCGACGCCATCGAGCGATTGCTCCTCGAGACGCACTCGATAATCAGCAAAGGCGCCATCACGTATTCGACCTATGTCTGCAGTCGCAATCGCCCGCTTCGCGCTTTCTCGGCCACCGGGCCACAGCTCCACAGTTACTCTCAGCATCATTTGCCTCCAAAAGCCCTTTCCAGCTTTGCTTTAAGTTCCGCAAGGACGCCCGGCTCGGCGATGCCGAAGATTGGGTGTGTGCGCACAAGGTTGTCACGGCACCAGGTCGGCCAGTGCAAATAGTCGTCATCCAGTGCTAGCCATGTTGTCGGCTTTCGACGCAGCACGTCGCTCCATACCTGCATGCCCCTCGGCGCCTGCGCAAACTCGTCGGGGTCCATCCTCGAGTGGTACGTGGCACCAATCACTCTTGCCTGCAGGCTTGGCGTCAGCCTGCGCGCCACGCGCCGAACGCTCCCGCGATACCGGCGCACCCAGCTTGTCGACAGGACAATGCGCAACTGCGGGTAAGGTGCGAGTACCTCGTCGAGCAGGCCGCAGTTTTCAAACAGACGGTGACCCGGGGCATTCACTAGAGTGGGGCCGCGTTTGTGGATTAAATAAACGGAGTCGGGATGTAAAACCCCGTCGTAGTCGAGCATGAGGACGCGCCCGCCCATGTGTTGTGGGAGTGGTACGGAGAAGGTGGACTCTATGATTCCGGTCAGCATTTCTTCTTCAAGGCGGTGTGGACTGTGGCGACGAGATGCGATTTCGACGCGCGGGGGCGTTTGCGGGCTTCCATCTGAAACAACCGGATGCGTTGCTTGAAAAGGGCACCGAGGACCTCATCGGGCATCCCCTCGATTTCCACGAGCGCCGCCGTGCCGAGTTCTGCGTTCCTGAGCGCCTTTCGTATCGCGCGATGCAACGCGTGTTTCGCACGCGGGTCGTTGTGCTTCATCTATGCCCCGTCCACAACATCAAGGCCATGATGTAGTCTCGAACACGCGTCGGGCAGTGGTCACCACATCGTCGCCAATTACATACGGGATTGGCGGAAGGTCGGCACTGGATTGAGCGCTTCGCACGCTGGCGTATGCCAACCGGCCCTCGCAGCGAACGTCGACTCGAAAGGTGACCACCGCGCGAAGGCCCGTGGTTGCATGGTAGGAAGTCTCGTGAACATAAACAGTGAAGTGCTTGGCCACCGGATATGGGCCACGTGGCGTTGGGCAGGCAAGGGCCAGTAACGCGCGATGCCACGTTGACCCGCGCGATTCGACCGAAGTGCCATCGCACACTACGAGCAAGGTCTCGCCTGTGCAGTCCCCCAGATACACGGCGACGTCGGTCTGCAGCAACGGGGGGTCTGGGGACCAGCCAGGAGCCTTACTCATCGCCCGCCTTCGCGTCTGTAGATTCGCCTCACAGCATGTCCTTACCAAGGCGCTCATACACGACTCGCCTGCTGCCAACTTGAATCCGCCGAGTGATACGTCGTCGGCCAGTAGTCACGACTGCCACCATCGGTATCTGCGTCGAACGACCGGCGTTGTACTCGCGGGTTAGCGCTCCTGGACCTACGGAGATGCCGAGTCTTCTGAATGCTTCTGCAGCTATGGATTCGAACGTTGCTGCCGGTGCGGGGCGACCTGTAAATCGGTTTATGCGGGTTTTGGCATATATGCCATGGCCTACTCGTACCAGTTGCCCGGCCGCGACCAGCTTGGTTAGCACACGTGTCAGTTGCGACTGGCTTCCCAGTCGCGAGAGGTCCGAGCGAAGAATGACGACGCCCGCACGTCGGCGGATGGAATGCACAACACGGGTCTCCAGCTTCATCATGTCGTCAATCGCCGGCACACACGCCTGCCGGTAAGCAAGCCTCACCATTACTGCGTCGTCCGGCATTCTGAAGAACGCGAGCAACATCAAAAGAGCGACGGGTCACAGTGGGTCTTGCCGCCGCATACGGCGCATGATGTCTGCGACTGCGGGTTGGTAGTCCCGGCTAGCCAGATGGAGCAGCACCGCTAGGCCAATTTCCGAAGCAGAATGAAACGGGTCCACGCGCAAGCGCGCGATTTTTACCGCGCGCTGGCCGGTGGCAACAGCCTCCCCGCGTACACGACCTACCGAGTCAACAGATACAGTGAACCGAGCAGATGCATTTTGCACCGCCGCTCGCTCCCGCTCCACGAAGCACGTCACATGGGCTACACGGTCCCGCCGTTTAGTCGACGCCGGCCTGGTTGCTGTCACGGGAACGTCGTCCGAAACGAGTTGAGCGCTCTCATTTCGATGTAAAGCGTGGTACGCGTCCGCCCAAATGTCTGGGGCCTTACTGTGCTGTACGCAGCGGGTGTACAGCTCCTGCGTCCATCGCAGGCCGGAACCGAAACGGCCGACGCAAACCGCGATGGTGATGTCCTCGTCCTGCCTGAACGTTGCATGGTCTACTGCATAAAACGACGTCACGACTGCTCCCTGTTTACTGTGCGTCGAATTGACCGCCATTCGTGGAATTCGCGCACACCGGCTACCTAAAGCGCACGCATGCGCAACGTAGAGAGCGCACTCACCAACTCGACGATATCTGGCCGGCGGCCCAGTGCCCCGAGTAAACCGCACATGCCGACGCTAGCTAAAGCGCGGAGACGCACATGACGGTTGCCTCCGCCTAGCAAATGAGCTCGCGAGAAAGGCCGGTCGCGAAGCAGCTTCCAGAGGCTGCCCGCGCGATTATCTAAAGTCAAAAGCCGCCTCGATTGGACGCCGTGCGAGCTCTCGCCGCCCGCCCTAAAACCGATAGGGTGAAGTGTAGGCGTTTACGTTGTACATGTAAATGTCTACACGCCAAGTGTCGAACATTTGTGTGCTGTAGACATCTGCGTTGTCGTCATGAAAATGGCGACATGAAAAAATCCAGTGAGCCATCGACCTTGCCAGAGCGTTTCGCAACCAACTTGCGGAAGTATCGCGTTGGACTGGGAATGTCGCAGGAGGAGCTCGGTAGTTACATCGGCGCCGACCGAACGGTCATCAGCCGTCTGGAACGAACATTCGGCAACCTGACGTTAGAACGTGCCGAGGCACTCGCGAGCGCGCTGGGCATCGATGTTCGTGTTTTGATGAGTTTCTCCGGAAAGGACGAAATCCAGCGGCAGCCTCCGACGGGGGACGTCTCGAGCGCCGCGGTTGGCGCCAAGGTCAAGCAATTGCGGGAGAAAGCGGGCCTTTCGCAGAAACAGCTAGGGGAGCTAGCTGGAGTTGACCGCAATTTCATCTCGCGGGTTGAAGCGCCGCACGGACGGGGCACGCCCTTGAAGCTTGCGACGCTTGAGAAGCTGGCAGCAGCGTTCGGAATCCATCCTGTCGAGCTGCTTTAGGCCCGAGAGACTGGCGTTTACGCACCGCTCAGCCAGCGATGGACGATATCCCGCCGCCAGCGAAGAAGTTCGCGGTCGTAGAGTTCAGCGCGCGGTGGCAGGAGCCAAGGGCGACGTCTTGCTCGCATAATGATTGTGCGGACTGACAGGCCGAGAAGTTCGGCGAGCTCGTAAGCGTCTAGATACGTGAAAATCTGCGGGTCAATGGCTTTCATGCGCTTTGTAGCGCAATCGTTTTAGTCACCGGTGTATCACTGAGGCCCACGAGCTTCCGGTCCGCGGAATTTGCCTGGGTAATTGCCGCCGCGCGCCCGGCGCCCCGTCAGCGTTGCCTGATTGCTATCAGACGTTGCAAACTCCCCGCCTTGGCTTCTGCTACATTAGCAGCGCCGAAGCACCACACCGAGTTGCAACACGAATCAGACATGCCTCCGCGCGAATACAGGCATACGCCAGGGGACCGCCATGCACATCGTAGCGCTTTGGGTCAAAAACTTTCGTGGTATTCGAGAACTGTCCTGGCAACCGAATCAGGGCGTCAACTGTTTGATTGGCCCGGGCGACAGCTGCAAAACGACGATTCTCGACGCTATCGACCTTCTGCTCGCAGAAAGGCAGAACGCCACCTTCGATGACCTCGACTTTTACGACGCGAATCCAACAAACGCCATCAGGGTTGTCGCCTGCATCGCTGGGTTGCCGACTGAGTACTTGCGCGAGGACCGCTACGGCTTGTATTCCTGCGGCTGGAACGACGTAAGGCTCGAATGGAAATCGGAGCCTGCTGAGAACGAGGGCTTCGCACCCGCCCTTGTGCTGCAACTCGACGTCGATGATACGCTCGAGCCCACATGGTCAATCTATGTTGGCGGCACGACTAACGACAAGACCAGGCGAGTTCGCTTCGCTGACCGCAAGGAGATGGCGCCAGCACGCCTCGGCGCCTACGCGGACCGGCATCTCTCATGGGGCCGCGGCTCCGCATTGCAGCGCGTCGGAGCGCATCCGGAGAGACTGCCTGCGCAATTGAACGAGCTGTTGCGCTCCGCGCGTGACACCTTTGCCACCCAAAGTGCGGCAACGTTCAGTGACATCATCGAAACTGTCGCGCCTGATATCAAAGGTTTGGGCGTTCAGGTCCGTAACGCGCTGACGGCGAACCTCGACCATACAAGCTTCTCGATGAACGCAAGCGGGGTTGCCTTACATGATGGCAACGTTCCGTTTCGCTGCATGGGGACGGGTTCCGCACGCCTCTCAGTTGCAGCCTTGCAGAGCGCCGAGTCGGCACAGCGCGAATTCCTGCTTGTAGACGAAATTGAATACGGCCTTGAGCCGCATCGCATCTCTCTGCTCGTGAGCCATCTGCGCAAGCGGGTCGAAGCAAGCGGTCAAGTGTTCCTGACCACGCACTCGACCAGTGTGCTGCGCGAAGTGCGGTTCGGTGAGGTCTTCGTCTGTCGCCGGGATGCCACGGGAAAGGTTGAGGTGAAGGCTTCCGCGGCAACCTCGACACCGCCCCTCGAAGCAAAGCGCTACGTTCGAGACCTAGGCGAAGCGTTGCTCACAAAGTCCGTGCTTGTCTGCGAGGGCCAGACCGAAGTCGCGCTTCTCAAGGGATACGCGGAAGGTACCGAGAATCAGTTTCAGCGGCTCAACGTCACCGTCATTGACGGCGGCGGCTCGTCTGCGCCCGGAGCTGCCATCCACTTCGCTAAGTTGGGTTATCGGACCGCGCTCCTGACGGACAGTGATAATCCCTTGAGCCCCGCGTATTCGGCATCCCTCAGCGCTGCCGGAATTCCTCACTTTGAATGGGGAGACGGCCGGTGCACCGAACAGGAGCTTTTCATTGGAACCCCTCTTGACCTTCGCAAAAGGCTGCTAACGGTGATTGCCAAGGAAATCGATGAGCGTCGGGTGTTAGGCGAGTTGGCCGGCCCTCTGACAGCAAAATTTGAGTCTCTTGAACAACTGTTCACATGCCTCGAAGATACTGCGAAGTTACGCTCGATTGGTCACATAGCGCATAAGTCTCAGTGGATTAAGACGAACTTTGACCTTTGCTTCCACATCGGAGCGACGCTCCTGGCCGCACCTGGCGCGCTAGGGATTGGTCATTTCGGCTTCGAGCTATCACGTATTTTCGGCTGGCTCTACGGCAATGCTTGAACAAGCCGTCCAGCAGATGCTCCAGTCCCGTGCCGGAGCGATTGAGGCGCCAGCGGGCACTGGCAAGACCGAGCAAATTGCGCTCTTAGCCGGCGCTGCCCCGGGGCGGTGGCTCATCCTCACGCACACAGTCGCGGGCGTCGATGCCATTCGGCGCCGGCTCGTCAAGCACGAGGTACCCGCGGACAAGGCACAAGTCGAAACGTTGTCCGCATGGGCGCATCGATGGGCGCGTGCCTTCCCCAAAGGGTCGGGCTTGGCTCTCGATTGGTCGGCTTCGTCGCGCGAATGGGATGCTGTCATGGTCGCGGCCACAACGTTGGTCGATAGCGGCGCCGTGCAAAGCATCCTCGACGCGTCGTATGTCGGCGTTCTTGTGGACGAGTACCAAGACTGCACCGTCGCACACCATGGACTTGTGCGCGCGCTTTCGCGTCATCTGCCATGCTACGTTTTTGGCGACCCGCTACAAGCGATTTTCGGCTTTCGCCCCGGCATGCTTGCCGACTGGCATTCGGTCACTCTGGCCGCCTTCCCTCATGCCGGCGTACTGAGTACACCCCAAAGGTGGATTCATGCCGGAAATGCGACTCTTGGTTTATGGCTCATTGGTCATCGAGCGAATTTCGAAGCCGGCATCTTCGACTTCCGCGATGCACCGAGTTGCCTACAATGGCGGCCTTATGCCGCGAAGCTCTCTGCCAAGGAGCTCGCAGGCGCGTGCTCGACTCGGCCACCGGAGGGAGAGACGCTCGCGGTTATTCATTCGAGTGTCGATGAAATTCGGCGCGCGGACCTCGCGAAGGCCATCCGGGCAACTACGGTCGAGCCCGTCGGAGGCAAGACCGAGCGCAGCTTTTACGAGGGCCTCAGAACACAAACCGGTATCGGCCGAGTCAACGCCGTGCTCGACCTCTTGGGGACAGCCTACATCGGAGTTGAGGCTTCAAGCAAAAGGAAGCGCGTCGAATCATTGCTGGCAAACCCGCACCGAGTCCGAACGCCCACGACGCCAGCGGAGCTCGCCTTGAGCACAGTTGCCCAGAGCGATTCGCTGACAAACGTTCTCGATGCCGTCCGGTGCGTTGAAAGCGAGAACGGTGTAAAAATGGCACGCCCAGAACTGATGTACTCGGTCAAATCGGCACTGCAACTCTGTGCGGAAAACCCAACGCTGCAACTCGACGACGCCGCATTCCAAGTTGCCAACGCTCGTCGTGAGAAAGGGCGAACCTTACGCAATAGGTCTGTAGGCAGTACCTTGCTGCTCAAGGGCCTTGAGTTCGACCATGTCGTCATTACGCCGGATGCTTGTGAGAATCGCCAACATTGGTACGTGGCTCTCACTCGAGGAACAAGCTCAGTTCTCGTTTTGGCGCCGAGCGAGGTCTTCAGCACCTAAACGGTTTCTCGAAGCCTTTGCACCGAACAAATTTTCAACCTTTCGCGAGATGTTGGCCACAACGAAGACTTGTTTTGACAAATCCCATGCATACAAGCCACGACCTACTGTTTGACCTGAATACCTATCTCGATGAGCAAGTGCTGCAGGCGTATACCGCCTATCAGCCTAAAGCTCTGGATAAGTGGACCACGGAGAAGGAGAAGTCCACCCTGGGCCTTGACAGCTCAACAGCGCGTGCGATGTCCACCGGCTTTCGAGGTGGAGACGGTCCCATCGAAATCTACAACGCATGGGCCAGGAGCCAACTGCTCCACGCCACAGACAGCCCGGGACTGGTCGCAGGATTGGGCACCAGGGAAGGATTCGAAGAGTGGCATCGCTACCTTACCGGCACACTTGTCGCTTACTGGAGGAAGCGCGTCACGGCAAACAATATAAAGCTTGAGAGTCGCGAAGGCGTCGAGTTCATTCCCGTAAATCCAGAGCTGAGCATTGCGCACCGGTACAAGATGGTCGACCTCTTTGTGCGCTACGTGCGCGTCCACAAAACGCAGCATCCAGAGCTCGCTCGGCATTGCTTCGAATTCGGGCATATCCCGCTGGACCGCAAAAGCTTGGCGGTCATCAGCGCGGCATTTAGCGGCATCAGCGTTGGCAAGAGCTTCAGCATGGGTAACGTTGCAACCGAATCGATGTACAGGACGCAGCAGCGCCTCGCACGAGCCATCTGTGAGCGCGCAGGAGGCACACCTCTGCTGCTCGACGTCTTCTCTCTCAAGAGCGAGTTTGCCGACGCGCTGTACAAGAAGCTGCCGTCGGCACCATCACGCAAAAAGAAAAAGAAAGAACCGCAAGCGGCGTAGCATCTGCTACCACATTTCGGCCACCGACGTTTTCGCCCCCAGCTCTCGTGTAGTCTCGTTTAGCCAAGCGTTCGCCCGAATTCCCATAACAGCCGTGTTTGAGTAGCACATGCCCATCATCCAGCACCGCCACATCTATGAAAGTCTCACCCGGTGGAATTATTTCCCGAACCAGAAAGCGCCGGTCGGGGAGCTTCCTCCAAGCGTGTCAACACGGCAATTCACCCCAGAAGTAGCGGCGCTGGTGGCCTCCTACGATGAGCCCAGAGGCCGGCGTGGTATCCGCTACGACGACGTCTCGTATTGGATGACGCGCCATAACAACGTTCCACGCGAACTCGCCCTAATTCACCCTCGCCCGTATGCTCGATTGGCGAGCAAAATGTGGGAACACTGGGACGAGCTTGGGCCGCTCACAGAGAGTGAGAACAGCGCCATCAAGCCTGAGCAGCACCAGGACGGTCGCATGTTCATCATGAATTACGAGGACGCGCAAACACGTACGGCGACTGCGCTTGAGACAAGCTTCGCGAAGCGATTCCGCGTGGAAACCGACATCGCCAGCTGTTTTCACAGCATATACTCTCACTCGATTCCGTGGGCGACCGTCGGATTCGAACGCGAGAAGGCTCGAGTGCGGGACAACGGCGCTCAGCATTGGAGCAATGAACTCGACAGCTTCCAGATGGCCGCGAGGCGGGGAGAAACGGTGGGCTTGGCTATTGGACCAGGCACTTCGAGCGTTCTCGTCGAGCTAATCCTCGGTCGCGTCGATGAAAAGCTACGCCAATCTGGCTTTGTTTTTCGTCGCTACATCGACGATTACATTGGCTATTGTGAAACTTACGAGAAAGCAAATGAATTTTTGACAACTCTCGGAACCGAGCTTGCCGCGTACAGGCTGCGGTTGAATTTGCAGAAAACGACCATCGTCTCGCTTCCAGAGCCACTCGTAGAACCGTGGGTCGTTGCACTCGGCTCAGAATTGAATAGCAGAGTTGCGCGCGCCGAAGATGGTTCCAGTCGCATGTTCACCCCTGACGCCATTCAATACCTTGACTTCGCGACACGCCTAAACAAGGAAACCCGGGACGGCAGCGTCCTCAAGTATGCAGTTGGTTCGCTGCTTCCACATCTCGACGACAGCACGCTCTTCAGCGTAGCGAGCTACCTCGTGAACTTGAGTTGGTATTACCCCGCGTTGCTGCCTTATCTGGAAGTCCTGGTACAGGACGAACGAGAGCTACTTGTTCCATACAGCGCGCACATGAGCGCCATTATTGTTGAGAATGCCAAACATCGTCGCTCGGATGGCATGGCGTGGCCACTACATCTAGCCAAAGGTGCAAACATCCAGCTTAGTCCAGAAGCGATAGCAAGCGTCGTAGCATCGAAGGATTGTGTGGCGAACGCATTACTCTTTGAGCTTCATCAGGCAGATGACGCTGTTATTCAGTTTGCGAGGGAGACGCTAAATTCCGGATATCATGACCGAGACCAACAGTGGCTACTTCTCTATCAGCTCTATTATCATGACACCATCCAACGGCCCGATGAAGAATTGAGCTTCGATATCTTGCGCGAACAGAAAGTGAATTTTATCCCGAATGATGCGAATAAAACTGATGCGGAGGAGTATTGCCAATATGTCGACAACCCGTTCCGAGAAGAAAACGAACAGGTACTAACGTTGCCGGCATGGGTCGCGGAGAGGAATCATCAAATTGCCGCGCGCGCGCAGGACCCGCTCCGAGAATGATAGTCCTCATGTTGGCGATTTGCGGGACAAGCCGGTCGACTTTGCGGCGTCGGGCGATTCCATTGAGCCACGGGGGTAGCAATGTCCGGAGCGACGAGGCTTGCCCTGACAGCCCATAGTTGCATCAACGTTGCTTGCGTTTTTTGTCCCGAAGCTCTACTACCTCTGCGCTATCTGGGAACGCGCTCAGGTCACGCAAAGCTTCACCAATAGCCTTGTATTCCTTCCAGTACCGCTGGAGCGCAGCCATGCCTCCGGCTGCCATAACGGCCCGTATGCATGCGGCGTGAGACGTGATTAGCGTCTTGACTTGATTCTCAAGTGCATCGATGCGCACACCTTTCTCGTGCAACTGGTCGCTCAGCGACGACGCTCGCAACGCATGGGGGTTGAGAGTTGTCCTGAGCTGAACTTGTCGAGACTGTGCTTGCTCGATGAGAATCATTCTCGCGACATCGCGAGTGAATGCCGAGGCATTACGAAGCGTCGGATGCCGTCTGGCCACCTCCCGTGCGGTGATAGTTACGTCCTCAGCCAACAGCGCGTCCAGTATCGTCGCCAGTTCAGCGTTACGTTCGTCGAGTCGGGGCTTCATGCGAACAGGTCCCTTGCTTGTTCCGAGTGGTCGTGTCCATTTTCGAACACAACGTCGCCAGGTTTCGCCTTCAAGGCCGCATCGACACCGGCTAGAAGTTGCTCGGCGTGTTCAATCTGATTTTTACGACCAATCGAATTTGGAGGTTTTGCGGAGGCGACTCTTTTCATAACCACAAGCTTCGACCTTAGTTGCTCGAGCGACAGCGTGTGCTCTCTGAGACCGCTGGCGACAAACTGCTTGCACCTGTGAAAGCACTTCAAATGTCGCGCACATGGATTTAGCGAAAAGCTGGTTGTACAGAACCCATAAGGGGTGATGTGAAAGCCGTCCGAATTCGTGACCAGGTACTCGAATGCGGCATCGTCGCCATGCTCCGCCTGAATCTTCTTGAACGATTGCGCGATGTGGCTGTTGGAAGCGAAGCCTCCGACAACCATCTTCGCGACTACCTCCTGAGGAGTGCCGGGCACAATCATCTTGACCGCACTGGGCGGAAGCCGGACGAAAGACAACCGCTCGGCAAGGCTGCGATGGTCATACTCATAGCTCTGTGCAACCGTTTGCCGCCCGAAGTGCTGCGTAATGATGGTATCCGGTATGTTGAGTCGAAAGAACTCGGTATTCATCAAATGCCGGAGGGAGTGCGGATTAACCGCCATGGAACGGCAATTGGATGTTTTACCGTACCGCACGAAGATGTTGGTCCTTCCTTCGGGCACCCACCCCATGAAGGAGTAGACGCCGCTTTCACTCAGCGTTTCGATGGTGGCATCTTCAGGGATAACTGCGGGCAACTCGCCCCTGTTCGCAACCATAGTGATAAACAGAAGGTCAGCCGTCGACAGCTCTCGCCCTGCGGAAGTCTTAAATTGTCGGACGCCATCAAGATTTCGACGTAACACCGCGCGCAACGATGCGGTCGCCTCTTGTACGATTTTTACGGCTTCGGCGATGACACTGTGGAATTTTTCCGGGACCCATTGATGGTCTTCGACGAGCAGGTCGGGGCGCCCCTCTTCACGTTTCAATCCGAAGTACCGCAGCTGAAGCGTACGACTGGTTCCTCCGACCTCGCCAGCAGGCAGCCCGGTCACGACGTCTACGTGCGATTCCCACGTGAGGCAGTCAAGCGGAAGCATCAGGATTTCGTTTAGTCTCAAACCGGTGAAGAGCAGCAGGCGAATAACAGAGAAACGAAGCCGGTCGTTGTGACCTTCGGGGCTCTCGCTAAAAACGATGCGCGTAAGCTCGTGCAGCGCATCCGGGTCCGGCAATTTATCCGCATCAGTACGCTCATCCAGAACCGTGCCAAGCATAGCCACGAACTCTGTTCGGAAGCCGGGCTCCAGCGGGACGTGAAGTGATAACATCTTCTCGTTTATGAGGGTTGCAAGAACACTCAAGATGAAGCCAGTTTTGGTGTTTTTGACCAATCCGATGAAACGGTCGAAGTCCTCCGTGCTCAGCTCCCACGGCGCCTTTGTCGTCACCGAGAAGAATTTGCGGTAGACAAGCGCTTCGTTTCTAACCGACCTTGGCACGATTCCTTCTTTGCATCGCTGCGCAAGTACGGCTTTCAGGAACTCCTGTACTTCATAAGCCAAAACCGAACCGGTAGGGAGGAGCGCCGCCGGCCAGCCGGCAGCAATGGCGCAATCGCGGATGCTGTCCTTAACTGCAAACCCGTTGGTGCGCGCGGCATTACGCGCATGACTGTCGGTTAGGACGCGCAGGTCCCAATCGACGTTCTCATCGACACTCCCGTCCTCATTGACAGGTATGTCCCACGATAGCCCTTTCGACTCGACAAATCGCCGCGAGCGCGCAATGAACGCTTCGTAGGCTCTAGGTTGCTGCGTGCCGTATGAGGCACCAGGTTCGCGCTTAGCCATGCGCCTCTCGCAGAATGCGGGTTGACTCGTGCAGGGCTTGTTGTGCCCCCGCCAAGGACTTCATCATTTGAAGGTAGGCAGGGCTGGACTCTTGTCCGCCTCGTTTCATGAAGACCATGACTTGCTCCCTCATGCCGGCAATCGCTTCCATGTGCGCAGTAGGGTCCAGCGCGGGCACGTATTTGAAGCAGCCGTAACACGAGAATACGGGGTCATAATTGCAGGCTGTCTGTTTTGTTCGGCACCGACCAATGCCGCTAACAAGCCGGTCCCCAACCACGGCGCCAATCTGTTCATCTTCATGTACGCTGCGCAAATCTTCGACGGTGATGAAGTCGCCCGCAGCCAATGACAGCAGTCCGTCGTAGAGCTTCGACGCACCTAGAGCGGCGTTCAACAGATTGCCCTGGTGACGGCTCGCCCGGATATAAAAGGTCGCAGAATTCGCTTTGGTGTGTCCGAGAAACCGCTGGAGGCTACTTCGGCTATGTCCCGCATCTGCAAGTGCCTGTGCGGACGTGTGCCGCAGGTTGACCGCAGTAAAATCGACCTTAAAGCCTGAGTTGGCACAGACGCGCTTAACCTTCGCCCATAACTGGTCCCCTGTGCTTCGGGAAAATAGCCGGGCCCGCTTTTCTCGCTTGGCGCATTCAAGAAGTGCGATGACCGGCCTCACCCACTCTGGCTTAAGCTGACGAAGAATTTCACCGTCGTCGGTGCGTGCATCCCGTTGCTTTCCTGTGTGGAACGACACAATACAAACCCAATCTCCGCTGGCATCCTTGAACACGTTGATGTGTTCGACCAGCAGAGACAGGAGCTGCACAGGCCGCATACCGTGTTGGAACGTCAATGCCAAAGCGGCCAAACCCTCAGCTTCCCACTCATCCAGTTCATCTTCAGAAGCGCCGGCGTCGAGAACTTTGACGAGCTGCGTTTGCCGATTGAGGTCAATCAGCTTTTCTCGCCGCCGGCGAGCGCCACGCTGAGCTAGCCATGATGCAGTCGAGCGGCTATTCAATCCTTTGATTAGATTCCTGTGGACCTCCCTCCACGGGCCCAGAGAGGCGGAACAGGCGAGGTGGAGAATCGCTTTAGCTGCCCTAACGGTATCAATGTCGCGAACTTGCTCGTCCCAGTGGTCCTCGATGCTTTCTGGGCCGTCCTCGAGAAGCTGGACATACGTCGACCAGTTCAATAAGAGCGAACGGGTGAACTTATGGATTGACGAAGGAGCGCAATCAGCTTGCGTAAGGGAGACCAATTTTTGCTGAAGCAGCCCAACAGTCTCAGCTGCAAACTCGTAGACCTCTATCTTGCCCTGGACAGACATCTTCCAGACCCTCTCACCGAACACCAAGTCAGACGCGACATCGGCATACTTGTCATAGACTTTGAACACACCCGGGGATGGTGGCCACGGCCAGTCAAGAACGCTTCCACCTCGACCATTAGCGTTCGGCGTGCGAACTTCAACCTGCTCCCGGCGGTTCATGATTGCCCCTTTCGCAGTGCGACGATGCGTCGGTCGAAGAGGTCATTCCAGGACCGGAGCAGGTCATCCTGAATCGCTGCGCGCGCGTATAAGTCGGGCATGTCGGACTCCAGTGCCCATCCGAAAAAAGCCCGCATTCGCTGCATTGCCAAGTCTCGATTGAAGTCGGCGGATTTCAGGAACAGGTCATATCTGACGGTTGCGCAAGTGTGACGAAGGTCATGAGGCGAGATGCGCAGCTTGCCGCCCGTTCGTTCCCGAAACCTCTTCATCGCCTCCGGCGAGATTGCCGCCGATAGCCTGGCCAACAGCTTGTTGACCGATTCCGCAGAAAGTGGGTTGCCGTTCTTGGCAGTGAGCAGGAAGCGATGGGAGTCGCTGTGCGAGCGATACTCAGCCACGTACGTTTCGAACAACGCGGCAAGTTCTTCCGATATGCGAACTTGCCGATGCGACTCGTCGGTTTTTATGCTCGGTCGGGACGACCGCTCGTCTTCTTCCTCGTCGTCATCCGTCGTGGTGACATCGAGCCAGTAGACGCTTTCGCCGGACGCTGAATCAACGCCGTGCTTCAATGAATCCACTGTCAGCAACAGCGATTCGCCACGACGAAGCCCGCAGAGCAACAGCAGCAGAACAATCAACCAATTTCGTGTCCGAACTGACGCACTCACGGATGGATTGCGCGCAGCCCCCGGTTCAGCGACGGCGAGCAGTTCGTTGAGAGTGACATCCGGCAGCGCTCGAGCGAACGCAATACGGCCTCGCGTCGGTGCCCGAATATGCCCCGTTCCATTGAGTGCACCAATGACGTAGCCCCACGCATCACTACCCACAGCCCAGTGTCGAGCGAAATGAAGTACGAACTTGCGTACCACGTCCCAGCATTGGACGTCAGCAGTTGTGTAATCGGCGTTGCTAGTCAAATCGACGTAGAGGTCGGCGGACATCTCGTAGACGCGGCTTGCGTCGTTCGCCCCCAGAGCTTCATCCAGCGAGTCGGGGCCGAACTTAGTGTCGCAGTGCCGGTAAAACCGGTCCAGATGCCGAAGCTGCGTCTTGTGCGTATTTTCCTTCCAAGCCTTCCCGGCCGAACTGAGTGACCACACCGTCGACCAAAAGCGGGGGCGGCCGTAGGAAATTGGGGAGGAAAGAACGTACGGGGGATTCGCGCCGGTTCGGAGGACACTCATCGCCGGCACCTACAGGCCAAAGCCTTGAAGGATGTGTACGGCCCCCGCAAAGTCGACGCGCGCAAGGTGCATGACAAGGTCAACAGCGCCGCCACCGCCTTTCTGCACGCGGGTATCCCAGAATTTGGGACCAGTCAGAAGAAGTTCGAATTCATGGCTGCCATAACGGGCATGCCAACGGCTGGATAGGGGAGATTTGAGCGCGACGTAGGTAACGTCGCGCTTCGCGTGGTCGGCGACTGCGGTGAGCACATCGACCGCTGGCAGCTCCCGCCAATGCGAGAGCAGGGACTTATCCACAGGCTTCATCCTCCCCCCGGCCCCCTCCTTGCTACTCGCCTATCAAAGATAGGCTCAAAAGCAAACCCAGGGGAATCGTACTGCCAGGGGGAGAACAAACGCAACAGCCTCATTAGGTACACAGTAAAATCAACTGCTCTACCAGATGAGCTAAGCCGGCGTGAGTTCGCGATTCTACTTCATTTCACAACCTTGAGGTGGCCCTTCCCGCCGCCGCCTTTGCCGCCGTCGTCATCCGGGCGCGAAGGCTTGCCTTCGTCGCTCGTCGCCCCCGGCGCACCTTCCCCGCTCTGCGGCGAAGCTTCGGATTCCAACACCCGCACATCCTCCACTTCACTATGCGCCACCGGCGCGCCGCTCAGCGCCGCGCCCGTCGCGGGCTCGACGGGGAACGCCATTCCTTGCCCGTTCTCGCGCGCATAGATCGCCAGCACATTCGCCACCTGCACTTCGATCTTGTGCACCTTGCCCGAGAACCGCGCGCTGAACTCGATCCACTCGTTGCCCATTTGCAGCTGGCTCGTCGCCTCGAAGCTGATGTTCAGCACGATCTCGTCGTTGTGCACGAACTGACGCGGCACGCGCGTCTGGTTGTCCACGCGTACCGCGATGTGCGGCGTGTAACCGTTGTCCGTGCACCACTCGTACAACGCACGCAGCAAATAAGGCTTAGTCGAAATCTCTTGCATCAACTGTCCTCTTACAAAGTCCGGCGCGCCTCCCGCTCATGCACACGGCGAGGCGGGGCACGCACCCGAACCCGATTTACCGGCGCATCACCTTTTCGGAGGGCGTCAGCGCCTCGATGTAAGCCGGGCGGCTGAAAATACGCTCGGCGTACTTCATCAGCGGCGCAGCGTTTTTCGACAGCTCGATACCGTAATGGTCCAAGCGCCACAGCAAGGGCGCAATAGCCACGTCCAGCATCGAAAACTCTTCGCCGAGCATGTACTTGTTCTTCAAGAAGATCGGCGCGAGCTGGGTCAGCCGGTCACGAATCGCAAGACGCGCCTTCTCGTGATTCTTCTCCGCCGCCTTGCCCTTCTCGTTCTCGAGCGTGCCGACGTGAACGAACAACTCCTTTTCGAAGTTCAGCAGGAACAAGCGCGCACGCGCACGCTGCACCGGATCGGCCGGCATCAACTGCGGATGCGGAAAGCGTTCGTCGATGTACTCGTTGATGATGTTCGATTCGTACAAAATCAAGTCGCGCTCGACGAGAATCGGTACCTGGCCGTACGGATTCATCACGGCGATGTCTTCCGGCTTGTTGAACAGGTCGACGTCGCGGATCTCGAAGTCCATGCCCTTTTCGAACAGTACCAGCCGGCAACGCTGGGAAAAGGGGCAAGTTGTGCCGGAATACAAAACCATCATGTCTAAAGTTTCCTCAAAAAGCTGAAGGGCCGGCACGCCAAAGGGCTCGCTCAGAGAGCGAGCCCTTCTCTTGCGCCGGCCCCACACCGTGTTACGGCGTGTTTATTTGACGTCCTTCCAGTACGCCGCGTTGAGCCGCCAGGCGAAAAATGTCAGTACGCCCAGGAAGATCAGCACCCACACACCAAGCTGCCGGCGGGTCTGCTGGTTCGGCTCGGACATCCATGTCAAGTACGCAACCAGATCGGCCACGGCAGAATCATAATCTACCGGCGACATCGTCCCCGGTTTTACGACCTGGTAGCCGGTGAACTGATGCGTCGTCTCCCCCGTTTCCGCGTCCTTCACATCCTCGAATTTCGCCGTGCGCACACCCTGCAACTGCCACAACACGTGGGGCATGCCGACGTTGTTGAACACCATGTTGTTCCAGCCGGTCGGGCGCGTGTCGTCACGGTAGAAGCTGCGCAAATACGTGTACAGCCAATCGCTGCCGCGCGCACGCGCTTCGACCGACAAATCGGGCGGCGTCACGCCGAACCACGCCTTCGCATCGTCGGGACGCATCGCCACCGACATCGTGTTACCCACTTTGTCGGTCGTAAACAGCAGGTTCTGCTCGATCTCCTTCTGCGAAATCCCGATCTGCTCGAGCGAGCTGTACCGCACCAAGTTCGCACTGTGGCAGTTCAGGCAATAGTTTACAAACAATTGCGCCCCGTGCTGCAACGACGCGATGTTGTGCATGTTATCCGGCGCACGATCGAGCGGAAAACCCTCTTCCGCGTGCGCCGTTCCCAGCGCCGCCGCCAACGTCAGAATGCTCGCCCCGCCGATTCGCGCGAGCTTGCTCAGCCAAGTCTTCATATTCTTTTATCCTCGCTCGCGATTAATGGGGCTTGAACCGAACACGCTCGGGCGGCTGTTTGAACGTACCGAGCCGGGTCCAGAAAGGCATGCCCAAGAAGAACGCGAAGTAGATCAGCGCGCAAATCTGAGCGATCAGCGTAGCCACCGGCGATGGCGGCTTCGTCCCCAAAAACGCGAGCGCCAAGAACGCCACGACGAAGATTCCGTAAAAAACCTTGTGGAAGAACGGCCGATAGCGAATCGACTTCACCGGGCTGCGATCGAGCCAAGGCAGGAAGAACAGCGAGATCACCGCCGAGCCCATCACCACCACGCCCCAGAACTTCGCCTCGGTCACCGCCATGAAGGCGATCAAGAGCACGGCCAGCACCGGCAGCCCGATGCGCCACTTGCCGCGCGCACGCGCCAGCGCCAGCAACCCCAGCAGGCCCACCACGATCATCAATACGATCTTGAACGGGTCCGTGGTCGCACGCAGCATCGCGTAGAACGCCGTGAAATACCAAACCGGCGCGATTTCGGGCGGCGTCTGCAGCGGGTTCGCCGGGATGAAGTTGTTCGCTTCGAGGAAGTACCCGCCCATCTCCGGCGCGAAGAAAATGATCGCCGCGAACACGATTAAGAACACGCATACGCCGAAGAAGTCGTGCACCGAATAGAACGGGTGGAACGGAATGCCGTCGAGCGGCTTGCCCTGCGGATCCTTCTTCGCCTTGATCTCGATGCCGTCCGGATTGTTGGACCCGACCTCGTGCAAGGCAACGATATGCACGAACACGAGACCGAGCAGCACGAGCGGGATCGCAATCACGTGGAACGCGAAAAAGCGGTTCAGCGTGATGTCCGAGACGACATAATCGCCGCGGATCCACAACGACAGGTCCGGGCCGACGAACGGGATCGCCGAGAACAAATTGACGATCACCTGGGCGCCCCAGTACGACATCTGTCCCCACGGCAACAAGTAACCGAAGAACGCTTCGGCCATCAGGCACAGGAAGATCGCGCAACCGAAGATCCACACGAGCTCTCGCGGCTTGCGGTAAGAGCCGTACATGAGCCCGCGGAACATGTGCAAATAGACGACGACGAAGAACATCGACGCGCCCGTCGAATGCATGTAGCGGATCAGCCAGCCCCACGGCACCTCGCGCATGATGTACTCGACCGACGCGAACGCAAGCTGCGAATCGGGCTTGTAGTTCATCGTCAGGAAGATGCCCGTCACGATCTGATTGACGAGCACGAGCAGCGCGAGCGAGCCGAAGAAGTACCAGAAGTTGAAGTTCTTCGGCGCGTAATACTCCGATAGATGCGCCTTCCAGGTCGCGGTCATCGGGAAGCGCCGGTCGATCCAGCCGACCAAGCCCGTCGATTCCACTTGGTTTTCCGTTGTCGCCATTTACGCCTCTCCTTGCTCGTCTTTACCGATCACGACCGTCTTGCCACCGTTCGTGAACATGTAGCGGGGAACGTCGAGGTTCTGCGGCGCGGGCTTGTTCTTGAAAACGCGGCCGTCCAGATCGTAGGTCGAGCCATGGCACGGGCACAGGAAGCCTCCGGGCCAGTTGTCGGGAAGATTCGCTTGCGGGCCCGGCGTGAATCGAGGCGTAGGCGAGCAACCCAGGTGCGTGCAGACGGCGACGACAACGAGAATGTTCTTGTGATCGGCGCGCGAGCGGTATTCGTTGTTGCAGTACTCGGGCAGCGGAATCGTGAACGGGTTCTGCGATTTCGGATCGGCCACCTCGCCGTCGGCCTTCTTCACCTCGGCCAGCATGTCGTCGGTTCGATTCAGGATCCAAACCGGCTTGCCGCGCCAGGACACGGTCATCATCTCGCCGGGCTTCAAACCGCTGATGTCGACTTCGACGGGCGCGCCACCCGCCTTGGCTTTCGCCGATGGCTCTAAGGAGTCCACGAAAGGCACCACGGCGGCTACGCCTCCAAAGCCGCCCATTACGGATGTCGCGATCAGCCAGGTACGACGGCTGCCGTCGACGCGTTCCTCTTCTTTATCTCGCATCACACGCCCCACTTCTAAGTTGGATTTTTCCGTCCGCATTTGCTGCCGCCCGCTAGTTTGCGCGAATGGAGTCGGCATTTACAAGAGCCGTCGGACAAAAACCATGCAAAGCGCTAATTCTTAGGGGTTTCCCCCCATGATGGAGGCGACGTTTCGTCTCACATCTTCGTTTTCTTCGTTAAGCATTCCCTGCATCGGCACATTTATTGCGCGATGCATGATACGAATCATGCAAAACGCAAAAACACAGCCAGATTCAACGAAAAAAGCGTCGAAATTGCGGCGCTGCGTCACACCGGATTATCGATATCGATAAAGAGGTGTTCGACGTCGAAGCGCTCCGAGAGATGCGAGCCGAGCGCTTGAACGCCATAACGCTCGGTCGCATGATGCCCCGCGGCCAGGAAGGCGACGCCGCTTTCGGCGGCGATGTGCGTCGTCTGCTCGGAGATCTCGCCGGTCAGATAGACATCCGCCCCCGCATCGATCGCAGCTTCGAAATAACCCTGGGCGCCTCCCGTGCACCAGGCGATGCGGCGCAACTCGGCATCGGCATCGCCCAGCAGCAACGGCGCGCGACCCAGCGTCTGCTCGACCTGCGCCGCGAAGTGCGCGAGCGTGACCGGCATCGGCAGGGTCGTCATCCAGCCGATGCCGTCCGCGCCGAAGCGCGCATCGCCGATCAGCCCTAGCCGAGCCCCGAGCTGCGCGTTGTTGCCCACCTCGGGGTGATCGTCGAGCGGCAGATGATAGGCGAACAAGCTGAGGTCCGCGTCCATGAGCGTCTTGATGCGCCGGTACTTGCGGCCTGTGATTTGCGGCGACTCGTTGCGCCAGAAATAGCCGTGGTGAACGAGGACGGCATCGGCGCCCCAGTCGCGTGCCGCTTCCAAAAACGCAAGCGACGCCGTGACGCCCGTCGCGATCTTGTCGATTCGCCGGCGGCCTTCGACTTGCAAGCCGTTGGGGCAGTAGTCCTTGAAACGACCGATATCGAGCATGTCGTTCAAGTACAATTCAAGTTCGATCCGATCCATAGAAACCTCGATTCTTCAAATGCTTAGACGCTTCTGGCTGCTGTTTGCCCAAGCGGTGACGGTGCTGCTCGCACTGCTGTTCATCGTCGCCACACTCAAGCCCCAATGGCTGCAGCGGCAAGGACAATTCGGCAAGCAACTCGCTTCCCCGATCGTCGCACTGCGCGAAGTCGCCCCCGGCTCCAGTTCGGGCGCGGCGGCGGCCTCGTACGCCGACGCCGCGCAGCGCGCGATGCCCGCTGTCGTCAACGTGTTCTCGGGCAAAGGCGGCTCGGCCCCGCCCAATCCTCATGCGAAAGACCCGCTGTTTCGTTATTTCTTCGGCAATCCCAAGAACCCGCAGCAGCAACAACAGCCGCCGCAGGACGATGCGGCGACGAACCTTGGCTCGGGCGTGATCGTCAGTTCGGAAGGCTACATTCTAACGAACGAACATGTCGTGGACGGGGCGGACGAGATCGAGGTCGCACTGCCCGACGGCCGCCGCACGAACGCGAAGGTGATCGGCGTCGATCCGGAAACGGATCTGGCCGTGCTCAAGATCGGCCTGACCAACCTGCCCACCATCACGCTAGGCCGCGTGGAGCAGGCGCGCGTGGGCGATGTCGTGCTCGCCATCGGCAATCCGTTCGGCGTCGGCCAAACGGTCACGATGGGCATCATCAGCGCGCTCGGGCGCAATCACCTCGGCATCAATACATTCGAAAACTTCATTCAGACGGATGCGCCGATCAACCCGGGCAACTCGGGCGGCGCGCTCGTCGACGTCAAAGGCAATCTGCTCGGCATCAACACGGCCATCTACTCGCGCTCGGGCGGCTCGCTCGGCATCGGCTTCGCCATCCCCGTTTCGACCGCGCGCAGCGTGCTCGAAAGCATCATCACGACCGGTTCGGTCACGCGCGGCTGGATCGGCGTCGAACCGCAGGACGTCACACCGGCGATCGCGGAATCGTTCGGGCTCGAACAGCGCGGCACGATCGTCGCGGGCGTGCTGCAAGGCGGGCCGGCGGACAAGGCCGGAATCAAGCCGGGCGACGTGCTGCTCGACGTGAACGGCGAAGAAATCCTCGACACGACGCGGCTGCTGAACATCATCGCGCAGATCAAACCGGGCACTCAGGCCAAGGTCAAGCTCATGCGCAAGAGAAAAGAGATGGAAGTCGTGGTGACGATCGGCAAACGCCCGCCGCCGCCGAAACAAGCCAACAGCGACGACGACAATAGCGACTCGCAGCAGCAAGAGGAATGACCCCGGAAGGCGTGAGCCGCCCGCTCGCGCCGACCGGGTAGCCGGTAGCCGGAATCGGGGACCAGGGACCAGGGACCAGCGCTCAGCGATCAGAAGTGCGAAGGCCGCGTCAATGCAATCGGAAGCATCGCGACTTACGAGGCCGCACCTTCTTCGTCTGCCACGGGCTCTGGATCCTTCCCGATGATCAGGCGAGCCGCGATGATGCCCGCCTCGTAAAGAATGATCAGCGGCAGCGCGAGGATCAATTGCGAAAAGACATCGGGTGGCGTGACGACAGCCGCAACGATGAACGCGCCCACCACGACATACGGCCGAATGCTGCGCAGCTTCTTGAGCGTCAGCACCTTCATGCGCACGAGCAGCACGACGATGATCGGCACCTCGAAGGTCACGCCGAAGGCGATGAACATCGACAGCACGAAACTGAGGTAGTTGTCGATGTCGGTCGACATCTGCACGTCCAGCGGCGCGTTGTAATGCGCCATCACACGGAAGATCGTCGGGAACACGACGAAGTAGGCGAACGCCATCCCGCATAGAAATAGCAGATAGCTGCTGCCGACCAGCGGCGCGACGAGCTTTTTCTCATGCTGATAGAGGCCCGGCGCCACGAACGCCCAGATCTGATAGAGGACGATCGGCAGTGCGATCACGAGCGCAACGAGCATCGTCACCTTCACCGGGACGAAGAACGAACCGGTCACGTCGGTCACGATCATGCGCCCGCCCTTGGGCAAGTTTTCCATCAACGGACGCGCGAGCAGCTTGAAGATGTCCGTCGCCCAGTAGACGAGCGAAACGAACACGACGATAACGGCGATACCGGCTTTGATGATGCGGTCGCGCAGCTCTACCAGATGCGAGATGAACGACTCTTCTGTGCCTTCGCTTGAATTGTGCTGGGGGTCGCTCACGCCGGCCCTCTTAAGATGGAGATCGGCGCGCACCGCGCCGATGACTCGGAAGATGAAAAACCTCGGCCACGCGCAGGAACGGGATCAAAGGAACCGCCGCTGCTTGCGCAGGCTTGCCGGCGTGTAGCGCGCCACGCGCGCGGCCCCCGATTGCACGTGGGTGCGCCGGCCCATGGCCCGCTTGTACCAGGTGGGCGTCGCTGCCTGCTTGACGCGCCAGTTGACGCGCTTGCTCGTCGCGCGCGGCGAGACGCTGCGCCACGACGAGGGAGATGAACCGTCGGTCGCGCCCGTGCCGCGCGCCGCGTCCTCCGCTGCCGCGGTGCCGGCAATGCTTGGCGATACCGAGGTACCGGAGCGGAAGGCGTCGTTCAACTCGGCCTCGTGCTTGCGCACGTTGTCGTGGATGGTGTTTTCCACGTTGCGCGCCGCCGATTCGAATTCGCTCTTCATCCGGCGCAGTTCATCGAGCTCGATTTCGCGCGTGACTTCGGCCTTCACTTCGCTGATGTAGCGCTGAGCACGGCCGAACAGCGCGCCTGCCGTGCGCGCGACGCGCGGCAGGCGCTCCGGCCCGAGCACGACGAGCGCCACGACACCGATCAGCGCCATCTTCGTCAGTCCGAGGTCGAGCATGTAAGTGGCCTAGTGGTCCGTTATCGGTTATGCGTTCCAACCCGCGCGTCGTTCGCCGCGCAATGCGCCGGGCCGGGACCGGCGCGCATCGCGTTCAACGGTAATCGTTCGAACGCGATTTTTCCTTGGCTTCGACGTCGATCGTGCCCGAGCGCGGCAATTCGCGCCGCTCGGCCTCGGCCGGGGTGGACGTGGAAGACGGCGGCGCATCGGCGTCCTTGATGCCTTCCTTGAACCCCTTCACCGCGCTGCCCAAATCGCTACCGATGCTGCGCAGGCGCTTCGTGCCGAACACGAGCGCGACGATCAAAAGCACGATCAACCAGTGCCAAATGCTGAATGAACCCATGAGAACCTCCCGAGGTTTGCCACCGCGCATTCGCAGCAGCAAACAATACCGGCCTTGCGACCCTAATCGGAGCGCGCGCGCTCCCTGTCGATCGATGCGAAACGGGTACGCCGCGCTATCAACCCATCCGCTTCCACGGCCGCGGACCGGCGAGTATATGCGCATGCAAGTGATAGACCTCCTGGCCGCCGCCCGGCCCCGTATTGATGACCGTGCGAAACCCCGTATCGCCGCCGGTGTACGCGCAACCGAGCTGCTCGGCCAGTCGCGCCACCAGAACCAACATTTTACCAAGCAGCGGCGCTTCGCTTTCGGTGCAATTGGACAGCGTTTCCACGTGTTTTCGCGGAATCACGAGGATGTGCGTATCTGCCGCAGGGTGAATGTCCTTGAATGCGACGAAATCTTCGTCCTCATGGACCTTCGTGCTTGGGATCTCGCCGGCGGCAATTTTGCAAAAGAGGCAGTTGTCGTGACTCATGGTTTTCCTGGTTGAGAGGCGAATGCGCGGCGCGCGATCGGATCAGAACCACGCGCGCGAATCGAGCGGCTTGTTGTCATACAGGTACAGCCAGCCTTTCACGATACGGTACAGCATCCAGATCGACACGGCGGTGAGCACGGCGAAGCCGATCACGACGAACACCAGCACGCCGCCGATGATATAGCCCACGAGGCCCATCCAAAACGTGCGAATGAGCCACTCCACATGCGGCTGCGACGGTGTGCCCGCCGCGTCGTCGCGCTTCACGTAGGCGATGATGACGGCAACGATGATCGAGATGCCCCCGGTGAACCAATGCAGCGCGTAGAGCCCATACAGGATATGCGTGAGCGTGCGCATGTCGCGTGCGCGGCCTGCGTCGGATCCCGGGTAAGGGATGGGCGTTTCGGGTCGCTGTTCCATTCTCGCTCTCCTGTCGACCGAGGTTTGTGCTTCGGCTATCGATTGGCGCCAGTGCTGCGGCGCTCGCGCCAACCTCATGCAATACCGGCCTCGAAGGCGCCGAGCCTGCGAAAGACCGATTCAACCGCCGTTTTCTTCGCGCTCGCGCCGCTTTCTGAGCGCTTTCTCCTCGATGCCCGACATGCCTTCGCGCCGCTCGAGTTCGGCGATCACGTCCGCGGGGCTCAGATCGTAGTGTGACAGCATGACCAGGCAGTGAAACCAAAGATCGGCCACTTCCCCGACGAGCGCGCCGGGCGCGCCGCCTTGGCGCACGTCCTTGGCAGCGAGCACGACTTCGGTCGCCTCTTCCCCGATCTTCTTCAGTACCGCGTCGTCGCCCTTGTGAAACAGACGAGAAACGTAGGAGACCTCGGGATCGCCCCCTTTGCGGCTGTCGATGATCGCGGCAAGCCGCAGCAGCGTGTCTTCGGTCGTCGAGGCAGTGGCGGTGGAGGCGGCGCCCGCGGCGCCCGGTTGCGTGGATTGCGTCATCGGTAGATCTGTTCGGGGTCTTTCAGCACGGGATCGACGGCGACCCAATCGCCTTCATCCGCCGTGCCTTCGAATTTCTGGAAGAAACAGGAATGGCGTCCGGTATGGCAAGCAATGCCCGACACCTGCTCGACTTTGAGCAGCACGACGTCGTCGTCGCAGTCGAGCCGCATCTCGTGCACATGCTGCACGTGGCCCGACTCTTCGCCCTTGAACCAAAGGCGCTGGCGCGAGCGCGAGAAATACACGGCGCGCCCCGTTTCGACGGTCTTGGCGAGCGCCTCGCGATTCATCCACGCGAACATCAGCACGTCGCCCGTCGTCGCTTCCTGGGCAATCACGGGGACCAGCCCGTTGGCATCCCAGTGGACCTTGTCGAGCCAGGGTTTTTCGGCGGGGGCGCTCATTTGGCCTCCGCGGGCACCGCTTCGAACGCGGCTACACCGTGCCCGAGCAAGGCTGGATATGCGGCAGAATGTCGGAACCGTTTCATCATTGCCTCACGGAAATGCCGCGCTCGGCCATGAAACGCTTCGCTTCACCGACCGTATGCTCGCCATAGTGGAAGATGCTCGCGGCCAGCACGGCATCGGCGTGGCCCTCGGTAATGCCGTCGGCCAGATCCTTCAGCGAGCCCACGCCGCCCGAAGCGATGACGGGCACGGGCACCGCGTCCGATACCGCGCGCGTCAGCGCGAGATCGAAGCCGCTTTTCGTGCCGTCGCGGTCCATGCTGGTCAGCAAAATTTCGCCAGCGCCGTATTCGGCCATTTGCTTGGCCCACTGCACGGCATCGAGCCCGGTCGCTTTGCGGCCGCCATGCGTGAACACCTCCCAGCGGGCCGGCTCGCCCTCGCCCGACACGCGCTTGGCGTCGATCGCGACGACGATGCATTGGGAACCGTACTTCTGCGCAGCCTCGCGCACCAGTTCGGGACGCGCGACGGCCGACGAGTTCATGCTGATCTTGTCCGCGCCCGCGTTCAGCAGCCGGCGCACGTCTTCCACCGCGCGCACGCCGCCGCCCACGGTCAAAGGGATGAAAACTTGCGCCGCCACCGCTTCGATGATGGGCAGAATCAAATCGCGCTGGTCGGAGGTGGCCGTGATGTCGAGGAACGTCAGTTCGTCGGCCCCTTGCTCGTCGTAGCGGCGCGCGATTTCGACCGGATCGCCGGCATCGCGCAGTTCGACGAAATTGACGCCTTTGACGACGCGGCCGGCGGTCACGTCCAGGCAAGGGATGATGCGTTTAGCTAGAGCCATGATGGTGCAAATGCCGCTAAGTGAGCCGCCTGCGCCAATGCAGACGGCATGATGCCGTAACGCCGTAGCGTGCGCCGCGCCTCGACCGGACGCCCCGCACGTCGGGCGCGCATGGTCGCTGCGCCTCGGGGCTTCGGGGCATCGGCGCTCCGAGCGGAGCCTGCGCGCGTTCGCCGCGGCGTGCGTCAGGCGTCGTCCGATTCCCGCAGCGTATCGGCACGCTTTTGCGCAGCGGCGAAATCGAGATCGCCCGAGTAGATCGCGCGCCCGCAAATGACGCCCTCGATGCCCTCGTCTTCGACTTCGCACAGCGCGTCGATGTCGGCCAGATTCGAGAGCCCGCCGCTCGCGATCACGGGGATCTTCACCGCCCGCGCAAGACGCACCGTCGCTTCGATATTGATGCCTTGAAGCATGCCGTCGCGGCCGATATCCGTGTAGATGATCGATTCGCAGCCGTAGTCTTCGAACTTCTGGGCCAAATCGACGACTTCGTGGCCGGTCAGCTTGCTCCACCCGTCGGTGGCGACTTTGCCGTCTTTCGCATCCAGGCCGACGATGATATGCCCGCCGAACGCCGTGCACGCGTCTTGCAGAAAGCCCGGATTCTTCACCGCCGCCGTGCCGATGATCACGTACGACAGGCCTTCGTCCAGGTAGCGCTCGATCGTTTCCAGATCGCGAATGCCGCCGCCGAGCTGCACGGGGATTTCGCTGCCGACTTCGTCGATGATGGCGCGAATTGCCTCTTCGTTCCTCGGCTTGCCGGCAAAGGCGCCGTTCAGGTCGACGAGATGCAACCGCCGAGCGCCGCGGCTGACCCATTGCCGAGCCATCGCGGCAGGATCCTCGGAAAATATCGTCGCCTGGTCCATATCGCCTTGTTTAAGGCGCACACACTGACCGTCCTTGAGGTCGATGGCGGGAATCAGCAGCATAGCAATCGCGTGAAATCTGGGAGGTTGAAGGTGGGCGGCGCATCTGGCCGGGCGCGCAAGCGATCCCGACGTCGATGAACCGTGTCGCTTAGTGTAGTACAACTCTTTCCGTGTTCCGCTCGCTCGGTGCCTGGAATCGGGCGCGGTGCGCGAGCGGCAGCACCGCGTTCAGGGGTTCCAATCGACAAAATTACGGTACACGCGCAGCCCCGCGGCTGCGCTCTTTTCCGGGTGAAACTGCGTCGCAAACACGTTCTCGCGCGCCACGGCCGAGGTGAAGGTCGCGCCGTAGTCGGTTTCCCCAACCGTGTGCTTCGGGTTGTCGGGAACGACGTAGTAGCTATGGACGAAGTAGAAGAAGGCGCCGTCCGATACACCGGCCCACAGCGGGTGGGCACGCGTTTGCCGCACGCGGTTCCACCCCATTTGCGGCACCTTGAAGCGCGAACCGTCGTCCTGCAGCCGGCCTTCCAGTTGAAAGCGCACCACTTTACCCGGCATCAGGCCCAGGCCCTGCGTCGAGCCTTCTTCGCTCCAATCGAACAGCATCTGCTCGCCCACGCACACGCCCATCAACGGCTTGACGCGCGACGCTTCCAAGACGGCCTCTTGCAACCCCGATTCGCCGAGGCAGCGCATACAGTCGGGCATCGCGCCCTGTCCCGGCAAAACGACGCGTTCGGCCGCGCGAATGCCTTCCGCATGGTCGACGATCGCCACGTCCGCTTCCGGGGCAGCCTTTTTCAGCGCCTGATACACCGAGCGCAGGTTGCCCATCCCATAATCCACAATCGCAATCTTTTTCATGGCAAAAAGGGCCTTTGCCCTTCATCGCAAGTTAGGCAGCAACGCCTTCAATCCATCGACGATGAACTCCACCGCCAGCGCCGACAACATCAAACCCATGAGCCGCGTGCCGATGTTGATGCCCGTCTGGCCCACCCAGCGGGCGATCGGTTCGGCAAGCCGGAGCGCGCCGAAGCAAATCACGGCGATCGCCGCGCCGATCGCGATGAGGCCCGCGCGGTCGTACCAGTGGTGCGCGCTCGCCGCATAGACGATCACGGTGCTGATCGAACCCGGACCCGTGAGCAGCGGAATCGCGAGCGGCACCACCGCAATGCTGTTCTTCGATTCGGCCTCGTCGCGCTCCTCGGCGGTGGCCCGCGTGTTGCCGATCTGCGCGTTCAACATGTTGATGGCCATGAGCAACATGATGATGCCCCCGCCCACCTCGAGCGAACCGACCGAAATGCCAAAAAAACTGATGATCTGCTGCCCCAGCAGCGTCGTCACGGCAATCACGCAAAACACCGAGATCGAGGCGATGCGAATGGTGTGACGCCGCTCCGCATCGGATTGCGCCGATGTGAGGCTCAGGAAAAACGGCACCGCGCCGACCGGGTTGATCAGCGCCAGCAGCGAAATAAACGATTTCAGAAGATCCATCGCAAGCCGGCGCCCGCTTTGGGCGCGCCGGTCCGTCGGTCAAGGTCTAACGTCAGAGACTGCCCTTCGTCGACGGAATCTGCCCCGCCGCCCGCTCGTCGAGTTCCACGGCCATGCGCAGCGCGCGACCGAACGCCTTGAATACCGTTTCCAGTTGATGGTGCGCGTTCAATCCGCGCAAATTGTCCACATGGAGCGTCACGCCCGCATGGTTGACGAAACCGCGGAAAAACTCAATCGACAAGTCGACGTCGAACGTGCCGATCCGCGCGCGCATGAACGGCACATGGAATTCCAGGCCCGGCCGCCCGGAGAAATCGATCACCACGCGCGAGAGCGCCTCGTCGAGCGGCACGTAGGCATGACCGTACCGCCGAATGCCTTTCTTGTCGCCCACCGCCTTGGCCACCGCCATCCCAAGCGTAATGCCCGTGTCCTCGACCGTATGATGGTCGTCGATATGCAGGTCGCCTTGCGCCTCGATGTCCAGGTCGATCAACCCATGACGGGCGATCTGATCGAGCATGTGGTCGAGGAACGGCACGCCGGTGGCCAGCCGCTGCTTGCCCGTGCCGTCCAAATTGATCTTTACACGGATCTTCGTTTCGCTGGTATCGCGAAACACTTCCGCTACGCGCATGGAAAACCTCGAAGTCACTTTATTTCAGCGCAAGCGCCGCCAGCATTTGTGCGTTTTCCTCGGGCGCACCGACCGTCAAACGCAGGCAATTGGCCAACAATGGGTGCATTCTACCCACGTTTTTGACCAAAACCTTCGCATTTAGCAGCGCATTGAACGCGGCGTCGGCATCGGGCAGGCGCACGAGCAGGAAGTTCGCCGCGCTCGGGAACACCGTGACGCCCGGCAATGCCGCCAGCGCCGCCGCCAGTTTCTCGCGCTCGGCGCGCAACTGAGCGGCTTGGGATTCGAGCACGTCGACATGATCGAGCATGAATAGCGCGGCCGCCTGGGTCAGCACATTGACGTTGTACGGCGGGCGCACCTTGTCGAACTCCTCGAGCCAGGCCCGCGCACCGGCCAAGTAGCCGAGCCGGATCCCCGCCAGGCCGAGCTTGGACACCGTGCGCATGACGACGACGTTGTCGTAGTCGAGCACGCGGCCGATCCAGCTCTTTTGCGCGAACGGCTGGTATGCCTCGTCGATCACGACGAGACTGCCCTTCGCGCTAGCGATGATGCGTTCGATGTCGGCGTCCGGGTAGAGCGTGCCTGTCGGGTTGTTCGGGTAGGCCAAGTAGATGACCGCGGGCTGATGCTCGGCGATCGCGGCCAGCATGGCCTCGACATCGAGCGTCAGATCGGCGCGGTGCGGCACCCCGACGAAGTCGAGCTGCGCGAACTTGGCCGACATCTGGTACATCACGAAGCCCGGGATCGGCGCGAGCAGCTTCGCGCCCGGCTTCGCACAAGCCACGGCGATGATGCTGATGAGCTCGTCCGAACCGTTGCCGAGCAATAGATCCGCGCCGGCGGGCACACCCATCACGCGCTTCAGTTTATCCACGAGCACCGCCGGGCGCGGCTCGGGATACCGGTTCAAGGCCACCCCGGCCAGGACTTCCCCCAATCGAGCGGCCAGCGCGGGCGGCAGCGGGAACGGATTTTCCATCGCGTCGAGCTTCACGAGGCCCGTCGCATCCGCCACCGCGTAGGTGCTCATGGCCAGCACGTCGGGGCGGATGATGTCTTGCGGTTTTGTCGTCGTCATGATCAGCCGCCTTGTTTCATCCGGTATTCGGCGCTGCGCGCGTGCGCCGGCAACCCCTCGCCATAGGCCAGTTCGGCAGCGATCTCGCCGAGCGTCTGCGCTCCCTCCGCACTCACTTCGATCACGCTCGAACGCTTGAAGAAATCGTAGACGCCGAGCGGCGACGAAAAGCGCGCCGTGCGGGAGGTGGGCAAGACGTGGTTCGGCCCGGCACAGTAGTCGCCCAGGCTCTCGCTGGTGTAGCGGCCCATGAAAATCGCGCCCGCATGGCGGATCTCCTTCGCCCATTGATGGGGGTCGAGCGCCGAAATCTCCAGGTGCTCGGGCGCGATCTGATTCGCGATCGAACAGGCTTCGGTCATGTCGCGCACCTTGATGAGCGCGCCGCGGCCCACGAGCGAGCGCTCGATCACCTCACGACGCGGCATGGTCGGCAACAGTTCGACGATCGCGTCTTCGACACGCGAGATGAACGCTTCGTCGGGGCACAGCAGGATCGATTGCGCCAGTTCGTCGTGCTCGGCCTGGGAGAACAAGTCCATCGCCACCCAGCGCGGGTCCGTCGTGCCGTCGCACAGGATGAGAATCTCCGACGGCCCGGCGATCATGTCGATACCGACGGTGCCGAACACGCGCCGCTTGGCCGCCGCCACGTAGGCGTTGCCGGGGCCGCAGATCTTATCCACGGCAGGCAGGCTCTGGGTGCCGTACGCGAGCGCGCCGATCGCCTGCGCGCCGCCGATCGTAAACACACGGTCGACGCCGCCCAAAAGCGCGGCGGCCAGCACGAGCGGATTGCGCACGCCGTCCGGCGTGGGCACGACCATTACGATTTCGCGTACGCCCGCCACCCGCGCGGGAATGGCGTTCATCAAGACCGACGACGGATACGCGGCCTTGCCGCCCGGCACGTAGATGCCGGCGCGATCGAGCGGCGTGACTTTCTGGCCGAGCACCGTACCGTCGGCCTCGGTGTACTGCCAGCTATGGCTGCCGCATTCGATCTTCTGCTTCTCGTGATAAGCGCGCACGCGCGCCGCCGCGGCCTCGAGCGCGGCGCGGCGTTTGGGCTCGAGCCCTTCCAGGGCGGCTTCGAGCTCGCTCGTCGGCAGCTCGAGCGCCGCCAAGCTATCGACGCTCAGGCGGTCGAAGCGGTTCGTGTATTCGAGGACGGCGGCATCGCCGCGCGCTTTCACGTCGGCCAGAATCTGCGCAACCGAGCGCTCGATCGCCTCATCCTCGCTCGCCTCGAAGGCGAGTACGCCGGCGAGCGCCGCGCCGAAACCGGCGTCGCTCGAATCGAGTTTGCGAATCGTAAGTGCCATGCTGGTATCCGTTTCGGTAATGCGCGCACCGGGCGGGCGCGTCAGGCGCTGCCCGCCGTGCGCTGCGAAGCCCGCTCGAACGCCTCGAGCAACGGCTTGAGCGCGGCGCGCTTCAATTTGAGCGCCGCTTGGTTCACCACGAGGCGCGAGGAGATTTGCATGATCTCCTCCACCTCGACCAGGTTGTTCGCGCGCAGCGTGCCGCCCGAGCTGACCAGATCCACGATCGCGTCGGCCAAGCCCACGAGCGGCGCGAGCTCCATCGAGCCGTACAGCTTGATGAGGTCAACGTGCACGCCCTTCGCCGCGAAATGCTCGCGCGCGGTTTGCACATACTTGGTCGCGACGCGCAGCCGGGCGCCCTGCCGCACGGCATTGGCGTAATCGAAGCCCGCCTTGACCGCCACCGACATCCGGCAACGCGCGATATCGAGGTCGATCGGCTGATACAAGCCCGAGCCGCCGTGTTCGAGCAGCACGTCCTTGCCGGCGACGCCGAAATCGGCCGCGCCGTATTCGACATACGTGGGCACGTCGGTCGCGCGCACGATGATCACGCGCAGGTTCGGCGCGCTCGTAGGCAAGATCAGCTTGCGGGAGGTTTCCGGATCCTCCGAAACCTGCACGCCCGCCGCGGCGAGCAGCGGCATCGTCTCCTCGAAGATCCGCCCCTTCGAGAGGGCGAGCGTCAAGGGCGTGGTGGAACTCGTAGGGATCGTGCTCATGCGCGTTTCTCCGACACGCGGCGCACACGGGCGCCGATCGCCGACAGTTTTTCTTCCATGCGGTCGTAGCCGCGATCGAGGTGATAGATGCGGTCGACGAGCGTTTCGCCTTCGGCCGTGAGCCCGGCGATCACGAGGCTCGCCGATGCCCGCAGATCGGTGGCCATCACCGTGGCGCCCGACAGCCGCGGCACCCCGGTCACGAGCGCCGTATTGCCGTCGATCGTGATGTTCGCCCCAAGCCGATTGAGTTCCTGCACATGCATGAAGCGGTTCTCGAAAATCGTCTCGACGACTTGCGACGTGCCCTCGGCGATCGCATTGAGCGCCATGAATTGCGCCTGCATGTCGGTGGGGAACGCCGGATATTCGGACGTGCGAAACGACACGCACGCGGGGCGCCGCGCCATCCGCACCCGGATCCAATCCTCGCCTTCCTCGAGCGTCACGCCCGCCTCCCGCAGCTTCATCGTGACCGCCTCGAGCGTGATCGGGCGGACATTACGCAGCGTCACGTCGCCACCCGCGGCCGCCACGGCACACAAGAACGTGCCCGCCTCGATGCGATCGGGAATCACAGCGTGGCGCGCGCCGTGCAGCCGCTCGACGCCTTGAATCACGAGGCGATCGGTGCCGATCCCGTCGATCCTAGCCCCCGTGCGCACGAGCAGTTGCGCGAGGTCGCTCACCTCGGGCTCGCGTGCGGCGTTCTCGAGCACGGTCTCGCCCTCGGCCAACGTGGCCGCCATCAGCAAGTTCTCCGTGCCGGTGACCGTGATCATATCCGTCATGATGCGCGCGCCCTTGAGCCGCGTGGCGCGAGCCTCGATGTAGCCATGCTCGATGCTGATCTCGGCGCCCATCGCCTGCAGGCCCTTGATGTGCTGGTCCACCGGACGCGCGCCGATCGCGCAGCCGCCGGGCAGCGACACTCTGGCATGCCCGAAACGCGCGACGAGCGGGCCGAGCACGAGGATCGAGGCGCGCATCGTCTTGACGAGCTCGTACGGCGCGACGGGATTGCCGACGTTCGCCGCGTCGAGCGTCAATTGCGCGGCCTCGCCGGCCCCGCGCGCCTCGTGCACGCCCATCTGCGCGAGCAGCTTGAGCATCGTGCGCACGTCCTGCAGATCCGGCACGTTGTCGAGCTGCAGCGGGTCGGCCGTCAACAGGCTGGCGCACAGAATCGGCAACGCCGCGTTCTTCGCGCCCGAGATGCCGATTTCTCCGGCAAGCGGCCGGCCGCCTTCGATCACGAGCTTGTCCATGCTGGTTTGCGCCGCGCGGGCGTCCGTGGCGGCGCCGCTACCGGCGCCGCGTGAATCTTGTGTAATGCGCACTCTTAGAATCTCGAATTATCCGTTCTGCCATTCCGCCGGCGTGAGCGTCTTCATGCTCAGCGCGTGAATTTCCTGTCGCATGCGCTCGCCGAGGGCCGCATAAACGAGCTGATGCCGCTGGATCAGGCGCTTGCCCTCGAACGCCTCGGAGACGATCGTCGCAAAAAAATGCTGGCCGTCGCCCTCGACTTCCAGATGCCGGCAGGCAAGGCCCGCTTCGATGTATTGCTTGACCTGGTCGGGGGTCGGCAACATGGTGAACGCTCCTTCTTCCAATTCAATTCAATTCAATAGCGCAGCTTGTAGCCCGACGCGAGCAAACGCATCGCGAAGGCGGCAATCAGCGCGAAAAACCCGCCGACGACGGCCAGACTCGTGAGCGGGTTGATATCGGACACGCCGAAAAACCCATAGCGAAAGCCGTCGATCATGTAGAAAAACGGGTTCAGCCGCGACACATGGCGCCAAAGATCAGGCAGCGAATGCGTCGAATAGAACACGCCCGAGAGAAACGTGAGCGGCATGATCAAGAAATTCTGGAATGCCGCGAGCTGATCGAACTTCTCGGCCCAAATGCCCGCTATGAGTCCGAGCGTGCCGAGAATGGCCGAGCCGAGCACGGCGAACGCGATGATGAACAGCGGCGCCGCGAAGCCGACCGGAATGAACCAGATCGTGACGACGAACACCCCGAAACCTACCGCGAGCCCGCGCACGACGGCCGCCAGCACGTAAGCGCCGAACATCTCCCAATACGTGAGCGGCGGCAGCAAGACGAAGACGAGGTTGCCCGTGATCTTGGACTGGATCAACGAAGACGAACTGTTTGCAAATGCGTTTTGCAGCACGCTCATCATGACGAGCCCGGGAATCAGGAAGCTCGTGTACTCGACGCCAGGATAGACGTCGACGCGCCCGCGCAACGCGTGCCCAAAAATCGTCAGATAGAGCAGCGCCGTGACGACGGGCGCGAGCACGGTTTGGAACGCCACCTTCCAAAACCGCAGGATTTCTTTGTAGAACAGGGTGCGAAAGCCGCTCATGGCGCCTCCCGTCCCATCAATAGACGGGGACTTGCTTCGAGCGCCGACTCCCCCTCAAGGGAGGCAGCGCCGCCCGTGCAGGGCGCTTTGCGCGGAACCGGGGTACGCACTGAAGCGCCAACACCGGCCGGCAGCGAGCGGTAGCGAGCGCAGGGGGAGCGACTCATGCCAGCCCCTCCACGACTTCCGGCGTATGCATCAACTGCACGAAAACGTCCTCCAAATCGGCCTTGCGCACGTCGATTTCTTCGAAGGCGCAGCCCACCGCCCGGCACTGCGAAAGAATGCGCTCGACGTCGTCGTAGCTCGACAAGCGCAGCAGATGCTGGCGCGCGCCGGGGGCCGCCGGCTCGACCTCGAGCGCACGTAATTCGGCGGGCAACGCGCCCGCGCTCAGCCGCAAGAACAATTGCATCCCCGCGAAACGCTGCAGCAAAGCACTCGTGCGATCGAGCGCGACCACCTCGCCGCGCCGCAGCATCGCAATGCGATCGCACAGCGATTCGGCCTCTTCCAGGTAATGGGTCGTCAGCACGATCGTGTGGCCTTCGCGGTTCAAGCGCGAGATGAATTTCCACAGCGTTTGGCGCAACTCGACGTCCACCCCGGCCGTCGGCTCGTCCAGGACGATGACGGGCGGTCGATGCACGAGCGCTTGAGCCACCAGCACGCGCCGCTTCATGCCGCCCGAAAGCGCGCGCATGTTCGCATCGGCCTTCTCGGTCAGATCGAGGTTGGCCATCACCTCGTCGATCCAATCGTCGTTGCGGTGAAGCCCGTAGTAGCCCGACTGGATGCGCAGCGTTTCGCGCACGGTGAAGAAAGGATCGAACACGAGCTCTTGCGGCACGACGCCGAGCGCCCGGCGCGCTTGCCGGAAATCGGCGACGACATCGTGCCCGAGCACCGACACGCTGCCTTCATCGGCGCGCGCGAGCCCCGCGAGGATGCTGATGAGGGTCGTTTTGCCCGCGCCGTTGGGGCCGAGCAGGCCAAAAAATTCGCCTTCCTCGACCGTCAAGCTGACGCCCTTGAGCGCTTGCAGCGCCTTATAGCGCTTCTTGACGTTGCGGATTTCTATCGCTGACATGGATGTGCGCGGCGTTCTCGACGGCGCGCCTTTTGTTAGACCTAATCGGTGTCCGTTCGTGGACATAGGCGGCGGTGACGTCGAGCCGCTACGACGGCGAGGCGAGATGCCTGCCGGCTGTCCGGAAAAACGGTTGATTATAGGCTAAGTCGGGACCGCTCACCGGCGGCGCACAGCCGGCGTCAGCGCGGCACTGCGGCGTCGGCGGGCGCGTCAGAAGGCTGCTGGCCGAACAGCGCGTCGACGCCGTAAACCTGGGCCAGACTCGCCAGGCCGGCCGGCACGTTCAGAATTTCGACGGGCTTGCCGCGCGCCTGACCCGCCCGGCGCCACGCCAGCAGCACGGCGAGCGCGGACGAATCGAACTGCGCGAGGGCCGCGCAGTCGATCACCGTGGCGCCGGCTTCGATACGAGAGAGCCCGGCGGCCAGCGCGCTCGTGGCGCTGGCGTGCGTGAGCGTCGCGCCTGTGGCGAAACGGCTCGTATCCGTGCTCATGACGGTTGCTTGCCTGCGGCGAGTTGCTCGTTGCGCTGCGTGAGGAACTGCAGCAGGCCATCGACGCCGCCTTGGTTGATCTTTTCCGCGAACTGCTGCTGATACGCCTGGATCAGCCACGCGCCCGCGACGTTCAGATCGTAGACCTTCCAACCCTGAGCCGTCTTATAGAGACGATAGTCGAGCTCGACGGGCTGGCCGTTGTTCATGACCACCGAGCGCACGACGACATCCGTTGCCCCCGGGTCGGCGCGGAACGGCTTGAACTGCACGGTCTGATCGCGCACCTGCGAGAGCGCGCCCGAATACGTGCGGATCAAGAGCATCTTGAATTGCTCGACCATTTGGCTTTGCTGCTGCGGCGTCGCCTGCCGCCAAGCGCGGCCCATCGCAAGCTGCGTCGTGCGGCGGAAATCCGTGTACGGCAGGATTTTTTCGTTCACGACTTGCGTGATCTTGTTGATGTCGCCGTTCTTGATGCTCGCATCGCTCTTGATCTGGTCGAGCACTTGGCCCGTCACCGTCTTGATCATGCTCTCGGGCGAACTGGTGTCGACCGATTGCGCAAAAGCGCCGCTAGCGAACGAAAGCAACCCGGAAACCAAAGCTATCCAAAAGAATTTTTTCATCATCGATCCTTAAATTTCGAGGAACCCGAATTCGAGCACACCATGCCATGCAAGTTCGACGCCGGTCCATCCCGGCGCGGCAACAGTCGTTTCGAATCGTTACCGCGAGGGCGCCGCGCCGGCGCCGGCCTCGCCCCGCTCAACGCGGCAAATGAATGCCCGGGAACCCGCCGCGCGGCGGCACGTACTGCTGCCCGGGAACGGTCTGATCTTCGCCGTTCCCATCGCCGGCCGGCGCCGACGCCCCGCTCGCGGGCGCCGCAGGCGTAGCGGCCGGGCTCGACGCTGGCGCCGGGCTCGATGCCGCGCCCGCCTCGGGAGCCGGCGCCGGGCTCGAAGCCGCATCAGGCGCGCCCGCAGCGTCCGATGCCCCGTCGTCGTACTTCGGCAGCGAATCGTCGTAGTTCGGCAACGCGTCGGAACCATCGGTGCCCGAAATCAGGAACCGGCGGCGCTGCAAGTACGCATTCCGAATGAACGAGTATTTGTCGATCGCCGCGCCCGACAAGACATCGACCGTCGTCAGCAGGTTGGCGCGCGTATTCACGAGATTGACGCCATACAGCGCCCATGTGACGCTCGAGGGCTGAATGTAGCTGAGCGGGTTGCCATAGTAATCGACGGCAAGACCCGTTGCATCGCGCATCGTGCTCGGTCCGAGCAGCGGCAGGACGAGGTACGGCCCGGACGGCACACCGTAGTGCCCGAGCGTCACGCCGAAATCGGACGAATGCTTCGGCAATTTGGCCAGCGTCGCAACGTCGAACAGGCCGCCTACGCCGAACAAGGTGTTGATGACCACGCGCATGACGTCGCCCACACCGTCGGCGATCTTCAGTTGCAGCAGTTCGTTCGCGGCAATGTAGACGTCGCCCACATTCGAAAAGAAGTTCGTCACGCTCGAGCGCACCGGCTGCGGCACCGCCCATTTATAGCCCTTGGCCACCGGCTTGAGCGCGTACGTGTCGACCGTATCGTTGAAATTGAAGACGGTCCGGTTCAGCCCCTCGAGCGGATCGCCCGGCGTCGGCGTCTGGACGGACGCGCAACCGGTCAATGCCGCTATGGCCAGAGCAAGCGTCGCGTTTCTGGCGCGCGTGGTTTGCATTATTGTTCTCCGTTGGCTCTCACTGTGTGTGGTTCGGTCAGGTGCCGGCGCTAGTCGCTGCCGGCGAGCTCGCTGCCGGTGCGCTCGGCGCGGGCGCGGGCGTACTCGGCGCCGCGGCGGGCGCGCTGGGCGCCGCGGCGGCTTTGGAGCCGCCCGCATCGGCGGCTTTGCTATAAAGGAATTGTCCGATGAGGTTTTCGAGCACGATGGCCGATTGCGTCATCGAAATGGTGTCGCCGGCCTTGAGCATTTCGCTGTCGCCGCCGGCCTCGAGCCCGATGTATTGTTCGCCGAGCAACCCCGAGGTCAGGATCTTCGCCGAAGTATCCTTCGGAAACGGATATTGCTTATCGACATCGATCGTGACGAGCGCCTGATAGGTGTTCGTATCGAAGCCGATCGACGACACCCGGCCAACCACGACGCCCGCGCTCTTCACGGGCGCGCGCACCTTCAGGCCGCCGATATTGTCGAACTTGAGCTTGATGGGATAGGTCGCTTGGAACGACAGCGAGCTCATGTTGCCGACCTTGAGCGCGAGAAACAGCACGGCGATCAAACCCAGCACCACGAACAAGCCGACCCAAAAGTCGAGAACAGTCTTTTTCATCGTCATTCCAAAAGACAACAAAGAGAGAATTGCGCAACGCCGCGAAAGCGCGGCGCGCGGCGTGTACCCCCCGCGCGCCGCACTTTCGCCGAAAGTGTCAGCTGAACATCAGCGCCGTCAGCAGGAAATCGAGCCCGAGCACCGCGAGCGACGCAAACACGACCGTGCGCGTGGTCGCGAGCGATACGCCTTCGGGCGTCGCCTTGGCCTCGTAGCCTTGAAACAGCGCGATAAAGGTCACCGCGAAACCGAATACGATGCTTTTGATGACGCCGTTGCCGACGTCGCTCCAGACATCGACGCCGGCCTGCATTTGCGCCCAGAACGCGCCGGCATCGACGTTGATCAGCAGCACGCCCACCACATAACCGCCCAGCACCCCCACCGCGCTGAAGATCGCGGCGAGTATCGGCATGGCGATGATCCCCGCCCACATCCGCGGCGCAAGCACGGTGGCGATCGGGTCCACCGCCATCATTTCGAGCGCCGTCAATTGTTCGCCGGCTTTCATGAGGCCGATTTCGGCCGTCAGCGAAGTCCCGGCCCGCCCGGCGAACAAGAGCGCGGTCACGACCGGCCCGAGCTCGCGCACGAGCGAGAGCGCGACGAGCAGCCCCAAGGCCTGCTCGGAGCCGTAGCGATTGAGCGTGTAGTAGCCTTGCAGCCCGAGCACGAAGCCGACGAACAGGCCCGACACCGCGATGATGATGAACGAGTAGTTGCCGACGAAGAAGATCTGCTTGATGACGAGCCCGGGCCGGCGCAGCAAACGCAGCCCCTCGAGCACGACGCGCAGAAATAGCCGCGTGGCGTAGCCCGTTCGCACGACGCGGCCGATCACCCAATGTCCCAGTGCGCTGATCATGCCCGCTCTCCCAAACCGAAATCGGCGGCGAGCGTCGCTTGCGCCGGATAGTGGAAGCGGAACGGGCCGTCCGGGGCGCCGTCGATGAACTGCCGCACGGTCGGATCGACCGATTCGCGCAACTGCGCGGGCGTGCCCTGCGCGAGCACCGTTCCGTTCGCCAAGAAGTAGACGTAATCGGCAATCGCGAACGATTCCGGCACATCGTGCGTGACGAGAATCGAAGTGGCGCCCAGCGCCTGGTTCAGCGTGCGAATCAGGTTTGCCGTGATGCCGAGCGAAATCGGATCGAGCCCCGCGAAGGGTTCGTCGTACATGATCAATTCGGGGTCGAGTGCAATTGCGCGCGCCAGCGCCACGCGCCGCGCCATGCCGCCCGATATTTGGGACGGCGCGAGGTCGCGCGCCCCGCGCAGCCCAACGGCGTTCAGTTTCATGAGTACGAGGTCGCGAATCAGCGCTTCGGGCAGCTCGGTGTGCTCGCGCAGCGCGAAGGCGACGTTCTCGAACACCGACATATCGGTGAACAGCGCCCCGAACTGGAACAGCATGCCCATCTTGCGGCGCATCGCATAAAGGCCCTCCCGCGTTTGCCGACCCACGTCGCGGCCCTCGAACAGCACCTCGCCGCGACGCGCACGCTCGAGCCCGCCGATCAAACGCAGCACCGTCGTCTTGCCGCCGCCGGAGCCGCCCATGACGGCCACGACCTGGCCGCGGCCGAAACGCATGCTCAGGTTCGAGAGGACAAGACGGTCTTCGCCATAGCCGAAATCGACGTTGCGAAGCTCTAAGATGGGCTCGGAGGATGAAGGCGGCACGAAGCGGACAGTCCTGTTACGCGTTTACGCGGAAGCGGAATTATAGGGCCTCAGCCGCAACGCTGTCGTGACGTCGCCGTTACCGCACGGACAACGCTGTGTTGCTAAGCGCCAAACGCCCGCTGCAGCTCGGCGATCGCACGCGCCGGATCCGGCGCCGCGGTGACCGCGCTCACCAGCGCCACGCTGCCCACGCCGGTGGCCGCGACGGCAGGCAGCCGCGCCAAGTCGATGCCGCCGATGGCGACGAGCGGCACCTGCGCGCCCAAAAGGCGCACGTAGCGTTCGAGCCGGGCCAGCCCTTGCGGCGCGGTCGCGACCGTCTTCGTGCCGGTCGGGAACACGGCGCCGAACGCCAGATAGCTAGGCCGAAAGTGAAGCGCGCGTAACATTTCGTAATAACCGTGCGTCGATAACCCTAGCCGCATCCCCGATTGCGAAATCGCCTGCATATCGGCCGCTTCGAGATCTTCCTGCCCCAAATGCACCCCGTATGCGCCGGCCTGCGCCGCCTCACGCCAATGATCGTTGATGAAAACGCAGGCGCCGTGGCGGCGGCCGGCCGCCACGGCCTGACCGATCTCGGTGGCGAGCTGTGCAGGCGGTGCATCCTTCAGACGCAACTGCACGGTCCTCACCCCTAGCGCCAGAACTCGCTCGACCCACTGCGCGCTCGGCAAGACGGGATACAGCCCGAGCCGGCGCTCGCACGCCGGAAACGGCTGCGCCGGCGCCGGGGGCAATCCTGCGACGCGCGGGAAACGCATCAGATCGACAGGCCATGCATCCTCGCCGCGCGTCTCGTCGCCGTCGCGCCAGGCGAGCGCGAGCACCAACGCATCATGCGGCTCGAGGCCGCAGTCGAGAAATGCAGCCAGCGCCGCGAGCCAATCCTCGGCAAGCGACCCTTCGAACGCATAGCGCACCCCGGTCGCCGTCGTCAACGCAACGCCACCTCCGTGAGCCTCGATCAGCCCTGCACCGGCCGCGCGCCATGCCTGAGCCAGCCCTGCATCGGCCACCTGGCCGATCACCACGATCAAATCGCCCGCACGCGCCGTATCGGGCGCCGCGAGGCAAACGCGCCAATCGACGCGCGCACGCGGCCAATCGCCCAGCCTCACGCGTATGCGTTCGGCCGCTTCGACCAGTTCGTCGGCGGGGGGCCAAAACAAATCGCGATCGGCAAAAGCGAGGGTTCTCATGCGCCGCTCCCCGCGCTACGCGCGCCAAAGGCTTCGCGCCGCCACGGCGAAGCCGCGCGGCCCGTGCGCAAAAGCGCGTGCGCCGCGCTCATCGAGCATCCTGATGCCAGAACGGCATGCCGACGACAGGCGTGCTCGCCTGGGCGCTATCGCGCTCGGCCATCGGCCCGGCCCTGTACGCCCCACGCCCCGCTTGCACCGCTTGCGCGAATGCGTGCGCCATCGCCGCCGGGAGCGTCGCTTGGGAGACCGCCGTATTGAGCAGCACGCCGTCGAAACCCCACTCCATGACTTGGCATGCGTGCGACGGCACGCCCAACCCGGCATCGACGATCAAGGGCACATCGGGCAGGCGCTCGCGCAGCACCCGCAGCCCATAGGGATTGACGACGCCCTTGCCCGTGCCGATGGGCGCGCCCCACGGCATCAAGGCTTCGCACCCGGCGTCGAGCAGCCTGCGGCCGATCACCAGATCCTCGGTGCAATAGGGCAGCACTTTGAATCCGTCTTTGACGAGCCGCGCCGCCGCTTCGATCAAGCCGACCGGATCGGGCTGCAGCGTGTAATCGTCGCCGATCAGCTCGAGCTTGATCCAATCGGTGTCGAACACTTCGCGCGCCATGTGCGCCGTCGTCACGGCTTCGGCCACGCTCTGGCAGCCGGCCGTATTGGGCAAGAGCGGCACGCCGCGGGCCTTGAGCAAATCGAAGAAACCGGCTTGCGCCGTCTGCTCGTTCATCTGGCGGCGCAACGCGACCGTCACCATTGCGGGGCCAGCGGCGTCGATAGAATCGGCCAGCGACTGCAAGGACGGATACCGCGACGTGCCGAGCAGGACGCGGCTTGCGAAGGTTTCGCCGTAAAGCGTCAGTGCGTCGGCTGCGGCGGGGACTGCGGGGTAAGCGGAGGTCATCGGATGTCCTGAAAGGCTCGAATGCTCGTAAGTCGAAAACAAGTTCGATGCGTTGAATCGCGCCGCCCACGCCATCGGCCAGCAAGGCCTCTGCCTGGCCGCCGGCGGTGCGCGGTGCGCGGTGCGCGGCGCGTGGGCCGAGGAGGCGTTCAGCCGCCCGCCACCGGATGAACGACGTCGATCCGGTCGCCCGCGCTCAACGTGCGCGCCGCGTGCTGTCCGCGCGCGACGAATTCGCCATTTACCGCGACGGCGAACGGCGGGCGCGCGCCGAAGGCGGATAGCGCATCGGCGAGCGTGGCGTGCTCGGGCAGCGAGAGCGGGGTTTGATTGACTTCGATATCCATGATCGGCGAGACGTTTGGCGAGTTGACTAGGGCTGCGGGGTCGCTTCGGCCGCGCGCTCGCGCGACGCAGTGCAATGGAGCATCGACGACCAAGGCGACGTTTCGCGCAGCGCCGCGAACGCTTCGGCATCTTTGCACCGCCCCGCCAACAGCGCCTGCGCCAGCTCGGTGGCCGTCGCCGACACTTCGGGGGCGATCATATAGCCGTGACGGTACAGCCCATTGACTCGCAGCGTTTGCGCGCCGTCCCACATGATGGCGGGACGATGATCGGGCAGCGTAGGGCGGCACTGCGTATTCAATTCGAGGATGCGCGCCTCGCCGAAGCCCGGATGAACCGCGAAGGCCGCGCTGAGCAGTTCCAGCGCCGAACGCACGCTCACGGGCGACATGTCTTCGCCCTCGATCTCGGTGGCGCCGATCACGTACACGTCGTTCTCTTTGGGGGCGAGGTAGATCGGATAGCGCGGATGGAGCAGCCGCACCGGCCGCGTCAAGCCGATGCCGGGCGCTTTGATGCGCGCCACTTCGCCGCGAATGCCACGCAGCGCCGGCAGCGCGGGCTTGGCGCCCAGGCCCCGGCAGTCGATCGTCACGCGCGCGGGTGGCAGCGCCGATTCGTCGATGCTCGTGTGCCAATGCGCCGCGACGCCGCGCTCGGCGAGCCCTGCGGCCAAAGCGCTCAGCACCTGGCGATTGTCCAATTGGCCCTCGCGCGGCAGCAACCACCCGCTGGCGAATCGGCCCGCCAGCGCGGGCTCGGCAAGCGCGAGCCCGTTCGCGTCGACGGCCGCGATACCGCCCTCGGCCAGCAACGCCGCCGGCGCATTCGCCCGCATGCGGCGCTCGAACAGCGCAGCTTCCGCGCGATCGGTGTGATGCCAGAGCACGAGCGTGCCATTGCGTTGGAAGAACACGGGTTCGGGCAAGGAGGCGAGGATGCGCGGCCAATCTTCGAGCGAGGCTGCGCCCAGGCCTACGATCAGCGGTTCGGCCACCGCCGCTTCGGCGAGCGGGGCCAGCATCGCGGCGGCGACCCACGCCGCCGACGAGGAACCGGCCGCATCGCCGCGCTCGTAAAGGGAAACGCTATGGCCGGCGCCGGCGAGGCGCCAAGCAATGAGCCGACCGCAAAGCCCGCCGCCGAGAACGGCGAAATCGGGTGTCGACGGTACAACGGTTGAAACGACTGAACAATGAGCGGACATCGGATCGATCCTTTTCGTACGGCGGTGCGAACCGCAAACTTTCGTACACAAGGACGAAACCGGCCGGTGAGGCCGGCCGGAGCGCGCGCATCGAAAAGACGCGGACGCGACCCGGCGGGGAAGGACGATCCGACACGGAGCGTCCCACGCAAAGCGTTCCCGAAACTTCCCGCGCCGGTATTACCCGGATCGGGTGCGAAGGGTCTCTCTCAGCCTCGCGGCGGTACGGCTTGGCGCCATACTGCCCACCTGCAACGTGCGAAGCACCCCTGTTTCGTCGTGGGTCATTAGACCATAAAAGCGCGAGCGGCCGCAAACGCCCGGCGGCCGCGACACGGTTGTGCGAGCGCATCCATTCAGGGGCGCGATGCCGGTCGAGCGCCTCGACGCCGCGCTCTGGCACAATGTCCCATCGCCCGCTCGGCGGGGCGCGAGCCGGGTGCGGCACGTGCTCTGCCTGCGTCCATCGTTAAGACTGTTTTAAGAGGCTCGGGCAACAATGCGCGGCAATCGAGCGCACCCTGCGGCGCGACGCGCAACGGCGCCGCGCTCGTGCAACCGGCCAGCTCACGTATCACGCTTTCCGCTCTCCTTACGACCACACTATGACTGCGTCCCTCAATCCCGTTCCAACGCGCGACGATGCGCCGCTTCAGATTCGCTCGATTACGGCCTGGGGTCTCATCAAGCCTTACTGGGTGTCCGAGGAGTGGAAAATCGCATGGAGCTTATTGCTCGCGATCGTCGCGATGAACCTCACGCTCGTCGGCTTCAGCGTTTGGTTCAACCAGTGGTACGCGAAGTTTTACAACGCGTTGCAGGCCAAGGACTTGTCGCAGTTCTCGCACCTGCTGCTGCAGTTCACGCTGCTCGCGTTCATCTTCGTCGCCCTCGCCGTGTATCGCGTCTACCTGCGGCAAATGCTCGAGTTCCGCTGGCGGCAGTGGCTGACGCACCGCTTTCTGCGCGCGTGGCTCGGCGAACGCGCGTTCTACCGCATCGAACGCGACCGTCTCGCCGACAACCCGGACCAGCGGATCACGGACGATCTTCAATCGTTCGCCACCAACACGCTCTCGCTATCGCTCGGATTCTTGTCGAACATCGTGACGCTGTTCTCGTTCGTCACGATTCTGTGGGCCGTCGCCGGGCCGCTGACCGTCAAGCTCTCGGGCTCGACTTGGACCATCCCCGGCTATATGGTGTGGGCCGCGTGCATCTACGCCATTTGCGGCTCGTATTTGATCTATCGAGTCGGCCATCCGCTCGTGTCGATCACTTACCAGCAACAGCGCGTGGAAGCCGATTTCCGCTTCGGGCTCATCCGCGTGCGGGAGAACGCCGAGCAAATCGCCTTCTACGATGGGATGAACACCGAAAACGCGAATGCGCGAAACATCTTCGCGCGCATCCGCGACAACTGGTGGCTCATCATGAAGTACACGCGACGGCTGAACTTCGCATCGAACTTTTACGGCCAAGCGTCGCTCATCTTTCCGCTCGTGTTGGCCGCGCCTCGCTATTTCGCCGGCGCCTTCGCGTTCGGCGTGCTGATGCAAATTCAAAACGCCTTCAATACGGTCAGCGAATCGTTCTCCTGGTTCATCAACAACTACTCTTCGCTCGTCGATTGGCGCGCCACCGTGAATCGTCTGCGCGAATTCAGCCGCGTAATCGAAAGCACGCATATGGGCGAAGCGCTGTCGCCCGCCACCGAGCATGGCGGCATCAATCTGCACTACGTCGATACGAATACGCTCGTCACGCACGACCTGCGCCTGGCGCTTCCCAACGGCACGCCCCTCGCCGCCATCGCCGACATCGAGGTGAAGCCGGGCGCCCGCTGGCTCGTGCGCGGGCCGTCGGGATGCGGCAAGAGCACGCTGCTGCGCGCCTTTGCGGGCCTCTGGCCGTTCGGCGACGGTGCGATCGACGCGCCCGTCGGCGCGCGATCGATGTTCGTGCCGCAGCAGGGTTATTTGCCCATCGGCACGCTCAAAGGCGCCCTCGCCTATCCGTCCACTGCCGATACCTTCACCGACGAGGCATGCCGCGAGGTGCTACGCGCCTGCCGCCTCGAAGGCTACGCGCAGCGGTTGGCCGAATCGGCGCATTGGACGCGCGTGCTCTCGCCCGGCGAGCAACAGCGTCTCGCCTGCGCGCGGGTCCTGCTGCACAAGCCCGATTTCCTATTCCTCGATGAAGCGACGAGCGCGCTCGATACCGAAAACGAAGCCAACGTCTATCGCTTGCTGCTCGAGCGGCTCCCGAACACGGCGATCGTCAGCGTCGCGCATCGCGAGTCGCTGCTCGAGTTGCACGAGCACGTGCTCGACATCGCGCGGGTGGAGGAGCGCGTCGTCGCGTAACCGTCACGCCGGCGGCACGGCTACCGATGCAAGCGCGCGGTAGCGCGCGCCGTGACGCGCGAGCGTGCTCGAATAGAGCGTCAACGTATCGAAGCGAGGGATGACGGAAAGCGTCGCTGCGCCCTGCGACACGCCTACCGGCGCAAGGCCGATCCCGGCTGTCGTCGCGGCGGCTAGGGTTGGCGCACTGGGTACCGGTTCGGCCGAAGCCGCTGGCCTGGTCGAACGCGCGAACCGCGCCAGTGTGATGTGCGGGCGAAATGGGCGATGCTCGTCGATCGGCAAGCCCAGGCTCGCGACGAGTTCGCGCACGCGCGCTTCGATTTCGCCAAGCCCCGGGCCCAAGGCGAACGGCACGACGACGAGGCGAGGATGCACGGCGCTCGGCCAGTATTGAATCGGCTCGGCCCGTTGCGCCGCCAAGGGCACGACGGTCTGCGCCAGTTGCGCTGCCAGCCGGGTGCCCTGGCGTGGCGGGACGGTGCCGAGAAACGCCAACGTCATGTGCAATTGCTCGGCGCCGACGCGGCGAGCCGCCGCGCCGACGGGCATCGCCGCCAGCGCCTCGCGCGTGGCCTCGTCGGGCGCGAGCGCGATGAAACAGCGATGCCAATCGTCGTCGACGATCTCGCGCGCGGTCATACGCTCAGCGCGGCAACTCCGAACTGCCCATCAAGAACGCATCGACGGCGCGCGCACATTGGCGGCCTTCGCGAATCGCCCATACGACGAGCGATTGACCGCGCCGCATGTCGCCCGCGGTAAACACCTTGTCGACCGACGTGTAGTACGCCCGCTCGCCCTCGGTCGAGGCACGCACGTTGCCGCGCGCATCCTTGTCGACGCCGAAGGCGTCGAGCACGGGGGACGCCGGCTGTGTAAAGCCCATTGCGAGCAATACCAGATCGGCTTTCATCTCGAACTCGGAGCCCGGCACTTCCTGCATCTTGCCGTCCTTCCATTCGACGCGCGCGGCGACGAGCTTCTCGACCTTGCCGTTCTTGCCTTCGAAGCGCTTGGTCGCCACCGACCAATCGCGGCTGCACCCTTCCTCGTGCGACGACGAAGTGCGCAGTTTGATCGGCCAATACGGCCAAACGAGAGGCTTGTTCTCTTCCTCCGGCGGCTGCGGCAGCAGCTCGAATTGCGTCACGCTCTTCGCGCCATGGCGGTTCGAGGTGCCGACGCAGTCCGAACCCGTGTCCCCGCCGCCGATGACGACGACGTGCTTGCCCTTGGCGAGCAGTTGGTCGGCGAGCTTATCGCCCGCGTTGACCTTGTTCTGCTGCGGCAAGAACTCCATCGCGTAGTAGACGCCCGCGAGTTCCCGGCCGGGAACGGGTAGATCGCGCGGCGTCTCGGAGCCGCCCGCGATCACGACAGCGTCGAACTGTTCCTTGAGCGCCGCGGGCGAAATCGTCTCCTTGGCCGTGTTGCCGATGTAAGCGGGCAACGCGTCCTCGCCGACGAACACGTTGGTGCGGAACGTGACGCCTTCGGCCTCCATTTGGCGCATGCGCCGATCGATCAGCCACTTCTCGAGCTTGAAGTCGGGGATCCCATAGCGCAGGAGCCCACCGATCCGATCGTTCTTTTCGAACACCGTCACTTCATGCCCGGCGCGCGCGAGTTGCTGCGCGCTCGCGAGCCCCGCCGGCCCGGAGCCGACGACGGCCACCTTCTTGCCGGTCTTCTTCTTGGGTGGCAACGGCGCAACCCAGCCTTCGCTCCAAGCCTTGTCGATGATGGCGTGCTCGATCGACTTGATGCCGACCGGCTCGGCGTTGATGCTGAGCGTGCAGGCCGCCTCGCAGGGCGCGGGACAAATACGTCCCGTGAACTCCGGGAAGTTGTTCGTCGAATGGAGCACGTCGATCGCGCGCCGCCAGTCCTGGTGATAAACGAGGTCGTTGAAGTCGGGAATGATGTTGTTGACCGGGCAGCCGTTGTTGCAGAACGGGATGCCGCAGTCCATGCATCGGGCGCCTTGAATCTTCGCGTCCTCGTCGCTGAGCGCGAGAACGAATTCCTTGTAGTGCTTCACGCGCGCGAGCGGGGCTTCATACGACTCGTGGCGGCGCTCAAACTCGAGAAAACCGGTTGCCTTGCCCATGGGGTGCTCTTCTTTCCTAAATCGTCGGTATCGGGGTGGGCCGGCGCGATCCGCGCGCGCCGATCGACGTCAAGTCCGATCGGGGCGCAGCCCTCTTCGCCGGCCGCTCAGGTCAGGTCGGGGCGCGGGCTCATGGCGAGCACCGCGCCGCGCGTGCGTTGGCCGCTTACGCAGCCATCGCCTCCTTGGCCGCCTTCTTGGCGGCCAGCTCGCCGAGCGCTCGCTTGTACTCGGTCGGGAAGACCTTGACGAACTGGCGGCGCGACGCGTCCCAGTTCTCGAGCAGCGCCTTCGCGCGGGGCGACCCGGTGAACTGGAAGTGCCGCTCGACGAGGCCCTTGAGCAGGGCTTCGTCGGTCTCGCCCATATGCCAGAGGCCGCGGTCGATCGTGCGCTCCTGCTCGGCCTGCTGCAGCACCGGCTCGAGTGCGACCATCGCCTTGTTGCACTTGCTCGCGAAGGTGCCGTCCGCGTCATAGACGAACGCGATGCCGCCCGACATGCCCGCCGCGAAATTGCGCCCGGTCTCGCCGAGCACGACGACCGTGCCGCCCGTCATGTACTCGCAGCCGTGATCGCCCGTGCCCTCCACGACCGCGCTCGCCCCCGAGTTGCGCACGCAGAAGCGCTCGCCCGCGACGCCGCGCAGGTAGGCTTCCCCTTCGAGCGCGCCGTACATCACCGTGTTGCCGCAAATGATGTTCTCTTCGGACTTGCCGCGGAAGTCGTTCGTCGGGCGAATGATGATGCGCCCGCCCGAGAGTCCCTTGCCGACATAGTCGTTGCCGTCGCCGACGAGATCGAGCGTGACGCCGCGCGCGAGGAACGCACCGAAGCTCTGACCCGCCGTGCCCTTGAGCTGGATGTGGATCGCGTCGTCGGCCAAGCCGTCGTGGCCGTGCTTCTTCGCGATCACACCCGAAAGCATGGCACCGACGCTGCGATTGACGTTGCGCACCGGCTGAATGAAGGACACGTGCTCGCCGCTCTCGATCGCGGCGCGCGCCTTCTCGATCAGCGTGTGATCGAGTGCGCGGGACAAGCCATGATCCTGCTCTTCGACGTGCTTGCGAGCGACGTCGCTCGCCACCTTCGGCAGATAGAAGATGTTCGCAAAGTCGAGCCCCTTGGCCTTCCAATGCTCGATACCCTTCTTCATGTCGAGCAGATCGGCGCGGCCGATCAAGTCCTCGAACTTGCGGATGCCGAGCTGCGCCATGATCTCGCGCACTTCCTCGGCGACGAAGAAGAAGTAGTTGACGACGTACTCGGGCTGTCCCTGGAACCTCGCGCGCAGCACCGGATCTTGCGTCGCCACGCCGACCGGGCACGTGTTCAGATGGCACTTGCGCATCATGATGCAGCCTTCGACGACGAGCGGAGCCGTCGCGAAGCCGAATTCGTCGGCGCCGAGCAGCGCGCCGATCACGACGTCGCGGCCCGTCTTCATCTGGCCGTCGGCCTGCACGCGAATGCGCCCGCGCAGGCGGTTGAGCACGAGCGTTTGCTGCGTTTCGGCCAGGCCGAGCTCCCACGGGGTGCCGGCATGCTTGATCGACGAAAGGGGCGAGGCGCCCGTGCCGCCGTCGTGGCCGGCGATCACGACGTGATCGGCCTTGGCCTTGGCGACACCTGCAGCCACCGTGCCGACGCCCACTTCCGAGACGAGCTTGACCGAAATGCTCGCTGCGGGATTGACGTTCTTCAAGTCGTGGATGAGCTGCGCCAAGTCCTCGATCGAATAGATGTCGTGGTGCGGCGGCGGCGAGATGAGGCCGACGCCCGGCACCGAGTAACGCAGCTTGCCGATGTACTCGGACACCTTGTGGCCCGGCAACTGACCGCCTTCGCCCGGCTTCGCGCCCTGCGCCATCTTGATCTGGATCTGGTCGGCCGACGCCAGGTATTCGGCGGTCACGCCGAAACGGCCCGAGGCGACTTGCTTGATCTTCGAGCGCAGCGAATCGCCGTCCTTCAAGGCGATGTCGCGCACGACCTCAGGGCCGATGACCGACGCGAGCGTATCGCCGTTCTTGACCGGAATGCCGCGCAATTCGTTGCGGTAGCGGTTTTCGTCCTCGCCCCCTTCGCCCGTGTTCGACTTGCCGCCAATACGGTTCATCGCGACCGCGAGGGTGGCGTGCGCTTCCGTGCTGATCGAGCCGAGCGACATGGCGCCCGTCGCGAAACGCTTGACGATCTCCTTGGCCGGTTCCACTTCGTCGAGCGGGATCGCCTTCGTCGGTTCGACCTTGAACTCGAACAAGCCGCGGAACGTCATGTGGCGGCGGGTCTGATCGTTGATCAGATGCGCATATTCCTTGTACGTCTGGTACGAATTGCTGCGCGTGGAATGCTGCAGCTTGGCGATCGCGTCGGGCGTCCACATGTGGTCCTCGCCACGCACGCGGTAGGCGTACTCGCCGCCCGCCTCGAGCATGTTGGCGAGCACGGGGTTTTCGCCGAACGCTTCGCGATGCAGGCGAATCGCTTCCTCGGCCACCTCGAACAAGCCGATGCCCCCGACCTTGGACGCCGTGCCCTTGAAGTACTTCTCGACCAGATCGCTCGCGAGGCCGACCGCTTCGAAGATCTGCGCGCCCGTGTACGACATGTAGGTCGAAATGCCCATTTTCGACATGACCTTTTGCAGGCCCTTGCCCACCGCCTTCGTAAAGTTGTAGACGGCTTTTTCCGGCGAGAGATCGCCCTTCATGCCTTGCGCCAACTGCGCGAGCGTCTCCATCGCGAGGTACGGATGGACGGCTTCCGCGCCGTAGCCGGCCAGCAGCGCGAAGTGATGCACCTCGCGCGCCGAACCCGTCTCGACGACGAGACCCGTGCTCGTGCGCAACCCTTGCGACACCAAGTGCGTATGGATGGCGGCGGTGGCGAGCAGCGCGGGGATCGCCACGTTGTCGCGATCGGTGCGCCGATCGGACACGATCAGCATGTTGTAGCCGGACTTCACCGCATCGACGGCTTCGGCGCACAGCGAAGCGAGCCGCGCCTCGATGCCTTCCTTGCCCCAGGCGACCGGATAGCAGATGTTCAGCTCGTAGGAGCTGAACTTGCCGCCCGAGTATTGATCGATCGCGCGGATCTTGGCGATGTCCTTGAAATCGAGCACCGGCTGCGACACTTCGAGCCGCATCGGCGGGTTGATGTTGTTCGTATCCAGCAGGTTCGGCTTCGGCCCGACGAACGAGACGAGCGACATCACCATGTTTTCGCGGATCGGGTCGATCGGCGGGTTCGTGACCTGCGCGAACAACTGCTTGAAATAGTGATAGAGGGTCTTGTTCTTGTTGGACATCACCGCGAGCGGCGAGTCGTTGCCCATCGAGCCGATCGCTTCCTCGCCCTGCTGCGCCATCGGCGCCATCAGGAACTTCAGGTCTTCCTGCGTGTAGCCGAAGGCCTGCTGGCGGTCGAGCAGCGCGGCCGCTTCACGGCGTTCGGTCGCGACGTCCTCGGCGTTGGGCTCGATCTCGTCGAGCTTGATGCGCACCGCATCGATCCAGCTCTTGTAGGGCTTGGCATTGGACAAATTGTCCTTGAGTTCCTTGTCGCCGATGATGCGGCCATGTTCCATGTCGATGAGGAACATCTTGCCCGGCTGCAAACGCCACTTCTTGACGATCTTCGATTCGGGGATAGGCAGCACGCCCGATTCGGACGCCATGATGACGAGGTCGTCCTCGGTGATGATGTAGCGCGCCGGACGCAGACCGTTACGGTCGAGCGTCGCGCCGATCTGACGCCCGTCGGTGAAGGCGATCGCGGCGGGGCCGTCCCACGGCTCCATCATCGCGGCATGGTATTCGTAGAAGGCGCGCCGGTTTTCATCCATCAGCGTGTGTTGCTCCCACGCTTCGGGAATCATCATCATCATGGCGTGGACGAGCGGGTAGCCCGCCATCACCAGCAACTCGAGACAGTTGTCGAACGAGGCGGTGTCCGACTGGCCCGGGTAGATGAGCGGCCACAGCTTGGGCAGATCGTCGCCCAGCACGGCGCTGGCGATCGCGCCCGTGCGCGCGTTGAGCCAGTTGACGTTGCCCTTGACCGTGTTGATCTCGCCGTTGTGCGCGATCATGCGGTACGGGTGAGCCAACTCCCACGCCGGGAACGTGTTCGTGGAAAAACGTTGGTGCACGAGGGCGAGCGCGGATACGACACGTTCGTCTTGCAAGTCGCGGTAATAGACCCCCACCTGCCCCGCCAGCAGCAGCCCCTTGTAGACGACCGTGCGCGCCGACATCGACGGCACGAAGTACTCCTTGCCGTGCTTGAGCTTGAGCGCTTGAATGCGGTGGCTCGCGGTCTTGCGGATCACGTAGAGCTTGCGCTCGAGCGCGTCGGTCACCATGATGTCCCGCCCGCGACCGATGAAGATCTGGCGGATGACGGGTTCGCTGGCCTTCACGGCCGGCGAGATCGGCATCGCGTGATCGACGGGCACGTCGCGCCATCCCAGCACGACCTGCCCCTCCGCTTTCACCGTACGCTCGAGCTCCTGCTCGCAGGCCAGACGCGACGCGTGCTCCTTCGGCAAAAAGATCATGCCGACGCCGTACTCGCCGGCCGGCGGCAGCGTTACGCCTTGGCGCGCCATCTCTTCGCGATAGAACGCATCGGGAATTTGGATCAGGATCCCCGCACCGTCGCCCATGAGCGGATCGGCGCCGACCGCGCCCCGGTGATCCAGGTTCTCCAGAATTTTCAGCCCTTGCTGAATGATCTCATGGCTCTTCCGGCCCTTGATGTGCGCGACGAAGCCGACGCCGCAGGCGTCGTGCTCGTTGCTCGGGTCGTACAGACCTTGCGCGTGGGGTACCGAGCGGCTCGGTTGGTGGTCGTTCATGGGGACACCGTCTTTAGAGGCCTTTGCGGCCGTTCGCATGGGAGTTAATGCCGTGATCGTCGCCAAGCGCCAGCCGGGGCGGCGCTTGGCGGGGAACACGGCACTTGTCGCGGGGACCGGGGGTGTGAGGCGCCGCGGGGGCGAGCTGGGCTTATGGCCGCGGTGCTCGCCGGAAATCGGAATATACGCGACGAATCAATGGAATAGCAAACAAAACGTGATGATACGACCCCAATAAACCGCATGCATCGAATCAGTGCCTATTTATTGGGGTCGCATCTAAATGGGGCAAATAAAAAATCGCTCGCCCAAACCGTCGGCCACGACGCAACGCGGCACGGACGCAAAACGGCTCCGTGCCTGCCCGGCAGCGAGCCGTGGCCCGCTATTGCTGATGCGGCGTTTGCGGGGGCTGAGGCGTCTGCGACGTTTCCCGCACCTTCCGGGGCCGCCCACGCGGCAACGGCGAGACGCGGCGGTTGGCCTCGCGCGCCGCCCACTCGCGATACGAGTCGCCGCCGAGCACCCAGCCTTTGAGCGTCGCCTGCTGAAGCTCGTTGGCCTCGCGCTCGTCGAGGGGTTGCTCGCACAACTCCTTGTAGGCCCGTTGGCGCTCGAACGGCGTGTTGCCGAGCGACCAGTAAAGCGGGTGATCGGTCACGAGGCTATCCACGGTGAGGCCGATGTGGTGCCGATAGCTCGACCATCGATAGTCTTCGGCCGCACTCACGAGCTGCGCCCGCAGGGGGCATAGCTCGATCACGCGGCTCGCGAGCAGAAAGTAGCGCTCGCCCTCGATCACCGTTGCCCGGTAGCGCCCCTCCCAGAGGGTGCCGCGCCGGGCATAGCGGCGATTGAAGTGCGCGACGTAGCGCCGGCCCACGGCCTGCATCGCCTTGGGCAGACTGGTCTCGTCGCTAGGCGTGACGAGCAGTTGCACCGCGCCGGGCATGAGGACATAGGCGTGGATGTCGAGGTGATGGTCGCGCGAGGCGGCCTTCAAGCAATCGACGAACAACTCGTAATCCTGCTCATCGACAAAGGCGGGCTGCTGATCGAGTCCGCGCAGGATGACGTGCTGCGGCTGTTTTGGGACGTAAAGACGTGCGAGCCGTGCCATGCTGGATTCCGTATAGTACGTTGGTGATTACCCCAAGGGACGATGCGTCGCTTCGAGCGTTGACGAAGACACACGTGGCTTTTCGTGAAAACACGCCACGCTTAGGGAGAATGCTCTAGCGTGCGCGCTTGGTTTGTTTCAAACCTTCTACTCATAATAGTCGGGCCTTTCATGGAGGAGCACATAGATGAAATTAAAACAGGCCATTACAGCGGCCGTGGCGGCGCTTGCTTGCGCACAAGCGGCGCATGCCCAAACGGCCGGGACCTTTTACGTGGCGTCGGGGTGGTTCCACTTCGCACCTCAGAGCGGCAGCGATCCGCTCGAAGTGCTTAGCATCGGCGGCACGACCCTGAACGCATACCAGCCCAACACGGGCGCTCGCATCGACAGTTCCGACACGCTCGGCTTCAGCGTCGGTTACTTCGTCACCGATCACATCTCCACGGAGTTGGAACTCGGAATTCCGCCGAAGTTCGACATCAACGGTAGCGGCCAGCTTGCTCAGTTCGGCAAAATCGGCAGCGCCAAGCTCTGGTCGCCGGCGCTGCTGTTCAAGTGGAACTTCATGAGCCCGACGGACAAGTTCCGCCCGTACGTCGGTCTCGGTGTCACCCGCGTCTGGTTCACCAACGCGCAAATCACGAACGGCGCCTTCGAGCAAAATGTCTTGCACGGTCCGACCTCCGTTTCGACGGATCGTTCCTGGGCCCCTGTCTTCAATGCGGGTTTCAACTATTCGTTCAATAAGCATTGGTTTGCCGGCCTGTCGATTTCGTACATCCCGGTGAGCGTGACCGCCAATTTGACCTCGACGAACGTCGGTCCGTTCGGCTTGACAGCTCAATCCCAAGCAAAGATCAGGCTCAACCCGATCGTCACCTACGCCAAGGTCGGCTACGCCTTCTAAAGCCTAGGTCGAAATTCGACGCGTGCCTATACGTCGCCGCCCTCATGGGGCGGCGTTGTAATTTCGACCATCGAGAAGTCACGCCAATAACGTTTATACGCAGGTCTGCCCCCGAGCCGAGCGCGCGGCCCGAGTTGCAGCCCGCCTGCTTCATCGCGGCTCGGCTCGCCCGCCGTGGCGAGACGCCATCCGTTGTCAACGCGCGTTCTGCGAGACCTCTTTAACGGCGCCCGCCAGCGCGCCCGCGCCGACTGGCATCGAAGTTGCGACGGTAGGGTTCCTCCCCGCATCGGATCCGCGGGTTCGTTCTTCCCGTTATACATCGTTGACGGAGCGACCATGACCGCACTACCGAACACGCGAGACGCGCTCGAAACCTCGTGGAGCACCGCCGGCCGCCACGCGCGCCGCATTGCTCGCCACAGCCGCCACGCCGCCGAGGACATCGGCAGCGAAATGCGCGAACTGCTCTCGGAGCTCGAACAGACCCTCGCCGACGGCACGCAAGCCGACGCCGCCGTCTTGCGCGACCAGATGAGAAAGCGCTTGGATGTCGCGCGAGCCCGCTTGGACGGGGCGCGCGAATCGATTCGCGACCGCGCCGCGGCTACCCTCAGCGATGCGCAGGGCTATATTCGCGAAAACCCTTGGGAGACGATGGCCGTCGTCGGCGGGCTTGCCCTGCTGACAGGATGGCTGCTCGCTCGCAATCGCTGATGTCGCGTCGGGCTCGCGTTCGCGTGCAACGCACAGGCGACGGCTCGCGGCGCGCAGCTAACCGAGAAAGGCGGCGTCCATGAGATCGATGCGATCGGTGCAGATCGCGTCGACGCCCCATTGCGCGAGCATGCGTGCTCGCTGGGGATCGTTGACCGTATAAGCGAGGATGAACAAGCCCGCCGCTTTGATTTCGGCGATCAAGCGCGCATCGAGCTTGCGATGATCGGCATGCAATGAAAGACATGCGAGCGCCTGAGTGCGCGCGCGCCAGTCCCCCGGGACGGCGCCGAACAGCAAGCCGCGAGGCAGGTCGGGCTGCGCGTCCCGCGCCGCCACGAGCGCTTCGTTCGAAAACGAAGACAGCAGCGGCGCAACTTCGGCGCCGCGCCACAAGCGAGCCGCTTCATCGGCTACGAGCCGGCCCGTTTCCGCCTCCCGCCCCGGACTTGGCTTGATCTCGATGTTGGCGGCCAGACCGAGCCCTGCGCACCGCTCATGCACTTGCGCAAGCGTCGGCATGCGCTCGTCGCGAAAGCGCGCATCGAACCAACTACCGGCATCCAATGCGGCCAGTTCGGCATAACGCTTGTGCGCAGCCGGGCCGCGACCGTTGGAAGTGCGCTCCACCGTGTCGTCGTGTAACAGGAAAACAACGCCGTCAGCCGATAACTTCGCGTCGAACTCGATCATCTTCAAGCCGAGCCTCGCCCCGGTATCGATCGCGGCCAACGTGTTCTCGGGGGCAAGCGCGCCACCGCCCCGGTGGGCGACGAGGCGCGGGTAAGGCCACGCCGGAACCGCGCGCGCGGGGCTGGCAGAGGTCGCCGTCATCGTCGAATCTCCTTTCCAAAACGACTGCGCGCCGGTGTCGGCCCGCGCGCAATCAAGCATTCAGCCCGCACGTTTGCCCGATGCAGGATCGAAGAAGTGCAGATGCTCGGCAGGCACCGCGGCCGGCACGCATTCGCCGCGCTGCGGCCGATTCACATGCGTCAGGCGCACGGTGACGTCGTGCGCGCCCCAACGGCCGTGCGCCAGGTTATCGGCGCCCAGTAGCTCGCACGAGTCCACGACGAGCGGCGCCTGACTGCAGCCTGCTCGGGGCGTCATATGCTCGGGACGAATGCCGAGAATCCACTCGCGCCCGCCCGCGATTTCGCGCCCGACGCCCACCGCGCCCGCGACGGGCAGGACGGGCCCGCCGCCGGACACCTCGAACTGTGCCCCGTCCTCGCTCAGTTTGCCCGGCAGCAGATTCATGGCCGGCGAGCCGATGAAGCTCGCAACGAATACCGTGGCCGGGCGCTCGTACACTTGCGTCGGCGCGCCGATTTGCTCGGCGTGACCGCGGTTCATCACGATCACGCGCTGAGCGAGCGTCATCGCCTCGATTTGGTCGTGCGTCACATACACGCTAGTCGTGGCCAGCCGCGCGTGCAGGCGCTGGATTTCCAGGCGCATTTGCACCCGCAGCTTCGCATCGAGATTGGACAGCGGCTCATCGAACAAAAAGACCGCAGGCTCGCGCACGATCGCACGGCCCATCGCCACGCGTTGCCGTTGGCCGCCCGACAGTTCGCGCGGCTTGCGCGCGAGCAGCGGTTCGAGTTCGAGAATCTTTGCGGCGGCGGCAACTCGCTCGTCGATCGTCTCCCTGGCGAGCCCGCGAATTTTGAGCCCGTAAGACATGTTTTCCTTCACGCTCATATGCGGGTAGAGCGCGTAGTTCTGAAACACCATCGCGATGTCGCGATCTTTCGGCTCGAGCCGATTGACGACGCGCTCGCCGATGACGATCTCGCCTTCGGAGACGCTCTCCAACCCGGCCACCATTCTCAGCAGCGTGGATTTTCCGCAGCCCGATGGGCCGACCAGCACGACGAACTCACCGTCGGCCACCTCGACGTCGATGCCGTGCAGAACGAACTGCTTGCCGTCGTACGTCTTACGCACGCGCTTCAGTGTCAAGCCGGACATACTCAGTGTTTTCCTTACGATTATTTTTCCGCGTCGACGAGGCCGCGCACGAACCACCGCTGCATCGCAACGACGACGACGAGCGGCGGCAACATCGCAAGCAGCGTCGCCGCCATGACGAGGTGCCATTCGGTTGCCGTATCACCGCTCGCGATCATCGTCTTGATACCGACGACAGCGGTCGTCAACGATTGCTCATTGGTGATCAGAATCGGCCACAGATACTGATTCCAGCCGTAGATGAACGTAATCACGAACAGCGCCGCAATGTTCGTTTTCGACAAGGGCAGCACGACGTCATAGAAAAACCGCAGCGGGCCTGCGCCGTCGATGCGGGCGGCATCCATCAACTCGTCGGGCAGCGTGAGAAAGAACTGGCGGAACAAGAAGGTCGCCGTGGCCGAGGCGATCAGCGGCAATGTCAGGCCGGCATAGGTGTTGGTCAAATGCATCGACGAAACCACCTGCACCGTTGGAAATATCCGCACTTCCACGGGCAGCATCAGCGTGATGAAGATCAGCCAAAACGCCGTGTTGCGCAACGGAAAGCGGAAGAAAACGATCGCATAGGCGGAGATGATCGACACCGCGATCTTGCCGACCGCGATCGCGAGTGCCATGACGAAGCTATTGAGCAGCATGCGCCCGAACGGGCTCGCGGCGTTGCCGCTTCCGTGCGACCAGACAGTGGCGATGTTTTCGAACAAATGCGTGCTCGGTACGAGCGAGAGCGGAACCGTGAACACTTGGTGCTCGCTCATGGTGGCCGCGCAAAACGCCACGTAGACGGGAAACGCGACGAGCGCGATGCCGACGATCAAAACGGCATGGCAGAACAGATCGAAGCCCTTGCGATTCTCGATCATGCGTATTGCACCTTGCGTTCGATGAAGCGAAATTGCACGATCGTCAAAGCCACGACGATCGCCATCAGCACGACCGACTGCGCGCCGGAACTGCCGATGTCGAGGCCCTGGAAGCCCTCGGTAAAAATCTTGTAGATCAACGTCTTCGTGGCCTGCGCGGGACCACCGCCCGTCGCGGCATCGATTACCGGGAAGGTATCGAAGAACGCATATACCACGTTGACGACGAACAGAAAGAACGTGGTGGGCGACAGCAGCGGTAGCGCGATTCCGACGAAGCGCCGCACGGGGCCCGCGCCGTCGATAGCCGCCGCTTCTATCAAAGAACGCGGGATAGCCTGCAAGCCGGCATAGAAAAACAGAAAGTTGTAGCTCACTTGTTTCCACACCGAAGCAAGGACCACGAGCGTCATCGCTTGCGTGCCGTTCAGCGCGTGGTTCCAGACGATGCCGCCTTTGGCGAGCGCGTAGGTGACAAGCCCGATGCTCGGGTTGAACAAGAACGCCCACAGCACCGCGGCAATGGCGGGCGCCACCGCATAAGGCCATATCAGCAGCGTGCGATAAAGCTTGGCGCCGCGCGTGACGCGATCCGCGCATGCGGCGAGCAGCAAGGAAACGAGAAGACCCGAAACGGTCACGAGCGCGCTGAAAATCAACGTCGTCTTGAAAGAATCGAGATACAGCGGATCGGCAAACAGATGCGCGAAGTTCGCCAGCCCGACGAACTCGCTCGACGTACCGAAAGCATCCTGGGTTTGCGTCGATTGCCACAGCGCCACGCCGGCCGGCCATAGAAAGAACAGGCCGGTGATGATCAATTGCGGCGCGATCAGCAGGTACGGCAGTGCGCTCGCGACAAAACGGGAACGTTCGTGCATGAATGACGATTCGATCGATGATGCCGCGCCGCCGTTAGGCGAAGGCCCAACGAAGAACGGCGCAGCGGTTCATGGTGCGTAGGCGCGCCGCTCGCGCAGCGTGAAGGCGCTCGGTGTCCGAGGCCGCCCTCGCTGCGCCGGCGCTGCAGCGAACGCGGCTTCTCGCACTGCGTGCTTACTGCGCCGATTGCTGGAAGCGCCGCAACAACTCGTTACCGCGACTGACGGCCGAATCGAGCGCTGCCTGCGGCGTCTTCTTCTGCGCCCAGACTTGCTCGAGCTCCTCGTCGACGATCGTGCGAATCTGCGGCATGTTGCCCAGGCGCAGCCCCTTCGTGTAGGGCAGCGGCGGTTTGTTCAGCATTTGCTTGATCGCCGTGTCGGCCCCGGGATTCTTGTCGTAGAAGCCCTGGCTGCGTGCAAGATCGTAAGCGGCCGTCGTGACAGGCAAGTAGCCGGTATCCTCATGCCACTTGGCGGCCACGGCGGGCGAGGACAGATAGGCGAGGAATTTGGCAACCCCTTTGTACACGTTCGGATCTTTCCCGGCCAGCACCCAAAGACTGGCGCCGCCGATGATCGCATTTTGCGGCGCGCCCTTCACGTTCGCATCGTACGGCATCATGCCCGTGCCGAAGTCGAACTTCGCGTACTTGCGGATCGTCGCGAGCGAGCCGGACGAGTTCGTCAAAATGCCGCAATCGCCGCTATAGAACTTGGAGACCGCTTCGTCCTTGCGCCCCACGTACGTGAAGGTGCCCTGCTTGGCCATATCTTGCAGAAACTTGATATGCGCGACTTGCTGGGGCTTGTTGAACTCGAGCTTCGCATCGAGCCCATCGAAACCGTTGTTCTCCGACGCGTACGGCAGGCCGTGCCAAGCGCTGTAATTCTCGAGTTGGATCCAACCTTGCCAGCCGGTCGTGAAGCCGCAACTCATGCCCGATGCCTTCAATTTTTCCGCGTAGACGCGCACGTCGTCCCAGGTCTTCGGCGGCCGGTTCGGATCGAGCCCCGCCTTCTTGAACGCTTCTTTGTTGTAGTAGAGCACCGGCGTCGAGCTATTGAACGGCATCGATACGAGTTCGTCCGTCTTGGCGTCGCTGTAGTAGCTCGCGATGGTCGGCACGAATGCCTTTTGATCGAGGGGCGTGCCCGCTTGCTTGAACACTTCGGCGACGGGTACGACGGCCTTCTTCGCGGCCATCATGGTGGCGGTGCCGACCTCATAGACTTGAAGGATCGCCGGCGCGTTACCGCTGCGGTAGGCCGCAATACCCGCTGCAAGCGTCTGATCGTACGTTCCCTTGAAGACGGGCACGATCTTGTAGTCGCTTTGCGATCGATTGAAATCGCTGGCGATATCGTTCACGCGCTCGCCGAGCGCGGCCTCCATCGCGTGCCAAAATTGGATTTCCGTCGCGGCCCATGCGGCTTGACTTGCGCCGACGAGCAACGCTCCCCCGAGCACCAGCGAACGAACCAGTGGCTTGCAACCGTTCATTTGGTTCTCCTAAGTAGACATGCATCGAGTGACGCGCATCACTGCACCGCGCCGCCCCGGCAGAACGCCGTGCGCCCTGCCGGGGCAATAGCTTAGTTATCGTTGATGACAAATAAACGTTGATACTCTTTCAACGCGTACCGGTCCGTCATGCCGGCGATGTAATGCGCGATGAGTCGCGGTTGCGCCGCCTCGTTCTCGGCCAAATAGGCCGGAGGCAGCAAACGCGGATCCTCGCTGAACGCCTCGAACAGCCCACCGATGACGCGCCGCGCCTTGCTCGCCATGCGCATGACGCGGTAATGCCGGTACAAATTCCTGAACAGGAAGCGTTTGAGCTCGGCCGCCTGCGCCGCCACGGCGCCGCTGTGCGTGACGAGCGCGGGCGCCGTCCGAACCGCTTCGAGCGACTGCGGCGCACACTCTGCAAGATTGCGCCGCGTCGTTTCGATGAGATCGACGATGAGCGTATTGATCATGCGGCGCACCGTCTCATGCACGAGACGGCGCCCATCGAGCTGCGGATGCTCTCGCTTGGCCTCGGCGAAATGTGTCTGCCAGAGTTCGACCTGCGCTAGTTGATCGATCGTCAGCAGACCGGACCGCAAACCATCGTCGACATCGTGATTGTTATAGGCGATTTCGTCGGCGATGTTCGCAATCTGTGCTTCGAGCGAAGGACGCTTGCCGGTCAAGAAACGCTCGCCCAGCTCGCCCAGCTTCAGCGCGTTTTCGCGGGAGCAGTGCTTCAAAATGCCTTCGCGCGTTTCGAAACAGAGATTGAGCCCGTTGAAGCCGCCATAGTGCTCTTCGAGTTCGTCGACGACGGCCAGGCTTTGCAGATTGTGTTCGAAGCCGCCATGTTCGCGCATGCATTCGTTCAGTGCGTCTTGCCCGGCATGGCCAAACGGCGTGTGTCCGAGATCGTGCGCAAGCGAAATGGCTTCGACGAGATCCTCGTTCACGCGAAGATTGCGGGCCACCGACCGCGCGATCTGCGCCACCTCCAAGCTATGCGTGAGCCGCGTACGGAACAGGTCGCCTTCGTGATTGACGAAAACCTGCGTCTTGTATTCGAGGCGGCGGAACGCCGTGGAATGCACGATGCGATCTCGATCGCGCTGAAACTCCGTGCGCGCCGAGGGCGGAGACTCGGAGAAACGGCGGCCCCGCGACTGCGCCGAATGCGCGGCGTACGGTGCGAGATGAGCCTCCAGCATCTCAGCCGTCGGTGGGCTGACGATCGCCCCCGCGTTCGGCTCGCGGCTGTTCGCGCTGCCCTGCGTCGAGTCGACCCTCTCACTCATCGTGTCCCCTTTCGCGTCAGATTGCTCGCACGCTCATCGCATTGGCTGGATTCAAAGGCACGCTGCGAGCGTCGCTCGCAACGCATCCTCAGGAACGCCCGTCACCACGGTTTCGCCCAGTTGCTTCAACAAAACGAATTTCACCGCCCCCGCTTCCGCCTTCTTGTCGACTTTCATCAGTTCGATGTAGCGCGTATCGCCGAGCGCCGGAGCATGAACCGGCAGCCGGGCCGCCGTGATGAGCGCGACGAGCCGCTTGCGCACCGCTTCATCGAGGTAGCCGAGGCGCACGGAAAGATCGGCAGCCATCACCATGCCGCACCCGACGGCTTCGCCGTGCAGCCATTGCCCGTAGCCCAGCCCCGCTTCGATCGCATGGCCGAACGTATGGCCGAAGTTCAGAATGGCGCGCAGCCCGCCCTCGCGTTCGTCCGCGGCCACGACCGAAGCCTTCAGCTCGCACGAACGCTTGACGGCATGCGCGAGCGCAGACGGCTCGCGGCGATTGAGCGCGTCCATGTTCGCTTCGAGCCATTCGAAAAATTCCACGTCGGCGATCGCGGCCGTCTTGATGATCTCGGCTATCCCGGCGGCGAGCTCCCGCTCGGGCAGCGATCGGAGCACGCCGATATCGGCGATGACGGCTTGCGGCTGGTAGAACGCACCGATCATGTTCTTGCCGAGCGGATGGTTGATACCGGTCTTGCCGCCCACCGACGAATCGACCTGGGACAGCAATGTGGTGGGCACTTGGATGAACGGCACCCCGCGCATATAACAGGCAGCGGCAAAGCCCGTCATGTCGCCGATCACGCCGCCGCCGAGTGCGATCAGCGTAGTTTTGCGGTCGGCCTGCCCGGACAGTAGCGCATCGAAGATACGGTTGAGGGTTTCCCAGTTCTTGAACGCCTCGCCGTCAGGCAACACGACGGTCGAGACCCGCTTGCCGAGCGGGGCGAGTGCAGCGCGCAACGATTCGCCGTAGAGCGGCTCGACCGTCTCGTTCGTGACGATCGTGACCGATGCACCGGCGATGTGCGACGCGAATAAGTCGGTGCGGCCGATGAGATCGGCGCCGATACGGATCGGGTAAGCGCGCTCGCCTAGCGCGACGTTGACGGTAATCATGACTGTATCTGCTTGGTAATGCCGGCCATTTCGAGTTGCATGAGCACCATATTGACTAGCCCATTGACCGACGGCCGCCCGGTTTCGACGATGAAATGCGCGCACTCGCGGTAAAGCGGGTCGCGCTCGTTGTATAAGGCCTCGAGCTTCGCCTTCGGATCTTCCGTCTGCAGCAGCGGGCGGTTCTTATCCTTGCGCGTGCGCAGCCACAAATCGTGCGGATTGGCTCGAAGGTACACGACCAGCCCGCGCTCGTGCAGCAACGCTCGGTTTTCCGGGCGCAGGACCGCCCCCCCGCCCGTCGCCAAGACGACGGCTTCGCGCGCCGTCAACTCCGCGATGACCTGCGATTCGCGCTCGCGAAAGCCGGCCTCGCCTTCCAGTTCGAAAATAACGGGAATGCGCGCGCCCGTGCGGGCCTCGATTTCGTGGTCGCTATCGAAAAACGGGCGGCCGAGCCGGCGCGCCACTGCGCGCCCCACGGTGGTCTTGCCCGCCCCCATGAGCCCCACGAAAAAAATATTGGTGTTGGCGCCCCGCTCTTGCAACGTATCCTCTGTTCAATCGGCTATGGTTCGTGGCGCAGCTTACTGGCAAAGCCGCAGGCTTGTCGAGTGCGCGAACTGGCCCGCTCGGCCCGGCCGAGCTTGCCGCTCAATCGATTGCGACGATGCGCGGCGTGATGAACACGACGAGTTCGCTGCGCTCTTTACGCACCGCTCGGTGGCGAAACAGCGCGCCCAGCAGCGGTATTTTGCCTAACAGCGGCACGCGCGTCACATCGTCGCGATCCTGGCTCTCATAAATGCCGCCGATCGAGACGGTGCCGCCGTCTTCCACTTCCACCCGCGTGCGCACGTGCTTGGTGTCGATTGCCGGCCCGGCGGACGTCGGTTTGCCTACACTATCTTTCGAGATATCGAGATCGAGGATGACGCGCCCGTCCGGCATGATCCGGGGCTCCACCTCGAGCTTCAGGCTGGCCCGGCGAAACTGCACGCCCGAGACGCCGTTACGGACCTTGGCCTGGTAGGGCAGCTCCGTACCCTGCTCCACCAGTGCGCGAGTGCGGTCCGCCGTCACGACGCGCGGGCTCGACACGATTCTCCCTCGTCCTTGCGCCTCGAGCGCGGACAGCTCCGCGGTCACGAGCCGCGTCGCGCCCGCCGCGAACAGCGTAAGCCCGGCCGTCGCAGCCTCGAAACCGGCAATAGCGCGGGCCGATACGTCATGCACGACGCCCTGCGGCCCACCCGCGAGCCCGACGGACGGCGAATCGGCGTCAGCGGCGCCGCGCGCCGATCGCATCGACAAACGCGCCCCCAGCTCGCGCGAAAACCCATGAGCGCCTTCGACGATGCGCGCTTCGATCAGCACCTGGCGGTTCGGCTGGTCGATCGCGGCGATCAGTTGGGCCACTTGCTCGAGACGCGCCGCCAGATCCGTGACGAACAGCAGGTTCGTGCGTGCATCGGCCATTGCAGCGCCGCGTTTGGACAGCGCGCGCTGAGCGCCGGGCGCGGTCAACAAGCGCGCGACTTCGTCGGCGCGCGGATAGCTGAGCGCAAACGTGCGGCTCACGAGCGGCTCGAGATCGGCCGCGCGCGCATGGGCTTCGAACCGCTGGCGTTCGCGCGCCGCCAATTCGCTGAGCGGCGCGACCCAGATCACCGTGCCGCGCCGGGCCATCGCCAAGCCGTGCGCATCGAGCAGCGTGTCGAACGCGGTTCGCCAAGGCACCGCATCGAGACTAATCGATATCCGGCCGCGCACCCGCTCGCTCGCCACGATGTTCAGGCCTGTAAAGCGAGAGAAGGCATCCAACACGTCGGCAAGCTCCGCGTTCTTGAATCGCATCGTGATGGGCCGCTCGTCTTCCGCATTGCCTGCCGCGGCAGATGCGTCGCTCATCCGCGCCGCAGGCGCCAGCGGCACCGGCGGCCCCTCGAGCGCGGGCATGGGCTGGCCGCCCCCGCGCGATTCGTCCACGCCGCTCGGCGCCGGCGCCGTCGCGGGAGCGCTCGGCCCGCCGGCGGGCGTGGAACGCGTTACGCCGAGCGCCTCGTCGAGGACATCGGCCTCCTCGCCTGCGAGCGGCGGTTCCCCGACGCTGGGCCATATCGAGGCGGTGTGCTCGGCAGCGCCGTCCGCGAGCGGTCCGGCCGGCAACGGCGGCAACAAGGGCACGGGCTCTGCGGCATGGCTTGCCAACACGCACAGCGCGATAGCGAAGCTCGAACAGCGCCCGAGCATCGACGCGCCTCGTCCGCACGTACGCAAGCTCATCGCTCGTCACCCCGCAGCGAAATGCGGCGCGCCCCAGCCCGGCTCGCCAACGTCACGCCACGACTGTCGATACCGACCACCCGCTCGGCCCCCAGCGATTGCCCTGGCCCCACTACCGCAGCCTGCGTTCCGCTCGCGCCCTCGAGCAGCGCTAGCGAGCGCCGGCCGTTCTGTACGAATCCGACTAAACGCGCCCCCGCCAGGTCCGACGTCGAAACCGTTTGCGCAACGCCGAACGGATCGGCCAGCGGTTGCCGCTTGCCGCCGAGCGCCCCAACTGGGGCCACTCGCGCGTAGTGCTCGCCTGGTCGAGGCGGCAACGCGTCGAAGACGGACAACGTTCCCGTGAATGCCAGCGCACCCGCTTCCCGCTTGATGCTCAACGTGTGCGGGACTACCAGAACCGGCAACGCGGAAAGCCCTCGCAAGAAGCCATATAGGCCGGTGAAATCCGAGCGGCCGTCGATTCGCAGGGCGCGCCCGGGGCGGTCGCCGCCCTCGCGCGCCGGTTCCGCCTGCGGTGCAGGTTCCAGCGCGCGCAGTGTCACGCCGGTCTTGGCGGCAAGCTCGGCCAACGCGGGCAACTCGCCGCCCGCCGAGCGCTCCGGTGGCGCGCCCGCGTGCGCGAGCGCAGCCGCTCGCAGTTCCGGCATGCGCGCCAGCCGAGCACGCCCCTCGCGCAGTTGCCGTTCCAGCGCGTCGATCGCAGCCGCGCCCGTCGCCCGCCCGGCGTCGAAGGCGCGATAGGCGAAGCTGGCGAGCGCAAAAGCGAGGGCCGCCAACGCGGTGCAAGCCATCAGACGGCGCTTGACGCTCCATCGTTGCGCCGGAGCGCGCAGCAAGCGCCCCGGGCGCGTCGAGCGTCGCGCCGCCGGTAGACGCACGCACGCCCGGTGCATGCGGTGTAGCGCGCAAAGCAACGCCCGCTTCATCGATCCCTCCTGCCGCGAGCGCCATCGGCGTAGCCAGCCGCGCTGCGCGCGGTGCGCCCCGATGGCGAAGCCGGCTGCGCGTCGAGCCATCGCACCCGCACCACCGCTTCGACGGCTCGCCGCGCGTTACCGCCGGCTGGCGGTGCAATCAGCTTGAAGTCGACCATTTCGGCAGACTTCGCAACGGGTAAGCGAGCCAAGCGCTCGGTCCAAGCAGCGCCGACCGTACTATCGGACGCGAGCAACTGCAGTTGGGCGTCTTCCTCGCTCAGTTGCAATCGGTTGACCGTCACGCCCGCATGCGCCTCTGTGCTCAACGCATCCAAGAGCGACATGAGCCCAACGTACGGTCGCGAGCGTGCCGCGGACTGCGCTGCATTCGCTCTCGCGCGCTCCTGCGCGCGTTCGAGCCGCGCGAGCTCGGCCAACGCCGGGGCCTGTTGCGCCGCTTCGCGCTCGAGTTGCAGGCGTCGCTCGCCGGCTGCGCCCACCGTCTCCCATCCGAAGGCCGCAAGCGTACCCGCAAGGAGCGCCGCCGCGCCTTCGCCCAGGCAGCGGCGGCGCCGCGAGCGCGCGGCTCGAATGCGATGAGGCAGCAAGTTGAAGCCCAAAGCGCAGGGCGCTGCTCCTTCGTTCAGACATTGCGTTGCGGGGGGGCTCATTCGAACACCCCGCGCAATGCCAGACCGAACGCGATGGCAAAATGCGCAGCTTGCTTCGCATCGGCGCGCGGGGCGAACCGGCCGCCATCGAAACAAAACGGCGCGCAATCGAACGCCTCGGCCGCACAACCGAGGCGCTCGCCGATGTCGGCCATCGCCAGTCCGAGGCGTTCGAGCGCATTCAGGTCGCCGCCGATCAGCGCGCGATCGAGCCCAGCGCCGGAGGCGAGCGAGCCGAGGGCGGCATCGAGATCCGCATCTTCACCGATCGGAAAGCGAATGCTTGCCTCGACCGCCCCTTCTGCGACACGCCAGCCGTACACGCCATCGCTGCCGGCCCATATCGCGGCGTATCGATCGGCGCGGCGCAACGAATGCTCGGCCGCATAGGCAAGCGCGCGCAACGCGGCGAGCGGTTCGCCATCGATCGCGGCCAACGCGATGCCGGCCGCGGCTGCCGCTTCGACACGCGCCTCCAAATGCAGACGAGGCGCCGCGGCGAGCGTCACCCGCGAGGCCTCGGACGCGGTGGCCGCGCTGCGAACGGCAGCGCAGTCTGTGGACCACCAGTCGACCGACAAGGCGTCCCGATCGAGGCCGCACAAGCGCTCGGCTTCTTCGAGCATGATCGGCCCCATCTCCTCGATTGCCTGCGAATCGCGCGCGCGCCCATCCGGCGTTTGGGCAACGGAGGGCATTTCGAACGTGGCGATTGCCGTCGCACCGCCCGGTATGGCCATCGCGCACGGCATCGCACGCAGCGCGCGGTGGCGCGGCCAACGCGCGCACAGCGACGACAGCGCAGCGGCCACGGCCGCTCGATCGACCAGATGCGCCCCGGACATCGCGCCCGGGTTCAACGGCACAGCGCCGAGCCACTCCACGCGAACGGGCAGATGCGATCGTCCCTTGCGGCTCACGATGACGAGCCGCACCTCGCGCGGACTCACGTCGATGCCGGCTCCAAAGCGGCGCGCGGCGGACAACAGTTTGTTTCTCATCAGCATGACGTTTCCCCGCAGCAGCCGGGCCGTCGACATGAGCGGCCAAAACGGCGTGCTGCAGCGAAATTGTGCGAAGTGCGCCGCCGCGCCGATATTCGACCGAACGGCCAACGTTGCGATGGGCGCGGCCGCAGCGCGACGTTTCACATCGGCATCGACCGTTAAGCCAAACGAAAGCTAGCGTCTGCGCCGCTATAATCGCGGCCATCGCATGTTCGCTTCGTTATGGATTCGCCCCTGCCTTCACCCGCCCCATTGCCCTCAGGTTCCCCCGAGCCGGTCAAACCGCCCAAACGCCGCACGCGTTGGATGGTCAAACTCGCGCTCTTTTTCACGGGAACGATCGCGACCCTGGGCGCTTGCGCCGGACTTCTCTTGCTCTACGGGCTCGTCGTGGCCGCCCCGCTTCTGCCCTCGCTCGATGCGCTCACCGACTATCGCCCGAAAGTCCCACTGCGCATCTATACCGCCGATCACGTGCTCATCGGCGAATTCGGCGAGGAACGGCGCGACGTGGTTCGCATAGAGGACGTCCCCGTCTTTTTGAAACAAGCCGTCCTCGCGATCGAAGACGCTCGCTTCTACGATCATGGGGGAGTCGACATCACTGGCGTGCTGCGCGCAGGCATCGCGGCGTTGACGAACGGGCGTGCGACGCAAGGCGCCAGCACGATCACGATGCAAGTTGCGCGCAACTTCTTTCTATCGAGCGAGAAAACCTACACGCGCAAGATTTACGAGATGATGCTGGCGTACAAAATCGAGCGCGAGTTGACGAAAGATCAGATTCTCGAGGTGTATCTGAATCAGATCTACCTCGGGCAGCGCGCCTATGGCTTCGCGTCGGCCGCGCGCATCTACTTCGGCAAGGACCTCGCGCACATCACGCTAGCCGAGGCCGCGATGCTGGCAGGCTTGCCCAAAGCGCCTTCGGCATACAACCCTGTCATCAACCCGGCGCGCGCCAAGCTACGCCAGCAATACATCCTGCAGCGCATGCTCGCGCTTCGATACATCACGCGTGCGCAATACGATGCCGCGCTCGCCGAGCCACTCGCGCTTGCCGGCGCCCCCGCGCAGCAGTTCAGCGTACATGCGGAGTACGTAGCCGAAATGGTCCGTCAAGCGATGGTGACGCAATACCACGGTGAGGCCTATACCCGGGGGTTGAGCGTCGTCACGACGATCGATTCGGGCGACCAAGCGGCCGCCTACCTCGCAGTTCGAAACGGGCTGATGAGTTACGACGCAAGGCACGGCTATCGCGGTCCCGAGGGCTACATCGCGCTTCCGGCCGCTGCCGATGCGCGTGCCGACGCCATTGCCTCGGCCCTGGGCAAACATCCGGACAATGGCGAAATCGTCGCAGGCGTGGTGACGGCCGCCGACACGCGCCAAGTGCAAGCGGTCCTTTCGGACGGCACGCTGGCCACGGTCGGCGGCGAAGGCCTGCGCTTCGCGGCGGCAGCGCTTGCGCCCCGCGCGCAGCCGGCGCACGCCATCCGGCCAGGGGCCATCGTGCGCCTCGTCAAAGACGACGCGGGCGCCTGGTCGGTCGTGCAATTGCCGCAAGTCGAAGGCGCGTTCATATCCATCGTGCCGCAAGACGGCGCGATTCGCTCACTCGTCGGCGGCTTCGATTTCAGCAAGAACAAGTTCAATCACGTGACGCAGGCATGGCGCCAGCCGGGCTCCAGCTTCAAACCGTTCATCTACTCTGCATCGCTGGAAAAGGGCCTCGGCCCGGCAACCATCATCAACGACGCGCCGCTCTTTTTCAGCGCGGCGGAAACCGGCGGTCAGCCCTGGGAGCCGAAGAACTACGGCGGCCGGTTCGACGGCCCCATGACGATGCGCACCGCGCTCCAAAAATCGCGCAACCTGGTCTCGATTCGGATTCTTGCGCACATCGGCACGCATTACGCACAGCAGTACCTCACGCGCTTCGGCTTCGACGCCGATAAGCATCCGGCCTATCTGCCGATGGCCCTCGGCGCGGGTCTCGTGACGCCGTTGCAGATGGCCGGCGCGTATTCGGTTTTCGCCAATGGCGGCTATCGCGTCAACCCTTATCTCATTTCCGAAGTGACCGATCAAGACGGGCTCGTGCTCGCACGCGCGCAACCGATCGCCGCCGGAAACGATGCGCCGCGAGCAATCGATGCACGCAACGACTACGTGATGAACAGCTTGCTGCAAAGCGTCGCGCAACGCGGAACAGGGGCAAGGTCGAACCAACTCGGTCGCAAGGATTTAGCCGGCAAGACCGGCACGACAAACGACTCTCGCGACGCCTGGTTCGCCGGCTATCAACACACGCTCGCCGCCATCGCCTGGATAGGCTACGACTCGCCGCGCAGCCTGGGGGATCGTGAGACGGGCGGCGGCCTCGCGCTGCCGGTCTGGATGGACTACATGCGGCAAGCGCTCAAAGCCGTGCCGGAGTATGAAATGCCGATGCCCGCCGACGTCATACCGATAGAGGGCGAACTGTACTTCGACTCGTTCCAGCCAGGACACGGCTTCGTCCATACGGTCGGCATCGCCGAAGCGGCCGGGCATGGGCAGACGGACGCCGCGGACGGCGGCGCGGCAACCGAGAATCGAGACGCTGCCGCACCGACGAACGCGGCAAACGAGCCGGGGGGCGTTCAGCCACCTATGGCGCCACCGGCCGCGGTGCAGTGATCCACAACCGAGACCGGCCGCTGTCGATGAATGGGTGGACCGATAGCTGGCGCTGTAGCGAACGCCGCGCACGCTGGCCCGGCCCACGACAACGCGGCTTCAAGCCGAGAACGAACCGGGAGGCGTCGCGCCTTGCGCCGCAAATCGTGTCGCCAACGCACTACGCCGCGAATTGGACGCGCTCGCCGGCTTGCTGCGTGGCGTAATCGGACAGGGACTCGAAGAACTCGCGGCCATTGCGCGTGTCCTGCCACTGTCCGTCGACGAATTTGAAGTGAAACCCGCCTGCTTTTGCGGCGATCCAGATTTCCTGCATCGGCGGTTGCAGATTGACGATGATCTTCGAGCCGTTCTCGAATTCGAGCGTCAAAACATTGCCGCTGCGCTCGATCTCGATATCGGCGTCGCTGTCGTCGGCAGCTTGCTCGATTCGCGTGAGAACGGCTTCCGCTCGGCCAAGGTAGTCGCTGTCGGTCATGCTAAACTCCGCCGGTTAAACACATCACAGCTCTTGAGGTCCTAGAGGCAGTCATGCGAGTCGTTTTCAGGATGAGCGCGATTGTAGCGGCTTTGGCCGTTGCGACAAGCGCGGCGCTAACCGCCTGCGGCCAACGCGGGCCGCTTTATCTGCCGTCCGTCCCGCCGCTGCCTGAAAAGCCGGTGCTTCACACCGGGCCATCCGCGCAAGATTCGGATAGCGGCTCGCAAGCGGCATCGGGCGCGCAAGCGCGGGCGCCGTTGACATTGGCGCCAGCCGATTCGCTCGGCACAGCGCCGAACGCCGAACACCCCACGCCTGACGCCGGTGCGGCGTCGAGCCCCGCACCCGATCAATAAACGCAGGACTCCCGCATGTCTCCCTCCGCCTTCGCCTATGTCGACGGTGTGCTGCACGCCGAAGGCGTCAGCGCCGTCACGCTCGCCGAACGGTTCGGCACGCCGCTTTTCATCTACTCGCGCGCGGCGCTGACGAAAGCCTATCAGGCCTATGCACAAGCATGCGCCGGACACCGCGCATCGGTGCATGTCGCCGTCAAGGCCAACAGCAATTTGGCGGTGCTCAACGTCTTTGCACGCCTGGGCGCCGGCTTCGATATCGTCTCGGGCGGAGAGCTCGCTCGCGTGCTCGCGGCAGGCGGACAAGCCAAAGACATCGTATTTTCGGGCGTCGGCAAGAGCGCGGCGGAAATGCGCGAGGCGCTCGACGCCGGCGTCAAATGCTTCAACGTCGAATCGATCCCTGAACTCGACCGGCTCAACGCCATCGCGGGCGAGTGCGGCAAGAAAGCGCCGATCTCTCTGCGCGTCAATCCTGATGTCGATCCGAAGACTCACCCCTACATTTCCACGGGGCTGAAGGCGAACAAGTTCGGCATCGCGTTCGACGAGGCGCGCGCGGCCTATCGCGCGGCCGCGGCATTCGAACACCTCGAAGTGTTCGGCATCGATTGCCACATCGGCTCGCAGATCACCGAAATCGCCCCTTACCTCGATGCGCTGGATAAATTGCTCGACCTCGTCGAGCGAATCGAGTCGGACGGCATCGCCATCCGCCACATCGACGTCGGCGGGGGGCTCGGCATCACGTATTCGGAGGAAACGCCGCCGGACACCGGCGTGTTCGTGCGCACGCTGCTCGAGCGGATCGCGGCGCGCGGCCATGGTCATCGTGAAGTGTATTTCGAGCCGGGTCGCTCGGTGACGGGTAACGCCGGCATCCTGCTCACGCGCATCGAATTCCTGAAACCCGGTGCGGAGAAAAACTTCGCAATTGTCGACGCCGCAATGAACGACCTGGCGCGACCGGCCATGTACCAGGCGTATCACGCGATCGATGCCGTCACACCGCGCCAAGATACGCCCACTGTCTACGATGTGGTCGGGCCTGTATGCGAGAGCGGCGACTGGCTGGGGCGCGATCGCGCCCTCGCCGTCAAGCCAGGCGATTTGCTCGCAATCCGTTCGGCGGGCGCCTATGCGTTCGCGATGAGCTCGAACTACAACACGCGTCCGCGCGCGGCGGAAGTCATGGTAGACGGCGCTCAGGTCCACCTCGTGCGTGCGCGCGAAACCGTGCGCGAGTTGTTTGCGGGCGAATCCATCCTGCCGGCCTGATTCCGGCACAGCGCCGGTTGTCCCATCGCCGCCGAGCAGTTGTGCGCTAGGCGGCTTCTTCTGCTATCTCGCGGGCTTGGGTTTCGATGCATTGCCGCTGCGGTCGGCCAGCTTGCCGCGCGCCCAAACGGCCACGCGCCACCCGAGCAGCACGATAACGATCGCGCCATAGATCTTCGGCAAGATGAGATCGTGTTTGCCTGCCTTCATCCACCAAAAGTGCAAAATCGCGAGCGCGGCGATCGCGTAAATCGCTCGATGAAGCGTCAGCCAGCGCCGCCCCAGTCGGCGCACGGCGACGCGCGGCGAGGTCGCTGCCAGCGCAATCAACAGCAGGAACGCAGCAAAGCCGACCGTGATGAACGGCCGCTTGCCGATGTCCTTTACGACTTCGGCCACATCGAACCATTTGTCGAACCAAATGTACGTCGTGAAATGCAGCGTCGCGTAAAAGAACGCATAAAGTCCCAGCATGCGGCGAAACCGCAGCAACGCATTGACGCCGCTCAACCGGCGCAGCGGCGTCACCGTCAACGTGATGCACAGGAAGACGAGAGTCCAGAGCCCAGTGGAACGCGTGATGAATTCGATCGGATTGGCGCCGAGCCGGTCGGTCAAGCCGAACAGCACGAGGCGCGCGAGCGGCAGAAGCGCGGCGACGAAGACACCGATCTTGGCCGGTGCGATCCAGCGCTGCTCGGCGGCGCGCGAGCGAGCATGTCCGGCTGGAGTCGAACGAACGGGCCGCGGGCCGCTTGAATCGCGACCGGCGCCGCGGCCCGTCAACGTTTGTGTGTCGAGTGACATGAAATGCGCTCCATCGAGCCTGGCGTCAGAAGTCAGAAGTACTTGCGCAAGTCCATCCCTTGATACAGGGAGGCGACGAGATTTCCGTACCCGTTGAACATCAACGTTTTGCGCTTCGGCGTGAAGAATCCGTCCTCGCCGATGCGCCGCTCGGTGGCTTGACTCCAGCGCGGGTGATCCACCTCCGGGTTCACGTTCGAATAGAACCCATACTCCTTCGGCGCATAGGTGTTCCAACTGGTCGGCGGTTGCTTTTCGACGAACCGGATTTTCACGAGCGACTTCGCGCTCTTGAACCCGTACTTCCAAGGGACGACGATACGGATCGGCGCCCCGTTCTGGTTCGGCAATACCTGCCCATATATTCCGACCGTGAGCAGCGTCAACGGATTCATCGCTTCATCCATGCGCAAGCCCTCGGAGTACGGCCAATCGAGAATCGGCTCCGCAAGCCCTGGCATCTGAGAAGGGTCTGCGAGCGTGATGAACTGCACGAACTTGGCGTTGCCGGTAGGCTGCACGCGCTTGATGAGTTCTGCGAGGGGATAGCCCAGCCACGGAATCACCATCGACCACCCCTCGACGCAGCGGTGCCGATAAACGCGTTCCTCGAGCGGCGCGAGCTTGAGCAGTTCGTCGATGTCGTACACCTTCGGATTCTTGATCTCGCCTTCCACGCTCACTCGCCACGGATGCGGCCGCAGCGTACCCGCGTTGTGGGAAGGGTCGCTTTTGTCGGTGCCGAACTCGTAGTAGTTGTTGTAGGTCGTCACATCCTTGTAAGGCGTGACCTTATCGGTAACGACGAACTTCGGATTCGTCGCGGCGGCCAGTTTGTGCGCTTTGGGGTCGGGCGAGGCATACGCGCCGAAAGCGGCGCGACTGACGCCTAGCGCGCCGCCTGCGGCCGCGAGTCCCGCAGCGCCCGCTGCCTGTAGCACGCGCCGCCGATTCTCGAACATTGCACGCGGCGTGATTTCGCTAAGGGCGATGTCCTCGCCGGTCAGTAGGACACGTTGCTCTCGGTTGATCGACACGATGCTGCTCCTCAAAGAACCTGGGCCGCTTGATCACGGCGTCGGTCGAACGCCTTTCGGACCCCTCGCGATGAATACGTGCGCCACCCGCGCTCGGATGCATCGATCAAAGAAAAAACCGCCGATGGCGCAACCATGCGGCGGTTTCTTATTACGAACGTGACTAGCGCGACCGATGTCGGCGCCGGCGCATCGGTTACAGCTTGCCGTAGCTATGCAGGCCCGACAAGAACATATTTACGCCCAGGAACGCGAACGTGGTGACGAGCAAGCCGGTGAGCGCCCACCATGCAGCAGCCGTACCCCGCAGCCCCTTCATCAAGCGCATATGCAGCCATGCCGCGTAGTTGAGCCACACGATCAACGCCCAGGTTTCTTTCGGATCCCAGCTCCAATACCCGCCCCATGCTTCGGCCGCCCACAGTGCGCCGAGGATGGTTGCGACCGTGAAAAAGGCGAAACCGACGGCAATCGACTTGTACATGACATCGTCGAGCACGACGAGCGGCGGCAAACGATCGGTGAAGACACCGCGTTCGCTGAGCAAATAGGCGACGCCCACCATCGCCGAAAGTGCGAACGACCCGTAGCCGATGAAGTTCGCCGGCACGTGGATCTTCATCCACCAGCTTTGCAGCGCCGGGACGAGCGGCTGGATCTGCTGTGCGTCGCGCGCGACCGAGTACCACATCAGGAAGCCGACGGCGGCGCTGATGACCAGCAGAACGAAGGCGCCCAATGCGCGGGTGGCGTAGTGCTGCTCGTAATAGAGGTAGAACAGCGCCGTAATCAGACAAAACAGTACGAACACTTCATAGAGGTTCGAAACCGGAATATGGCCGACGTCGGCGCCGATCAGGTACGACTCGTACCAGCGCACCATCATGCCGGTAAAGCCCATCAGGACGGCGAACCAGGTGAGCTTGGAGCCGATGGCGCCGCCCGACGGCGAACGCGAGAGCATGCCGATCCAATAAAACAGCGTGGCGAGCACGAAAAGCGCGCTCATCCAAAGAATCGCCGACTGGCTCGACAAAAAGTATTTGAGCAGGAACGCCGAGTCGGCCCGGGATAGGTCGCCGTGGTAGATCTGCAGCGACAGTAGCGCAAGCGCCGCAATGCCCACGGCGAGCAGGCGCACGGGCTTCCAGCGCCAGCCGAGCACGACGAGCGCGGGCACGGTGCATACCAGCACGAGCTTATCGTAGTAATTCATGAACCCGTGATACCGGGTCAGCCCAAAGCCGGCGCCACCGACCACGGCGACGGCGAAGAGCCAGTCGAATACGCCCAAACGGCGCAGGAACGAACGCTCGTCCAAGGCGCCCGACTGCGGAGAAGCTGCCGGGTCAGAGGGGGAAACGTGTGTCAAATCCATGATGATTACCGAAGATCAATCTTGCGAGTCGGAAGACGACGCTATCGTCGCGCGGGGCGTCTCGGCACGCGCGTGCTCGCGCGCGCTGTCACGCGACGAAGCGGCCTGATGTGCGTGTGCGCCCAGCACTGCGCCGACGGCATCCCGAACTTTCCCGAATTCTTTCTCGAAATCGAGCGTCTTGCGCGCCGTCGACATCGCCATCACCACCGAGGTGCCCGCGGCCGCGTCCTTCAGCCAGAACCAAAGCCGCCGCTCACGGATATAGAACATCGAAAAAATGCCGGCCACGAGAAGCAGGCTGCCAAGATACACCACTTTCTTACCCGGCGCGCGCGTGAGTTGGAAAACCGAAGCCTGCACCTGTTTGAACGAATCTAGCTGCAGATAGACCGGCGATCCATACAAGAAGCTGTCGGAAAGCGCATTGATCGAATTTTGCACGAACCGGCTTGCGTTGGCGTTCGCGGGCGCGTCGGCCTCGCCGGCTCGCTCGCGCGCCAGTTGCCAAAGATCCCACGTCGAGCCTTCGAGCATACGCAGCAATAGCGATGCCGCCTTCTGCTGCTCACCCTTCGGTACCGAATGATCGATGAATGCGGCGATCGATTGGAAGCCACCGGCGCGCTGCCCGGGCGGTAGGCTGCCTGGCACGGTCTCGGCTCCGGAGAACAGCGACAAGACGCGCGTCGCGCTTTCCTCTAGGTGAGCGCGCAGCTCGGGGTTCGAATCGGCGATCGAACGTTGCGCAAAGCGATGGGCGGCCTGCGCCCGCAGCGTGGGATTTTCCAGCGCGGCGCGCAGCATCATCCACTCTTTCACGCTGCCTTGCTCGTCGGCGGGAATTCGCAGATACCGAAACGGATCGTTCGGGGTCGTGCGCATGCCGGCAAGGAAGAACCGGGCACCGTCGACTTCGACGGGCACCATGTAGTTGTTGAACTCGCGCGCTTGGCCGTCCGTGCCGCGAATCTTGTATTGGACCGACGGCCCGACGTTGTGCAAATCGCGCGGCATGGACGATTTCGCCCCCGACCCCAGCCGTTCGTCGAAAACTTCTTTGAGCGATTGATGCGCCGCCACGCCGCGCGCGTCGGTTTGCCCGTTGCCGTTCGTGATGTTTTCCACGTTGATGGCGCGGAAATCGGCGAATTCGACCGTCTGTCCATTCACGCCCGGCATCGAAGCCGACAGCGGTGCGGAACTCCCGATCGCGCCATTGACGGGCATGGTCTTGTCAGAATCGCTCGTCATCGGCCAGGCTGTCATCGACATCTCCGAGCCGCCGTCCTGGAAGCTGGATTGATAGATCGACACGCCGTCGTACTGGAACGGTTTATTCACTTCGACCCGGGCGGCGACGCGCTTGCCGGTCTCGTGATCGATCACGACGATGTCGCTCGCAAAGAGCTTGGGCATGCCCGTCGAGTAATAGTCGACGATGAACTTTTTGAGCTCGATCGAGAACGGCAGGTCTTGAATCAGCGAGCCGTTGGGCTGATTGAGGATGGCCGTCGATACGTGCTGCCCCTCGGGCACCCACGCGTAGCCGCGGAAGGTCGGGTTGGACTGGGAGAGACGGTGCGCCGGTGAGATGTCGTTGATGACGGCGCTCGTCGAGACCGGCGACTTGCCGAACAGCCACATTTGGAGCTTGATCGGCAGGTTGCTGTCCATCAAGCCGCCGATACAGATGACGACGATGGCCAGGTGCGCAAAGATGTATCCGATCTTGGCCATGGCGCCGCGTTTGGCAGCGATCAGCGTAGCGCCGTCCACTTCGCGCACGAGATAGCGATACCCGAGCTTGCCCGCCAGCGTGGAGAGCTGCGCCGCGGCATCGGCGCGCGATGCGCGCGCCTCGTACTCGGCCTTGTGATGGAACGCGCGCAGGCTGCCTTCGCGCACTTTGAGCTTCCAGCTCTTGATGTCCGCGATCATCTTCGGTGCGTTGCGCACGACGCAAAGCGAGATCGAGACGATCAAGAAGCCGAGAATCAGCATGAACCACCAAGCGCTGTAGACCGTGTACAGGCTGAGCGCGCGGAAGATGTCCGCCCAAAACGGGCCGAATTGGTTGACGTAGTTGGGATAGGGATCGTCTTGCGTGAGCACGGTGCCGACGATGCTGGCGATCGCGAGCACGACGAGCAACGCGATGGCAAAACGCATGGAGCTCATCAACTCGACCGCGCTTTTCAGCACGCGCCGATTGGACTTCACTTCGTAACCCGAGGTGGTAACGCTCATTCCGACTCCTGTCGACCAGAGTTGGCGCTTTGGCGGCGACTCGGGCCTCATGCTTCGCGGTCGACCCGGGTGTGCGCTTTCGCGCCCGCTCGGGTTCCATGCACAGCAACACAACAAAAAAGGGTGAGGGCCGACCGCCTATGGCGGTGGCGCTCCCACCCTTTTCTTCTTCTCGCCGGGACACCCGGCGGTTATTCGTTCACGGTGGCGCTCAATGCAAGCCGGCGACGTAGTCGGCGACCGCTTTGATGTCATTGTCCGACAACCGCGATGCGATGCCATGCATCGCATCGTTGTTGTTCCGGGCGCCGGGACCTTGCGCAAACGCATGGAGCTGAGTGGCCGTGTAGTCGGCCCACTGCCCGGAAATGCGCGGGTACTGCACCGGGATGCCCGTTCCCGTCGGCCCATGGCAGCTCGCGCAAGCCGGCACGCCTTTATCGGCGATACCCGCACGATAAATCTTTTGCCCCGCAGGCACCGTTGCCGCATCGTGCGCAACGCCGGGCTTGGGCGTTTGCGCCGCGAAATAGGCGGCCACGTTGATCATGTCGCTATCGGAGAGCGCTGCCGCCATCCCCGCCATGATCGGGTTGCTGCGAGCGGCGGCCTGCGCGCCCGCTTGCACTTTGAAATCTTTCAACTGCTTGACGAGATAGGCCTCATGCTGCCCCGCCAACTTCGGAAAAGACCCGGTCGCACTGTTGCCGTCCGCGCCATGACAAGAAGCGCACACTTGCGTTGCGATCGCCTGCCCCCGATTGATGTCCGGCTTCGGTGAATCCGCCGCTCGCGTTTGCGCCGCCCACCCCAATAAACTTGCTGCTGCCACGACCTGAAGCACCTGCAAAGACTTGCACAGTCGATTCATTCGCACACCCGGTTTCTGTCTTGTGAGAATAGAGTGCCCTCAAACGCCCGGTTTCCGAGCCCGCCTGAACAGGCGGCAGGATCGCCAAGCGGTCCGGCGATGTCCCCGAGAGGTCAATGCAAAAACGGCGACCCGTTGCCGCTAAAAGCCACGCGGCCAAAAGCTCGAAGCGCTTGCGTGATGCGGGCAAACACAGCGGCCGGTCGTCAGTAAACCGTCGTATTGTACAATAACTCGCTAACCGCCAAGACGCCAGTCGGGCATGCCCCGGCGCTCATGAGCGCCGCCACTCGGGCGTTGCACACGCTCTCCTTCCTGTCTCGCCATGGCCCTCCTGTTGCATCAAGCCCGCTTCTACACGACCGTCAATCACTTGCGCGACCTGCCCGCCACGGTCCAGCCCGAGATCGCCTTCGCGGGCCGCTCGAACGCCGGCAAGTCGACGGCCATCAACATTTTGTGCAACCAAAAGCGGCTCGCATTCGCGAGTAAGACGCCAGGGCGCACGCAGCATATCAACTACTTCAGCGTCGGGCCGGAAATCGAGCCGGTCGGCTACCTCGTCGATCTGCCCGGCTACGGCTACGCCGAGGTGCCCGGCGCGGCCAAGGCGCACTGGGAAGCGCTGCTTTCCAGTTATCTGCAAAGCCGCGCCCAGCTTCGCGGCATGATCTTGATGATGGATGCCCGCAGGCCGTTGACCGACCTGGACCGGCGCATGATCGAATGGTTTGCGCCGACCGGCAAACCGATCCACAGCTTGCTGACCAAATGCGACAAACTGACGCGGCAAGAATGCACCAACGCACTGCGCGCGACGGAGAAAGGCTTTGCCGAATATCGCACCGCGGGTTACGCGGGCGAGCTCAGCGCCCAATTGTTTTCGGCGCTCAAACGCGTGGGGCTCGATGAAGCGCACGCTCGGATCGAAGGCTGGTTCGCGCGGGGCGCGCAGAACGGCGCGGCCGATTGACGCGCGTCGCGCGAGGCCGTCGCACGCGGGCCGCCGAGATGCGACGCATCGCCGCGGCAAGTGCCGCTAAAACGACGAAAAATCGCACATAAAAAAACCCGCCGAACGTCGGCGGGTCAAACGGCCTAATCGAAAAACGACAGGCACCCGCTCAGGGAGGAGAAGCGGGGAGGTCCGCCGCGTGTGCCTTTCGGCGGCACGCGCTTCGCTCGATCGCTATCATATACCATTGTTTGCCAGAGTATTTGCGCCGGCTGCGCCGGCGTTTTCCGCCAATTCGATAGCGATCCCACCCTATGAGCTTCTATCCGCATCACCGCCCGCGCCGCATGCGCCGCGACGATTTTTCGCGCCGCCTCATGCGCGAGAACACGCTGACGACGAACGACCTCATCTACCCGGTCTTCATCGTCGACGGCAACAACGTGCGCCATGCGGTGCCCTCCATGCCGGGCGTCGAACGTGTTTCGGTCGATCTGCTCATGCATGTGGCCGAGCAGTGTGTCGAGCTGGGCGTTCCGGTCCTGTCACTGTTTCCGGCCATCGAGCCCTCGCTGAAAACGCCCGACGGCCGCGAAGCCACCAACCCGGAAGGGCTCATTCCGCGGGCGGTGCGCGAGCTCAAGCGGCGCTTTCCGGACCTCGGCGTGCTGACGGATGTAGCGCTCGACCCCTATACGAGCCATGGTCAAGACGGCGTGCTCGATGAAGCCGGTTACGTCCTCAACGACGAGACGGTGGAAATTCTCGTCGACCAGGCGCGCGCCCAGGCCGAAGCCGGTGTCGACATCGTCGCGCCCTCCGACATGATGGACGGGCGCATCGGAGCGCTGCGCGAAATGCTCGAAAGCGAGGGGCATATCTACACGCGCATCATGGCGTACGCCGCTAAATATGCTTCGGCTTTCTATGGCCCGTTCCGCGATGCGGTTGGCTCAGCGACGAACCTCGGCAAGAGCAACAAGATGACCTACCAGATGGACCCCGCCAACTCGGACGAAGCGCTGCGCGAAGTGCGGCTCGACATCGAGGAAGGCGCCGACATGGTGATGGTCAAACCGGGCATGCCGTATCTCGACATCGTGCGCCGTGTGAAGGACGAATTCCGGTTCCCAACTTACGTCTACCAGGTCAGCGGCGAATACGCGATGCTCAAGGCGGCCGCGCAGAACGGCTGGCTCGACCACGACAAGGTGATGCTGGAATCGCTGCTAGCGTTCAAGCGCGCGGGGGCAGATGGTGTGCTGACTTACTTTGCGCTCGATGCCGCGCGGCTGTTGCGCGCGCAAAGATAGGCGGCTCGCACCCGGAACACGTCCCAATCGGATCAACGTTGGACGCGGAAATCACGTAGCGAGGAAAGGGAGCGGCCGCCCGAGGCGCCGCCCCCTTTCGCGCTGCTTGGTCGATGCCGCCAAGGCATGCGTCAAACCACCGCGATTAAGCCGTGAACTTGGGTGAATGGTGCGTCTTCCTTCTTGGCCCAGAGGGTTCCGCCGAAGAAAACCGCCTTTGAACCACTTTGCTCGCGAAGGATAAAATACCCGCTCACATGTGGAGCGCGGCTTTCATCGCCGTTCTCGGGAATATCGACGAATTCGTTGTCCTTCAAAGGGACGGTCGCTTGAACACGACGCCCAGCGGACGTTTCGATTTCAATGGTCACGGCCCAAACCTCATTTGGAGTATTGTTGACCCGGGTTTTATCGACCGTGAAATAGTAATTCGCGAGCGCGTTTTGCTCTCCGCCGGGATACAGCCGGTAATGACATGAAGTACGCGACACCTCTGCTTTGGGTTCCATCTTCAGTTCTCCGTATAGCGATAGATTGAACATCATTCATGCATCTCCAATGGAGCCGCTGAAGTGTAGACAAAAGAACGAGCATTGACGGAGTGATTTTGATCTGGGTCGGTTATAGGCGATCCGCTTACCCAACAAATGGAATAATTGAAAGAAATTCTTCCAAATTCGGCTTTCTTAACGGTATGTGCCTTAATGCGATCAGGCCACCGTTCGTTATTACGGCTTACCGATGCGTTTGGATCTGGAGAGGAATTGACGGACGCGACACGTTGCGCAGCGGCGCGATGAGCAGCGCCCCCGCCGAGCCAAAGCGTCCTCCAAGGCTACGACTGCAGCGCAGGCGCAATGCGATCCAGGCTGCGCAGGAACGTGTCCGCCGATTCGTACCCGACAACGCGCAAAACCTCGTTCCCCGCTCGGTCGAAGAAGATAATGCCTGGTGGCCCGAACAAAGAGAATCGTTTTAGCAGCATTTGATCCTCGACGTTATTGGCCGTGACATCCGCGCGCAGCAGTTGCAATTGCGCCAAACGCGCTTGCACTCGTTTATCCGAGAACGTGAAACGCTCCATTTCCTTGCAACTCACGCACCAGTCGGCATAGAAGTCGAGCATGGCTGGCCGAGCGGCAGTCTTGAGCAACGCGTCCAAGTTCGCAGAAGATTGGACGGGCGCAAAAGCCCCCTGCGTCGGGCCTGCCGCGGCCGGTGTGGCGGATTCGCCGCCAACTCGCGCGGCCAGCACGGCGAGCGGCCGCAAGGGATCGTTGGAGCCGGCAGCAAGGCCGACGAGCAGCACCGCAGCCCAAATGGCCAGCCCAGCGCCAAGGCCCCGGCCCAAGCGGCGCCAAATCGAGGGCCCGCCCGCGTTCGGCGTGAACAAGCCCAAGGCGGCCGCCGCGACCAACAGCCACACGGCCGCGAGCAGCATCTGTGGCGTCGAAGCCAAAACCGGCCAGACGATCCAGAGCGCCGCCGCCAACAGTACGACGCCGAAAAACACCTTCACACCATCCATCCAGGCTCCGGCGCGCGGCAACAGCGTACCCGCGCCAAGGCCTATGATCAGCAGGGGCACACCGAGGCCCAGCCCCATGGAAAACAAAGCGAACCCGCCGAGGACCGCGTTGCCGGTATGCGCGATGAATGCCAAGACCGCGAAGAGCGGCGCCGTCATGCATGCGCCGACGACCAGCGCGGAGAGCGCGCCCATTGCCGCCACGGCCGCGAAGGTGCCGCCCGAGCGACGGCTCGTGGCCTGCGATACGCTGTCCTGCCAGCCCTGCGGCAGCACGAGATCGACGCCCGCGATCAGCGTCAGCGCGAACGCAGTCAACAACACACCAAAGGCGCCCAGCACCCACGGATTCTGCAGCCAAGCACCCAACGATTGACCGACGAGCGCCGCCGCGATCCCGAGCACGGTGTATACGAGCGACATGCCGATGACGTACGCCAGCGACAGTGCGAAACCGCGCCTGTGCGACACTTTGCCGCCCTGCCCGATGATGATCGCCGATACGATCGGAATCATCGGATAGGAGCAGGGCAGCAGGCTAAGAACGAGGCCCGCCACGAAATAGAGCCCGACCGTAGCAGCGAAACTACCGCCTTCCAGCAGCGATTGCGCGTAATCGGCACTCGTCACGCGCTCGTACCACGAGCCACGCTGCTCGTCGGATACGGCCGCTCGAGGGTTCCCGCCGGGGACGGCGCTCGCGCGCAACGCCGCTCCGCTCACGCGATAGACGTGCTCCGCCGGCGGGTAGCAAATTCCCGCGTCGGCACAACCCTGCGACGTCACCACTAGGTCGAACGGTCCTGAGGCGGCCTGCACGGGCACGCGAACGGTCAGATCGCCGCGGTACGTTTCGACGTTCTTTTGAAAGGTCTGATCGAATTTAATGTGGCCGGCCGGCAATTGCGCAGGGCCCAGCGTAGCGGCGCCGCCCTTGACCGCAAACTGGAACCGCTCGCGATAAAGGTAATAGCCGTCGGCGATCTTGAAGTGAACGTCGACTTCGTGCGGCGCTTCGTCCGCATTGAAGCGAAACGCCACGGATGGGTCGAGGAAATCATCGGCGTGGGCGAGGCTCGTAAGCCCCGCCCCAAGGCAAACGCAGGTGATGACGAGCAATACCAGGCGCGAGAAGAGTCGCGTCGGATCGGGAAGCGGGCTAAACATGTGTCGCTCTGTGCGTTTCGGTCTCCACCCATTGCGCGTAGCCGCTCGATGCGGCGGCTGGCCACGAGAGGACTTCGGGTGTTTCGTACGGGTGGTTTGCAAGAATAAATTGCTCGAGCTCATGCGCCCGCACAGCGCTGGTCTTGAACAACAACTGGACTTCCTCCGCTGTTTGAACTTGCCCCTTCCAGCGGTAACGCGAGCGCACGGTACCCAGTTCGGTCACGCAGGCGCTTAGACGCTGGTCGAGAGCCATCTGCGCAAGCCGTTGCGCCCATTCCTGGTCGGGAACGGTGGTGAGCATCAGCACGACGGGCAACGACACGACGGAGCACCTCGGAAGCGGTGAATACGTCGCTATCCTATCACCGACGCCGCGCGCGCCTCGATCGATGTCGCCAAGGCCACTTCCGCCCGGCGTGGCCTCGGATTGCAGCCTGCGACCATGCTCATGCGGCCTAGGTGATTGCATCCTAGATATGCAAAAGGGCCAAGCTCGCGCTTGGCCCTTTTGCTGAATAATCAGGTCACGCGCGCTAGCGCGCTGCTCCGTTTATTCGGCGTCTTGCACTTCTTCCGCTTCCACCGGTTCCGGACGATCGAGCAATTCCACGAGCGCCATCGGTGCATTATCGCCAACACGGAAACCGAACTTCAGGATACGAAGGTAGCCACCCGGACGGTTCGCGAAGCGCGGCCCCAACACGTCGAACAGCTTCGTGACCGAATCGCGATCGCGCAGGCGGTTGAACGCCAGGCGACGGTTCGCGAGCGAGGGCTTCTTGCCGAGCGTGATGAGGGGCTCGACGACTTTACGGAGTTCTTTCGCCTTCGGCAGCGTCGTCTTGATGACTTCGTGCTCGATCAGCGAGTTGGACATATTACGGAGCATTGCCAAACGGTGGCTGCTCGTGCGGTTCAGTTTCCGCAGACCATGACGGTGACGCATTTCAGTTCCTTGATTCGAAGTTTTGATCCAGCTCTTCTATCGTCCCACCGCGAAACGCCACTAGCGGTGAAGACACGGGCCGGTATGAAAAAAAGACAAGACGCGGATTTTAAAGGAAAATCCGCGTCTTCGCCAGACCTTGGGGCGCTCGCGCCCCAACACCGCTACTTGTCGAGACCGGCCGGCGGCCAGTTTTCGAGCTTCATGCCGAGCGTCAAACCGCGCGAAGCGAGCACTTCCTTGATCTCGTTCAGCGACTTGCGGCCGAGATTCGGCGTTTTGAGCAGCTCGTTTTCCGTGCGCTGGATCAGATCGCCGATGTAGTAGATGTTCTCTGCCTTCAGACAATTGGCCGAGCGCACCGTCAACTCGAGATCGTCGACCGGGCGCAGCAGGATCGGATCGATCTGCGGCGCACGCGACGGCGCTTCCGCAGCGGCTTCCGTGCCTTCCAGGGCTGCGAACACCGCCAGCTGGTCGACGAGAATCCGTGCCGATTGACGAATCGCCTCCTCGGGCGAGATGACGCCGTTGGTTTCGATGTTCATCACGAGCTTATCGAGGTCCGTCCGTTGCTCGACACGCGCGCTTTCCACTGCATAGCTCACGCGGCGAACCGGCGAGAACGACGCGTCGAGCACGATGCGGCCGATGATCTTGGCCGTTTCCTCGCCGTAGCGACGCACGTTGCCCGGCACGTAACCACGACCCTTCTCGACCTTGATCTGCACGTCGAGCTTGCCGCCCTTGGACAGATGCGCCACGACGTGATCGGGGTTGATCACTTCGCAGTCGTGCGGCAATTCGATGTCGCGAGCCGTCACGAGGCCTTCGCCTTCCTTGCGCAGCGTAACCGTCACTTCATCGCGGTTATGCAGCTTGAACACGACGCCCTTCAGGTTCAGCAGCAGGTTGACGACGTCTTCCTGCACCCCATCGAGCGTGGAGTACTCATGCACCACGCCTGCGATCGTCACTTCGGTCGGGGCATAGCCGACCATCGACGACAGCAGGACGCGCCGCAGCGCGTTGCCCAAAGTGTGGCCGTAACCGCGTTCGAACGGTTCCATGACCACCTTCGCGTGGCTTTCGCCCAGCGATTCGACAGCGATGATTTTGGGCTTCAACAAACTGGTTTGCATAGGTTTTCCTTTTCAATACCCTCGGCTCGTTACACCGATAAGGCTGACCGGTAACACCCTAAAAATAAACAGCCGAGGTACACCCTTGCGCAACGCAATCGAGGTACCCCGGCCGTAAATACAATTAGCGCGAATACAATTCGACGATCAGGCTTTCGTTGATGTCGCCGGCGATATCGCTACGTTCCGGCATTTGCTTGAACGTGCCTTCGAACTTCTTCGCATCGACCGCCACCCAGCTCGGCAGGCCGCCTTGCTCGGCAAGCGACAGGGCTTCGAGAATACGCGCTTGCTTCTTGGCTTGTTCGCGCACGGAGATGATGTCGCCGGCCTTCACCTGCAGCGAGGGGATGTTGGCAACCTGGCCGTTCACCGTGATCGCCTTGTGGCTCACCAGCTGACGCGCTTCTGCGCGCGTCGAGCCGAAGCCCATGCGATAGACGACGTTGTCCAGACGCGACTCGAGCAATTGCAGCAGGTTCTCACCCGTGTTGCCCTTGCGGCGATCGGCCTCGGCGAAGTAGCGGCGGAACTGACGCTCGAGCACGCCGTAGATGCGCTTCACTTTTTGCTTCTCGCGAAGCTGCGTGCCATAGTCGGACGTACGTGCGCCCGAGGTGCGGCCGTGCTGGCCCGGCTTGCTATCGAGCTTGCACTTGTCGGCGAGCGAGCGACGCGCGCTCTTGAGGAACAGATCGGTGCCTTCACGGCGGGACAACTTGGCTTTAGGGCCGGTATAGCGTGCCACTTTGCATTCCTTCTATGTTTAGTCACGCAAACTTGCGTCTGCGCTAGTTCGTACCCGGGATGGGTCGAACGGTGGACTTAGTCAAACAATCAACATACGCAAATAGCCTGCTGGCGCACAAATGCGCCAGCAGGCGTCGTACTGGCGCGCGTCTTAGATACGACGGCGCTTCGGCGGACGGCAGCCGTTGTGCGGAACGGGAGTCACGTCGGAGATTGCCGTGATCTTGATACCAAGACCATGCAACGCACGCACCGCCGATTCACGACCGGGGCCAGGGCCCTTGATCCGCACTTCGAGGTTCTTCACGCCGTACTCCATCGCCACGCGACCGGCCGACTCCGCTGCAACCTGAGCCGCGAACGGCGTCGACTTGCGCGAGCCCTTGAAGCCTTGGCCACCCGAAGTCGCCCAAGCAAGGGCGTTGCCTTGGCGATCGGTGATCGTGATGATGGTGTTGTTGAACGACGCGTGAACGTGAACCACGCCCTCGGCGACGTTCTTCTTGACCTTCTTGCGAACGCGTTGCGCCGCGGTGTTGTTCGAAGCCTTAGCCATTACGTTTTCCTGTAACTGTCAGTCGCGCTTATTTCTTCAGCGATTGGGCAGCGCGGCGCGGACCCTTGCGCGTACGTGCATTCGTGCGCGTACGTTGGCCACGCAGGGGCAGACCCTTGCGATGACGCACACCGCGATAGCAGCCGAGGTCCATCAGGCGCTTGATGTTCATCGTCACTTCACGGCGCAAATCGCCCTCGACGACAAACTTGCCGACTTCGTCACGCAGCTTCTCGAGATCCGCGTCCGTCAGGTCTTTGACCTTCTTGGTCGTGTCGACGCCCGCCGCTTCGCAAATCTTTTGCGAACGCGTGATGCCGATCCCGTAGATCGCCGTCAGGCCGATCTTCGTGTGCTTATGGTTCGGGATGTTCACCCCTGCAATACGAGCCATTGTTTTTCCTCAAACAAAAAGCGCAAGCAAAAGCGCGGCGTTCAGCCTTGGCGCTGTTTGTGGCGCGGATCAGAGCTGCAAATCACGCGCACGACGCCTTTGCGCTTGATGATCTTGCAATTGCGGCAAATGCGCTTAACCGATGCCATCACTTTCATGATATTACCCTTTTTTCCAAATCACTTCGCCCGGAACACGATCCGCGCACGCGACAGATCGTAAGGCGTCAATTCAACCGTCACCTTGTCGCCAGGAAGGATACGGATGTAGTGCATACGCATCTTTCCCGAAATATGCCCCAACACGACATGGCCGTTTTCCAGCTTCACGCGGAAGGTAGCATTGGGTAGGTTCTCGATGACCTCGCCCTGCATCTGGATTACATCGTCTTTGGCCATAAGTCCTTTCAACGCATCGGGATGTTGCTGCCGCCCTTGAAGTTCGCCTTCTTGAGCAACGACTCATACTGTTGCGACATAACGTACGACTGCACCTGCGCCATGAAGTCCATTGTGACGACGACAATGATCAGCAGCGACGTTCCGCCAAAATAAAACGGCACGTTCCAGCGCAGTACCAAAAACTCAGGCAACAGACAAACGAACACGATATAGATCGCACCGGCCAGCGTCAGACGCGTCAGGATACGGTCGATATATCGCGCGGTCTGATCGCCGGGACGGATACCCGGAACGAACGCACCGCTCTTTTTCAGGTTGTCGGCCGTCTCCCTGCTGTTGAACACCAAAGCGGTGTAGAAGAAGCAGAAAAAGACGATCGCCAACGCGTACAACAATACGTACACGGGCTGGCCGGGCTTCAACGCTTCGGCCACGTTGTGCAGCGTATCGGTGAGCCAGCTGCCGCGCGTACCACCCGAGCTGAACCAATTCAAGATCGTTGCCGGGAACAGGATGATCGACGATGCGAAGATCGGCGGAATCACGCCCGACATGTTCAGCTTGAGCGGCAGGTGCGACGACTGCCCGCCATAAATCTTGTTGCCGACTTGGCGCTTCGCGTAGTTCACGAGAATCTTGCGTTGGCCGCGCTCGATGAAGACGACGAGATACGTCACCGCCCCGATCAGCGCCACCACGATGATTGCCGTGAAGGGATGCATCGAGCCCGATTGCACGAGCGAGACGAGCCCGCCGACGGCATTCGGGAACCCCGCCGCGATCCCACCGAAGATGATGATCGAGATGCCGTTGCCAAGCCCGCGCTCCGTGATCTGCTCGCCGAGCCACATCAGGAACATCGTGCCCGTCACCAGCGTCACCACCGTCGTCAGGCGAAACACCATACCCGGATCGATCACCAAGCCAGGCTGATTCTCGAGCGCCACGGCAATGCCGAACGCCTGGAACGTAGCGAGCACGACGGTGAAGACCCGCGTGTACTGCGTGATCTTGCGCTGCCCGGCCTGCCCTTCCTTCTTCAACGCTTCGAGCTGCGGCGACACGATCGCGAGCAACTGCATGATGATCGAGGAGGAGATATACGGCATGATCCCCAACGCGAAAATCGTGAATCGCGACAGCGCGCCACCCGAGAACATGTTGAACATGCCCAGGATGCCGCCCGATTGGCTCTGGAACAGCTTCGCCAACTGATCCGGGTCGATGCCCGGCACCGGAATATGCGCGCCGAGACGATAGACGATCAGCGCCAGCAGCAGGAACACTGCCCGCCGACGCAGATCGCCGAACTTCGCCGTGCTTCGACCGGTTTTTGCGAGACTCGGGCTGTTAGCCAAGTACCTTCTCCGATGCAAATGCCATTGACGGCAATCGGCCTTTCACGCGATCGAAAGCCGCTTACTCGGCGAACGAGCCGCCGGCCGCTTCGATCGCGGCGCGTGCGCCCTTCGTCGCGCCGAGGCCCTTCACGACGATCTTGCGCGAGATCTCGCCCGTGGCGATGATCTTTGCGCTCTTCGTCAATTCGCTGACGAGGCCCGCTTGCTTCAGCGCGAGCAGATCGATTTCGTCGACCGGCAACGCTTGCAAATCGCGCAGACGCACTTCGCCGACGAATTCCTTCGTCAACGACGTGAAGCCGCGCTTGGGCAAACGACGTTGCAGCGGCATCTGACCGCCCTCGAAGCCGACCTTGTGAAAGCCGCCCGAACGCGATTTCTGACCTTTGTGACCGCGGCCGGCCGTCTTGCCGAGACCGGAGCCGATGCCACGGCCGACGCGACGCTTCGCGTGCTTGGCGCCATCAGCCGGCTTCAGGTTGTTCAATTCCATATTCAACTCCTCGAGTCCCTGAACCGTGTTAAGCGATGACCTTAACAAGGTACGAGACCTTGTTGATCATGCCGCGCACGGCGGGCGTGTCTTGCAGTTCGCTGACCGAGTTGAGTCGGCGCAGGCCCAGGCCACGCACCGTGGCACGGTGCGATTCGCGGGTCCCAATCAGGCTCTTGACGAGCTGAACCTTGACAGTTTTTTCAGACATGGTGACCACCTAGGCGTTAGCCCAAAATTTCTTCGACCGACTTGCCGCGCTTCGCGGCGATGTCAGCCGGCGTCGACTGCTTGCGCAGCCCGTCGAGCGTCGCACGCACGAGGTTGTACGGGTTCGTCGAACCGTGGCTCTTCGCGACGACGTTTTGCACGCCCATCACGTCGAACACCGCACGCATCGGGCCGCCGGCGATCACGCCGGTACCGTCCTTCGCCGGAGCGAGCAGAACGGTGGACGCGCCATGCTTGCCATGCACCTCATGTTGCAGCGTGCCGTTCTTCAGGGGCACCTTGAACATGTTGCGGCGGGCTTGCTCCATTGCCTTTTGCACGGCAACCGGCACTTCCTTCGCTTTACCCTTACCCATGCCAACGCGGCCATCGCCATCGCCGACCACGGTCAGTGCGGCGAAACCGAGAATACGGCCACCCTTCACGACCTTGGTCACGCGATTGACCGAAATCATCTTTTCGCGAAGGCCGTCGTCGCGTTCGTCAGCCTGAACTTTCGCTTGCATCTTTGCCATGACGAATTCCTTCCCTTAGAACTTGAGCCCGGCTTCGCGCGCCGCGTCGGCCAGCGCTTTCACGCGGCCGTGGTAGCGAAAGCCCGAGCGATCGAAGGCGACGGATTCGACGCCGGCAGCCTTGGCTTTTTCAGCGATACGCTTGCCGATCAACGTGGCGGCAGCGATGTTACCGCCTTTGCCCGACTGGTCGGCCAGTTGCGCACGCACTTCAGCTTCGAGCGTCGACGCGCTGGCGAGCACCTTCGTGCCGCAAGGCGAGAACACTTGCGCGTAGATGTGCGTGTTCGTGCGATGCACGGCAAGGCGCGCGACCTGCAGTTCGGCGATCTTGATACGCGTCTGACGAGCGCGGCGCAGGCGAGATTGAGTCTTATCCATGATTGCGCACCCTTACTTCTTCTTCGTTTCTTTGAGGATCACCACCTCGTCGGCATAGCGCACACCCTTGCCCTTATAGGGCTCAGGCGGGCGGTAGCCGCGCACTTCGGCAGCGACTTGGCCGACTTTCTGCTTGTCGATCCCCTTGATCACGATTTCCGTTTGCGACGGGGTTTCTGCCTTCACGCCTTCCGGCATTTGGTGCACCACAGGGTGCGAGAAACCCAGCGACAGATTCAGCTTGTCGCCTTGCGCTTGCGCACGATAACCAACGCCGACGAGCGTAAGCTTGCGCTCGAAACCCTTCGTCGCGCCGTGCACCATGTTCGCGACGATCGCGCGCATCGTGCCCGACATTGCATTCGCTTCGCGGCTCTCGTCCACCGGTTCAAACTTCAGGAACGCACCGTCGACGACGATGTTCACGAGTTTGTTCAGCGGCTGCGAAATCGTGCCGAGTGCGCCTTTCACCGTGATCAGGCCGTCTGCGACCTTCACTTCGGCGCCAGCGAGCGCGACCGGGCTCTTACCTACTCGAGACATGTTTCTTCTCCTCTTTCGGCGTTAAGCGACGTAGCAGATGACTTCGCCGCCGACGCCGGTGGCGCGGGCTTTGCGGTCGGTCATCACACCCTGGGGCGTCGAGACGATCGCCACGCCGAGGCCGTTCATGACCTGCGGAATGTCGTTACGACCGCGGTACACGCGCAGGCCGGGCTTCGAGACGCGCTCGAGGCGCTCGATGACCGGGCGGCCAGCGTAGTACTTCAACGCAATGTTCAACTCCGACTTCGCGCCTTCGGACTTCACGGCGAAATCATCGATATAGCCTTCGTCCTTCAGGACCTGGGCAATCGCCACTTTGACCTTCGACGAGGGCATCGTCACCGAGACCTTCTCGACCATCTGCGCGTTGCGGATGCGAGTCAGCATATCGGCGATAGGATCACTCATGCTCATTTATGTTTCTCCTATTACCAGCTCGCCTTGGTCAGGCCGGGGATCTCGCCGCGGAATGCGATTTCGCGAATCTTGTTACGCGCAAGTCCGAACTTGCGGAACGTGCCGCGCGGACGACCCGTGATCGCGCAGCGATTGCGCTTGCGCGTCGGGTTCGCGTTACGGGGCAGTTGTTGCAGCTCGAGACGGGCTGCATAGCGCTCTTCTTCCGACTTCGATTGGTCGTCGATGATCGCCTTCAGCGCTTCGCGCTTCGGTGCGAACTTCGCCGCCAGGCGGGCGCGCTTCTTTTCACGTTCGATCAGTGCCAGTTTAGCCACGGTAACCTCAGTTTCTGAACGGGAACTTGAAGCTGGCGAGCAGTGCCTTGGCTTCTTCGTCGGTCTTCGCAGTGGTCGTGATGCTGATGTTCAGCCCACGCAGCGCGTCGATTTTGTCGTAGTCGATCTCGGGGAAAATGATCTGCTCTTTCACACCGATGTTGTAGTTGCCGCGACCGTCGAACGCACGCCCCGACACACCACGGAAGTCACGCACGCGCGGCAGCGCCACCGTGACGAAACGATCGAGGAATTCGTACATCGCTTGGCCGCGCAGCGTGACCATCGCGCCGATCGGGTAGCCCTGACGGATCTTGAAGCCCGCGATTGCCTTGCGAGCCTTCGTCACCACCGGCTTTTGACCTGCGATCTTCGTCAGATCGCCCACGGCGTTTTCGATGATCTTCTTGTCGGCGACGGCCTCGCCAAGACCCATGTTCAGGGTGATCTTGGTGATGCGCGGCACTTCCATGACCGACTTGTAGCCGAACTTCTCGGTAAGGCCGGGAACGACCTTCTCTTTGTAAAACTCTTGCAAACGAGCCATTTTTATACTCCGCAGCGTCAGGCGCTCAGCACGGCACCGGTCGACTTCAGGAAGCGCACTTTCTTGCCGTCCTCGACCTTGATGCCAACACGCGAGCCTTTGCCGTTCGCGTCAACGAGCGCAACGTTCGAAATGTGCAGCGGCATCGTCTTCGCTTCCACGCCACCGGTCGTACCCTTCATCGGGTTCGGCTTGACATGTTTCTTGACGAGATTGATGCCTTCCACCGTCACGCGATCATCGGCGACGGCCAGCACTACGCCGCGCTTGCCCTTGTCCTTGCCGGTGATGACGATAACTTCGTCACCTTTGCGAATCTTGTTCATCGCGACTCCTTACAGCACTTCGGGCGCCAGCGAAACGATCTTCATGAACCGTTCGCTACGCAACTCACGCGTGACCGGCCCGAAAATGCGGGTACCGATAGGCTCGAGCTTGGTATTCAACAGGACGGCGGCATTACCGTCGAACTTGATCAGCGAGCCGTCTTGGCGACGCACGCCCTTGGCGGTGCGAACCACCACAGCGTTGTAGATTTCGCCTTTCTTCACGCGCCCGCGCGGCGTTGCCTCTTTGACGCTCACCTTGATGATGTCGCCGATGTTGGCGTAACGACGCTTCGAGCCGCCGAGCACCTTGATGCACATGACTTCACGCGCACCCGTGTTGTCGGCCACTTCAAGCCGAGATTCGGTCTGGATCATGGTTTATCTTTCCCAACTTAATCCGCCTGCACCACCATGGTTCAGCCGGTCAGTCTTGGTCCCGTCAGCCAATCGGCTGCTTGGGTTAGAACAGCAGCGACGGCAACGAAACCGCCATCGCAATCGAGTGATTCATTCGGAGCGAGCTGACGCTCTTCCGCTTCCCTTCCACTTCGCCCGCAACGGATCCCATAAAGAGGGAAGACCGAGATTATATCAAACAATCTCGGTCTTGCAAGCTAAATCTACAGCGATTTCAACGACTTCTAGTGCTCAGCCGCGCTAGTCTCAAATCACACGTGCAGCTTCGACGAGGCGCGACACGGTCCAGGCTTTCGTCTTGGAGATCGGACGCGTTTCCTGGATTTCGACGAGGTCGCCCTCGTTGTACGTGTTTGCGTCATCGTGAGCGTGATACTTCTTCGAACGCACGACGTACTTGCCGTAGATCGGGTGCTTCACGCGATGCTCGACGAGCACGGTAACCGTCTTGTCCATCTTGTTGCTGACGACCTTGCCGACCAGCGTCCGCTTGAGCGAGGTTTTTACGCTATCGTTCATTTCTGGTTCGCCTTCTCGGTCAGGACGGTCCGCACACGCGCGATGTCACGACGAACCTTCTTCAGCTGGCTCGTGTTGGTGAGCTGCTGCGTCGCGAGTTGCATGCGCAGGCCGAATTGCGCTTTCAACAGGTCCGACAGCTCCTTGTTGAGCGCGGCCTTGTCTTTCTGGTGAAGTTCGGAAGCCTTCATCGATTACTCCTTAGGCGCCAAGCTGACGAACGATGAACGTCGTCTTCAGCGGCAGCTTCGCTGCAGCCAGACGGAACGCCTCACGCGCCAACTCTTCGGATACGCCATCCATTTCGTACAGCATCTTGCCCGGCTGGATCTCTGCGACGTAGTACTCCGGGTTACCTTTACCGTTACCCATCCGTACTTCAGCCGGCTTTTGCGAAATCGGCTTGTCCGGGAAAATGCGAATCCAGATACGGCCGCCGCGCTTGATGTGACGCGTCATGGCACGACGCGCCGCTTCGATTTGACGCGCGGTCAGGCGGCCGCGACCGATAGCCTTGAGGCCGAATTCACCGAACGACACGGCGTTGCCGCGCGTCGCGATACCGGTGTTACGACCCTTCTGCTCTTTGCGATACTTCCTGCGTTTCGGTTGCAGCATCGTTATTCTCCAGTCTTGCCGTCGCCTTCGGGCTTGCCGCCGGCGGCAGCGCCGCGACGCGGCGCACCACGGCGAGCACCCGCGGGCGCGCCACCTTCACCGTCACGGCGCGGACGGCGATCGCCCGGGCGTGCGTTGCGGCGCGGACGCTTGTCTTCCGGCGCTTCTTCGACGACCGGCGCTTCGTTACGACCCAGCGTGTCGCCCTTGTAGACCCACACCTTCACGCCGATGATGCCGTACGTCGTCTTGGCTTCGGACGTTGCGTAGTCGATATCGGCACGCAGCGTATGCAGCGGCACGCGACCTTCGCGGTACCACTCCGTACGCGCGATTTCGATGCCGTTCAGACGCCCGGCGCTCATGATCTTGATGCCTTGAGCGCCAAGACGCATCGCGTTTTGCATCGCACGCTTCATCGCGCGTCGGAACATGATCCGGCGCTCGAGCTGTTGCGTGATCGAATCGGCGATCAGTTGCGCATCGGTTTCCGGCTTGCGGATTTCCTCGATGTTCACGTGCACGGGCACGCCCATGCGCTTTTGCAACTCCGACTTGAGCAGCTCGATGTCTTCGCCCTTCTTGCCGATAACGACGCCCGGACGCGAGCTGTAAATCGTGATGCGCGCGTTCTTCGCCGGACGCTCGATCACGATGCGGCCGACCGAAGCGTTCTTCAGCTTCTTCTTCAGATACTCACGAACACCGATGTCTTCCTGGAGCATCGCGGCGAAATTGTTGTTGCTCGCGTACCAACGCGACGCCCAATTCCGCTTGACGGCCAGACGGAAGCCAGTCGGATGAATTTTCTGTCCCATCGTATGACCCCTTAATTCCCGACCGTCACAGTGATGTGACAGGATTGCTTCTCGATGCGGTTGCCGCGCCCCTTGGCGCGTGCGGTGAACCGCTTCAGCGAGGCGGCCTTGTCGACATAGATGCTCTTGATCTTGAGCTCGTCGATGTCGGCGCCCTCGTTGTGCTCCGCATTCGCGATTGCCGACAGCACAACCTTCTTCACGATGCCAGCCGCCTTCTTCGGCGAGAACGTCAGGACGTTCAGCGCCTTGTCGACCGGCAAACCGCGGATCTGGTCAGCCACAAGGCGCGTTTTCTGCGCCGAGATGCGGGCACCGCGATGAATTGCTTTCACTTCCATCTTGATTGCCCCTTATTTCTTGGCCTTCTTGTCGGCCGCGTGACCCTTGAACGTACGGGTCAGTGCGAACTCGCCAAGCTTGTGGCCGACCATGTTTTCCGAGACGTACACCGGAACGTGTTGACGGCCGTTATGCACGGCGATCGTCAGACCGATGAAATCCGGGAGAATCGTCGAGCGACGCGACCAGGTCTTGATCGGCTTTTTGTCGCGCGAAGCTGCGGCCGCCTCAACTTTCTTCAGCAAATGGGCGTCGCAGAACGGACCTTTTTTTACAGAACGTGCCATTGCCTACTCCTTAACGCTTGTGACGGCGCTGGACGATCATCGTCGTCGTGCGCTTGTTGCGACGGGTACGATAGCCCTTCGTCTGCTGGCCCCACGGGCTCACCGGATGACGACCGGCAGCAGTGCGACCCTCACCACCACCATGCGGGTGATCGACCGGGTTCATCGCCACGCCACGCACCGTCGGGCGAATACCGCGCCAACGGTTCGCGCCCGCCTTACCGATTTGACGCAGGCTGTGCTCTTCGTTGCCCACTTCGCCGATGGTTGCGCGGCACTCGATATGCACGCGGCGGATTTCGCCCGAACGCAGACGAACCTGCGCGTACGTGCCTTCACGTGCCAGCAGCATGGCCGAAGTGCCCGCCGAACGCGCGATTTGCGCGCCCTTGCCCGGCAGCATCTCGATGCAGTGGATCGTCGTACCGACCGGGATATTGCGGATCGGCAGCGTGTTGCCCGCACGAATCGGCGCTTCGGCGCCCGACATCAGTTGCTGACCGACCGTCATGCCTTTCGACGCGATGATGTAGCGACGTTCGCCGTCCGCGTAAAGCACGAGCGCGATGTTCGCGCTACGGTTCGGGTCGTACTCGAGACGCTCGACCTTGGCCGGAACGCCGTCCTTCGTGCGACGAAAATCGATGACACGATAGTGTTGCTTGTGACCACCGCCTTGGTGGCGCGTCGTGACGTGGCCGTTGTTGTTACGGCCGGCAGCCTTGCTCTGCGGTTCGAGCAGCGCAGCATGCGGCTTGCCCTTGTGCAGATCTTTGTTGACCACCTTGACCATCGCGCGGCGACCCGGCGAGGTCGGCTTAACTTTTACGATTGCCATGATTACTTGGCCTCCGCTTCAAAGTTGATTTCCTGGCCGGGCTTCAGGCAGACGTACGCCTTCCTCACGTCCTTGCGCTTACCCATGAAACGGCCAAAGCGCTTAGCCTTGCCCTTCACGTTCAGCACGTTGACGGAATTGACTTCCACCTTGAACAGCAGCTCAACAGCGGCCTTAACTTCCTGCTTCGTCGCATCGGGGGCGATTTCGAACACGACTTGCTCGTTCTTATCGGCCACCAGCGTCGCCTTTTCGGAGATCACCGGCGCGAGCAGGACCTGCATCAAACGATGATCGTTCTTGCGAATCTCGCTCATGACAGCAACTCCTCGATCTGGGCGACCGCTGCCTTCGTGATCAATACTTTCTTGAAGTAGATCAGCGACAGCGGATCGGCGTAACGCGGCTCGACAACGGCCACGTGGGCCAGATTGCGCGACGCGAGGTACAGGTTCTCGTCAACCGTATCGGTGATGATCAGCACGGATTCGAGGCCCATGGCCTTGAACTTTTCGGCCAGCAGCTTCGTCTTCGGCGCTTCGAGGACGATATCCTCGACGACCGACAAACGGCCTTCGCGCGCGAGCTGCGAGAAGATCGAGCAGAGACCTGCGCGATGCATCTTCTTGTTGACCTTGTGCGAGAAGTTTTCTTCGGGCGAGTTCGGGAAAATCCGACCACCGCCACGCCACAACGGGCTCGACGACATACCGGCGCGGGCGCGGCCCGTGCCTTTCTGGCGCCACGGCTTCTTCGTCGTGTGCTTGACTTGTTCGCGATCCTTCTGCGCGCGGTTACCGCTGCGCGCATTGGCTTGATACGCCACCACGACCTGGTGAATCAGCGCTTCGTTGTAGTCACGGCCGAACACGACGTCCGACGCGTTCACGCCCGCGCCTTCTTGACCATTAGCGTTCAGGAGCTTCAGTTCCATTATTTCGCTCCTTTCGCGGCTCGCGCTTTCACTGCCGGCGTCACGAAGACTTTGCCGCCCTTCGCACCGGGAATCGCGCCCTTGACGAGCAACAGCTTGCGATCGGCGTCGATACGAGCGATTTCGAGGTTTTGCACGGTGACGGTGTCGTCACCCATGTGACCCGTCATGCGCTTGCCGGGGAACACGCGACCCGGATCTTGCGCCATACCGATCGAGCCAGGGACGTTGTGCGAACGCGAGTTACCGTGCGAAGCGCGGCCCGAGGCGAAGTTGTAACGCTTGATCGTGCCGGCGTAGCCCTTACCGATCGATACGCCTTGCACATCGATCTTTTGGCCGACTTCGAAGATATCGACACCGATCACGGCGCCGGCGGACAGCTCGGCAGCCTTTGCGGCATCGATCTTGAATTCCTTCAGAATTTCACCGGCTTGCACGCCGGCTTTGGCGAGGTGACCTGCCAGCGGCTTCGTCACACGCGATGCACGGCGCGTACCGAATGCCACTTGAACGGCGGTGTAGCCATCCGTTTCAACGGTCTTGATCTGCGCCACGCGGTTGTCGGACACGTCCAACACGGTAACGGGAATCGAGTCCCCTTCCACCGTGAAGATACGGGTCATGCCAACCTTGCGACCTACGAGTCCAAGGCTCATCGTTTTCTCCATTCCCGACTGCGATTGGCCGGGGCTAATTTACAAAATGTCGACATCAGGAGGCCCGCTTGCCGCGAGCCGCACCGCTTTGTGCCGCATCGCCGCGCACGAACTGACACCAACTTTTTACGCAAATACGCGAAAAGCCTTGCATTATAGCCAGGCTTTCCGTTTTCCGCAAGCAATCAAAGACTTATCGCCGCACCGCTGCGACTGCGGCGACGCGGACCTTATTGCAGCTTGATTTCGACGTCGACGCCAGCCGGCAGATCGAGCTTCATCAGCGCGTCCACCGTCTTGTCCGTCGGGTCGACGATGTCCATCAGGCGTTGGTGCGTGCGAATTTCGAGCTGATCGCGCGACGTCTTGTTGACGTGCGGCGAACGCAGAATGTCGAAGCGTTGAATGCGGGTAGGCAGCGGCACGGGGCCGCGAACGATCGCACCAGTCCGCTTCGCGGTATCGACGATCTCGGCTGCCGATTGATCGATCAGACGGTAGTCGAAAGCCTTCAGGCGAATGCGGATTTTCTGGTTTTGCATGACGATTCCTTCGAAAGAGCGAGGCGGTTTTGCACCGCCGGATTAAAAAAGAACAAGGACTTGGGCGCCTCCCGGGGAGGGCGCGCCCAAGCCCGGGCGCATTCTACTGCGATATTGCCAAAGCCGCCGATTTTACTCGATGATCTTGGCCACGACACCTGCGCCGACGGTACGACCGCCTTCGCGGATGGCGAAACGCAGGCCTTCTTCCATGGCGATCGGTGCAATCAGCTTGACCGTGATCGCCACGTTGTCGCCCGGCATCACCATTTCCTTGTCCTTCGGCAGCTCGATCGAGCCCGTCACGTCCGTCGTACGGAAGTAGAACTGCGGACGGTAGTTGTTGAAGAACGGCGTGTGACGGCCGCCTTCGTCCTTGCTCAGCACGTACACTTCAGCCGTGAAGTGCGTGTGCGGCGTGATCGAACCGGGCTTGGCCAACACTTGACCGCGCTCCACGTCTTCGCGCTTCGTGCCGCGCAGCAAGATACCGACGTTGTCGCCCGCTTGACCTTGGTCCAGCAGCTTGCGGAACATTTCCACGCCCGTGCAGGTCGTCTTCACCGTC
>NZ_JAUEQW010000010.1:0-199441 GCF_056498045.1 Trinickia sp. Z7
CACACCTCGTCAGGATTTGCAGGATTCACGCATCAATATGCCCGCTTCTTGCAAATCCAACAACACCGTTTCGGCTTCACAGCCTTACTGCATACGCCTCGCACGATTATTCAGGTCCGACTACTGAGCCCCGGGGTGAATTCTTCGCGTGTCGATAGATCGCGCACACCGACCACGAAATGAAACGCAGAATTGCTCTAATCTTTCTAGCAGTCTTGGCGTGCGCCTGTGCCAAGAAAGACCCGCCCGTATCGGAGTCTTCCCACGCGAGTGCGCTGCGAGCGAAGTTGGCGTTCACTTGCGAGCGCGAAGCTTCGCATCTGCCCAAACTAGACCCGGATGCCGACAAGCTCTTTCTCTACGCACGTTATCTGCAGAAGCACGAGGGTGCGAAGGACTACGACGACATCATGCGGTACTACAGAATCGCGGCCGCGTATGGACATTACAAGGCGAATCACAACGCCCAACTGCTAATCGTGCAAGAGCTCGTTTTTGCCCCGGCGGGGAGGAAGGAGGCGGTCGACTTGGCGATGCAATTGGTGCATGACGGGATCCCGGGAGGCTATTTCGACGTTGGGCACTACCTAGAGATTGGGTACGGCTTATAACAGGATGTCGCTGCCGCGACGCATTACTTTCGAAAAGCTGCAGACTTGGGTAACCCAGAAGCGCAAGCCTACATTGCAGAGCAACTGAACCCGGTTGGAATGGCGCCGGCGATCGCTCGAGAAATGTGGCGCTGCGCTGCGGAGCAGGGTGATGGCGCTGCAGCGAATAAGCTCGGAGTCGTTCTCACCGTTGATCGCGACTATTCCGGCGCGGTATCAGCCTTCCAACTTGCCGTTCAAGCAGGTAACGCTCAGGCGGCCTACAACCTGGAGACAGGTTTTGATGGTCCCGCAGCGTCCGACAGAATCAGGTACCTCGCGCTGCCCAAAGATGCCGAACGCTCTCGACGCTACGAATTGATTCGCAGCTTTATCAGCAAGAATGAAGAGCGTAATCCTATGGTCCCCGATATAGAGCAAATCGTTCCGCTTCCACCTGCGCCACTTCCGGCCTGGGACGGTACGTTCCAATGGGAAAAGGAACGAGCCGCGGCGAAACCGCCAGAGAAGCCATCGAACGAGCTTGTCAATCGCCTTGCAAGGGACAAGCACCTCGATCCCTTGACAGGTCTGCCGCTACTAGCCTTCTCGGACAAAACGCCGGAGTCCGAGCAGCGGCCCTCGCGATAGCCTTGATTTCCTCGTCGCTTTGCGGCGAAAGCTTGTCGGCCATCACCCGCTCTTTGGTCATCGCATTGTGGCCAGATAATCCCCGAACGAATGACCCGTTTGCGATCGCAGCGCGTTCGCGCGCAGCGGCACCGGAAGTAGTTCCCTAGGTCCGGCGTGAACTCGAATGCGTCGACATGCGCTTTCGAATTCATGACGCTCTTGATCGGTTCGATCTTGTCGGCCTCGAGAGAATATTGCGGCGCTACGAGCACACAACCGCTGGGCAGAGCGGCAGGCGCGCCGATGTGCGGCAGGCGGGCAAGACGAGCGGCCATGTCAGGCGCTCGTATGGTTCGCTTTATTTGCGTTCCAACGCAAGCCGCAAACACCCTGGCGTAAAACGCCGAATACTCGTCCGTATCTGCGGACATATTTCAATCGAATGCGATCAGATAGCGCTTGGTAAATGCTTTACGCTAAGGCGCACCCAAAACTCTTAAAAAAACGCGTCGATTCACCACCTGCGGGGCGGAGGGCCATCCGTGCCCTGCCGATCATCAAAATCTGTCGAGTGCGGAGACTTCATGAAAAGCAGAAGCAGTACGTCTTGTTCCGCGGCACCGAAATTAATCGCATCGCTCCTGCGCGGCGCCGTCGTTGCGCTGTGCGGCTTCGTCTCGACCGCACATGCGCACGTGCTGCCGAGCGGCGGCAGCTTTGTCGCCGGCAGCGGGACGCTCCAGCAAAACGGCAGGTCGCTCTCCATCGTGCAGAGCACGCCGCGCGGCATCATCGAATGGAACAGCTTCTCCATCGGCCAGGGCGCCCACGTGACGTTCGACAACGGCAACGGCGCGACACTCAATCGCGTCACCGGCAGCGATCCGTCCTCGATCCTCGGTACGCTTTCCGCCACCGGCAGCCTCTACCTCATCAATCCGCAAGGCATCGTGATCGGATCGAGCGGCGTCGTCTCGACGGGCGGCCGGTTCGTCGCCTCCACCCTCGATACCGACAACACATCGTTCATGAACGGCGCGCAAATGGCGCTCATCGGCGTATCCGGCGGGAAAGTGGTCAATCTGGGCAAGATCGGTTCGACCAAGGGCGATGTCTTCTTGATCGCAGATGCTCAAGTCGAAAACAACGGCACCATTCACGCGCCCAATGGGACGGCCGAACTCGTGGCCGCGGAAGCGGTCCTGCTGCAGGATGCTTCGAGCGGCAAACAAGTGTTCGTCGCGCTGGGCGACAAAGGCAGTGTGCTCAATCGCGGCACGATCCGCGCCGCGCAAATCAGCTTGCAGGCCGCGGACGGCAACGTCTTCGCGTTCTCCGGCAATCACGCCGCCCTGCGCGCGACGGGCACCGCGACGCGCGATGGCCATATCTGGCTCGTTGCCGATACGGGCCATGTGCAACTGGGCGGACGCGTCGAAGCCAAGAACGCCGATGGCTCGGGCGGCACGGTCGATACGGCCGCAGGCAATCTGACGTTCATTCGTTGCGGGCCGAGCGTGTTGGCCGGCGTGTGGAATGTTTCGCTGCCGAGCCTGACGATCGGCGCCGGTGCGGCGCATGCGTTCTCCCGCAGCTTGAGCGAGGGCACGAGCGTGAGCGTGCAAGCGACGGGAGCGCAAGGCGCCGCCGGCGATATCGCAGTGGCGTCCACGGTCGGCTGGAAAGGCGCGGCATCGTTCACGCTGAGCGCTTTCCATAACGTGACCGTCGACAAAGACGTGACGATCAAGAACAAAGGAACCGGCAACTTGGTGCTGCGCGCCGATGCCGGCGCAATGGACAACGGCGGCAGCGTAGTCAACGACGGCACGCTCGATTGGTCGAAGAGCACAGGCATCGTCACGGCGTATTACGACGAGAAGGGCACGTATACGGCCGGCGCGCAATCGGCCAATGCCGCGTGGCGCGCGCCGCAGTACAGCGGCCTGAAGACGCAGCTCTCGGCCTATCAGTTGGTCAACTCCATGGACGATCTGAACAACGTCGGTGGGGCGGGCAATTACGCGATGGGCAAAGATATTGCGCTGCCGTCCTGGGCCCAGGTTGAAATCGGCGGGCCTTTTACGGGCCAATTCGATGGGATGGGCCACACGATTTCGAACGCGGTCGATATCGTCAACGCGCTGTTCACGACCATCGGCCAAGACGACGTCGTACGCAATCTGAACATCACCAATGCAGTCGGATCGACGCTGAGCAAAGGGGTGCCCGGTGGCGTGCTCGCAGGCGAGAACCAAGGCACGATTGCGAACGTCGTCGTATCCGGTTCGGTGCAAGGGAACCTGTTCGATTACGCGGATGGCGGCGCGCCCCCCGTTGGCGGTCTAGTAGGCACGAACGAAGGCTTGATCGTGCGTTCGGGCGCGAACGTGCAGGTGTCGAACGCCGGCTTCGCCGGAGGCCTCGTCGGGCAAAATTCCGGCACCATCGTGCAGTCGTACGCGACGGGCGCAGTGAGCGCGCTCACCAATCCGTACAGCGGCGAGACGAATCGCTTGGTCCAAGCGGGTGGCCTCGTCGGCGCCAACTCGGGCACGATCGCGCGGTCGTTTGCGACGGGCGCGGTGTCCGGCACATCGCTCGAAGGCGGCGGCCTCGTCGCCGAGAACAGCGGCACGATCACGCAATCGTTCGCGAGCGGCAACTTGAGCGGCCTCGCCCAAGGGTCGACGGCGCCCACGCTAGCGGGCATCGCTGCGGTCAATACCGGATCGATCGGCTCGGACGTTTATTGGAACAAAGACACGAGCGGCCAGGCCGCGGGCGGGCCGGGCGTCTCGGCGGCCAATGGGCTCACGAGCGCGCAAATGATCGATTCTGCCAGCTTCGCCGGTTGGGACTTCGGGCCTGGCGGGGTTTGGGCGATGCCGGCGGGCGCAACGAATCCCGTTCTTCAGTGGCAACTGAGTGGTGATTGACTAGCGACCAGGGCAACGATGTAAACGCGAAAAGCCGCTCGCGCGGGATGCCATGGCGCGGGCGGCTGTCGTCGATAGAGCGATACGATCGTCGAAATGCATGCGCACCGACTCCGGCGCATGCGGAACATCTTCAACGCTAGGCGGGAAAAACGCACGTCGCCTAGCGCTCGCCTGCGAGGTTTACGGCCCGATCTGCCAGCTCAAGATGGGATGCGTCGCGTCGGGCGGCATCGTCCAAACGCCTCCGGGGCCGAAGTCGTATCCGACGAACGACGCCGGAACGCTCATTTGCGCGGTCATGAGGCCGTTCGCGGCCGGCAGTTGGGTCCCGGAGTAGACGCCGATGCTCGCGCCGGTCGTGTCCTTGTTCCAATAGACGTCGTTGCCGATCGTCCCCGTGTTGTACGTCGCGATGCCGATCGCCGGCAGCGTCGGCGCACCGGGAAGATTGGGCTCCGTCACCTGTCCCGTCGCGAACGATTGCGTGATCGCGCCGCTGTTGTACCGGACGAGGCCTGCGGCGCCCGGCAGGCAGGCCTGCCCTGAGTTCGGTCCGCAGTAGTCGGGGTTGAACGACACGTTGCCGGTCGCATACGACTGCGTGATCGTGCCCGCGTTCGAGCCGGCCAGACCGCCGCCGCCGCCCGAGTGCGCCTCCGAATCCACGTTGCCGGTCGCGAACGATTGCGCGAGGGTGGCCTCGGCGGCGTTATTGCCTACGAGCCCGCCGTTGTTGCCTTCCGAATAAATGCCCGCGCTGCTCGACGAACGCCGGATCGTTCCGCGATTCTCGCCGACGAGCCCACCGACCGTCGAAGCATAGGCAAGCCCGCTAATGACGGAGATACTGCCCGCGGAACGTGCACCGACGATGGTGCCTTCATTGATCCCGGCGAGCAGTCCGTAAGCCGCGTATTGGCCGTACCCATAACCGTTGCCGTCACCGCTCACGCCCAAGTTGGCGACGAGGCCCGTCGGGCCGATGAAGCCGAACAGACCTTGGGTGCGAAGCACCATGCCCTGTTCGCCATGATCGCCGGCCACCGATTGATAGATGTTGATGTTGTCGATTTGATGCCCGAAGCCGTTGAACAGCCCCGTAAACGGGGTATCGACGTTGCCGATCGGCACGTAATTGCGATCGCTCGATGCGCTGGCATCGATATCCTTACCCAGCGCGTAATTGCCGGCTAGATCGTGCGCGACGTTTTGCAAGTCGGTGTACGAATTGACGAGCGCATAGCCCGTGATCTGATCGCGCAGCCCGCTCGGCGGCGCAGGCGCCCACGCTGCGTTGATCGTCTGCGTGCCGGGCGTGTACGTTCCGTTCATGTCGTGAAACGCCGCCACGGTGCCGAGGCTCTTGGACCAGTCGATCGCGCCCAGGTTGGTGACGCTGCCGCCGTTGTCGAGCGCGTTCGAATCGGCGCGCAGCGTGAGGTGGCCCGCTCCGCTATTGGCGAGCGTCGCACCCGCTTCGATGGTGAGGGATCGATAGGCGCTAAGCGTCAGCGATGCCGCCCCGGACCAATGCAAGCTGGACGCCACGTCGATATCGCCGGTCGCGCCTTGCGCGCCGCTCGTTGCCAGCGCGATCGACGTTCCCGCCTTCAAGCTGCCGCTCAACGCGCTCGCTGCCGTGCCGTCGATGGTGAACACGGGCGCAGTGATGTTCCACTGCTTCGCCGTGACGAGGGCCGTGCCGCCCACGGCATTGCCGAGCGAGAGCGTGCGCGCGCTCACGTCCACCGTGCCGCCGCTGCCGTCGGCGTTGTGTGCGTCGATCGGGCCTTGCAAGCTGACGTTGCCTGTATCGGCGACGAGCCAGACGTGACCGTCGCGGGTTGCCGTGCCGGTCGCGCGAATCGAAGCATGGTTGCCCGCCAGTGCGAAGACGTTGCCGTCGGCCGCTTGCAAGCTTGCTTGCGCCGCGCGAATCTCGCCCATGTTGACGACGGAGCCGCCGCTGCCGGTTTGCACGAGGACGGGCTGGCTGCTCGAAGCATCGCCCAGCAGCACGCTCGCACCGGTCGCCATTCCCGCTACGCCATTGGGCGCGCTGATCGAACCGCCGTTGACCACCGACGAGCGTGCGATCAGATAGACGTCGCCGCCGGTCGAGCCGATCGCGCCCATGTTCACCACCGACGCGCTCGAGTTGCCCGTGAACGTGGGCGCGCTGCCTTTCATGAAGGCGCAATTGCAGGTATCGAGCGTCGAGGCGACGAAGCTGCCCCCCGTCGTCACGGTCCCACCGGGGCCGACGACGATCCCTTGCGGATTGATCAAATACACGCCGCCGGTGGCAGACAGGGCGCCCAAAATAATGGAAGGGGTTGCCCCCGTGACACGATTGAGCGTTGCACCGTTGCCGTTATGAAAGGCAACTGCATTGCCGCGTCCGATAGAAAAACGGGTCCAGTCGATGACTCCGCGGGAGCTCGTTTGGTCGATCGTCATCGTCGAGCCGCTCGTGTTGATCGAACCCGAGCCGGCCACGAACGAACCGTTCGTAGGGAGCGCGCCCGCGCTGGCGGCGGCAGGCAGAGAGCTAGACATCAATGCTGCGATGGCGGGGGCGAGCGATGCGAGGATGCGACTCGGCTTGAATCGCTGCGCGCGGTGAGCGCTCGATCCGGGTGAGCCGTGTTTTGCGGTCGCCGAAGTGCGATGCAATGTGCCGATGCCCATAGCCGTCCCCACTATCTGGTTGAGTGCCATTCACTCGATGAAACACCGTTGCTTGGCAAAGCCGTTTCACGATAGTGCGTGGGCGGCAACGCCCTTGCGGCGGATGCCGAAGAAATGCGCCAATCGTTCGGGGTTTTCGGTCGGCTGCGGGTGTGCGACGCGCCGGCGGGGAACTGCGCTGCGACGAGTAACGTGCGGCAGGCTCATGTGAAGCCCGCGGCACGGACATCGCCGCGGGCTGGGTTGCGAGAACGGCAATCGTTCATTCGCCCGTCAAGGTGAACGTCGGCCTGCGATAGCCGATGCCGGCGCGGTCGAGCTTGGGCAGTTCGCGCTCCTTCAACACGGTTGCGAAACCGGCCCAATCGCGGTTGAGCGAGGCGATGTCGACGTGATGGGTAACGCCTAGCTCGTAGCTCACGCCCGCGGTGTACGGCAGCTCCCAGTCCGCTTGGTGCCAGGCGCGCTCGGCCAACGCCAGCAGACGCGGGTACACCATGTATTCGAGGAAGCGGTCGTTGCGCATCACTTCGCCCCACGCTTGGCCCTGCATGCCGTAGATGCGCGGCGGCGCCCCCGTGCCGGTCGCTTGAAACGGGGCGCCGTTGCGATCGCCGAATACTTCCGCGTTTTGCGGCAAGTTCTGCGGAGCAAACGAAAACACCTTGTATTCGTCGGTTGCGTGCGAGCCCCAGTAATAGCCGCGCTCGTGCGGGTCGAGCGTGTAGGGGAAATCGAAGTAGAGATAATCGGGCAATGCCAGCACGGGTTCGAACCCCTTCGCCCCGTAGTCGCGTGCGCTGTCGGCTGCCCCCCAGAACACGGTGTCCCAGATCGACGCGATCACGTGTTGGGTCGAGAAGTCCTGCGCCCCCGTCGCGCCTTTGAGCCCGTCTTCCCACGCACCCATCGTGTCGATGCCGTTCGCCGCGACTTGCGCGCTCACTTGCTTGGCCAAGCGCGCCGGCAATTCGTCGATCGATTTGATTTCGCCCCGTTGCAGCAGCGCGGTGCACGCGGGCGAACGTGCCCACGGTTTGTCCTGGACCGCAAGATCGATGCGGCCCTTGCCGGGGTCCGTTCCATTGAGCGGTTGGAAGCCGCCACCGAGGAAGATGTTTTTCGCTTCGTCGCCGCCGAAGTACCAGGTGTGCAGCGGCGCCTGCGCGTCCGCATACATCGACGCGATTTCGCGCACCACTTTCCCCGTGAAATTGAGCGTGCCGGGCACGCACGGGTTCAGATCGCTGCGCCGGTCGTAGAACTGGACGGTCGTGAGGTTGGTGGTGTCTTGCGGAAGGTGCGATGCGGCCATGAACAGGCCACGGGATGGATCTTAGGTGGGCTTTGATTGGTATGCAAGTAGGTTATAGTGGACTTAAAGTGGAGCTTAATAACAAAAAGGCTTCCGCGCGAAGCGAAAGCCTTTTTCAGCGGGCCGCCAGTCGGGGATCTACATCGCGATGCCGCGTTTCGACAAATTCCGATACAACGCGCGCACGCCGAACTGCCACGGCGCGATCTCGGTCGAGAGCCGGACCGTATTCACGAGCGCCCCGAGCGCCGGCGTCGCGATCGTCACCACGTCGCCCAGATGATGAGTGAAGCCGCCGCCCTTGGCGTCGCGGTCTTTGATCGGCGAGAACATCGTGCCGAGAAACAGCATGAAGCCGTCCGGGTACTGATGGTGCGCGCCGCAGGTGTGCGCCACGAGTTCGAGCGGGTCGCGGCTGATTTCGCGCATATGGCTCACGCCTTCGAGCACGAAGCCGTCCTCGCCGGCAATGCGCAGCGATACGCTCGCGGCGCGCACCGCGTCGAGCGTGAAGTCGGCATCGAACAGCCGGATGAAAGGGCCGATGGCGCACGAGCCGTTGTTGTCCTTCGCTTTGCCGAGCAGCAGCGCCGAACGCCCTTCGATGTCGCGCAAGTTCACATCGTTGCCGAGCGTCGCGCCGACCACCTGCCCTGCGGCGTTGACGGCCAACACGATTTCGGGCTCCGGATTGTTCCATGCCGAACTCGGGTACAGGCCGACGTCGGCGCCGAAGCCGACCGCCGACATCGGTTGCGATTTGGTGAAGACCTCCGCATCTTCGCCGATGCCCACTTCCATGTATTGCGACCATGCTCCGCGGCGTTTGAGCTCGTCTTTCAAGCGCAGCGCCGCCATGGAACCCGGTTTGATCTGTGCGAGGTCGGTTCCGATGAGCGCGTGCAGCGATGCGCGAATCTCGGCTGCGCGCGCCGGGTCGCCGCCCGCTTGCTCTTCGATCACGCGTTCGAGCAAGCTGACCGCGAACGTGACGCCGCAGGCCTTGATCGCCTGCACGTCGCAGGGAGCCAGCAAGCGCGGCGCCGCACCGGGTTCGCCCGTGGCGCTCGCATCGACCAGGGCCTGCACGGGGCCGAGAGACTCGCCCGGCGCGCAGCGCGCAAACGCGGCCACGTCGTCGCGATCGAACAGATCGCTCGTCGTGGGGGCGCTGGCCGTGATGTCGAACGCCTCGCCGCCGCGAACGACGACGACGGACGGCCCGTCGATGGGCGCACCGCGCCAGACGCGGCCGACGAGGATTGCGCGATCGAGGTCCGAGGGGAGACAAGAAGCAGGGTCGATATGCATAGGGATGGCTTTGCGTTGAGGTCTCGATGACTCAATGAGAATGGCGTGGATCGCCGCGGGTCTCGATCACTTTGAGATATAGCGTGGCAGGCTCGAGGCAGCCGCCGGTCGACAATTGCCCCACGAACTGACGATAAATTTCCTGCCAGGGCGTTTGCGATTCGGGCACGCTCGGCGGCGCTTCCGCTCTGCGCTGCGCGAGTTGCGCTTCGTCGACGAGCAACTCGACGCGCCGCGCATTGAGATCGACACGGACGCGATCGCCCGTGCGCATCAACGACAGCCCGCCGCCGGCTGCCGATTCGGGCGACATGTTCAATATCGATGGGCTTGCGGACGTTCCGCTTTGCCGGCCGTCGCCCATGCAAGGCAATGACGTGACGCCGCGCTTCAGGAGCGCGGCAGGCGGGGCCATATTGACCACTTCGGCGCTGCCCGGATAGCCGAGCGTGCCGCAGCCGCGCATGACCAGGATGCAGCGCTCGTCGATCTCGAGAGAGGGATCGTCGATGCGCGCCCGATAGTCTTCCGGGCCGTCGAACACGACGGCGCGCGCCTCGAATGCATTCTCGTCGCCCGCCTCGCTCAGGTAGGTTTGGCGAAACGCTTCGCCGACGACCGACATCTTGATGATCGCGCTGTCGAAGAAGTTGCCGGAGAGCACGATGAAGCCCGCGCCGTGCTTCAAAGGTTCGGAGAAAGAACGAATCACCTCCCCGTCGGCATCGGGCGCTGCCTGCGCAATATCGCCGATGGTGCGGCCCGATACGGTCAGGCAGCCGCCATGCAACAAGCTCGCTTGCGCGAGCTGGCGCAGCACGGCCGGCACGCCGCCCGCGCGGTGGAAGCTTTCGCCCAGGTACTCGCCCGCGGGCATGCAGTTGGCGAGCAGCGGCACGTCGGCGCCGAGGCGCTGCCAATCCTCGAGCGTGAGCTCGATGCCCATGTGGCGCGCGATCGCGATCAAATGCGGCGGGCAGTTCGTCGATGCGCCGAGCGCCGAGGCGACGACGATCGCGTTTTCGAACGCCTCGCGCGTAAGAATGTGCGAGGGCCGGATGTCCTCGCGTACGAGCTCGACGATGCGCTTGCCGGTCGCGTAGGCCATTTGCCCGCGTTCCCTATACGCCGCCGGAATCGACGCGCAGCCGGGCAACGACATGCCGAGCGCTTCGGCCAAGCTGTTCATCGATAGCGCGGTGCCCATCGTATTGCAGTGGCCGATGGACGGCGAAGCCGCGGCCGTGAGCCGCATGAAGCCTTCGTAGTCGATTTCGCCGGCGGCCAGCAAGTTGCGCGCATGCCAAATCACGGTGCCCGAGCCCACGCGCTTGCCTTCGAACCAGCCGTCGAGCATGGGGCCGCCCGACAGCACGATGGCCGGCATATCGACCGTCGCCGCGGCCATCAAGCCCGCGGGCGTGGTCTTGTCGCAACCGGTGGTCAAAACGACGCCATCGAGCGGATAACCGTGCAGGATCTCGACGAGCCCGAGGTAAGCGAGATTGCGATCGAGCGCCGCCGTGGGGCGGCGGCTTTGCTCGGCTAGCGGGTGAACGGGAAACTCCATCGGAATGCCGCCCGCATCGCGGATGCCCGCTTTCGTGCGCGCGGCCAGTTCGATGTGATGCCGGTTGCAGGGGGCAAGATCGCTGCCCGTTTGCGCGATGCCGATGATGGGCCGGCCCGATTGCAGTTCTTCGCGCGTTAGGCCGTAGTTCATGAAGCGCTCGACATAGAGCGCGGTCATGTCGGCATGCGTCGGATCGTCGAACCAGTTTTGGCTGCGCAGCCGGCGAGTGGGCGTCGATGACATAAGTGTTGAGTTCTCCTAATGAATGCGGGACGAGGCGCGCAGCCGTTCACGACGCGTGCGCGAGCCCCCGCATGAGGACGTTTTGCGGCAAGCCCGGCACCGGCGAGCGGAACGCGAACAAGCCGCCCGCGAGCGTTTCGCGTTCGCGCTTGGCCGCGCTCAGCCCCTTCAGAGCCGTCGTCACGTAGGCGGTGCGCAGGTCGTCGCCGCCGAACACGAGCTTGGTGATGTTGGAACACGGAAAGGCGACGGTGTCGATCTGCTTGCCGTCGTTCGAATAGCGTTCGATGCACCCGCCGCCGAACAGCGAGACCCAGAGGCAGCCTTCGGCGTCCACCGCCATGCCGTCGGGGTGCGCGGTGCCTTGCACGTGAATGAACGCGCGTTTATTGGAGATCGCGCCGCCCTCGTCCAGATCGAAGGCGTAGATGGTCCGCCCCAGCGTGTCCGTGTGATAGAGCGTGTGCCGATCGGGACTCGTCGCGGGGCCGTTCGTGATCACATAGCCTTCGTCGCGGCGCTCGATTGCGCCGGTGTCGCCCACGCGGTAAAGCGCGCCCGTGGGCGCATCTTCTTCGTCGTCCATCGAACCGAACCACAAGTAGCCTTGCGGGTCGACGAAGCCGTCGTTCAAACGGTTGACGGCGACGTCGCGCTCGACGTCCTTGAGCTTGTCGAAGGCGCCCGTGCGCGCATCGAATCGATACAGGCCCTTGCGCAGCCCGCAGACGAACGCACCGTCCGCGCTCGGCACGATGAAGCAGGCCTCGCTCGGCGCGGGCCAGGTCATCGTCTCGCGCGTCTCGGTGCTGTAGCGGTGAAGGTGCTTGCGCTTGATGTCGACGAAATACACGGCTTTATCGCGGCTGCTCCATATGGGCCCCTCGCCGAGTTCGGCGCCCAGCGGCCAAATACATTCCGGTGAAATCATGAAGATGCTCCATACCACCCCGCATCGACGAAGTATTCGCGTCCCGAGCAGCGCGAGCCGTCCTCGGATGCGAGAAACAAGGCCATTCTTGCGACGTGCTCGGGCTCGACCCGCTCGGGCAGGCATTGGTCGGCGACGAGTTTCGCCTCGCTTTCGGGCGATTGCCACAGCTTCATCTGTCTCGGCGTACGGACGGCCCCGGGGATGATGGCGTTCACGCGGATGCCGAACGCGCCCAGTTCCCGGGCGAGTGCACGCGTGAGCCCTTCGATGCCGGCTTTGGCCGTCATGTAGATCGAAAGGCTCGGCAGCGCAAGGTGCCACGAGATCGAGCCGAGATTGAGAATCACCCCCTTATGCGCAGTCTTCATGCCGGAAGCCGCATGTTGGGCGCAAAAAAATTGGTGTCGCAGATTGACGGCGATGCGTTCGTCCCAATAGGCGGGCGTAATCTCGCCGAACGGATGACGATCGTCGCTCGCCGCGTTGTTCACGAGGACGTCGATCACGCCGGCTTGCGCGCCGATGTCGGCAAATACGCGTTCGATCGCGTCGGTGTCGCGCAAGTCGCAGCGGTGGAACGTGGGCGGGTGCGCGCAGTCTCGTAGGCTTTCGACGAGCGCTTGCGAATCGCTCTCGGCAATGTCGAGAAAAAATACGCGCGCCCCTTGGCGGGCGAACGCTTCGACGATAGCCGCGCCGATGCCGCTGCCGCCCCCCGTAACGACGACGTTTTGATCGGCCAAGCTGGGATAAATGGCGTACGACATGCGAAATTCCATGGTTGAAGAAAATGCCGCGCCCGGCGCGGCTGCGTTGCAGCGCAACACGCGTTGCACAGGCTCGGGTTTTTTCTACCGCCGGTTGGTGCGCGAAACGACGTCGATCCACACCGCGAGGACAAGGATCGCGCCTTTCGCGATCATTTGCCAGTACGCATCGACGTCGAGCATCGACATGCCGTTGTCCAGGCTCGCCATGACGAGCGCCCCGATCAGTGCGCCGTACACCGTGCCCGAGCCGCCGCGCATCGACGTGCCGCCGATGAAGCAGGCCGCGATCGCGTCGAGTTCGCCCATCGTGCCTGCCGAAGGCGAGCCCGCGGCGAGCCGTGCCGTGTTGACGATGCCCGCGAAGGCGCACATGAGCCCCATCAGCGCGAAGATCGCGAGCTTGACGCGGTTCGTATCGACCCCCGAAAGCCGCGTGGCCTCGAGATTGGAGCCGACCGAGTAGATTCGGCGCCCGAACACGGTTTGCGTGGCGATCCAGGTGAACAGACCGAGCAGCACCAAGACCAGCAACACCGGCACCGGAATGCCCCCGTAGCCGTCGAGCGTCGCGACGAACGCGAAGATGATGGCGCCCGCGCCGACGATCTTCACGCCGTCCTGCCACAGCGGCGGGACGGGCAAGTCGTAGCGGCGCCGGTTGCCGCGCTGGCGCGCCGTCACGAACGCGAGCACGCCGAACAGCAGCAGGGCGAGCGCATCGCCCACGAGACGCGGCAGATAGCCCTGCCCGAGAACCACGAAGTGATCGGACACGGGCGCGATCGTCGCGCCGCCCGTGATGCCGAGCAGCACGCCACGGTAGGCGAGCATGCCGCCGAGGCCGACGATGAACGAGGGGACGCGCCGATAGGTCGAGAGCCAACCGTTGAACAAGCCGGCCAACACCCCGAGCGCCAGCACGGCGGGGATCGTCGCTTCGATCGGCCAACGGCGATTGGCGTCGAGGATCGCCGCGATGCCGCCGAGCAAGCCCAGCAGCGAGCCGACCGACAAATCGATTTCGCCCGCGATGATGACGAACACCATGCCGCACGCGAGCGTGCCGCTGATCGCCATCTGTCGCAACAAATTCGACAGATTGCGCGGGGTGGCGAACGCGCCGTGCGTGAGCACGGTGAAAAACAGCCAAATGAGCGCGACGGCCAGCAAGAGCGCAAGAATCTTGTAGCGCGCAAACCATTGGCGCACGCGGTCCGCGCCGCCTTGGGCGGCGTCGCCGCGCAGGCGGGCGGAGGAAAGGTCGGGTGTCATACGGGAGCCGTTTCGTTGGGGGGCAAGGCCGCGGCCCGGCGTGCCGGTTCGATGGCGGCCGTGAGAATGGCCTCTTGCGTGAGGCCGTCGTTGAGGAAGTCGCCGCGCAGCTCGCCTTCGCCCATGACGAGCACGCGATCGGCGAGACCGAGCACTTCGGGCAGTTCGGAGGAGACGACGACGATCGCCATGCCTTGCTTGGCGAGCGCGAAGATCAGTTTGTAGATCTCGTACTTCGCGCCGACATCGACGCCGCGCGTCGGTTCGTCGAGGATCAGCACCTTCGGTTCGGTCAACAGCACGCGCGTGAGCACGGCCTTTTGCTGATTGCCGCCCGACAGATTGGCGATCGGCAAGAACGGGTGCGCGGCGCGCACCGACAGTTGCCTCATCGACTTATGGATCGTGTCGAGTTCGGCGGCCGCGTCGATCGAGCCTCGCTTCACGAAGCGCTGCAGCACCGAGAGCGTGATGTTGTGGCCCACGCCGAGGTCCGGCACGATGCCGTGCGCTTTTCGGTCTTCGGGCGCCATGCCGATGCCGGCGCGAATCGCATCGCCCGGTGCGCGCACGGCGATCTGCTTGCCCTCGACGAGCACCGTGGCGCGGCTCGTGCCGGGATACGCGCCGAAGATCGCCTGCATGAGCTCCGTGCGGCCCGAGCCGACGAGCCCGGCCACGCCTAGGATCTCGCCGCGCCGCACGCTGAAGGAAACGTCGTCCACGCGTTTGCGGCGCGGATTGGTCACGTCCAAGCAAGTGACGTTGCGCGCTTCGAGCACGACCTCGCCGATTTCGTGCGGCTCGCGTGGAAACAGGTTCGTGATCTCTCGCCCCACCATCAAAGCGACGATGCGCGGGGCCGCCATGGCGGCGAGCGGGGCCGTTTCCACATGCCGGCCGTCGCGGATCACCGTGACGGTGTCGCAGACGGCTTCGACTTCGTCCAGCTTGTGCGAGATGTAGATGCAAGCGACGCCGCGGCGCTTCAAGTCCCGCACGATGTCGAGCAAGATGCGCGTTTCGGACGCCGTCAACGACGAGGACGGTTCGTCGAGGATCAACAGCCGCGCGTCCTTGTTGAGCGCCTTCGCGATTTCGATGAGTTGCTGATGGCCGCCGCCGAAGTTCATCACCGGCTGAGCGACGTTGATCCCCTCGATGCCCAGGCCTCGCAGCAGCTCGTCGGCGCGCTGGTGCATTGCCGCATAGTTCATGCGGCCGCCGGGCAGCGTGATCTCGTTGCCGAGAAAAATGTTCTCGGCCACCGAGAGCTCCGGCACGAGCATGAGTTCCTGATGGATGATGACGATGCCTGCGCGCTCGGTGTCGCGCACGCTCGCCGCGACCAACGGCGCGCCGTCCCAGATGATCTCGCCGTCCCAGGTCCCGTGCGGATACACGCCCGAGACGATTTTCATGAGGGTGGATTTGCCCGCGCCGTTTTCGCCGCACAGGCCGACGCACTCGCCGCGCGACACGGACAGGTCGATTCCGTCGAGCGCCTTCACGCCCCCAAATGTCTTGACGATGCCATTGAGCGATAGCAACGGTTGTGCTTGCGCCATGCGTCTCGTTCCTTGATTCGACTAAACAGGCGCCGATGCCGCGCGGCCCGCATCGCAGGCGGGCCGCGCGATCGCATCGGGCGTTATTGGCTCGAGAGCTGCGCTTGCGTGTAGAAGCCGTCCTTCACGACCACATCGACGTTCTTCTTGGTGAGCACCGTCGGCTGCAGCAAGATGGTGTCGACCTTCTTCTTGCCGTTGTCGTACTGTGCGTTGAACTGCGGCTTCTGGCCCTTGGCGAGATCGACCGATAGTTGGGCCGCTTTGCTGGCGATCAGCTTGATCGGCTTGTAGACGGTCATCGTCTGGGTCCCGGCTATGACGCGTTTGACGGCGGCGAGATCGGCGTCCTGGCCGGAGATGGGCACTTTGCCCGCGAGCTTTTGCGCGGCGAGCGCCTGGATCGCGCCGCCGGCCGTGCCGTCGTTGGAGGCAACGATCGCATCGATCTTGTTGCCGTTGGCGGTGAGCGCGTCTTCGACGATGCGCAGCGCCGTGGCCGCGCTCCATTCGGGCACCCACTGCTCGCCGACCACCTTGATGTCGCCGCGATCGATGGCAGGCTTGAGGACCTTCAACTGGCCTTCGCGCAGCATCTTGGCGTTGTTGTCGGTCGGCGCGCCGCCGAGCAGGAAGTAGTTGCCCTTGGGCTGCGCATCGTAGACGCCCTTGGCTTGCAGTTCACCCACTTTTTCGTTGTCGAACGAGATGTAGGCGTCGACGTCGGCATCGAGAATCAGGCGGTCGTACGACACGACCTTGATACCGGCCTTCTTGGCCTCGGCCACGACATTGCCGAGCGTCTTCGAATTGAACGGCACGATGACGATCACGTCGACGCCGCGCGAAATCAAGTTCTCGATCTGCGAGATTTGCCGCTCTTCGCTCGCGTCGGCCGATTGCACCGAGACGGTCGCGCCGAGCTTCTGCGCGGCGGCGACGAAGTAATCGCGGTCGCGCGACCAGCGTTCGACGCGCAGATCGTCGATGCAAAACCCGATGACGGGATGATCCTTACTCGCGTGTGCGAGCGGTGCGGCCAGCGTGATGCTCGCGAGGACCGCGCCTGCGACGAGCGAACCTAAGATGGACCGACGCTTTGCGAATGCCATGTCTCCACTCCATTTTTGTATATTGGGCGTCGCCTGCTTTGCCGATTCGGGTAGCCGTGCGCGCGGCGACTCGCGCGAGCGCAGGCCGATGCCTGCGCTGGCCGGCCGGCGCGCCGTTCTTCGAGCGGCGGCCGGTTATCGGAGTGCGGCCATGGTGCCAGCGGGGCCGCGCCGGCCACAATTGCGAAATTGCTCAGCGGCGCTAACGTTTCTTGCCGGTGCGCGAGCCGTTTCCCGCAGGCCGCGGCATTCCCGCCTAGAATCGCGGGTAGCGTTCCAGCTCGGGCACGTGCCGGCCGGACAAGGCAGCCGGGGCGGGCTGCCCCGCAAGCCGCGGCGCCATCGGCGAGCGAGCGCGATCCATAGGAGACGACTTCATGCGCGAGCGCGAACGCGCTGCAGCACCGATAGCCGGGCTCGAGCGATGACCAAACCGGCGCTGCAGCAAAAGGCGCATCGTATTGCGCTGCTGTTCAATGCGAACAAGGTCTACGACCGCGAGATCATCGCGGGCGTCGGCCAATATCTGCTTTCCACGCGCGTGGGCTGGAATCTCTTTCTCGAAGAAGACTTCCGCTGCCGCCTCGCCGGCATCGAACGTTTCGATGGCGACGGCATCATCGCGGACTTCGACGACCCCGCCGTCTGCGATGCGCTCGCGCGCTGCCCGCTGCCCGTCGTGGCCGTCGGTTCGTCGTTCGAGGATCCTTCGCACTATCCGTCCGGCGTGCCTTATATCGCGACCGACAATCTGAAGCTCGTTTCGCTCGCCTACACCCATTTGATCGAGGCGGGACTCAGGCATTTCGCGCTCTACAGCCTGCCGCCCGCGAACGAGCACCGCTGGGCCCGCCAGCGCGAGCTGGCGTTCGCGCGGCTGCGCGAGGCGGACGGGCGCACGCCCGAGCAGATCGATGCGGAGATCTATCGCGGGCTATCGACGAGCGCTCCAACCTGGAATCAAGCGATCGAGCAATTGACGCAGTGGCTCGACGCGCTGCCCAAGCCCGTGGGCGTGATTGCCGTGACCGACGCGCGGGCGCGGCATCTGTTGCAAGCGTGCTTGATCGCGGGTATTCCCGTGCCCGAGGACGTGGCCATCATCGGCATCGACAACGATCCGCTCACGCGCACGCTCACGCGCATCCCCTTGTCCTCGGTCATCCAAGGCACCGAGGAAATGGGCCGCACGGCAGCGCATTTGCTGCACCAGATGCTGCACGGCGCGCGTTTCCCGGGGCGCACGATTCTCGTGCCGCCGGTCGGCATCAACGTGCTCGATTCGACGAAGCATCAGCCGCTTGCAAGCCCCTACGTCGCGCGGGCGCGGCATTTCATTCGGCAGTACGCGTGCCAAGGCATCCGCACCGATCAGGTGGCCGATTACGTGGGCGTGTCGCGCTCCTCGCTCGAAGAGCATTTCCGGCGCGAGTTGCAGTGCACCGTTCATCAAGAAATACTGCGGCAAAAGCTCGATGCGGCCAAGGCGCTGCTCGTCAAGCGCGACGTGTCGAGCAGCGACGTGGCCGTGCGTTGCGGCTTCAAATCGGTGCAGTATCTGCACGCGGTGTTTCGCCGGGAGCTCGGCTGCACGCCGCGCGAATATCAGTTGCGCGCGAGTGCGCAAGAGACAGCCTGAACGGAGCCCGCGAGGCGCCGTTTTCCACCCGACATTCAAACCTTACATGTCCCTATGATGAGCACTGCCAAGTTGTCGCACGAACCGTGGGGCGCATTGCCCGACGGACAAACCGTCGATCTTTTCACGTTGCGAAACGCGCATGGCATGCGCGTGTCCATCAGCGAACTGGGCGGCGCGATCGTCTCCTGGCATGCTCCGGACCGCGCGGGCCGGCTCGGCGACATCATGCTCGGGCACGATACGCCCGCCGATTACTGGGCCGCGACCTCGTACATGGGCGCGCTGGTCGGGCGCTGGGCCAATCGCATCGCCCGCGCGCGCTTCACGCTCGACGGCATCGAGCACAACGTCGATCGCAACGAGGGCGAGAACTCGCTGCATGGCGGCGCAACGGGCTTTCATCGCGCGCTGTGGCAAGCGCGCGCAGACGAGGACGCGCTCGTGCTGACGCTCGATTCGGAAGAAGGCGACGCGGGGTTTCCCGGGAACGTGCGCGTCGAAGTGCGCTATACGCTCGACGATGACGGCGAATTGACGATCGACTATCGCGCGAGCACCGATGCCGCCACGCCGCTGAATCTGACCAGCCACGGCTACTTCAATCTGGCCGCGCAGGCGGGCGCCGATATCAAGGGCCACGTGCTGTCGATCGATGCCGATGCATTTTTCGAAGTGGACGCGGGTTTGATTCCGGTGAGGCAGACGGCCGTTGCCGGCAAGGCCTTCGACTTTCGCGAGGCCGCGCCGATCGGCGCGCGGCTCGAATGGCCGCATGAGCAACTGTCGCTCGCACGCGGGTTCGATCATTGCTATGTCCTGCGCGGGTCGCAGCCGGCGCTGCGCGAGGTCGCGCGGCTTTATGAACCGACGAGCGGGCGTGTGATGACGGTATCGACCGATCAGCGCGGCTTGCAGTTCTACTCGGGCAATTATTTGGAAGGCGTGCGCGGACGCAACGGAACGACGTACGGCGCGCACGCGGGGCTTTGCCTCGAAGCGGGCGGCTTTCCCAATCAGATCAACATGGCGGACCGCGAAGACGTCATCTCCCGCCCGGACAAGCCGTATCGGCAGATCACGAAGTATCGCGTCGGCGTGCTCGTCTAGCGGCGCCCGGAACCGGATGCGGCGCAGGCGGGCCGCGCCCCGCCCGTCGCTTGGCGCCGGGCGCTGTCTCAACGCACTATCTGCGCTATCGCAGCGTCATATCGGCGCTCATTGGCTCTATGACACGCGCATGTATCGACACACTTCGTGCTCGGCGCGAATGCCGGGGTGCTCGCGCGTGGCTTGCCACAGGGGCGAGGTGCCGATGCTGCCGTGCTGCGCGTAGTGGCCGCGCGCCAAGGCGATGCGGTGCGCCTCGGCGCTCGTCCAGCGGGCGAAGTTGAGCACGGTGGCTTCATCGGTGGAGGCAAAGAAGTTTGCCGAAATCAAGCCGTCGGGCGGCTCGGCGTCGCCATTGAGCGCGAGCAGGACGCGGTCGATCCAACTCGTTTGAATCACGGGGTTGGGTTTTTCGAGCGGCTGGCGCACGAGCACCAGACACTCGCCCGGGCCGCTGCGTCCCGAGGTCCAGGCGCCCGCGGGCGTAGCCACGTCGACCCATGCCGGCGTGGCCTCGCCGCGCAGCGGCTCGATTGCATGGGCGATGGCGTCGACGATGGTGCGCTCGGCCGCCTCGAAGCGGTTCACGCGCCATGCAGCGACGAACAGCAGGGCATGGGCATCGACGTCGCGGAAAACATCGGCGAGAGTGCCCGTGGGCACCGCGCGCGAACGTTCGACAAGCGGCTCCATCGCGCGCTCGAGCGCGTCGCTGGAGGCGAACTGCACCCGGCCCGCGGCCAACAGGCGAATGTCGGGGTCGGTGCAGCAGAAACGGTTCGACATGGAGTTCCTCCTCGGTATTGCTGCCGGCGCGATGGACTGCGTCACGCTTCGTTAGACGAGCGCAGGCGCGCTGCTATTCCCGTCGAGGTCAACCTATGGACGCGTGCGGCGCGCACGTAGTTCATCGCGCATAAGACTAAGTTAGCGCTTCTTGGTCGAAGCTGCAGGATCGCCGCTTCGCAAGCGCGGTCATTTGACAACACCCTTACGCTCGCGTAAATTTCGCGCACGCGTCGGGAGAGCGTGTTCGCGGCAGGGTTTTCACCCGCTGGGACGCCGCCGAAGGGGCACACCCGCAAACTCTCAGGCAAAAGGACCGACCGCGTCGAAGGGCTCGCGCAGTGCGCGGCTTTTCGCACTCTGGAGAGAGGCGGTAGCTCGCAACGGCGCGGCGGCACGATTCGAACGCCGCCCCTGCGATCAAGCCGCCCACCGAAGGGGCGCGCGCAACGCTGAACAACGCAAATCGTTTTCGGCGGCGCAATCTCTCAGGTATCGAGGACAGAGGGGTCATGCACCGTATAAATCGCGCAGTCCGGCTATCGAGCTGTGCGCGCGAATCGGCCGGCATGGCCCTTTTTGTTTTCGCTAATACCTTTGCGCGCCGAGGCCCCGATGACCGAACTCAAACGTACCCCGCTCAACGCCGTTCACCGCGCCCTCAATGCGCGCATGGTCGATTTCGGCGGCTGGGACATGCCCGTCAATTACGGCTCGCAGATCGACGAACACCGTGCCGTGCGCGGTGACGCGGGCATGTTCGACGTGTCGCACATGCGCGTCGTCGATTTCACCGGGGCGCTCGCTCGCGCGTTCTTCGAATATGCGCTCGCCAACAACGTCGGCAAGCTGCAGACGCCGGGCCGCGCACTGTATTCGTGCATGCTGAACGAGCGCGGCGGCGTGATCGACGATCTCATCGTCTACTTTTTCTCCGACGAATGCTTCCGGGTCGTGGTCAACGCCGGCACCGCGGAAAAAGACATCGCATGGTTCAATCGTTTGAACGCCGAGCGCGGCTTCGGTGTGACGATCACTCCGCGCAGCGATTTCGCGATCGTCGCCGTGCAGGGGCCGAACGCGCGCGCCAAGGTGTGGCAAGTCCTGCCGTCGGCGCGCGGCGCGACCGAGCCGCTCAAGCCGTTCAACGCGGCGCGCGTGAGCGACGCCGCTTTCGGCGATCTGACGATCGCCCGCACGGGCTATACGGGCGAAGACGGATTCGAAATCATCGTGCCGGCGCAGAAGGTCGCCGCCCTTTGGCAGGCGCTGCAAGCGGCGGGCGTGCGCCCGTGCGGGCTGGGCGCGCGCGACACGCTGCGGCTCGAAGCCGGCATGAATCTGTACGGCCAAGACATGGATGAAGAGGTTTCTCCGCTCGATGCCGGCCTCGCTTGGACCGTGGATCTGACCGCGCCGCGAGCGTTCGTGGGCCGGGCCGCGCTCGAGCAAAACGGCGCGCGCAGCGATTTCGTCGGCCTAATTTTGCAAAAGGAAGACGGCAAGGCCGGCGGTGTGCTGCGCGCGCATCAGACCGTGGTGACGCCGCTCGGCGAAGGCGAAATCACGAGCGGCACGTTCTCGCCGTCGATGCAGGAATCGATCGCCTTTGCGCGCGTGCCCAAAGGCGTCAAGCCGGGCGATCTCGTGCAGGTTCAGATTCGGGGCAAAGCGCTGCCCGCAAGCGTGGTAAAACTGCCGTTCGTGCGCAACGGCAAAGTGCTGGCCGCCTAGCCCGCCTTGCGCGCGTTTTTCGGTCCTTACGCTTTCAATTCAACGCATGTCCTATTTCATCAGGAGCAACACATGAGCAACGTCCCGGCCGATCTGAAATACACCGATGAACACGAGTGGGTCAGAACCGAAGCCGACGGCACGGTGACGGTGGGCATCACCGATCACGCGCAAGAGACGCTCGGCGACATCGTCTTCCTCGAACTGCCGGCAGTCGGCAAGAGCTTCACGGCCGGTGACGCCGTGGGCGTCGTCGAATCGGTCAAGGCAGCTTCCGACATCTATGCGCCGGTCTCGGGCGAGATCGTGGCCGTCAACGAAGCGCTCGTCGACACGCCCGATGCAGTCAACCAAGACGCCTACGCGAGCTGGCTGTTCAAGGTCAAGCTCGGCGCCGGCGCCGCGCTCGACAAGTTGCTCGACGCCGACGGCTATCAGAAGCTCGTAGGCTAACCCTTTCTTTCGTTTTTGCCGCGCGGCGCATCCGGCGTGCTCGACGCCGGAGCGCCGCGCCCCAGCCCCGCCCTATCATGAAGCTCGAACACCCGGATCGTCTGATGAACCGCACCCCTCTCTCGCTCGCCGCGCTCGAAGTGCATGACGCCTTCGCCGAGCGGCACATCGGTCCGGACAGCGCGGACCAGCGCACGATGCTGGAGGCGCTCGGTTTCGAATCGCGCGCCGCGCTGATCGATGCGGTGATCCCGCGCGCGATCCGCCGCACCGATGCGCTGCCGCTCGGGCCTTTCGCCGAGCCGCGCAGCGAGGCCGAGGCGCTTGCCATGCTGCGGCAGCTCGCGGACAAAAACGAGGTGTTCCGCTCCTTCATCGGGCAAGGTTACTACAACACGCACACGCCGGCCGTCATTCTTCGCAACGTGCTGGAAAATCCGGCGTGGTACACGGCCTACACGCCGTATCAACCCGAAATCTCGCAAGGCCGGCTCGAAGCGCTCCTGAACTTCCAGCAGATGATCGGCGACTTGACGGGCCTCGAGATCGCGAATGCGTCGCTGCTCGACGAGGCGACGGCCGCGGCCGAAGCGATGACGCTCCTGCAACGCGTCGGCAAAGCCAAATCGAACCTGTTCTACGTGGCCGACGACGTGCTGCCGCAAACGATCGAAGTGGTGCGTACGCGCGCGGAGCCGATCGGCATCGAAGTGCAAGTGGGACCGGCGCACGAGGCGGCCGCCGCGAACGCGTTCGGCGTCCTGCTTCAATACCCGGGCGCGGGCGGCGACGTGCGCGACTACCGCGCGTTGACCGAGGCCGTGCATGCGGCGGGCGGCCATGTCGTGGTGGCGGCCGATCTGCTCGCGCTGACCCTTTTGACGCCGCCGGGCGAATGGGGCGCGGACGTTGCCGTCGGCACCTCGCAGCGCTTCGGCGTGCCCGTCGGGTTCGGCGGCCCCCATGCCGCGTACATGGCGGTGCGCGACACGTTCAAGCGCCAAATGCCAGGCCGGCTCGTCGGCGTGACGGTCGATGCCCAGGGCAAAAGCGCGCTGCGCCTTGCGCTGCAGACGCGCGAGCAACATATTCGCCGCGAGAAGGCCACCTCGAACGTATGCACGGCGCAAGCGCTGCTCGCGATCATGGCGAGCATGTATGCCGTCTACCACGGCCCGCAAGGGCTCAAGACGATCGCGCAGCGCGTGCATCGCATTGCGAGCCTGCTCGCCGCGGGCGTGAAGCAGCTCGGCTATGCGCTCGTGAACGACACCTTTTTCGACACGCTGACGATCGAAACCGGCGCGCGCACGGCCGCCGTCCATGACGCGGCCAAGCGCATGCGCATCAATCTGCGCCGCGTGAGCGACACGCGCGTGGGCGTATCGATAGACGAAACGACCAAGCGAGCCGATTTGACCGATCTTTTGAGCGTGTTCGCGAACGCGGCCGGCGCGATCGACGTGCCGCACGTAGACGTGCTCGACACGGCGCTCACGCGCGCGCAGGAGGAAGGGCGCGCGAGCGAGGCGGCCGCGCTTCCGCCAACCCTCGCCCGCACGAGCGCGTATCTGACGCACCACGTGTTCAACCGTCACCACTCGGAAACGGAGATGCTGCGCTATCTGCGCAGCCTGGCCGACAAGGATCTCGCACTCGATCGTTCGATGATCCCGCTCGGCTCGTGCACGATGAAGCTGAACGCGACTTCCGAGATGCTGCCCGTCACGTGGCCCGAGTTTTCGCAGATCCATCCGTTCGCGCCGGCCGAGCAGACGATCGGCTACCGCGAGATGATCGACCAACTCGAGCAGATGCTGGTCGCCGCGACGGGCTATGCGGCCGTTTCGCTGCAGCCCAATGCCGGCTCGCAAGGCGAGTACGCCGGCCTGCTCATCATCCACGCATATCACGCTTCGCGCGGCGAAGGCCATCGCGACGTCTGCTTGATTCCGGCGTCGGCCCACGGCACGAACCCGGCGTCGGCGCACATGGCGGGCATGAAGGTGGTCGTGGTGGGGTGCGACGAGCAGGGCAACGTCGACATTGCGGATCTCAAGGCGAAGGCGGCCGAGCATGCGGCCAACCTGGCGGCGATCATGATCACGTACCCGTCGACGCACGGCGTATTCGAGCAGAACGTGCGCGAAATCTGCGAGATCGTGCATGCGCACGGCGGCCAAGTGTATGTCGATGGCGCCAATATGAACGCGATGGTCGGGCTTACGGCGCCGGGGCAGTTCGGCGGCGACGTCTCGCATTTGAATTTGCACAAGACGTTCTGCATTCCGCATGGCGGCGGCGGCCCCGGCGTCGGCCCCGTGGCGGTCGGCGCGCACTTGGCGCAGTTTCTGCCCAATCAGATTTCGTCGGGCTATCGCCGCGCCGAGAGCGGCATCGGCGCCGTATCGGCTGCGCCCTATGGTTCGGCCTCGATTCTGCCGATCTCGTGGATGTACATCGCGATGATGGGCGCGAAGAATTTGACGGCGGCGACCGAAGTCGCGATTTTGAATGCCAACTATGTCGCCAAGCGCCTCGCACCGCACTTTCCCGTGCTTTACGCAGGCCCGGGCGGACTCGTCGCGCACGAATGCATTCTCGATCTGCGCCCGATCAAGGAGACGAGCGGCATCACCGTCGACGACGTGGCCAAGCGTTTGGCCGATTACGGCTTCCATGCGCCGACGATGAGCTTCCCGGTGCCGGGCACGCTGATGGTCGAGCCGACCGAATCCGAATCGAAGGAAGAGCTCGATCGCTTCATCGGGGCGATGATCGCGATTCGCGAGGAGATCCGGGCGGTGGAGGAAGGGCGGGTGGACCGCGAGGACAATCCGCTCAAGCACGCGCCGCATACGGCGGCCGTCGTGACGGCCGATGAATGGCCGCATGCCTATTCGCGTGAAGTGGCGGCCTATCCGCTGCCGTCCTTGGTGGCGCGCAAGTATTGGCCGCCGGTGGGCCGTGCGGACAACGCTTATGGGGATCGCAATTTGTTCTGTTCCTGCGTGCCGGTGGCCGACTACGCGTAACGGCGCGAACCGTGCGCATGCCCGCTTCGTGCGGGCGCGCGTCGTTCGTCGTCAATACGGGCTACCATCTGTCTCCGAAATCAAGCCAACGAAGGAGCGACGGATGGGGCAAGCGGCCGACACCAAATTGACATCGCGGGCATCGCGCGCGGCGTGCCTGTTCGCCTGCGCGGCGGTGTTCGTTCCCGTCGGCTCGTCCTGGGCGGCGATGAACCTGTGCGCGGCTCCCGCCATGCAAACGAGCGAGCGCACGAGCGCCGCGCCCATTGCCCAAGGGCTCGTCAAACGCGTGGCGGCGCGCTTGAACGATCAGCCCAAGCCGCTCGCACGGCTGCACACGGAAGGGACCTTGCCGCACGAAGGCATCTACGACGAGAGCCTCGCGGCGGAGCAAGATCTGGCGCTCATGCGCGACGCGGCGCTCGTTTGGCGGGCGACTGGCGACGAGCGGTATCTGCGCCTCGTCGATCGTTTCCTGTACGCTTGGGCGACGACCTATCAGCCGAGCTTCGACCCGATCGACGAGACGCATTTCGACGCGATGATCCTCGCCTACGACATGACGGCGAGCGCGCTGCCGGTCAAAACGCGCAACGCGGCCTCCGCGTTCATCGCCAAGCTCGCGAACGGCTATGTCGAGCGCGTCGATGCGCAGCCGCGTCCGCTCGCGGGTACGTACCGCAACAACTGGGAGAGCCACCGCGTGAAGCTCCTCGCGATGGCGGCTTTTACGCTCGACGACCGCAAGCTCATCAACGCGGCGCAGCGGTTGTTCGTCGAGCAGATCGGCGCGAACATTGCGCCCGACGGCGGCACGGTCGACTTCACCGAGCGCGATGCGCTGCATTACGTGACGTACGATTTAGAACCGCTCGTGATCGCGGCGCTCGCGGCGCGGCGTCACAACCGCAACTGGCTCGTGCTGCGCGCGCAAAACGGCGCGACGCTCCAACTGGCGCTCGATTGGCTCATGCCGTATGCGCTTGGAGAGAAGACGCACGAAGAGTTCGTGCATTCGAGCGTGGCATTCGATGCGAAGCGCCGCGAGGCCGGCGTGCCGGGCTACTCGGGGCAATGGGACCCAAAAGATGGGGCCGAGCTGTTCCATCTGGCCGCCCGCCTTTCGGGCCGCTATACGGGCGTCGCGCTGCGGCTCGCGCCCACGCCGCCGGCTTGGCTTGCCGTGTGCCTGCCCCTACCGGCGCGATAACGCCTTAGGGGGCCTGATGCGGCGCAGGCTCGCGCGTTGCGTACGACCGCAGTAGCGGCAATGGCGCCGGCAACGGCAACGGCAACGGCAACGGCAACGGTGGACGCAGGGCGGAGCCTTCATCAGCAGCAACGGCGCGCGCTAGCCGCGTGCGCCCCTTCGAACAATTACCTTGTGGAGCAGCAATGGCAGTCAGCGTCTTCGATTTATTCAAGATCGGCATCGGCCCCTCGAGCTCGCATACGGTTGGGCCCATGCGCGCGGCCCTGCTGTTCGTCCAAGGGCTCGAGCGCGACGCTTTGCTCGAGCGCACTGCAGCGGTCAAGGTCGATCTCCACGGGTCGCTCGGTGCAACGGGCAAAGGGCACGGCACCGATCGCGGCGTCATCCTCGGGTTGATGGGCGAGGCGCCCGATACCGTCGACGCATCGACGATCGCGGCTCGGCTGGACGTCGTGCAGAAGTCGCGACGGCTTACGCTGCTGGGCAAGCACGAGATCGCGTTCACGCCGAAGGAGCAGATCGCTTTCTACCGACAGGCGCTGCCCGAGCATCCGAACGGCTTGAAGCTGCGGGCGAGCGACGCGGCAGGCGAGGTGCTGCGCGAGGCGACCTACCTCTCGGTGGGCGGCGGCTTCGTCGTCACCGCCGGCGCACCCAACACCAAGGTGCTGCAAGCGGCAGACCAGCGGGCGCATCCGTTCAGCACCGGCAACGAATTGCTGGCGCTGTGCGCATCGACGGGTAAATCGATCGCCCAACTCATGTGGGACAACGAACGCGTCTGGCATACCGAGGAAGAAACGCGCGCCGGTTTGCTAAAGATTTGGGATGTGATGCAGTCGTGCGTTGCGCGTGGCTGCGGGATCGGCAATCCGGACGCCGACGGCACGCTGCCGGGGCCGTTTCAAGTCAAGCGCCGTGCGCCGCAGCTCTATCGCACGCTATCGAGCAACCCGGAGCAGGGGCTGCGCGACCCGCTTTCGATGGTCGATTGGATCAACCTCTACGCCATCGCCGTCAACGAAGAGAATGCGGTAGGCGGAAGGGTGGTTACCGCGCCCACCAACGGCGCCGCGGGCATCATTCCGGCCGTGCTGCACTACTACACGCGCTTCGTGCCGGGGGCGAACGAGCAGGGCGTCATCGATTTTCTGATGACGGCGGCCGCGATCGGCATTCTCTATAAGCTGAACGCATCGATCTCGGGCGCGGAAGTGGGCTGCCAAGGCGAAGTGGGCGTGGCCTGCTCGATGGCGGCCGGCGCGCTGGCCGCCGTCATGGGCGGCACGCCGCGGCAAGTCGAGAACGCGGCCGAGATCGGCATGGAGCATAACCTCGGCCTGACCTGCGACCCGGTGGGCGGCATGGTGCAGATTCCCTGCATCGAGCGCAACGCCATGGCGGCGGTCAAAGCCGTCAATGCGGCGCGCATGGCGCTGCGCGGCGATGGCAGTCACTATGTGTCGCTCGATTCGGTGATCAAGACCATGCGCGAGACAGGCGCCGACATGAAGACCAAGTACAAGGAAACGTCGCGCGGCGGGCTGGCCGTGAACATCGTCGAGTGCTGAAAGCCCGTGCGCCGGCGCCAAGACGCATGGCCCAGCGCCGCTACGCGACGAACGACAGACGAATCGAATGCTCGCGCGCAAATTCGCGGATGTGACGCTCCTCGGCGTACCACGGCAGCCCTAGGAAGGAAGAGCGGATTTCCGAGCGCGTAATCACCATGGCGGCGATATCGCGATCGAAGCGAATATCGGTGTGCGCCTGAAATTCGATGTAGTTGACCTTGTACCCCGTGGTGTCGGGCGGCAGGCAAAAGCGCGAGCCGCGCTGCCGCTCGCCGCTCGCATACAGGTAGATTTGCGTCAGCATGCGGGCGGTGCAGTACAGCGGCGCCTTCGAGCTGAAAGTAGGTGGCGACCGCATCGTGCAGCCTTTCGTGCCCGCCCCGAGTAATCGGCGAATTCCATCTCCACTTTGTTTCGGCACGAGCGGGCGTTGACGACATCGGGGTTGTGCGACGGCTTTTGCGATCGGTCGAACATATTGAGCACGCGCGCCGGTTCCTTCCCGTTGCCGAACCAAGTACCCGCATTGAAATTGATCGTGGGCCGCCCTTCTTCGAGGATCCCGAGCCTGCGCGTTTCGAAAAAGCGGCGTGCTTGCTCGATCGAGCCGTGCGGCCTGCAGATTTTCATGAAGCGCTCGAATGCCAGATCGGTCACGTCCAGGCGACGGTCGGCAAGGCTGCGCAGACCGAGCACGGTGTTGCGGGCCAAGCGCGCGAGCGCGGCATCGGCTTCGAAGTCATCGACTCGCATCGGTCGTCTCCGCGGTTTGAATGGCTTCGACTGTATCGTCGCCGCGCCGTCCCCCGCAGTGGAAAAGCCGCAGAATCGCGCCTGCGGTGTGGCGCGACATCCGGCCGCAGGGCCGCGGCTGTGCGCATTTTTCGGCAGTGACAGTCCGGCCGGCGCAGGCGTAAGCTGTCGGCGCCGTCTCTCGCAACGCGCTTTGCCCCGTTCCCACTTCCTTCGAACAACATCACCAGATAGTCAGGAGGTTGCCGCACATGTCGAATGCCGCCGATACCACCAACGTGACCGGAGCGCGATTGCTCGTCGACGCGCTCATCACGCATGGAGTCGACCGTGTTTTCAGCGTCCCCGGCGAGAGCTTTCTCGCCGTGCTCGACGCGCTCCACGATGAAACGGAACGCATTCGCACGTTTGTCTGCCGCCACGAGGCCGGGGCGGCGAATATGGCCGAGGCGACGGGCAAGCTCACGGGGCGGCCCGGCGTTGCGCTCGTCACGCGCGGGCCCGGCGCGACGCATGCCTCGATCGGTGTGCACACCGCGTTTCAAGATTCGACGCCGATGATTTTGCTGATCGGCCAGTGCGCGCGCGAGCATCTGGACCGGGAGGCGTTTCAAGAGATCGACTATCGGCGCATGTTCGGGCAGATGGCGAAATGGGTCGCGCAAATCGACGATGCACGGCGCATCCCCGAATATCTGAGCCATGCGTTCCATACGGCCTGCGCGGGGCGTCCGGGGCCGGTCGTGCTCGCGCTGCCCGAGGATATGTTGTCCGACCCTTGCCCGCGCGTGCCGGCTGCGCCGCCGTTCAAGCGCATCGCCGCCTCGCCCTCGCATGCGCAAATCGAAGCGCTGCGCGCATTGCTCGAACGCGCGCAGCGGCCGATGCTCATTGCCGGCGGCAGCGGCTGGAATGCGCAGGCGTGCGCCGATTTGCGGCGCTTCGTCGAAACCTGGCAACTGCCGATCGGCTGCGCGTTCCGCTATCAAGACACGATCGACAACGATCATCCGAACTACGCCGGCGATGTCGGCCTAGGCATCAATCCCGCGCTCGCGCAGCGCATTCGCGATGCGGACTTGCTGCTCGTCGTCGGTCCCCGGTTGGGCGAGGCGACGACAGGCGGCTACACGCTGCTCGACATTCCGAAGACGAAGCAAACGCTCGTGCACGTTCATCAAGGCGCCGAAGAACTCGGGCGCGTGTACGCAGCCGATCTGCCGATCGTCTCCGGCATGCCCGAGATCGCGGCCATGCTCGCGGCGCTAGAACCGAGCGGCGCGCCGGCGTGGGCGGGCGCGGCGCAGCAGGCCCACGCGGCCTACCTGGAGTGGCGCGCGCCGAGGCCGATGCTCGGCGACGTGCAATTGGGCGAGATCATGGGGCAACTGCGGGCACGGCTGCCGGCCGACGCCATCGTCACGAACGGCGCCGGCAATTACGCGATCTGGCTCCATCGGCACTTCGCCTATCGGCAGTGGCGCACGCAGGTCGCGCCGACGAGCGGCTCGATGGGCTACGGCGTGCCTGCGGCGATTGCGGCGAAGGCGCTTCATCCCGAGCGCACCGTGGTGGCGCTCGCCGGCGACGGCTGCTTCATGATGGCGTCGCAAGAACTCGCCACGGCGATGCAGTATGGTCTGAACGTCATCTTCGTCGTCGTCAACAACGCCCATTACGGCACGATTCGCATGCATCAAGAGCGGCACTATCCGGGGCGCACGCACGGGACCGGTCTCACCAACCCCGACTTTGCCGCGTTCGCGCGTTCGTTCGGCGCCCATGGGGAAACCGTCGAACATACGGCCGATTTCCTGCCTGCGTTCGATCGCTGCGTGGCGAGCGGATTGCCCGCGCTCATCGAGATCCGCGTGCCCCAAGAAGTGAGCACCCCCGCCGCGACGCTCTCCGATATCCGCGAGCAAGCTCGGCGCGCGCGCACGAGCGCCGGGGGATAGTCGCCGCCGTTCGCGTTTTCGTGCTGGGGGCTCTCTGCTCCCTGCTGCGTGAGCGGGCCGATGCGCCTATGCTGGCAGTAAGCGGCGCACCGCGCCGCGGGCGACCGCCCGCGGGCGTGCGCTGGCCAACTTACAGCCGCGCCAGGACCGTCCCTCATATAGCTGACGGCCACCCGGCACAAGAAGGCGAGTATGACGAATCGGCGCGCGCATCGATGGCTTGCCAGCCTAGCGATGGCGCAGGCGGCGTTGAGCGCGGCGGCTGCGGACACGGCCTCGCCGCCGCCGGTTTGCGTGCCCGCGCTGGCGGCCAACGACGTCGAGCACGGGTTTCGTTTCGAGCGCGGTTGCGATGTCGCGCCGGGGCGGTTGGCGCGCTTCGCGCTCGACGCCGAGCGGGCCGCGCGCCGTGCCCGTCTGTCGGGCCGTGAGCGGGCCGCTTTCGCTCAGGCTGCCGGTCTCATGTTTGCCGTCGCGTCTCAGGCGTTCGAGCGCGTAGCGCCGTTGGTCCTGACGCTCGCGGCTCAAGGCGCGGGCAAGCCCGACTTCGATTTCGTCGCGCTCGCGCGCAAATGGGTTGCCCGTTATGACCTGCTGCAGCGGCAGATGCGCGTGATCTGGACCGACGATCCGCTCGAGCCGCAAGTGCACGCCGCAGTTGCCGCGCTCGACCTCGATACTGCTGCGGCGCTGCTGTCGGCGCAGCTCATCGAGCCGGGGGCGCCCGTCGAGCTGACCGCCTCGCGCAGTTTCGAAGCAGGTCTCGTCGAATGGCTGCGATTTTCGGCGAAGCGATCCCTCACCTTCATGCGCTTTGCGCACGCCATGCGGCCGGGCGATGCCGATATGGCCGAGCTCTATGGCGATTTGCTCGAAGAGATGAAATTGCCCGAGCAAGCGCAGCCCGTGGTGGAGGCCCTTGCCTTGCGCTATCGGGCGCTGGCGCAGGACAAGCCCGACAGATGGCGGCCCCGTTACGCGCGTGAATTGGCTCGGCTCGGCCGTCTGTACGTGGAGTTGGCGCTGCCGCAGGACGCCGAGATGGCCTATCTGCGCGCACTCGGCGTGACCTGGAGCCTGGCGCGCGAGCGGCCGGAGCGTTATGGGCCGGAGGTCGGTGCGTTGCTAGAGGCGCTCGGCGCGCTTTATCGCGACGCCGACCGGCCTGCCGACGCGATCGACCTCTACCGCGAGGCGCTCAAGCTCGAGCGAGCGCTGGTGCAATACGATGCGGCGGCCTATAGCGCGGGTTTGGCGACGACGCTCAACGATCTCGGCGTCTTATACGCGACGCTGCACCGCACGGACGACGCGCAGCACGCCTATGCCGAGGCGCTCGTTTTGCAACGTGCGCTCGTGCGCGAGAACGCGCTCGCGCATCGCGCCGCGCTCGCGCGCACGCTGAACAACCTGGGCAACCTCTACAGCGATGGCGGGCGCCTGAACGACGCCGAGCAAGCTTATGGCGAAGCGCTCTCGATTCGCCGGCAACTGGCGCGCGAGAGCCCGTCGGGGGACGGGCCGGACATGGCGCGCACGCTGACGAACTTGGGGGTGCTCTACCGGAAGCAAGGCCGGGCGTTGCAAGCCGAGCAGGCTTACCGCGAAGCGCTGCGCACGCTGCGACCGCTCGAGCGCGCCGCCCCGGGGACATTCAGCGCCGACCAGGCGCGCGTGCTGAACAATCTTGGGGTGCTCCTCAGCAAGTCGCACCGCCCTTCGGAAGCAGAAGGCGCGTACCGGCGGGCCGCGGCGCTCTATGCCGGGCTCGCAAAGAAGCAACCGGGCGCCTATCGCGGCGACTATGCGCGCGTGTTGGGAAACTTGGCGAAGCTTTACGCGCAGATGGGCAGAAGGCGCGAGGCGGAAACCGCGCAGGAAGCGGCGAGCCAATTGCGCAGCGCCGAGCACGCGCCATAGCCGTGGCTAGCCGTGGCGCGGCGAAAGCGAGCTTACGCGATGGGCGCCGGCAGTTCGTGCCTGCGTTGCAATGGCCGCTGGCATCGGCCCGTTCTAGACGCCCGCCGCGCGGATGGGGAGGCGGCGCGCGCCGTCAGCGCCGAGACGACCGTGGCGCGCGCGGCGGCACGAACCGCCAAGTCAGCAGCACGGCGAGCGCGAACGACACATAGGCGAGCGTAAAGACCCACGTCGGCAGCGAGTAGTAGAGCACTCGCCCGAGCCAATACTCGATGCATCCTTCGTTGCCGGCCGCGCCGGTGCGCAACCGCGCTTCGAGCGCCGTCAGCGGGCAGGGAACGTCGAGCGCGGCTAATAGCGCCACGATGCCGATCGCGGCCAGATGCACCGAGCGGAAGCGCCGGTCTCTCACCCACTCCCAATGCCAAGCCGCGCCGAGCCAGGTGGCGGCGAAGCCGCCGACGATGAACAGCACGACGAGCGCATGCAAGACGAGCACGGCATCGGCCAAGACGGTCATGGGCGCATCCATTGGGAGGGACGGCATTGGCGGCAGGTGGCCAGTATGGCACCGAGCGCGCCCCACGAGCATCAACAAATCCATAGGGGAAAGGCGAGATCGCGCGTGGGTTGCGCGCGGGTTGCCCCGTTGCTCGATCGTTCGATCGCGAGTAGTCTATCGGACGGTCGGTCCTTCCCGCTTCGGTCGATATCATCGCCGCAGCCTTCGGACGAACTGGGACAAGTTTGGATCGGGCTCCGGGTTTCATCCGGCTCGATCCGATCGGCCGTCACGCCTTCATCCATTCGACATCGATGACGAACGCCAAGCGCACACGCAGCCTGCTCGCCCGTAGCTCCGACGCACACGTCGGCGTTCGGTGCGCGTCGCGTTCGCCCGTCGCAGTCCTGGCCGTGCCCGTGCAAGCCGGCTCGCCTCCCCCGCCGAGGCAAGCCGTAGTCGGTATCGCCGCGCCCCCGCCGGCGCGCGTTTAACCCCCGACTTTCCCGCATCCCGCCAACGCCCCGCTGCGTTTCGCTTCGCGCTTCAGCGCGAGCCGAACGCGCGTGACGTGCGTTCGCGGGGTTCACGCAACCTTGCACAGGTGGTCATCAAATGAATTCGATTCGAGCCGCACTGGCGGCTTACGGTACGACTTCGCTGTTTGTTTTGCTCTGGAGCAGCGGCGCGATTTTTGCCGGAATCGGCATCGAGCATGCCAGCGCCTTCGCTTTCCTGTTGCTGCGCTTTGCGCTCGCCAGTGCGGTGCTGGCCGCGTTCGGCGCGCGCCGCGGGCGATGGCTACCCGCGTCCGGCACGCGCTGGCGCGTGGCGCTCACGGGCGCGCTGCTCACCGGCGGGTATTCGATCTGCTACCTGCTCGCGCTTTCGCGCGGGCTCACGCCGGGATTGCTCGCCACGATCTTGGGCGCGCAGCCGATCTTGACCTTGATCGCGACGCAGCGGCGCTACGGTGCGCGACGAATCGCCGGGCTGGGCATATCGCTGTTAGGGCTCGCGCTGGTGGTTCATCCCGGGGCGGCAGGCGCGAGCGCATCCTTGGGCGGCGCCGCGTTCGGGCTGGCGGCGCTGCTTTGCATGACCTGCGGCGCGCTGTTGCAAAAACGGATCGAGCAACCTCCGATCGATGTGCTGCCGTTGCAGAATGCGGTCAGCCTCGCATTGTGCGTGGCGATCGCGCCTTTCATGCCGCTCGCCGTGCACTTCGATGCGCCGCTCTTCATTGCGCTGATTTGGCTCGGGCTCGTGATTTCGGTCTTCGCGCAGTTGCTGTTCTACCGATTGGTGCGGCGCGGGGACCTTGTCAACGTGACGAGCCTGTTCTATCTCGTGCCGATCGTCACAGCGCTGATGGACTATGCGTTTCTCGGCAATCGGCTGCATGCGTCGGAGCTTGCCGGAATGGCCGCGATCTTGATCGGGCTCGCGCTCGTGCTCGGGGCCGAACGCGCCCCGAGGTTGGCTCGGCGAGCGCAGTAGGCGCAAAGTGCAGGAGCCGCGCTCGCCCACCCTTCTACCCGCCAACCGCCGGTTCCGGCGCGAAGCGGGCGGGCGAGCCGGGCGGCTACAATGGCGCACGCAAGCCGTGCGCTTCTTTTTTCTCGTCCGATTCATGTCCAACGTTGCCCGGGCCGATCTCCTCGGCCCCCTGCTCAAAAGTGTTTCGCGCTCGTTTTATTTGACGCTGCGTATTCTGCCGGGGCCGATGCGCGAGCCGGTTGGGCTCGCCTATTTGCTCGCGCGGGCAGCCGACACGATCGCCGATACCCCGCTCATCGATCCCCCGCGCCGCTTGCGTTTGCTGCTCGCGCTGCGCGCGGCGGTCGGGGGCGACAACAGCGCGCCGACGCTCGCCGCGATCGGCGAAGTGGCCGATGAAGTGGCCGGCCGGCAAGCGCTCGCCGATGAAAAACGTCTGCTGCAATCGCTGACCGCGGCTCTCGCACTGCTCGAGCAACTCGCGCCGGACGATCGCGCCGCCGTGCGAGAAATCGTCATTACCCTGACAACTGGTATGGAGTTCGACCTGCGCACGTTCCCGGCCGAGGATTCGGGGCGGATCGAAGCGCTGCGCGAGCCGGGCGAACTCGACCGTTACACCTACCTCGTGGCGGGCTGCGTCGGCGAGTTTTGGACGAAGATGACCTGCGCACATGTGCCCGGCACGTTCGCCGAGCCGCACGACATGGCCGTCGCGCGCGGCATCGGCTTCGGCAAAGCGCTGCAGTTGACGAATATCCTACGAGACTGCGCAAAGGATCTGCGCATCGGCCGCTGCTATCTGCCCTCATCGATGCTCGAGCGTCACGGGCTCACGCCGGCCGCGCTGCTCGCGTCCGATGCCTCGTCGCGGGCGAAGCCCGTGCTGGCCGAACTGATGGCGACCGCGCTCGCGCATTACCGCGATGCGCTCGACTACGCGCTCGCGATTCCGCGTTCGTCGATCCGTCTCCGATTGGCTTGCCTATGGCCCATCCTGATCGGGTTGGAGACGTTGAAGTTGTTGGCGGACAACGAAGCCTGGCTCGATCCCGAGCGGATCTCGAAGGTGCGCCGTAACGACGTTTATCGCCTCATCGCAGGCTCGATGGCCGCCGTTTGCTTCGATGGCCTGCTGCGCCGCTGGATCGAGGGTTCGATGCGCGACGTCCAAACGCGGCTTGGACTTCGGGCCTGCGCCGCCGCTGTGGCCTAATTAATGTCCGTGGACCGTGGACCGTGGACCGTGGACCGTGGGGCTGCGCGCGACTCGCGACGCATTCTCGCGAAGCATGGAATAATCGATCCGGCCGCGCGACTGGCGCCGTGAGATGGAGTTCACCATCGGGGAGCGCGGGACCGAATTCGCCGCGCGCCTGGGCATGAATGGCCATCTGTCACCTATCGAGGAGATGCAATGCCCACGTCCAGTTCCTTGCTTGCTTTCGGTCTAGTCGCGCTCGGCATCGCGCTGACGCCCGGGCCGAACATGATTTATCTCGTTTCGCGCTCGCTTTGCCAAGGCCGTGCCGCGGGCATGATTTCGCTGGGCGGCGTCGCGCTCGGCTTCGTCTTCTACATGGTCAGCACGGCATGCGGCATCACCGCGTTGCTGCTGGCGGTTCCGTTCGCCTATGACGCGTTGCGGCTCGGCGGTGCGCTTTACCTGGCTTATCTCGCGTGGCAAGCGTTGAAGCCGGGCGGACGCTCGCCGTTCGAAGTGCGCAATTTGCCCCCTGACAGCCCGCGCAAGCTATTCGTGATGGGCCTCGTGACGAATCTGCTCAACCCGAAGATCGCCGTGCTCTACTTGTCGCTGCTGCCGCAGTTCATCGATCCGCACCGTGGCAGCGTCCTGGCTCAATCGCTCACGCTCGGTAGCTTGCAAATCGCGGCGAGCCTGGCCGTCAATACGGTGGTCGCGATGATGGCCGGTTCGATCGCGGCCTTTCTGGCGACGCGGCCGAGCTGGGTTACCGTGCAACGCTGGCTGATGGGCACCGTGCTCGCCGGGCTGGCGGTTCGGATGGCGACGCAGGCGCGGCGCTGAGCCTTCGCACGAACGTGTTTAGGGCGGGGTTCTCGCCCGCATACGGAGCGCAGTGCAAGCGGGGGGCCGTTCGACGGCCCTCTCATGGGCTCGATGGACGAGCGCAGGAAAATCGACAATAAAAAACGCGGTAGGCCCAAGGGCGCCACCGCGTTTGCTGTCGAAGCGAGTTCTCGCCGCTTCGTTCGACGTCAATTGCCGATCACTCTCGCTGCGCTGTCGAGTTCCTGATTGAGCACACGCTGCTCGTCAGCCGATATGCCGCCGTCGTGTTGTCCCGCCATGTCGTGCATCTCTTGGTGGATCACGTCGAGCCGATGATGCAGCGAAACGCCCGTCGGCGGCGGGTAATAACCTTGGGCGACGCGCTCGTCGATCCGGCGGTTCAAGCTGTCGATGCGTTCATCCACCTGCGCATACCGCGCCAGGTCGGCCTCGTGCGGATTCGGGGCGGGGCGCACGACCACCGGCGGCGGGGGCGGGGGCGGCGGCGGCGCGCGCCTATGCGGGGGCCGCGGCGCCACGCAAGCTGCCAGCGCGGAAATCAGCGCGCAGCCAACGAGTACGCGAATCGAGCGTTGCATCCCATCTCTCCTTCTGAGTGTGCGTGGTGTCTGTGGGGGATCGATCGTACGAACCATGTCACGTCAAACGTCCGGCGTCCTGTATCCGATGACAAGCGGCTGCACGAACCCCGGGCGCACGGGCGCGGCGGACTTGCCGCAGCACCCTTGCCGCTTCACGGGGCGAGGCGCACGAACGGCAGGCGCTTGCCTTCGCGCGCGCTTTCGTTCGCCAGCTCGATGATCGTCATGACATCGACTGCGTCTTGCGGCGTGACGGGAAACGCCGCGCCGCCGGTTATCGCTCGAGCGAGCGCGCGGTAAAAGTCGACATACGCTCCGTCGCGCGTGGGCACCGCCCGCTCGATCTCTCGCTCGCCCTCAAGAGCACGCAGCGTGCCTGCTGCGTTGCCCGCGGCGAAGCCTGCTTGGCCGGGGCGCAGTCCGGCTTTGAGCTGGTCTTCCTGCGTATCGAGGCCAAATTTGACGTAGCTTCCGCGCGTGCCGTGCACGGCAAAGCGCGGCGGCTCGATTGCCGCAAGCGCGCTTGCATGGAGGATGACTTCCTTGTCGGGATAGCCGAGCAGAAGGTGGACGTAGTCGGGCGCGCTGGCATGGTCGCGATGCAATTTGACGCTTGCGTAGACCGATTCCGGCGCACCGAACAATGCGAGCGTTTGATCGATGAGATGGGGGCCGAGATCGAACAGCAGACCGCCGCCGCGCGATGCCTCCTCGCGCCAACGCTGGCGGACCTGGGGCCGAAAGCGATCGAAATGCGATTCGAAATGAACGATGCGCCCTAGCGCGCCGCGCTCGACGAGTTCGCGCAGGGTCAAGAAATCGCCATCCCAGCGGCGATTGTGAAACGGCGCGAAGACGAGACCCCGCTCGCGCGCGAGGCGAGCCAGCGCACAGGCTTGCTGCGCCGTGAGCGTGACGGGTTTATCGACGACGACGTGTTTGCCGGCCTCGAGCACTTTGGCCGCGAGCGGATAGTGCGTGTCGTTCGGCGTGGCGATGACGACGCATTGAACCTCGTCCGAGGCGACCAGCGCATCGATGTCGGCGACGATCGCCGCTTGCGGGTAGTCGGCACGGGCCTGCTCCCCCTGACTAGTGGCGATGGCGGTGACGCGCGCATAGGGAACCCCAGGGGCGTCGGGCGGCGCGCCGCAGTGCTCGATGACGGGCGCGTGAAACGTCGCGCCCGCGAATCCGTAGCCCATCAAACCGATTTTCAACGTCGAAGCCATCGTGCTTCCCTCCGCCTGACGACAGATGAATGAGGCTCGCGCGGCGATGTGCGGGAAAAGGGCCCCACCGGGCCGCGCGGCAAGAGAATCGAACATTGTGGCATGCCTTGCTCGCCGGGAGGAACCGATCCCACCGTGAGCCCCGGTTCGGGCGTGCATCCGTGTTAACATCGCGCACTTGCCCTCACGGCTTCGCGCGCCGCATCGACTGTATGCATCGATGCGCTCCGGCGCGGGCCGCCAACCTCGTAACACCATCCACACGAAGATGTCCGCAGGATTGAACCCCGCGCAAAGCGAAGCGGTGCGCTACCTCGACGGCCCGTGCCTGGTTTTGGCCGGCGCAGGCAGCGGCAAGACGCGCGTCATCACGCAGAAAATCGCACACCTGATCGAGAACAAGGGCTTCGAGCCCCGCCATATTGCAGCCGTGACCTTCACGAACAAGGCAGCGGCCGAAATGCGCGAGCGCGTCGGCAAGCTGCTCGAGGGCAAAACGCTGACGACGCCGGGCAAAGAGGGCCGGAAGGTGCCCGTGAATCAGCTGACCGTTTGCACGTTCCATTCGTTGGGCGTGCAGATCTTGCGGCAAGAAGCCGAGCATTTGGGGCTCAAGCCGCAGTTTTCGATCATGGATGCCGACGACTGCTTCGGCATGATTCAAGAGCAGGTCGGCTCGACCGACAAGGGCTTCATCCGCAAGATTCAGTCGATCATTTCCCTGTGGAAGAACGGGCTGATCGATCCGCAAACGGCGCAAGCGAATGCGGCGAACGAAGACGAGCACCAGGCGGCGATCGTCTACCGCAATTACGTGGCGACGCTGCATGCGTATCAGGCGGTCGATTTCGACGATTTGATCCGCTTGCCCACCGAGCTTTTCGCGCAGAACGAGGCCGTGCGCGACCGTTGGCAAAACAAGCTGCGTTACTTGTTGATCGACGAGTATCAGGACACGAATGCGTGTCAGTACGCCTTGCTGAAGTTGCTCGCCGGGCCGCGCGCCGCGTTCACGGCGGTGGGCGACGACGACCAGGCGATCTACGGCTGGCGTGGTGCCACGCTGGAAAATCTCGCGCAGCTCGGTCGCGATTTTCCGAAGCTGCACGTGATCAAGCTCGAGCAAAACTACCGCTCGACGGTGCGGATTCTGACCGCGGCCAATAACGTCATTGCGAACAACCCGAAGCTGTTCGAGAAGAAGTTGTGGTCCGAGCACGGCATGGGCGATTCGATCACGGTGACCGGATGCAACGACGAAGAGCACGAGGCCGAGTCGGTCGTCTTTCGGCTTTCCGCGCACAAGTTCGAGCGGCGCGCGCAATTTCGCGATTACGCGATCCTTTATCGGGGCAACTTTCAGGCGCGCATCTTCGAACAGGTGCTGCGCCGCGAGCGCATTCCGTACGTGCTCTCGGGCGGCCAATCGTTTTTCGATAAAGCGGAAATCAAGGACATCTGTGCGTATCTGCGCTTGATCGCGAACTCCGACGACGATCCCGCGTTCATCCGCGCGATCACCACACCGCGCCGCGGTATCGGCAACACGACGCTCGAAGCGCTGGGCGCGTTCGCGGGGCAGGCGAAGGTGTCGCTGTTCGAGGCCGTGTACATGGGCGGGATCGAAGCACGGCTCTCGGCGCGCCAAGTCGAGCCGCTGCGGGTGTTCTGCGATTTCATGCAGCGCATTGCCGACCGTGCGACCAAGGATCCGGCCACCACGCTGATCGACGACCTCATGGAAGCGATCCATTACGAGGCCTACCTTTACGACACGTTCGACGAGCGGCAGGCGCAGTCGCGCTGGCAGAACGTGCTCGAGTTTCTCGAATGGCTCAAGCGCAAAGGGACCAAGCCCGAGCCTGAGCAAGCCGAGGATGGCGAGGCGAGCGGCTATGACAATGCGGACGGATTGGCCGATACGGGCAAGAACCTGCTTGGCCTCATTCAGACCGTGGCCTTGATGTCGATGCTCGAGGGCAAGGAGGAGGATCCCGACGCGGTGCGGCTCTCGACGGTGCATGCATCGAAAGGGCTCGAATACCCGCACGTGTTCCTGGTGGGGGTGGAGGAAGGGATCATGCCGCACCGCGGCGGCGCCGACGACGAGCCGATCGACGATGCGCGCATCGAGGAAGAGCGGCGCTTGATGTACGTCGCGATCACGCGCGCGCAACGCAGCTTGCATTTGAACTGGTGCAAGAAGCGCAAGCGGGCGCGGGAGACCGTGGTGTGCGAGCCGTCGCGTTTCATTCCCGAGATGGGGCTTGACGAGGCGCCGCCGCCCACGGCCGAGGAGGCGCCGATGACGCCGAAGGATCGGCTTGCCAGCCTGAAGGCGCTGTTGCAAAAGCCTTGACGGGGTTGCGGGCGGGGCCTGCGTGAAGTGCTTGCGGCGCACTGTCCGCGCGGGTCGTGGCGTTGACTGCTTTGCTGCTGCGCCTCTGCCGTTCTACGCGGCTTGCCCGCCCGCGGCGCTCGACGCAGGCATTCAGGCCTCGACCGACGCTCGGGGCCTGACGTGCTGCTGGGCTTCAGAACTTACTTGGCGGCGTTGACCATGTAATCGACGGCGGCTTTGACCTCGTCGTCGGATGCGCTGGACCCGCCTTTGGGTGGCATCTGTCCTTTTCCGTGCAGGGCGTAGTTGTAGACCACGTCCATCGGGTCTTTGAGACGTGGCGCCCACGCGGCCTTGTCGCCGAACTTTGGCGCGCCGAGCACGCCGGCGGCGTGGCAGGCCTGACAGACTTGCGTGTAAAGCGCTTTACCAGCTTGTTCCTTATCGGCGCTCGACGATGCGGGGCTTGGTGCGCTTGGCAAGGCGGCGATGGCGGCTGCGGCTTGGTCGTTGACGGCGCCGGTGCTGGCGCTTGCGCTTTGCGGGGCCGATGCTGCATTTGCGGTGGCCGCGGCGCCCGGCGCGGGGGCGGCCGGTTCGGGGAAATTCGCACCGGCGTGATCGGCCATGTAGACGACGGCGCGGGCGATCTCGTAATCGCTGTAGTCGTCGGGGCTCGTGCCGCCGCGGGCGGGCATGGCGTTCTTGCCGGTCAACGCGTTGTGCAGCAGGGTGTCGTAGCCTTGGGCGATGCGCGGGGCCCAATCGGCGTTGTTGCCGAACTTGGGCGCGCCGGCTGCGCCGGGCGTGTGGCAGGTGGTGCAAACCGCCTTGAACACTTCTTCGCCGGTCTTGAACACGTGCGGTGCATTGGCATCGCGGACGGTGACTTGGGCGATCGGCGCGATGCGGCTGGCGACTGTGGTGTCGGCTAGGCCGTTGGTGCCGGCGCCTGTGCGCACGGACTGGTTGACGTAAAACGCCAGCAGGATGATGACGACGATCGGAACGGCGAACGCCGCAATGACCGCGGCGATCAACTGGCCGGGCGTTTTGATCGGGGCTCCGTGTGGTGCTTCGCTCATGCTTGTCTCGTCTCCCGGGGAATTTTGTTGGTGAGCGGTACAGCGCGACGGCAACAGCTAAAAAACGTGAAACGGCTAAGTCGGCAACGACTTAATTAATTCGGTCAAAACACGGACGATTATAGACGCAACGTTTTGGCCTCGGCGAGCGGCGCGCGCAGGGCAGGGGCGGCGTTTACCCGGGCTTGCTTTAATGGGGCGGTAACGGTGGGGTGCGGTGGACAGGGCGAGGGTGGGGCGGCGGGCGCCGGTGCGAGATGGGGCAGGCCCGCGCCGGGCGGGGCAGGCGCGGTGGACGCGTAGGGCGAAAACAGGTATGCTCTCGGTCTTGCTTGGCGCTGTGGTTTCTCGTTTTACACGCGCGCCGACATGTCTTAGCGCCCGTAGCTCAATGGATAGAGTACTGCCCTCCGAAGGCAGGGGTTGCTGGTTCGATCCCAGCCGGGCGCGCCAAGTCTGGTAAGGCTTTCAGCGGTTTTGCTACTGCATCGTTTTTCCCCAGTACAGTGAAAATACGGTCAGCCGGCTGCAGTCTTCGGCTCGACGGACTGCGTGCGTGGCTGCACCCAGCGCGTCAGATGCTCGGCTGACAGGTGGGCAGAGCGCTGTTTTGGGGGTCGTCGCAAGCGGCGTCCTCATGTTGCCGATGAGTTTTCATCGGCCCGTGTACTCGGCCGCCACTCCATCGGTTGGATCACAGACTGAGCAATACTCGCAGGCCATAACGAACCGCGTGAAGCTCCTCTTCCGTCGCGCGCTCCCCCTTAAACCGGGCGCCCCTTTCACGGTATGCGAGCGTCTGCATCTGATCGATCAGAGCAACGCAGGGTTTGGGGAGGTTCGTGATCGGAACCTCGGTTTCCCAGCCCCGGATTTTCGATGTGATCGGCACGCCCATGATGCGTCCCGTGAGATCGTTAAGTTCCATCTCCGTGAGCACTAGGACCGGACGGTAGCCGTCCTGCTCGTTGCCCCGTGCCGGCCCAATCTCAAGCCATAGAATGTCGCCCGCTTCCGGAATACCGTTATGCATTCGTCACCACTGATCGTTTCTGGTCGGGTCGTCAGGCCCGTTGAGTTCCGTACCTCGCGGCTCGCCCCAGTCGATCGTTTCGTGCAGCTCAAGCGTCCGCTCGCGGAGCTGCTGCTTGTAGCGCTCCATTGAGAACAGCTTGATCGGAGAGTGTGCCCGGATCACCAGCACACCTTCTTCTACCTGCACGTCAACTTCTTGATCTTCGGCAAACCGCGCCTCGTCCGCCACGCCGGCGGGAATTCTTACGGCAAGGCTGTTGCCCCATCGCTTAATAACTTGCACTGCCATATCTATCTCCGGTTTGAACCTCTGATAGGTGCGACACCGGGCGGTCACACCGGGTAAATATCTGACGTAGAAACAACGTCGATACGCACATATTAAGCGTCGCCGATAGGCGTGTCAACGGTGTTTCTACGTCGACCGCAGCCTATCGACCTGCGACGAAGGTGACGGGGCCGCTCTACCGGCATCACCTGCCGAACTGCAGTCGGTGTAGCTAAAGTACACCTTGGACAAGGCGGAGCCTGTGGAAGGCCTGCCGTATCTGCTCAAGAGTGCAGATGGGACCACGGTGAAGGGCGTCACGATGTCCAACGGGAAGACGGAACTTCTCTCAGCGAACGACGCGCACGACGTGCAATTCCTTCTTCACCTTGCAGCCGGGAGCGAGTGGCCGTGGTGGCGATTGAACGCGTCGCGAGCTTCGTGAGGTTTGTTCTTGATAGTGAAGATGCAGATGTTCGTATCGAGCTTTTACTCGAGCATCAAGATCTCTCACGTTCCTGATCACCGGGTTGGTCGCGCGCCGACATGAAGTCCGGGCTCACTTCCTCGCCCTCAAACCAGCTATCCCAGACCTCCCGCGGGCTTGAATATGCATATGCGGCCCCGTGATGCGCACGGCAACTGCCCTCGATGCGGCTGAGCCTCGAGCGGGATTGCTTCGTCTGGCGCAACGCCGTTGCAAGATGCCGTAATGCAATGATCGTCACGGGTGCGCCGGTTCGGGCGGCGCAATCGTGAGATGTAGCCCCAGCGCGCGCACGACCTTCATGATGGTTGCAAATTCTGCGTTCCCTTCTTCCGACAAAGCGCGATATAGCGCTTCTCTCTTTACGCTCGATTCACGCGCGAGCGCCGACATGTCCCGCGCCTTCGCAACGTTCCCGAGCGCAGCCTGGCTCAGACGTGGGTCTCCGCGTTCGAATGCTTGCGCGAGATAGTGGCGAATCGTTTCCTCCTCCTTGAGGAACCTGGAGCCGTCGAATTCGCTCAGTTCACTGATTTTCATTTCAATCCTTCAGTTCACCTGCCATCTGCTGCGCCAGCTTTGGGAGCGCCCAAGCGAGCGGCCGGTTAATCAGATTTATCCTAGCGAGCTCAAGTGTTCGCATGGCCGGCGGCACGCTTCGGCCTGACCGACCCGTTGGTGTGGTCGATGGAAAAGCACGGTCCGCCCAACACCGTGACAATTCCTCACAACTTTCCGGCCCTTTGTACCGCTCTGTTCACAGAGCTCGTATATTCTGTGCACATGCGCGCGCGCAATTCCCGCAACTCATCCTAATAAGGAAGCACGCATGTCGATGCGTCCGTTCACGGTGATTTCCGTGGCTTTGGCAGTTTTTCTGACTGCCTGTGGCGGGGGCTCTTCCACGTCCGATGTCGCCAGCAGTGGCGGCAGTACGTCCGGTGTATCGAACACGGGCAGCGGCAACTCCGGTATCTCGAGCAGCACTGGCAGCACCTCTTCAAGCATCAGCCCGAGCACCAGTTCAGCCAGCCTGGCGGCTTCCGCGCACTATGTCTCGACGAGCGGCAACGACGCCAACCCAGGCACCAGCAGTTCCCCCTGGCGCACCATCCAGCACGCGGCCAACGTCGCGATCGCCGGCGATACGGTGTACGTCCGCGGGGGGACTTACAACGAGTCGGTCACCATCAACGTTTCGGGCACGGCCTCGGGCGGCTACATCACCTTCCAGAATTATCCTGGTGAAACCGCCATCGTCGACGGCACTGGCTTGACCCCCGCTTCGGGACAGAGCGGGCTTTTCAACATCATCGACCGAAGCTACCTCAAGATCGTGGGGCTCGAGATCCGCAACTACGCCACGGCTAGCACCGCCCGGGTGCCCGTCGGCGTTTGGATAACGGGAGCCAGCAACAACCTTCAAATCCTGAGCAACCACATCCACCACATCGCGAACACCGCACGTAGCACGGGCGCAAACGCCATGGGGCTGGCGGCGTATGGGAGCAATCCGACCGCCGCCATCAGCCAACTGACGATCGACGGCAATCAGATCGATCACCTCACGCTCGGATCCAGTGAATCGCTCGTACTCGACGGCAACATCCAGAACTGGTCGATCACGAACAACGTCGTCCATGACACCAACAACATAGGGATCGACGCGATCGGCTTCGAAGGCGTTTCGAGCAGCACCTCCACCGACTTGGCACGCGACGGCACGATCAGCGGCAACACCGTCTACAACATCACGTCATACGGGAATCCGGCCTACGGCAATTCCTATGGCGCCGACGGCATCTACTGCGACGGCTGCACACGGGTGACCATCGAACGCAACGTCGTGCACAACACCGACTTCGGCGTGGAAGTAGCCAGCGAGCACGCCAACAAGCTCAGCAGCTATGTGACCGTGCGCAGCAACCTCATCTATGCGAACAACCTGTCGGGCCTGACGATCGGCGGATACGATTCCAGCCGGGGCGGCACGGATCACTGCAATTTCGTCAACAACTCCTTCTACAACAACGATACGCAGAACTCGGGTTCGGGCGAGTTCCAGATCCAGTACTTCTCGACGAACAACATCTTCAAGAACAACATCGTGTATGCCGGTGCGCAGGACCAATTCGTGACCGGAATTGCGAGTTCTTCGAATGTGGACGCCGATTACAACGTGTACTTCTCCACCGGTGGTGCGCCCGCCAGTGCCTGGTATTGGAAGGGCGCGTCGGTCACGGGTTTCCCCGCTTACCGTTCGATCTCCGGGAACGATGCACATTCTTCGTTCGCGAATCCGCTCTATCTGAGTTTGGCCAGCCCGGATTTCCATGTGGCGGCAAGCTCGCCCGCGGTGAGCGCCGGAATCAACCTCGGCACGTCGGTACTGGGTTCCGTGGACTTCGCCGGAAATCCGCGCATTCAGGGAGCGAATGTCGACATCGGGGCGTACGAACAGTAAGGCGGACCCTTTCGCCCGACAAGGCACGAAGCCGCCGCTCGGCAACACGGCATTGGACTAGCACCCAAACGCCAGCTTGCGAAGCTGCGTCAGCGTGGAGCGCCTTTGGCCAGCTTCGGTAACGACTGCTGGCGACGCACGATATCGATCAAAGTCATCAGCGCCGGATGCTTGTACCGGCGGCTGCTGTAGTAGATGTGAAACGGGTCCTCGGCGAACGCGTGCTTTTTCAGCACGACCTGCAATTCCCCTCGCGCCAATTCGGCGGCGATGCGGGCCTCGAGCACGTACGCGATGCCCAAGCCGGCCTTGCATGCGCTGATCGTCGTGGCCGTATCGTTGATCGTCAGTAAGCCGGGCACCCGCAGGCGGCGGGCTTCGCCGCCATCGTTGATTTCCCATCGATAGCTCGAGTTGTCGCCGAGCAGCAATTGAAGACAGGTGTGGCCGGCCAGATCCTTGAGACTGCGAGGCGTGCCGTGCCGCTCGAGATAATCCGGCGAGGCCGCCATGACCCACCGCTGCGGCCCGGTGAGCGGCACCGCCACCATGTCTTCGGGGACATAGTGGCCGTAGCGCACGCCCGCATCGTAACCCTCGGCCACGATGTCGATGGGCCTATCCTCGACGACAACCGTCAAGCGCACGTCGGGACACAGGCGCGCGAACTCCGGCAATGCTGGGGCAATCAGCAAATGCGCCGCATCCGCGAACACGTTCAGGCGGATTTCTCCGAGTCGCGCCGCGCCGGGCGCTTCGAACGTTTCGAGCGCCGTGCCTATTAGATTGAAACCGTCCTCCAACCGCGCCGCGAGGTCGCGCCCGACAGCGGTGGCCGAGACGGATCGGCTGCTTCGGTTGAGCAATTTTGCGCCGAGGCGTTCTTCGAGCCGCCGCATGGCATGGCTGACGGCCGACGGCGTCTGCCCCAGTTCGATCGCGGCGAGCTTGAAGCTGCGGCACCTGACGATCGCTAAGAAAGACTTCAGGTCCGCGAAGTCGATCCGATCTGATTTGCTCATGGTGAATGCGATTCAATAGCCCAATGAATCCGCTTCATTCTACGCCGTGCAATGATGTGCTTCCCAGCCGAGGCAATGCCGGCAACGCGCGACGCCTGCGGCGGCGGTGAACGCATCTTTTCGAGGGAAACGTATGCCCAATTTCGAGCACATGCGGATCGGCGACCTGGAGGGCACGAAAGTGCTCGTCACGGGCGCGTCGACGGGGATCGGCGCCGCGGTGGCCCGCGCATTCGCCGCGCAAGGAGCGCATGTCGTGGCGCATTTCAATCGGAGCGAGACGGCCGCCGAAGCGCTGCGCGCAAAATGCCCCGACCGCATTCACCTGATTCGAGGCGACCTGGGCGAGCCCGGCGCCGCAGCGCGCGTCGTGCAGGCCGCGGCGGAAACGCTTGGCGGCCTGGACGGCCTCATCAACAATGCCGGCGGCATGCTGGGACGCATTGCATCGACGCAGATGCCGCCTGGTCATTTCGATGAAGTGGTCGATCTGAACGCGCGCTCCGTGTGGGAGGCAACCGTGGCAGCCCATCCGTTTCTCAAGGCGGCCGGAGGGTATGTCATCAACACTTCGTCCGTGGCCGCGCGCACGGGAGGCGGCGCGGGCGCCGTGCTTTACGCCGCCACGAAAAGCTTCGTCAGTAGTTTGACGCGCGGCCATGCCAAGGAATTCGTGCGCGACGGCATCCGGGTCAACGCGGTGGCGCCGGGCCTCATCCAAACGCCGTTCCACGACAAATACACGCCGCCGGAGCTGCTTGCGCAGCAAACCGCGTCGGTGCCGATGGGAAGAGAAGGCTCGCCCGAGGAATGCGTCGGCGCGTTTCTGTTTCTCGCCTCGCCCGCCTTGTCCGGGTATATCACCGGGCAGATCATCGAAGTGAATGGCGGGCAACTGATGCCTTGAATGAGGAAAGACCATGAATCAACGGCCATTTGGCAATATAGGGCAAGTCGTTTCGGAAATCGGCTTCGGCGCGTGGGCGATCGGCGGTTCGTGGGGCGCCGTGCCGGAAAGCGATGCGAAGGCGGCGCTGCATGCGGCGCTCGATAGCGGCACGACGTTCATCGATACGGCCGATGTCTACGGCGATGGCCGATCCGAGCGCATCATCGCCGCCGTGCTCAAAGAACGAGGCGGGCCGAAGCCCTTCGTCGCAACCAAGGCGGGCCGCCGGCTCGACCCGCATGTGGCCCAAGGCTACACGGCAGCCAATCTGAACGCGTTCGTCGACCGGTCTCTGAAGAATCTCGACACCGATTGTCTGGACCTAGTGCAACTGCATTGTCCGCCCACCGAGGTGTACTACCGGCCGGAAGTCTTCGAGGCCATGGACGACATGGTCGCAGCGGGAAAGATCCGCCACTACGGCGTCTCGGTGGAAAAGGTCGAGGAAGGTCTGAAGGCGATCGAATACCCCGGCGTCAAGTCGGTGCAGGTGATCTACAACGTCTTCAGGCAGCGTCCCGCCGAGTTGTTCTTGCGCGAAGCGCGGGCACGAGGGATCGCCGTGATTGTCCGCGTGCCGCTCGCCTCCGGCCTGCTAACCGGGAAGATGACGGCGGATACGGCGTTCGCAGCCGACGATCATCGGCACTTCAATCGGGAGGGGCAGGCATTCGACAAAGGCGAGACGTTCGCGGGCGTGCCCTTCGACGTTGCGCTCAAGGCCGTCGACGAAATCCGGCCGCTCGTTCCAGAGGGCGTGACCATGGCGCAATTCGCGCTGCGTTGGATCTTGATGAACGAGGGCGTCACGACCGTGATCCCCGGGGCCAAGAACCCCGAGCAAGCCAAGGCCAACAATGCGGCAAGCGATTTGCCGCCTCTGACCGATGCCGCGATGGCCGCGCTGCGCGCGTTGTATTTGGAGAAAATCGCACCCCATGTCCATCAACGGTGGTGATGGCGTCCTCGGAAAATCGAAAGCCGAGCAGCCGCAAGCCAAGCGCTAACCGGCGCTAATCGCGCCCGCGCGAGGCCGCCATGCTACGAAACAAAAGCGGGCGCTCTTCGCCGCCTGGCCTGCGCCGCGCGAGCGTGACCGCCCGTTCGACTTCGCCATGATGCGGCGACTTCGAGCAGACGGGATCGGCGGCACGCGCGTCGCCCGTCAGCAAATACGCCTGGCACCGGCAGCCGCCGTGATCGACGCTGCGCTCGTCGCAGCTTCGGCACGGTTCTCGCATCCAGTCTTCGCCCCGAAATGCGTTGAACGCCGAGCTTTCGTACCAGATGTCGGCTACGGAGGCGTCTCGCACATTGGGCAAATCCAACCCCGGCAGCGACCGCGCCGCATGACAAGGCAGTGCGGCGCCATCGGGCGCGATGCCGAGAAAGACCGAGCCCCACCCGTTCATGCAGGCTTTCGGGCGCTGTTCGAAGTAGTCCGGGACGACGAATAGAATTTTGCAGCGGTCCCCGACGAGCTTTCGATATCGATTGACCGTATCCTCGGCCTCGCGCAATTGCTCGGCCGTCGGCATCAACTGATCTCGATTGAGCAAGGCCCAACCGTAGTACTGCGTATTGGCAAGTTCGAGGTATTCGGCGCCGATATCGAGCGCCATTTCGATGATCTGCGCCACGTGCGGCAGGTTGAATCGATGCAGCACGCAGTTGAGCACCATCGGGTACCCGTACGCTTTGATCAAACGCGCGACGTTGCGCTTCAGTTCGAACGTGCGCGTGCTCGAGAGGAAATCGTTGAGTTCGCGCGTCGAATCCTGAAACGACAGTTGAATGTGATCGAGGCCCGCGTCCTTCAATGCAGCGATGCGCGCTTCGTTCAGCCCGACGCCGGAGGTGATCAGATTCGTGTAGTAGCCCAGCTCGCGCGCATGGGCCACCAGCAGTTCGAGATCGTCGCGCACGAGCGGTTCGCCGCCGGAGAACCCGATCTGCGCCGCGCCCAACGCGCGCGCTTCGGTGATCACGCGCCGCCATGCATCGGTATCGAGTTCGGGGCCGTGACTCGCGAAGTCCACCGGGTTGTAGCAAAACGCGCAATGCAAGGGGCACCGATAGGTGAGTTCGGCAAGCAACCACAGCGGCGGCGAAGCAGAAACGGTCTCGTTCATGGCGGGGCGATCGATAAGGGCTGCTCAGTCGACCCAGCCGCGTTGGCGTGCGTGATCGAGAAACCGGTAGACGTCGGGCGCGAGGTCGGAAGCGTTGAACAGGTCTTCCAACTCCGTGATGATTTCATCGAGCTCGCGCGTGCCGTCGCATCGCACGAGGATCTGGCCCGCGCTCGGATTGAGCTTGACCATTCCCTCCGGATAAAGCAATACGTACGAATCCTGCGCCGCTTCCCACTGCAAGCGAAAAATCGGACGAAGGCGCGGGCGCAGCGGCGCGCCCCCGACGGCGTTGGTATAGGTCATGACGAATACGCCCGTTCGATCGCATCGAGCATCGACCAGAGAATGTCGAGCTTGAATTGAAGTATGTCGAGCGCCCGCCGCTGCTGCGCAGGCGTCTTGAAGTAGTCGAGCGTTACGGCCAGGCCATGTTCGACATCGCGTTGGGCAAGCGGAATGCGGCTGCGGAAATACTGCAGCCCGGGCGCGGCGATCCAAGGATAAAGGTCGGGCCAGCCTGCGAGCCTGTCCTTGTGGATCTGCGGCGCAAACATCTCGGTCAGCGACGAACAGACGGCTTCTTGCCACGGCGCGCGTCGCGCGAAGTTGACATAGGCGTCCACGGCGAATCGCACGCCCGGCGTCACCTGCGACAACGACCACAGGCGATCGCGCTCGATGCCCACGGCTTCGGCCAGCCGCACCCATGCTTCGATGCCGCCCGCGTCCTCGCCGTAGCCGTCGTGGTCGAGGATGCGCTGCACCCACCGGCGGCGCGTGGCGCGATCGTCGCAATTGGACAATATCGCCGCGTCTTTCAGCGGAATGTTGATCTGATAATAGAAGCGGTTCGCGACCCAGCCGCGAATTTCATCGGGCGAGCAGCGGCCGCTATTGAGGCGCACGTTGAAAGGGTGATGGATGTGATAGCCCGCGCCGAGCGCGCGCAACTGCGCTTCGAATTGTTCGTGCGTCCAGGGCGTCTCGTGCAGCGGCGGGGTAAGCGAGGTCTCGTTCACGGCTATACCTGCAGTTCCATTCCGTCTTCGGCGATGTCGATGCCGTGCGCACGCACGATCGCGTAGGCATCGGAACGAGGATCGAGAATCGGATTCGTGTTGTTGATATGAATCAGCACTTTGCGCGTGGCGCGCGGTAGCGAGTCGAGCAGTTCGATCATGCCCGCTTCGCCGTTGACGATGCATTGCGCAAGGTGCCCCATCTCGGCTGCGCGCTTGTTCGATAGGCCTAGATCGATCATCTCCGTATCGGTCCAGAACGTGCCGTCCACGAGCACGAGCCGAGCCGATCGCATCGCGGCCAGGATCGAAGGCGACGTGCGCGCAAGGCCCGGTGCATAGAACGCGATGGCCGAGGTGGCGAGGTCTTCGATCACGAACGCGACGTTGTCGCCCGTCACCGGCGAGCCGCGGTGCGGCGAGTAAGGCGGCGGTGCGCTGTCGATCGCGATCGCCGTGAAGCGCAAGCCGGTGAGCGGCGCAATGACGAACGGCTCGCCGAGCACGATCGCGTGCTGGTCCACGCCGCAATAGCGGGCGAGCAGGGGAATGAGCGGCAATGCGCTCGACAAATCGTCGAGCACGGGCTGAGTCGCATAAAGCGGCAGCGGCGTCGTGCGCTCGCGCAGCATGAGCAGACCCGTCACGTGATCGATCTGCGCATCGCACAGCATGACGGCGGCGATGCCGGTATCGCGCAGCGCGCGCGCAGGCTGCAATTCGGCGTGGGCGCGCAGTTGGGTCAGGATGTCGGGCGATGCGTTGATGAGCACCCAATCGTCACCGTTCTCGCTCACGGCGATCGATGACTGCGTGCGTGGCTTGATCGGCCCCGTGCGCGCGCGCGCCTGCGAACAGTTGGCGCAATTGCAGTTCCATTGCGGCAGACCGCCGCCGGCGCCGGAACCGAGAACCTTAATCAACATGGCGATGCGCTCGGGAGTGGCCGCGCGCGAAGAGCATCGTCTTCATGCGCGGCGCTCGCCGGCTCCTTATCGGTTGGCGATGTACATCGTGATTTCGAAACCGAAGCGCAGGTCGGTATAGGTCGGCGTAGTCCACTGCATGGTCGTCTCCTTGTTTGATCGAGTCGGTGAGCAAGCTGAACCGCAAGCGTTCGTTGCGGTCGCATCGATTAAGCAAGGGGTATGCCGAGTGAGGAATCGAACACGACCCGATGCGATGGGCGCGGCTGGCCGCGAGGGGCGACACATTCGCGCACGCGGCAAGTGGGGGAATGGGGCGGGCCGGCGCATCGCCCGGCGCATCGTGTAACGGACACTGTTTCATTGAGCGACAGCGGTGTCGCAAATTGTGACAGGTGTGCTGTCGCTGCGATGCGCGAGCCGGGCGAAGCCGCCCCGGCTCACTCGTCGTCGCCGGGCTTGCGCGTGGCGGAAGGCGGCATGTTGCGATAGATGGTGGCGCGCGATACGCCGAGCGCGCGCGCCGCGGCCGAGACGTTGCCGCCGTGGCGGGCGAGGGCGGTCGCGATCGCCTGGGCGGCGACGTCCTGCAGCCGGGTGCCGTTCGGCGCCGCCGCTTGCGCTAGGGGTGTGGCGGGGGGCGGCGTGGCGGCAGCTAGCGCTGCATCGCGCTGTTGCAGATCGTCGAAGAAGTCGTCCGGCAAATGCTCGCGGCGAATCTGGCCATCGTTCTCCACCATGGCGGCCGCGGTGCGCAGCAAGTTGCCGAGCTGGCGGAAGTTGCCCGGCCAGGCGCATTGCTCGAACAGCGTCATCACTTCCGGGGCCACCGATAGGCGTTGGCCGTCGCCGCCCGTGAGCGCTTCGCGCTCGAGCATCTTGTCGATGACGATGGCGAGGTCTTGGCGCTCGCGCAGCGGCGGCAGCTTCACGACCAAGCCATTCAAGCGATAGTAGAGGTCTTCCCGGAAGCGGTTTTGCGCGATCATCTCGCGCAGGTCCCGGTGCGTTGCGCAGACGATGGCGATGTCGACCGGAATCGATTTGGCCGAGCCGAGCGGGTTGACGACGCGCTCCTGCAAGACGCGCAGCAAGCGGACCTGCAGCGGGTACGGCATGTCGCCGATTTCATCGAGAAAGAGCGTGCCGCCGTGCGCCTGCACGAGCTTGCCGACGGCGCCTTTGCGGCGCGCGCCCGTGAAGGCGCCTTCCTCGTAGCCGAATAGCTCCGATTCGATCAGCGTTTCCGGGATCGATGCACAGTTCACGGCGACGAACGGCCCGGCGCGGCGTGGCGAGTCGTAGTGGATCGCCTGCGCGAGCAGTTCTTTGCCCGTGCCGGTTTCGCCCGTGATCAGGACCGGAATATCCTTGCCGCTGACTTTGCGCACTTTCGCGATCACGGCCGCGATCTGCGGGTCGCCCGTATCGAGCTGCGCGAGGCGCAAGGTGCGCGCGGAGCTCGCGCAAGCGGCCGTGCTCGCGTAACTGTCGGTGCTCGTTTGACGCCGCGCCTCGGTCTGCACGCCGCTGCTCGACACCGCCATGCGCCGGAACGTGACGTTCGCGCACACGACCGCGCCGCTGTGCAGATTGAGCGAGAGCATCGAATCGCGGCTCGCCCGCATGCGGTCGATCAGCTGCGCGCTCGTCATGCCGAACAGCGACGAGAGCGTGTGCGCGCGCAGCGCCGCGAGCGGCATGCCGAGCTGGAATTGAGCGCTGCGGTTGGCCGAGAGGAAGCGCCCGTCGCCCGTGAACGCGGCGATGCCTTCCATCAGCGTGCCCAGAAACTCCGGGCGGCTATGGAAGGCCACTTGCAGCGTGTCGCGAAAGGTCCAGGCGAACAGATGATTCTCGATCATCTGCACCGACATCTTGGCGAGCGCCATCGTGTGCTGATGGTAGCTGCGGTAATCGCCCGTCACGTCGAGCACACCGATGAGGTCGCCGTACGGATCGAGAATCGGCGCGCTCGAGCACGTGAGGAAATGGTTTGCTTCGAGAAAATGCTGATCGCCGTGCACGACCGTCGGGCTGCACTCGGCGAGCGTCGTGCCGATCGCGTTCGTGCCTTGCTTTTCTTCCGACCATTGCGCGCCGGGGCGCAGCGCGACCTTCTCGGCGCGTTCGAGAAAATCGTCGTCGCCGATCGAATGCAGGATGAGGCCCTGCGCGTCGGTCAGCACGACCATGCTTTCGGTATTGACGATTTGCTCGCGCAGCGTCTCCATCACCGGCATCGCATGCGCGCAGAGGATGCGGCTCTGCTCGACCCGCAGCGAGAGCTCCGATGAAGGCAGAACGTCGTAATCGGGCCGTGTGCAAGTGGTCAGGCCGTAGCCCGTCGAGCGTTCGTGGGCTTTTTGTATAGACGGCGTGAGCCAGCTCGATTCGCCGGCCGCAACGGGCTGCGGCGAGCGATGAACAAGGTTGCGCATTGTCTCCTCCGGGGCGAGCGTCGGCACGTGGCCCACACTTTCGGTCACCGATAAGAGCAAGAACTGCGCCAGATCGCCGCGCCTGCCGCGTGATTGCTTCAGTCAGAACATGTCTAGGGAGCGCCGATTTCGTACGATGCGCTCGACGGCCGCCGCGCGGTATCAGGGGTTATCCCCATTCCGGCGAGCGGGTGAGGGTTCGCAGGCCCACCGCGCGCACCGCCTCAATCCCACGCATAACGCACCCCCATCCACGCGCCCCTGGGCGCGCCCGGCCCGACGAATGCTTCGTTCACGGGCGCCGAGCCGTCGAAGGTGTGATTCGGGCCGTTGAAGAAGTTTTGTCCGAGCGCGCCGAAGCTCGCATAACGCTTGTTCAGCAAGTTCGATATCGTCGCGAACACCTGCAAGCGCTTCGTGATGCGGTAGGCCGTATCGACGTCGATCAGGACATAGCCGGCGATCTTGCCGTTCGGGTCGGCGTTGTTCTCGTCGCCTTGGGCGTACACGCTGCCGCGATAGGTCGCGTTGGCGCCGATCGTCCACTTCGGCGTGGCGGCGTAGTCCAGCCGCAGCTTGACCGTGTGCGCGGGAATCCCCGGGATCTTGTCGCCGGAGTGCACGGCGATGTTGCCGTTGGCATCGGCGCTCGCGTTGCTCGGGCTGCTGGCGACCCAGCTCGAGCGGTAGGTCGCGTCGATGTAGCTGTAGCTCGCGGCGATGCCGACCGGCCCGAACCGCGAGCGCCCCGAAAGCTCGATGCCTTGGCGGCGCGTCTTGCCCACGTTCTGAAAGTACCCTTGGGCGGTGGCGGGGGCGCTGATGAACTGGATGTCGTCGACGAGCGTCGTGCGGTACAGCGCGGCGCTCCAACTCGTCGCGGCGCCGATCTTGCCGCGCGCCCCGGCCTCGTACGTCTTCGAGACGACGGCGGCCAGGGCCGGATCGGCGACGAACGCGTTGGGCAGCGAACAAGGCGCGCTCGGATCGGCACAGGCCAGTTCGATCGCGGTGGGGGTGCGCATGCCTTCGTTGTAGGTGGCGTAGGCCGTGAGGCTGCGCGCCGGGTGCCAGGTCACGCCGATCGCCGGATTCAAGCGCGAGAACACATGGCTGCCGTCGAGCAGCGGCTGTTTGCCGCTCTCGTCGCCGATATTTTTCTTGGCCCAGTCGTAGCGGCCCGAGAGCGTCAGCGACCATTGCTTCGTGAGCGAGAGCGTGTCTTGCAGATACGAGGCGAGATTGGCGTCGCGGGTTTTCGCATTGACGCGCTGAGCGTAGCTGCCGATCCCGATCGCTGCACGCGTGGGCGTGAAAACGGCGCCCTGCGACGCCGACGTGTAGTGCGAGTTCGCGAAATCCGCGGCAATGCCCGCCACGAGTTGATTGTCCATGCCGCCGAGCTTGCCGAGCAACGTCAGTTGCAGGCTTGCGCCATAGCTGTCGGTCGCGACGGTGGAGTCGACGTTCGTGGCTTGCAGTGCGTCGATCGAGCCGTCGGGCAGCGTCTCGCCGAAATTCGCGTTGTTGTTGCTGCTGATGTTTCTGTTGACGAAGCGGCGATAGTAAGCCGTGCCGCTCAGCCGGAGCGCGTCGTTGACATCGTGCTCGCCCGATAGCGTCACATAGCCGGCGTGGTTCAGGTTTTGATCGGGGAAGGTATAGGGTTGGCGCGGGTCGCCGAGAAACGAGCGCGGGATCGTCTGCATTCCGAGCAGGTCGTTGTCGATGCCGCCGGCTGACAGCGCGAGCGTCGTGTCGGCGCTGGTGTAGCGCAGTTTGCCGAAGGCCTGACGCACGCGGCTCGCGTTCTTTTGCGCCCAGCCGTTGTCGTTCGCGGCGTTGCCGGTCACGAAGTAGTCCAGATGGTCGCCGAGCCTGCCGCCCTGCTGCACTTCGGCGGTTTTGCGGCCCCACGAGCCGCCCGTGATTTCCGCCTCGCCGCCGGGGTAGTCCTTGCCGTTCTTCGTGGTGATCGCGAGCGCGCCGCCGAGCGTGTTCAAGCCGAAGGTCGGGTTCGAACCGGGCATCAGCTCGATGGTGTCGATCGCCGCTTGCGGGACCAAGTCCCAGTTGACGACATCGCCGAACGGCTCGTTGATGCGCACGCCATCGAGGAAGACCGACAAGCCCTGCGGCGCGCCAAGCAGCGCGGAGGCGGTGAAGCCCCGGTAGTCGAGGGCGACCTGATAGGGGTTGCCCTGCGCCTCGTTGATGCTCACGCTCGGCAGGTTCTTTTCGAAGAAATCGGTGAGCGTGCTGCGATGTTGCGCGTCGAGTTGCTCGGCGCGCACGATCTGCACGTTGGCCGCCACCTGCGCGAGCGGCAAGCCGACGCCAATGAGCGGCGTCGTGCCGACCACGACGATCGGCGCAAGCGTGACGCTCGGGTTCGTGGCCCCGTTCGAGTTCGTTGCGTTCGACGCGTTCGACGGGTTCGACGAGTCTCGGGCGGCAGGGCTACTCGGCGCGATGACGCGCTGGGTTTGCGCTTTGGCCGGACACGTCAACGCCAATCCTAGCAACGCAGCCGTCGCAAGACGCCCTGCTGCGCGCTTGTCGCGTTGCAGCGGACGCGCGCGATGCGCGCAAGCCGTAGACGAAGAACCACGAGCGGGCATCATGCGTTACGCCGCCCGTACGCCCATCGTGACGCCGCTTTGTCCCGGGGGGAACACATGCCACGCGCCGTCGTCGTGGCGGAAGAAATACAGCGCGGTCGTGCCGCGCGGCCCGTCCACCTCAACGCGCACGCGATGCTTGCCCTGCGAGCCGGCGGCGCAGCGCTCGACGCGGATCGAGGCCTCGGGCGCAGGCGCGAGCCACTTGTCCACCACCATCCGCAACCGTCTCATGATGTCCTCCCAGCGCCGCGTCTCATGGACCGGCAATGCCGCCGGCGTCGCACACTTTAACGCGAGAACCATGCCAATGGGTCGCAGTCGCGAGGGCAATGTCGGCCCGAGTATGGCGCCGCTCGATTGCGGCGGAGGCCATGGCGCGACCTCAGCGCGAGGTGTGCGCTTGGGTGTTTCGTTTCGCGACACCCCTGAGTGGGACTTGTTTCAGATTGGAACGCATCGCCGCGTCCTCCTGTCGCGTGCGATGACGCTTCGATGCATGTGCACAAGTGCGCAAGTCGCTTGGGCTAACGATCTCGGCGCGATGGCATATGACTTGCATCAACGAGGACCGCGGCGAATGTTCGCAGATCGAGCGTCATGACTCGTGCGATTCGCGCCGCGATAAATCGACCAACCAAGCCTTGCATGAGAGCGGCCCGAGTGCGTTGCACGGGGTCGCAGCTCGATCCGATGCACGAGTTGCGACCGATTGGCGAAGCAACGACTTGCGCCGACACAGGAGACATACATGAAGAGACGTTCAGTTTCGGCCTGGAGCCGCGCGGCACTCGCCGCCGCGGCCATCGCGGCCGTCGGCCTCACGTCGCAGCCTTCGATCGCGGCTGCGGACTATGATGCAGTGACCTTCGACCGGTTAGCAGGCGCGCAGAACGATCCCGGTTGGCTGACTTATTACCGCACCTACAGCGGCCAGTCGCATTCGCCGGCCAAGCAGATCGATCCGTCCAACGTGCGCAAGCTCGGCATCGCTTGGAGCTACAAATTCCCCGCAGAACTGCAGCAAGGCTTCGAAGCGACGCCGATCGTCAATGGCCGGTACTTGTTCGTTAGCACTCCTAAAGACAACGTCTACGCGTTCGATGTGATCACGGGCAAGGCGCTTTGGAAGTTCGAACCCAAGCTGGGTCCAGAGGCGTTCAAGAATGCTTGCTGCGACGTGGTCAATCGGGGTGTCGCGCTCTACGGCAAGAACGTCTATATCGCCATGCTCGATGGCGAGGTGGTCGCGCTCGACGCGCAATCGGGCGCCGTGGCCTGGAAGAAGCGCATGTTCGATCCCGGCACCGGCTATGCGTTCTCGCTCGCGCCGCTCGCGATCGACGGCGCGATCGTGGTCGGCAACTCCGGCGGCGAATACGGCGCGCGCGGATTCATCGCCGCGCTCGATCCGGACAACGGCAACGTCCTGTGGAAGCGCGTGACGATCCCCTCGCAGAAGGAGAAAGGCGCGGAGACCTGGCCCGACGGCATGCAAGAACACGGCGGCGGCGCGTCCTGGCTGACCGGCACTTACGATCCGGCGTCCAAGACGCTGTACTGGGGCGTGGGCAATCCGGGGCCGTGGCTCGCTTCGCTGCGTCCGGGCGACAACCTGTACAGCGATTCGCTGCTCGCGCTCGACCCGAAGACGGGCGATATCAAGTGGCATTACCAGTACACGCGTAACGACACCTGGGACTACGACGGCGTCAATACCCCGATCCTCGCCAACATTCAGTACGGCGGCAAGGATTACGACGCGATCATCCATGCGGACCGCAACGGCTTCTTCCACGCCATCGATCGCACGACGGGCAAGCTCATCTATGCGAACGCATTCGTGAAGGCCACCTCGGTCACCGGCTATACGAGCGAGGGCGAGCCGATCCAGGACAAGTCGAAGTACCCGACCGTGGGCACGACGATCGATACCTGCCCGAGCTTCCTCGGCGGGAAGAACTGGTGGTCGGTTTCGTACGATCCCGAGCGGCACCTTGCGTTCGTGCCGTCGTTGCATGCCTGCATGAGCTTGTCGGGTAAATCCGTGAGCTACATGGAAGGCTTGCCGTATCTCGGCGAAGGCTTCGAGATCAAGCCCGAGCCGGGCAGTCACGGCTACGGCGAATTGCAAGCGATCGACGTGAACACGGGCAAGAAAGTGTGGAGCCACTGGAGCAAGATGCCGTGGAACGGCGGCGTGGCCAGCACGGCGAGCGGCCTTGCGTTCAGCGGCGGGCTCGACGGCCACCTCTATGCGTTCGATGCGGCGACGGGCAAGGTGCTCTGGAAGAGCCCGCAACTGGCAAGCGGCATCATCGCGCAGCCGGCCGTCTTCGAAGCGGATGGGCAAGAGTATGTCGCCGTGCTCGCCGGCTACGGCGGCGCGAACCCGATCTGGGGCGGCCCGATGGCGAAGGTCGCCGACAAGGTACCGCGCGGCGGCACGCTCTACGTCTTCGCCCTGCATCACGGCTGATCGGTCACTTCATTACCGCGCTCAACCGCTAGGCTCATGCCGCGACCGCCTGCCAGGCACGGCGGTCGCCTGCGGCGCGGCGCTTTTCGAAAGCACCATCATGAACACGCAATTCAATTTTGGCGCGGCCGCCGTATCGGTCGCCGCGGCTCTCGCCTTCTTTTCCACGAGCGCGGCTGCATCCACGGTCCGCATTTGCACCTTCAAGGGCAGCCCGTCCGTGGCGCTCGACAAGCGCGTTGCGACGGAGACCTTCAAAGCGGCCGGCATCGACAGCACGTTCGTTCAGGTCGGCGATGCAGGCGGCGATGACGACGGCGTCTCGCTCAAGGAACTGCACGCAACGCTCGGCCGCGACTGCGATGTGATCGCGGGCTTTCCGCGCTCACATGCCGCCGATGCCTCGGACGGCAAAATGTTGTTCTCGCGTGGTTATTTGAACGCGAGCTACGTCAGCGTCGGCGCGGCCTCGGGCGCAGCCGAAAAGCTCGCGCCGGGCGAGACGGTAGCGGCAACCTACGGCAGCCCGTCGCAATTGATCGCCGTGCAAGAGCAGCACGTGCGCTTCGTTCTCGAGAGCACACCCGAGCGAACCGTGGACGCCGTGGCAAGCGGCCGCGCGGGCCGCGCAATCGTTTGGTATCCGGCGGTGGTCGCATACGAGCAGGCGCATGCGGGCCGCCAATTCGATGTGCGCAAGACCCATTCGCCTTATTCCGACTGGCAGCTCGTTTTCGCCTTCAAAGCAGGGGCGAACGGCCTGCAGCGCAAGGTCGACACGGCGCTCGACGCGATGCAAGCCGATGGGCGTCTTGCCGAGCTGACGCGAGCCTGGGTGACGCCCGCCGCAATACAAGAGGCGCGAGGCAGGACGGCGGCTTTCGCTTATCTCGATGGTCCCGTGCCCGGCGCGCGCACCGGCCTGCTGCGCGCGGCGCGCGACTCGGCTCGCCTGCGCGGATATATCGTCAAAGTGTCGGATGCGGCCGCACCCGCGGCCACGACCGCCGCGGCCCCTTCGTTCGACCGGGCGCAGGTTGCGCACGGCAAGCGTTTGTATGCGGCGAACTGCGCCAAGTGCCACGGCGCCGATATGCAAGGGGTGACCGCGCCGGCGCTGAGCGGTGCGGCATTCGCGCCCGCAAATAATGCCCACCTGACGATCGGCGGCATCTATAACTATATGGCGACCAACATGCCGGCCGACCGCCCCGGCAAGCTCAAGGACAGCGAATACGCCGACCTGATGGCGTTTTTGCTGAATGTGAACGGGTATCCGTCGGGCGGTAGCAAGCTGACGGCGGACGCCGCGCGGGCCTCGACCACGCCGCTGAACGCCGGCCCGCAGAGCGCCGCGCAAGGGGCGCTGGCTTCGGCATCGGTGAAGTGAGCGCGGCGCGTTCGACGACTGTCCCAAATTGCGACAGTCGTCGAGCGAGCGAGGCAGAACTGTTCGAAATTGAAGCAGGGCGGAGCCGACCGGCGAAGCGGTTCTCATGGTGCGCACCGAGTCTTTCAATTGGCATGCTTGTTGCCTGATAGGGCGGCCGCTTCGGCGCCGCGAATTTTCGAATACATGATCGAAGGAGACACGCAATGGACCTGTTTGACCTGAAACAGCTCGGTTTGGACGTCGAGTACCCGTATCGCAAGCAATACGACAATTTCATCGGCGGCAAATGGGTGCCTCCTGTCGCGGGCGAGTATTTCGAAAACGTTTCGCCGATCAACGGCAAGCCGTTCTGCCGGATCCCCCGTTCGAGCGCAGCCGATGTCGAAGCTGCTATCGACGCCGCCCATGCGGCGCGCCGCAAGTGGGCCAAGACTTCGACCACCGAGCGCTCCAACGCGCTGCTCGCGGTGGCCGATCGCATGGAAAAGAACTTGAAGCTGCTCGCGGTGGCCGAGACGATCGACAACGGCAAGCCGCTGCGCGAAACGATGGCCGCCGACCTGCCGCTCGCCGTCGATCACTTCCGCTATTTCGCGGGCTGCATCCGCGCGCAGGAAGGCGCGATCTCGGAGATCGACGACAACACGGTCGCCTACCATTTCCACGAGCCGATGGGCGTGGTCGGCCAGATCATCCCGTGGAATTTCCCGCTGTTGATGGCGGCGTGGAAGCTCGCCCCCGCGCTCGCGGCCGGCTGCTGCGTCGTGATGAAGCCGGCCGAGCAAACGCCCGCGTCGGTGCTCGTGCTGATGGAGTTGATCGGCGACTTGTTCCCGCCGGGCGTCGTCAACATCGTCAACGGCTTCGGCAAGGAAGCGGGCGAGGCGCTCGCAACGAGCAAGCGCATCGCAAAGATCGCGTTCACGGGATCGACGCCGGTCGGCAAGCACATTCTGCGCGCCGCAGCGGAGAATCTGATTCCTTCGACGGTCGAGTTGGGCGGCAAGAGCCCGAACATCTTCTTCGCCGATGTCTTGGATCAGGACGACGCGTTCCTCGACAAGGCCTTGGAAGGGCTTGCGATGTTCGCGCTCAATCAGGGCGAAGTCTGCACGTGTCCCTCGCGCGTGCTGATTCAAGAGTCGATCTATGACCGCTTCATCGAAAAAGCCATCGCGCGCGTGGGCCAGATCAAGGCAGGGCACCCGCTCGACATGCAGACGATGATCGGCGCTCAAGCTTCACAACAGCAGCTCGACAAGATTCTCTCGTACATCGACATCGGCCGCGGCGAAGGCGCGCAATGCTTGACCGGCGGTGCGCGCACGGCGCCGGCGCCCGATCTGGGCACGGGCTTCTACGTTCAGCCGACGATGCTGCTCGGCAACAACAAGATGCGCGTGTTCCAAGAAGAAATCTTCGGGCCGGTGGCGTCGGTGATGACGTTCAAGGACGAGCAAGAAGCGATCGAACTGGCCAACGACACGTTCTACGGACTCGGCGCGGGCGTGTGGACGCGCAACGGAACGCGCGCGTACCGCATGGGTCGCGAGATCGAAGCGGGCCGCGTCTGGACCAACTGCTACCACCTGTATCCTGCGCATGCCGCGTTCGGCGGGTACAAGCAGTCGGGCATCGGCCGCGAAACGCATAAGAAGGCGCTCGAGAACTATCAGCAGACGAAGTGCCTGCTCGTGAGCTACCAAGCGGAAGCGCTCGGGTTCTTCTAAGCGCTCGACGTGAGCGCTTGAACGGTTGCGGCTCGCGCAAGGCGGGCCGCAACCGGCGACGATGCATCCGGTTCACCCGCTTCACCTGTTTCATCCCCTGCAGTTGCTTCACCCGCTTCACCGCGACGGTTACGCCCAGGCGTAGTCCGTCGCGGGCGAGAGCGGCGCCAATGTTCGTCTTTCCCCGCCTTCCCCTTTTCGACTGCCGCAATGCGCGCGATCGCGCCGCGCGTTTCAATCATTTCAAACATTCATAGCGCTGCCGAATTCCAATGGATTAATCGAAGCTGCGAAATCGTTTGCCCCGCCCGACGCTATGCGTCTTAACGTTTGTTTGGCTATGGGGTTAACGATTGTTTGCAAGCCGGTTCTCGAAAATTCGGAAAATTCCCCCTCGGCGCGAATGCAAGCTGTGATCTGAGCCGCGCCCGACTTGGCGCCGATTCTCGCGCGCCGGTAATCGTCAGTTTCAGCGGGTGATCGCATTTGCACGCCATGCGCACGACGCATCGGCTGCGAACGCGGTCGTCATTCGGCGGCGCATAAAGCATTGAACGGATCGGGGAATATCAACAATGGCAACAAAAATCATGTCCGTTTTCGGCACACGTCCCGAAGCGATCAAAATGGCGCCGGTCATCAAGGCGCTCGATAAAACGCCGGGACTCGAGTCGATCGTCTGCGTGAGTGGCCAGCACCGCTCGATGCTCGAGCAAGTGCTCGAACTGTTCGATATTCGTCCGCGTTACGACCTTGCCTTGATGACGGCCAATCAAACGCTCAACGGTCTTGCTTCGCGTCTCATCTTCGCGTTCGACGACATCCTCGCGCAGGAACGGCCCGATCGCGTGCTCGTGCACGGCGACACGACCACCGCCTGCGCCGCGGCGTTGGCCGCGTTTCATCGCCGCATTCCGGTCGGCCACGTCGAAGCGGGTTTGCGCACGGGCGACATGTCGAGCCCGTGGCCCGAGGAAATGAACCGTCGCGTCGTCGATGCGATCGGCGATCTCCTGTTCGCGCCGACGCAAAGCGCCAAGGCGAACCTGATGACCGAGTCGCTCGCCGGGCGCATCTTCGTGACGGGCAACACCGTCATCGATGCGCTCTACATGGCGGCGGCGAGCATCGACGCCGACCCCGAGCTGCGCCGGCGGCTGGACGCCCGTTTGCCCGAACTGAACGAGGCGGTGCCGATCGTGCTCGTCACCGGGCATCGCAGGGAAAGCTTCGGCGAAGGCTTCGCCTCGATTTGCGCGGCGCTCGACACGCTCGCTCGCAGCGGCGAAGTTCAAATCGTCTATCCGATTCACTTGAACCCGAACGTGCGCGGCCCCGCCCACGCCCGCATCGGCGCGACGCCCAACCTGCATTTGATCGAACCGCTCGACTATCTCGGCTTCGTGCGGCTCATGCAGCGGGCTGCCATCGTGTTGACCGATTCGGGCGGCGTGCAGGAGGAAGCCCCCGCGCTCGGCAAGCCCGTGCTCGTCATGCGCGAGGTCACCGAGCGGCCCGAAGCGCTCGAAGCAGGGGCCGTGCGACTCGTCGGCACGCATGCCGACACGATCGTTCAAGGCGTGCGCGCCTTGCTGGGCGGGTGCGGCAACGGGGCTTCCCTGGGCCAGCCGATCAGCCCCTACGGCGACGGCCACGCGGCCGAGCGCATCGCCGCCGCCGTCGCGGGCCGTCCATTCATCGAGTTCGCGAGCTTCACGCGGCCCTACGCGACGCCCACCGAGGCCTTGGAGCACGCCATGCCGCTCTAGTGCGCTTACCGCCGCACCGCTGCGTCGCCGGCCGTGGGCGCCATCGACGCGCCGGACGGCCCATCGAAGCGATCCGCGATGCTGTGGATCGTCCCGGTCTTCTTCCGAGCATTCATAGAACCGAACCAAACTATCGTGACCTCCGATCCTTTCGCGCGCACCGCCGTGCGCCTTCGCCTGGCGCTTGCCGCCGCGCCCTTACTGATTCTTGCTCATGGCGTGTGTGCCGCCACGAGCGATGCGTCGGCGAGCGGCATTGCAGACGCGTTTCGTCATCTGAGCGAGCATCGCGTGACGACGCGCAGCGTCACGCTCTCCGACCTGGGCGTGCGCGAGCCGCTCGTCCTGTCGGCGCCCGACGCCCGCCACGAGCTGTATCTGCCGGTTCCTGCCGGTGTGCCGATCGAGGACGCGACGCTGCAGTTGGACGGCGGTTTCCTGCACGCCGACGGCGGACGCGAAACGCTGGTCGTTTCGCTCGACGGCGCGCCGGTGCTCGCGCGCAGCTTCACGCAAGCGCAAGGCGATGCCCAAGCGAGCATCGGCGTGGACGGGGCGCCGCGGCCGAGCGGCTTCGTGCGCGTCGGCCTGCAATGGGCCTCGGTCATCGACGATCGGCTCTGCACGGACCAAACGGCCATCGGCAACGTGTTACGCGTCGCGCCCGGCTCGCGGCTCTCCTATCGCTTCGATCCCGAGGCCGTCACCGACGTCCGTACGGCATGGAGCGCCTTGCCGCTCGCGCCCATCGTCGCGATCTCGGGGCGGCATGTTGGCGAAGCAGCCTTCGATACCGCCTGGCGCGTGCAAGCGCTGATGGAGCGCGAAGGGCGCGCGCCCGTCGTGCGCGCGTGGCCCGCGATGGGTCAGACCGTGCAACTGGACGCGGCCGACGTGCCGCCCGCGTTGCGCGCGGTCCCGGCGTTCGCCGCGCTTGCTTCGGGCAGCGGCATCGAGCTTTCCGACGAGGCGACGGTGGGCGCGCTCCTGACGCTCGCATCGCACCGCGCCTTCGCGCCCGATATGGTGATCGCCGACGACGCACTGCGCGGCCAAACGCGCGCGGCGCTCGACGCGTTGCGCACGCAGATCGCGGCGGTCTCGCCCGCCGGCGCAGTGGCGTTCGATGCTTGGCGCGCACGGGTGTTTGCGCCCATCGAGAAGCCGCTAGCGGCCGGCGAGATTCGCGTCGCGCATTTGCCGGGGCAAGCGGCCATCGTCGTCGGCGATTCGAGCGCCGCGCAAGCGCTCGCGCGCGACTGGCGCGCCGTCGGGCTCGCCGATCGCTACGTCGTGCATCGTCTCGACGACGCGCTCGCGCCCGACGCCGATCGCATCGCGCTGTCCGCGCTAGGCGGCGAGCCGCGCACGCTCGACGTGCTCGGTCGCGCCATCTGGGACGCGAGCTTCGACCTGTCCGCCGTCGCCGGCAGCGGCAAGCTTCCCGATGAAGTCGTGCTCGACCTTGCCGCCGCGCCGACGCCGCACCATGACGGCGACATCGCCTCCGTGTATTTCAACGGCGTGCTGATCGGCTCGAAACTGCTGCGCGAGGACGGCAAGCCCGGCACGATCGTCGCGCACGTGCCGCGCTTCGCGCTGGCGCCGACCAACGTGCTGCGCGTCGTGTTCCAGCGCCGCCCCGACGGCGGCTGCGAGGCGCGCTCGCAAGGCTACCCGGTGGCCGTGCTGCCGACGAGTCATCTGACGCTCGCGCGCGCCGCCGTGGAAGACGATTTCATCGGCATGCTGCCGCGCTTTGCGACGGCAGCGAGCGTGTTCGTGCCCGCAGCCTATCTCGACGATGCCACCGAGTCGCTGCCACGGCTCGCGCGCTTGGCCAACGCCGCCGGGCTCGCGCCGTCGCGCGCCGCGCTCGCGGTCGTGAAAGACGGCGCGGTGGCCGCGCCGACGGGCCCGTTCCTCGCCGCCGACTTAGCGCTGCAGCAAGAGGATGCCCGCGCACGATGGTCCGCCGATCGTCTCAAGCTCGTCGACGCATCGGGGCGCGTCTATGCCGATGTCTCGGGTTTGTCCAAGCTTGCCGTGATCGACGTCGCGCAATCGAACGGCGCCACCGGCATCGCCTATCGCTCGCTGGGCCGCGAGGCGCCGCAACTGCCCGCCGCCTTGCGCCTCGTGCGCGGGGACGTTGCGCTCGTCGCCTCGAACGGGGTGGCGCGGTTGTTCGATTCGCGTCATCCGGGCGAGGTCGTCACCGATAGCACACGCGCCGATGTCTTCTCGCGTCGTTTGCCATGGCTCGTCGCCGCGGGCATCGTCGCTTTCCTGATCGCGCTCGTCGCGATCGCGGGCATCGAGCGCCGCCGCCATCGGGCGAAGGACGGCGAGCGATGAGCCTCGTCGCGCTGCAGTGGTACGGCGGCTATGCCATGAGCCGCTATTTCACGATGCTCGAGGTGCTCTCGGCCGTGGTCGCGGTCGTCATCTTCGCGTCGAGCCTCGACGATTTGTTCGTCGATCTCTGGTATTGGTCGCGCGAGATCTACCGGCACTTCACCGTGAAACGGCGCTACCGCGCGCTGACCGTCGAACAACTGCATGTGCGCGAAGAGCAGCCGATCGCGATCATGGTGCCCGCTTGGCTCGAATACGACGTGATCGGGGCGATGCTCGAAGACATGGTGCGCGTGCTCGACTACCGCCGCTATGTCGTCTTCGTCGGCACGTATCGCAACGACGCGCGCACGATCGAGCAAGTCGAGCGCATGCGGCGCCGCTACCGGCAGTTGCGGCGCGTCGAGGTGCCGCACGACGGTCCCACCTGCAAGGCCGATTGCTTGAACTGGGTCATCCAGGCGATTTTCAAGCACGAGCAGGAAAGCGGCATCGAGTTCGCGGGCGTCGTGCTGCACGACAGCGAGGACGTGCTGCATCCGCTCGAGCTGAAGTTCTTCAATTACCTGCTGCCGCGCAAGGACATGATTCAACTGCCCGTCGCCTCGCTCGAGCGCCATTGGTTCGAACTCGTCGCGGGCACGTATATGGACGAATTCGCCGAATGGCATGCGAAGGATCTCGTCGTGCGCGAGAGCCTCGCGGGCGCGGTGCCGTCGGCCGGGGTGGGCACGTGCTTTTCGCGCCGCGCATTGCTCGCTTTGATCGCGCAGACGAACAATCAACCGTTCAACACCGAGAGCCTGACCGAAGACTACGACGTCGGCACGCGCCTGGCCAAGCTCGGCATGCAGTCGATCTTCGCGCGCTTTCCGGTCACCTTCGCCGCGCGCCGCAAGACCTGGTTCGGCTTTGGCCCCGTGCGCGAATTCACGTTGTCGATGCCGCTTTGCGTGCGCGAGTTCTTCCCCGACACGCTGCGCACGGCGTATCGGCAACGCGCCCGCTGGACGCTCGGCATCGGCCTGCAAGGTTGGCGCCAAACCGGGTTCTCGGGTTCGCTCGCCAATCGCTATCTGTTGCTGCGCGACCGCAAGGGCACGGTGACGGCGATCGTCGGCATGCTCGCTTATGTTCTCGTCGCCCAATTCCTGTTGTTCGCGCTGGCCGATGCCCTTGGCATGGCGCCGCCGTTCGCCGCCTCGGCGCTCGCCGATGCCGCCTGGTTTCGCGCATTGCTGTGGTTCAACGCGTGCGCGTTGGCGCTGCGCGCCGTGCAGCGCATGTACTTCGTGACGCGCCTATATGGCTGGGAACACGGCTTGTTGTCGGCACCGCGCATGGTGATCGCCAACTTCATCAATTTTCTGGCCGTGGCGCGCGCGTGGCGCTTGTTCGTCGTGCATATGGCGACCGGTAAGCGGCTCGCATGGGACAAGACGATGCACGATTTTCCGTCCGCCGATGGCTTGGTCGATCGGCGGCAGCGCTTGGGGGAGCTCTTGGTCTCTTGGCAGGCCATCGATGCGCAGAAGCTGCGCAGCGCACTCGATGAGGCGCACGCACGCGAAGCGCCGCTGGGCCGAGTGCTGATGGCCAAGGGCTGGCTCGATGACGAAACGCTTGCCGAAGCCATCGCATTTCAGGCCGAGTTGGAACGCGGGAGGCTCGATGCCGATGCGCTCGAGCGCCATCGTGGGCAATTGCCGCTCGACACGATCATTCGCTTTCGGGTGCTGCCGCAGGGCTTCGATACGGCAGGGCGCGCGGTGGTGCTGACGGCGAGCCCGCTCGGCGACGCGTTGCTCGCGCAGCTTCAGGCGCACATTGGCGCGAGCGTGGAGCAGAGGATCGTGCGCGAGGGCGAGATCGCATTCGGGCTCAGGCGGTTGCGCGGGGGCTTGGACGATGCGCCGCGAGCACAGGTGCGAACGCAAACGCCCGAGCAAACGCAGCCACGACCGCAAGCAGCGGCGATGCACAGCATACCGCTCATCGGTGACTTGCTCATCGAGCGCGGGTTCGTGCGCCGGCAAGCGTTCGAAGCGGCCCTGACCGAATACCATCCCGACCGGCACGGCCGTATCGGCGATTTCATGGTCGCGCGCGGCGTCGTTTCGCGTGAAGCGATCGAGGTTGTCATCGACGAGCAGCGCCGTCTAAGCAGCTTGCAAGGGGCGGGCTCATGAGCCGCGACACGAACGTTCATCAAGCCGTGGCGGCCGCGGCGCGCACGACGCCAACCGCGAAATCGCCCCACTATCGCGTTCCGCGCCTGCGGCGCATGGCGCGGGCTTGCCTGGTCTATCTCGCCTTCGCTGCAGCGGCCGGGCACGCGAGCGAGCGTGACATCGACCCGCCGGCGCTTGGCGGCGCGGCCTATCGCGTGGCGCAGCAAGCCTACGCCACGTTCGAACGACACGACTATCGACAGGCCGAAGGGCTCGCGCGAGAGGCGATCCGTCAGCGCACCGACGTGCTCGAGTTGCGGCTGCTCCTCGCCAATACGCTGGCGGCCCAGCGTCGCTATGGCGCCGCGAGCGCCGCGCTACGTCAGGCGATCGGGGATCTGGGGCCGCGCCGTCCGTTGGTCGAACGCCGAGCGCAAATCGACGCGGTCGGCTCGGCTGCCAAGCGGCTCGCACAGCGGCCGAGCGCGTTGAGCGCACCGGGCGACGCGCTAACGGGCGAGGCATTCGAAGCCGCGCAGCGGGCGTATCGCGCCTACGGCGAGAAGCGCTATGCCGGCGCCGTGCAAGAGACGCAGCGCGCGATCGCGGCGCGGCCCGACGTGCTGCGTTTGCGTTTGTTGCTGATCGATTCGGCGAGCGCGGCCGGCAACGACGCGCTCGCATGGCGGGCCGATGTCGAAGCGGTGCAACGTTTCGGCGACAGCGATGACCTCAGGCTGCGACGCACCTTCATCGGCAATGGCATGGCGCCGAAGGCTTCGCACCGTGCCTTCGCCGCACGCCAAGGCGCTCGCTTGAGGGAGGCGAGCGCTGCGGCGCGTGAAGCGGTGGCCTACGCACCCGACAACATCGACTATCGCGTCGCATTGTTCGACGCTTTGATGGCGGCTCGCGATTGGGACGGCCTCGAGCAAGCCGCCAGCGACGCTATCGCTTACGACGATACGGAAGTGCTGCCCTTCGTCTTTCGCGCCTTCGCGCGCGCCGAGCAGCAACGTCTCGCCCCCGCCGACGCCGATCTGGACGCGGCCTTGCACCGCGAAGACGCCACTCGCTCGACACGGAACAGCGCGCGCGCGATTGCGGCCGATATATGGATGGCGCAAGGGCGAGCGCAGTATGCGCTCGATCGGCTCTCGGCTATGCCACCGCTTGGCGACGACACCGATGCGCTCGTCGCAGAGCGGCTTGGCCGCGCGCGCCGGCTCGTGGGCAATGCAAGCCCGGTGCCGACGTTGAGTGCAGTGCAGCCCATCGCCGACTGCGTGGACGATCCCGATTTCGGCGCGAGTTGCGACGTATGGCCCGCCGATCCCGCGTTTGCTTCGGGCCGTGCGCGCGATCTCGCGAGCGAGCGGGGCGATAAGCGCGGGGCCATCCGTTACGCGCGCGAAGCGGTGGCGGCCGCGCCCGAGAATGCGCAGCACCGCGCGGCATTGATCAACGCGCTCGAAGGCGCGGGGCAGACGCGTGAGGCCAACCATGAAGCGCGCAGGCTGATCGATGACGGCTTGCTCGACTCGCTGCCTGTGCTGGAAGCAGGCTACGTCGCGCGCGAAGCCGGCGACGATGCGCGCGCGTTGACCGCGTTCGAGCACGCCGACGCGCAGGGCAAGCTCGCCGGGCTCTCGCTCGCCGACGCCGGCTATGCCGCGGCGGCGGCGGATCGAGACGCGCAGTCGGCACGCTACTTCGAGCGCGCGATCGGCGCGCTCGCTCCAGCGGCGGCTCCAACTGTCGTTTCCGAGCGTTCGAGCGCCGCCGATAAGGATCGACCCGTTCGCCGCCAGGACGAGCACCGGCGAAAAGCCGCTTCGGCGCAGGCCGAGGGGGCGCAGGAACTCGAAGGCCTGCGGGCGGCGCATTCCGAGGCGACGCGCAAATGGGGCTTCGACGTCTCGCTCGACTACCGCGGCGCGGGACTGCAGTCGGGCTATCCGAGCACGCCGACGGCTACCGCGAGCAACAACTGGCAAGCGGGTGCGCAGGTGTACTGGCGTCCGCTCGGCAGCCTCGGCGATCGCATGTTGGAGTTGTACGCACGCGGCTATGAGGGCTTCGGCGTGTCGGGCGGCGGGGCGAGCGGCGCAAGCTCGCTCGAGGCCGCGTTCGGTGTGCGCGGCAAGCCGTTCTCGAGCGTCGACGCCATCGCCGCCTTCGAACGGATCGTGCCGATCGGCTCGCAGGCGCAGGGCGATTGGCTCGCGCGGCTCGCCTACTCGGCCGGGGTGGGCACCGAACGGCGCGTGGATGTGCCGTCGTGGTGGACCTTATCGGCCTACGCCGAAGCAGGCCGCTATCTGGCGCACGGATCGAACTACGCGACGGCGCTCGTCGAAGCGGGGCGCAGCTACCGAATCGACCGCGTGAGCCCGCGCTTGACGGTCTTTCCTTACGCCGTGCTCGGCGCCGATTACGACACGAGCGTCGATCGCAGCGTGCCGGTGGGCGCGGGCGTGGGCGTGACCGTGCACTACGGATTTCGCGACGGCAAGTACGACACCTTGCGCTCGTCGGTCCAGCTTTCGGTCCAGTACCGCTGGAAGGTGACCGGCGACGACCGCGCGCGCGGCGCCTTTTGCAGCGCGGTGTTTGCTTATTGAAGGCGGCAGATACGAGCCTGGCCGCTCGTTTTCCAATGATTCGAACCAAGAACGTGATGCTAGCGATGACGAACCGAAACGAAACTCGAACCCCAGCCTCGGAACAGAAGCGGAGCATGGGAATCCGCCATGCGCGCGAATTCGCTCTGACCGCCGTGACCGCCCTGACCGTCATGATGGCCGCCGCACCCCTTTCGGCTAGCGCGGCCGCCGACGATGTCGCGAGCTTATACGGCCCCCAACCGCCGGCGGACGCGACGTACTTGCGCGTGGTCAACCTTTCGACGCGCGCCGCGAAAGTTGCGCTGCCGGGTGGTGCACGCCCGATCGAACTCGCGCCGGGCGCGGCGACGGGGCTCGGCGTCGTGCGGCCCGGCACGACGCTCGGTGTCGAAGTGGACGGCGCGATCGCCGCGCAAGACGCCGCCGCCGCGCGCGCGGCGGGCAGCGACACCGCCGGATCGACGATCACCGTGGCGATCGAGCGCGACGGCGCGCGCGGCTGGCGAGCGCGATCCATCGCCGCGCCAGCGGCCACCGCCGACGCCTTGCGCGCGCAGCTACGGCTGTTCAATTTCGTCGATGGATGCGATGGGAAAGTCGCGCTCGAGCGCCATGCCGACACGGTCGTCTTCGATCGCGTCGCGCCGGCGCACGCAGCGGCGCGCTCGATCAACCCGGTCGCCGCGACCCTGGTCGCCGTTTGCGGCGACGCCGTTTCCGCACCGTTCGCACTCCCGCGTCTGGCTGCCGGCCGCAGCTACACGTTGATCCTGTCCGGCACTGCCGCGCGGCCGGTGCTGGGCGGCGTGCCCGACACGCTCGAATGGCCGGGCGGCCACTGAGGCGAGCGGGACTCGCGCGGTTCCCGCCCACGACGATGGCGCTCTTTTTGAACTCCACCCACAAGAATATTTGCCGATGAGACCCACCTACTTCGCTCACGATCCGGGCGCCGCCATCTGCGCGCGCCGCCGCCGCTTGTTGTTGGCTTTGGCCGCCGCGCCGCTGGCCGCCGGTTTGACGTTCACGCCTCGCATGGCACGCGCGGCGCAGGGCGTGGTCGAGGGCCGCGACCGCTGGTTGTTCCCCGCTTGGGAAAGCTGGACGGCCGACGATACGCCAGCGTGCCTGACCGTGGTCGACTTGATCGGCAAGGCCGTGGGCAAGCTCAGCGCACGCGGCGTGCGTTGCACGATGGTGGTCGCGCCGTTGAAGGCGCGCGCCGCCGCCGACAAGTTGCCCGACGACACCGCGCTTTCTACGAGCGTCGCGCAGCGCTACGCGGCGATCCTTGCGCATGCGCGGGACGCGCGGCTCGATTTCGTCGACGCGGCGGCCGCGCTCGCGCACGTCGATACGCGCGAGGACAGCACCTATATTCGCGCCGACTACCATTGGTCCGCGCATACGGCCGAAGCGGCGGCCGATGCGACGGCGCGGCATCTAGCGGCTGCCGGGCCGCTGCCCGGCGAGCAGGGCGAGCCGAGGGAGCTGGGCGAATGGACCGAAGAGATGGACTATGGCGACCTCGCGGCGCTGCTGCCGCCCGATCGCAAGCGGGCCATCGGTAAAGACCGTTTCATCGTACGCGAGGAGACCGACGGCGCGGGCTTGCTGGCCGATGCCGCGCCCGTGGTGCAGGTGGTCGGCAACAGCATGGTGCAGCCGTACCTCGGCTTTACTCAGCGGCTCTCGCATGCGCTCGCGCGTCCGGTCGGACTGACCTGGAAATTCGGCGATACGGGGCCGTGGAAGACGCTGCTCGATTACCTCGAATCCCCCGCGTTCGCGCAGCAAAAACCGCAGGCGATCGTCTGGCAGTTCAACGAAGGGCAGATGGCTTACGGTCCGAGCGCCTCGGGTCAGTGGGACGCTTCGTCGATCATGGCCGAAGCCGCTTGGTTCGATCGTATCGATAAGGCGCTGGCGCAATGAGCGAGACCGTTGCCGAACGCCACGGCCGCCTCGGGGCTGGCTCGCCGCGCATGGCAGAGTCCGAGCGCGCACATCGCCCGATGGCCGCTTGTGTGTTGGCCTTGCTCGCCGGCGCGTTCGCGCTCGGCATCGCCTCGCTCGTCGCGCGCACGAAGGCCGATCCGGCGTCCACGCTCGGCGATGCCGCGGCATGGCGCAGCGGCGAGGCGATGCGCCGCATCGATCGCGCCATCGACGTGCCGTACGCCGCCGCGCTGCGCCGCGCGAGCGCTGCGCTGCGCTACCGTGTGCTCGGCGATCTAGGGCCGCAAGTGCGTGAGGGCTGCCGCGGCTGGTTGTTCTACGCCGATGGCCTGCAGCCTGCGCCGTCGGTAGCCGAGACGATCCCTGTGACCGAGGCGATGCGCGCACACGTCGCTACCCTGCATCGCTACGCCGACGCCTTGCGCCGCGACGGCATCGCGCTCGTCGTCGCGACCGTCCCTGACAAAGCGCGCGTCGAGACGCAGGCGCTCTGCGGCTTGCGCCAGGAGGCGCGCATGACCGCGCGCTGGCAGGCGTGGCGGGAGGCGCTCGCGCAAGCCGGTGTCGCGCAAGTGGACTTGCTCGGCCCGCTGACGGCCGCCCGCCCCGCCTTCTATCGCACCGACGTGCATTGGAACGGGCGCGGCGCGCAAGCGGCCGCGGACGCCGTTGCGGTCGCGGTGCAGCCGTTCCTGGGCGCACGCGGCGATACGCGATTCGCGGTCGAGCACGAATCGGGTGTGCGCGCGCGGGTGGGGGATCTGCTGCGGCTCGCCGGCCTGGCCGATGTTCCGAACGACTGGCGGCCCGCACCCGACATCGAAATGCCCGAAACGATCCGCCCCATACCCTCCGGCGGCTTGCTCGACGACACCCCGCCCGCGCGGGTGCTGCTTGCGGGCAGTTCTTTCTCGCGACGCAGCGGCTTTGCCGACCGGCTCGGCCGAGCGCTCGGTGGCGAGGTATGGAACGTGAGCGAAGACGATGGGCGCTTCGACCGCGCACTTGCGGCGATCTGGGCCAAGCGGGCGCAGTGGCCGTCCAGCGTGCGCGTCGTCATTTGGGAGATGTCGGAAGACGCGCTGTCTTCGCCTGCCTCTATCGCATCGGGTCCGTCGGTGGCGGCCTTGCCGATGTCTACCCACCGTCAGTGAGGGAATACGCCGATGCTGTTCAACTCGTTCGTCTTCCTGACGCTGTTTCTGCCGATTGCGTTGACGCTCTACTATGTGGCCGGCGCGCGTTCGCCGCGCTTGGCGGCGTTCTGGCTGTGCCTGGCCTCGCTCGCGTTCTATGGCGCATGGGCGCCGGCGTTCATCGGTTTGCTTGCGATGTCGATCGCATTCAACTACGGCATGAGCCGCGCGATCCTCGCATCCGCGCCCGGCTCGCGCAGCGCGCGCATTTGGCTGACGGCGGCGATCTGCGTCGATCTGGCCGTGCTCGTGCGCTACAAGTATTGGTCGGCGATGGCCGGCGCGTGGGTGCAATGGTGCGGGCTCTCGCAACAAGGCTGGCTCGCGCAGCACGCATCGAGCGTCGTGCTGCCGCTCGGCGTGTCCTTCTTCACGTTCACGCAGATCGGCTATCTGCTCGATTGCCGCGCGCGGATCGTCAAACAATCCGACGCACTTGGCTTCGTGCAGTTCGTGACCTTCTTTCCGCATCTGATCGCGGGACCGATTCTGCATCACAAGGAGATGATGACGCAGTTCGCGCAAGCGCAGACATACAGGCTGCGCGCGCAAAACATCTCGATCGGCGCGAGCGTGTTTGCGATGGGGCTCGCCAAGAAGCTGCTGCTGGCCGATCCGATCGCCGCCTACGCCGACGCGGGCTTCGCGGCCCCGGCGGCATTGGACGGCTGGGCTGCATGGGGCACGGCGCTCGCGTACGCGCTTCAGCTTTACTTCGATTTCTCGGGCTATTCGGACATGGCGGTGGGTCTGGCCAAACTCTTCGGCATTCGCTTTCCGCTCAATTTCAATTCGCCGTTCAAAGCAGCCAGCATCATCGACTTCTGGCAGCGCTGGCACATCACGCTCACGCGTTACCTGACCGCTTACCTCTATTACCCGCTGTCGATGCGGATCAACCGCCGCCGTGCGCAGCGGGGCCAACCGATCGGTCGTGCCGCGCAGCGCTCGCCGATGGGCTTCGCCGCCACGGTGGCCGTGCCGACGTTCTACACGATGGGCCTCGCGGGGATCTGGCACGGCGCCGGGCTGCAGTACCTCATCTACGGCGTGCTGCACGCGGTCTATCTGACCGTCAATCACGCTTGGCGCAATTGGCGCCAAGCCAACGACCGAAGTGCGGCGGTTCGGTCCCCCGGCACGCCAGCGGCGAAGGTGCGCTCGCACGCGTGGCGCGTCGCGAGCGTGCTGATCACCTTCGTTGCCGCGCTCGTCGCGTTCGTGTTCTTTCGCGCGCACGGAGTGGGCGATGCGCTTGCGATGCTCGAAGGCATGGCCGGCTTGCGCGGTTTCGCGCCGCCCGCTTGGCCGTCGATCGACGATGGCGGCGGCCTGTGGGGTGGGCTGCGGCTGGCCTTGGGCCGGAGCATGCCTGCACCGCAACTCGCGCTGCTGCTGGCGATCGCTTGGTTTGCGCCGAATTCGCACGAATGGATGGGCCGGTTCGCACCGGCGCTGGAGCGCGCCGCCGATACCGTTGCGCCGCGTTGGCGCTGGTCGCCGTCCTGGCGCTGGACGGCCACGATCGTGCTCGTTTTGCTCGTATGCGCTGCGCAATTGCATGGCGAAACGCGCTTTCTCTATTTCCAGTTTTGATCGACCTGTCTTGAAGGAGATTCGATTGATGTCAACAGAAAACGGATTGCTCGAACGCGTCCAAGCGCTCGTCGAATCAGTCGTGCTGCGTAGCATCGACGCCGATGCGCCGCTGATCGATTCGGGACTCGTCGATTCGGTGCTCGCCGTCGAGATCGTGCTGCGGGTCGAGAGCGAGTTCGGCGTGTCGGTCCCGCCGACGGAGATCGCCGAACACCTCGCGAGTGCAGCCGCGCTTGCGTCGTTCATCGCCGCTCAGGGTTCGGACCGGTCGAACGCGTCCAACCCATCGTTCCCATCGTTCAAATAGGCGGCGCAGATGCATTTCGATCTAGCGCAAGGCCGTTTCGTCCAAACCGACGTGCGTCCCGACGCACCGGCCGTCGTCGCGGCGGAGCGCACGCTCAGTTGGCGTGCGCTCGAGCAAGCCGCGCTCGCCTGGTGCGACGCGGCTCTCGTTCAAGGCATCGCGCGCGACGTGCCGGTGATCGTGCGCGGACACAAAGAAGCGGACTTCTTCGTGGCCATGACGGGCGCGTTGATGCTCGGTGCGCCGTTCGTGCCGATCGACACCGTTTATCCCGACGAGCGTATGCGGCGCATCGCGTGTGCGCTCGGCGCCTCGGTCTATTACGACGCGCGCCGAGCGAGCTTCGAACGCTTCGATTGGGCGGGCGAGTGCGAATCGGCGCCGGAACGTGCGCAACCACTCCGGGAGAAAAATCTTGCCTACGTGCTGTTCACCTCCGGCACGACGGGCGAGCCCAAGGGTGTGCAGATCGGCCGCGAAAGCGTGCAGTCGTTGGCCGAGTGGATGGCGGCCGACTTCGCGCTCGGTACGGCGCCGGTCTTTCTGAATCAGGCGCCGTTCAGCTTCGACCTCTCGATGTATGAAGTCTTCGGCACTCTGACGTCCGGCGGCGCGATCGTGATGATGTCGCGCGCGGCCTGCCTGCCGGGCGCTGCGTTCATCGGCAAGGTCGCGGACGCGCGGGTGAGCGCATGGGTCTCCACGCCGTCCTTCGCGCAGCAGCAATTACTCGATCCGCGCTTCGCACATGTCGCGCTGCCGTCGTTGAACACGTTTTTGTTCTGCGGCGAGATGCTGCCCGTTTCTCTGGCGCGGCGATTGCGCGAGCGCTTTCCCGACGCGCGCATCATCAATACCTACGGTCCGACCGAGGCCACGGTGGCGGCGACATGGATCGTCGTCGACGACGCCGTGCTGGCCACGCATCCCGAGCGCTTGCCGATCGGGTTCGCGCGGCGCGGCGGGGAAGTGTTCGTCGAAGGCGGCGAGCTGTGCATTGCCGGCCCCTATGTCATGCGCGGCTATCTGAACCGCGCCGATCTGAACGCGACGCGCATGTTCTCGCGCGCGGGCCAGCGCGCGTTTCGCACGGGCGATCTGGGCAGTGTCGATGCCGATGGACTGCTGTTTTGCCACGGCCGTATCGATGAACAAGTGAAGCTGAACGGCTATCGCATCGAGCTGGCGGAGATCGACGCGGCGCTCGCGGCGATGCCGGGCGGGGTTCATGCGGCCGCTGTGCCGTTGCGGCGCACCGACGGCACGGTGGCGCGCATCGTGGCTTTCGTCGAGACTGGCGCGAACGATCTGCGAGGCGCGCAACGTGCGTTGCCGAGCGATTGGCGCATGCGCCTGGGTGAGCGCCTGCCGCCCTACATGATTCCTTCGGAACTGATCCCTTGCCGGATGCTGCCGTTGACCGTCAACGCAAAAATCGATCGAGCGCGTTTAGCCGACGACTACCGGCATGCGCTGACGGACACGCTCGCGCGCAGCCATGGGCGATAGGGCGCCGACGCGAGCGCTCGCAAGGCGCTGGCGGCGCCGCGCGGGGGTGGCCGCTTGCACACTCGCCATGGCGGCGGGCTACTGCGCTGCCGCCACGCCAGATCGGGGCGATGCATCCGAGCTCGCCCAGGGGATCATCTGGCAGCCCGATGCCGCCCATATGAATCCGCACGGGCAATGGGACGCGCTTGGCGTGCGCGAGCTGCTCGTGCAATGGACCGCGGTGGACGACGAAGCGCTCGTGGCGGGCGCGCGCCTGCAGACGGCGCAACGGTTGCCCGACTGGAAGCGCATCGGCCGCGAGCCGTGGGCACGGGAGGTGATCGTCGGTTTGGCGGCCCGCTTCGACGAGTCGCGGGCGCGCGGCAATGCGGCGCAGCTCGTCAAGCAATCGCTCGCGCTGGCGGCGGTGAAGTGGCCGATGCATGTCGCCGGTTGGTATTTTCCGGTCGAAGTCGATCCTACCTGGCGCGATGCCGCATCGCTCGAGCCGTTGCTCGATCAGTTGCCCAAGCCGCTATGGATCAGCGTCTACGACAACTCGAACATCGGGGGCGCCGCGCTCGCGGCGTGGCTGGACCGATGGCTGCCGCGCGATGTCGGCGTGTTGTTCCAAGATGGTTGCGGCGACTACGTGCGCAAGCCGGGCGTGGCGCGAGCTTACGCGGACGCACTTGCCGAACGCCTAGGGCCCGAGCGTGTGCGAATCATTGCCGAGGCGTTTCGTGGGTTGCCGGGCGCAGGCGTGCGCGCGGCGAACGCAAGCGAATTGAAACCGCAGCTTCAGGCCTATCGCGGGTACCGCGTCTATCTGTTCGACGGGCCGCACTATGTTTCGCCGGCACTCGTGCATGCGGTCGTCGAGGGCGCAGCCAACGCTTCGCCCTAAGGGTTTTCTGACGCTCGTTTCCGTCGATCCTGATGCCCTTGTCCCCGTTGCCACTGTGTATCTTCGTTCGATTGAACAATCGTCGTGCGGCGCGGTCGCACGTGTTCGCGCAGCAGCAGCGCACAAGTTCGATACCGGCAGGCAACGCCGCAACTGACGGTGCAGGGCACGCGGCAACGATTTCTACACGGATGCGATATGGACGAGACGAAGGGCAACGAGTCGATGCCGGACATTTCTCGGCGGACCTTTCTCTATAGCCTCGGCGCGCTGGCGCTTTCGGCATGCGGCGGCGCGGCGTCGGACGCCGCCGCATCGAGCACCCGCGCCGCAGCGAGCGGCGCAGCGTCGGCCAGCGCACTGGCGCACGTGGCGACCGGGCAAGCCGATATCGTGTCGAGCGGTGCATTCGTCCACCCGGGTCTGCTGCATACGCAGGCCGATTTCGACCGTATGGCACTGAAAGTCTCGACCCAAACCTCGCCATGGATCGACGGCTGGAAGATCTTGGCCGCGAACAGCCACGCAAGCTTGTCGTGGTCGCCGCGTCCGCAAGTCGAGGTGGACCGCGGCGGTACCGGCCCGCAAAACTATCCGGTGCTCTACAACGACATCGCCGCAGCCTACGCATGCGCGCTGCGTTGGAAGGTGGGTGGCGATGCCCGCTATGCCGACAAAGCCGTGCAAATCATGAATGCATGGTCGTCTACGTTGCAACGCCTGGGCGGCGATTCGAACGTCGACCTCGCGGCCGGACTGTATGGCTACGAATTTGCCAACGCCGGCGAGATCATGCGTGGCTATCGGGGTTGGGCGGCTGCCGATTTTGCGGCGTTCCAGGCGATGATGCGCAACATCTTCTATCCGATCAACGCGGACTTCCTGAATCGCCATAACAACACGGAGATTACTCACTACTGGGCCAACTGGGACCTGTGCAACATCGCCTCGGTGATGGCGATCGGCGTGCTTTGCGACGATCACGCGATATTCGATTCGGGCATCGACTACTTCCTGAACGGCCCCGGCAACGGCGCAATCGCACAAGCCGTCTACTACGTGCATCCGGGCTATCTCGGCCAGTGGCAGGAGAGCGGCCGCGACCAAGGTCACAACACGCTTGGCATCGCTTTGGGCGGCGCTATATGCGAAATGGCTTGGAATCAAGGCATCGACGCTTACGGGCACGACCGCAATCGGTTTCTTGCCGGCGCGGAGTATGTCGCGAAGGCGAATCTGGTGCAGCCCGACGGCACGTATCTGACGGTGCCGTACGTAACTTATTCGAACGTAGACGTGGTGCAGCCCGGGTTTTCGACCGCGAGTCGAGGGACGGTGCGGCCATGTTGGGCGCTCGTCTACAACCACTACGTCAATCGGAAAGGCCTCGCCGCGCCATGGTCGACGAAATTCGCGCTCGCAATTGAACCGGAAGGCGGCGGCGGCAATTACGGTTCGACGAGCGGCGGCTACGACCAGCTCGGTTACGGCACATTGACGTGCACGCGTGACGCCGTCGCGCCCGCGGCGGCGCCATCCGGGCTCACGGCCTGGCCGGAAGCGGGAAGGGTCGTATTGTCGTGGTGGGGCGTGGCCGGCGCATCGAGCTATACCGTCAAGCGTGCCGCGACGGCCGGGGGACCGTACGGCGTCGTCGCCTCGGGCATCGTCGATCCGCTCAGTTACACCGACAAGCCCGGCGCCGGCACTTGGTACTACGTCGTAGCGGCCGCGACGGCGTCTGGCGAGGGCGCCAATTCTGCGGAAGTCGCCGCCGTGACGGCGCTGGCAGCGCACACGCTGCTGAGCTTCGACGAAGCAAGCGGCACGACGGCGGCCGACACCACGGGCAATGGGCATACGGGCACGCTCGTGGGCGGCGCGACCCATGCCGTGGGTAAGAGAGGCAACGCGGTTTCGCTCGACGGCGCGACAGGCTATTTCAGCCTGCCCGACGACATCGTGGCGGACGTTTCGGACTTCACGATCGCGGCGTGGGTCAATTGGACTCGTGCCACCCGCTGGGCGCGCGTGTTCGATTTCGGCGCCGGCACCGGGCGTTATATGTTCTTGACGCCGATGGGATCGGGGGGCGTCGTGCGCTTCGCGATCACGACCAACGGGCCTCACGGCGAGCGGCGTCTCGACGGCACGGCGGCGCTGCCGGTCAACGAGTGGGCGCATGTCGCCGTCACGCTATCGGGCACGACGGCGATCTTGTACGTCAATGGCGCGGCGGTCAACAGTTCGAGCGATTTCGTATTTGCGCCGTGGCGCATCGGCAAGACGGCGCAAAACTGGATCGGCCGCTCGCAATGGAGCGGCGATCCATTCTTCGCCGGCTCGATCGACGACTTTCGCATCTATCGCGGCGCGATGACGGCGCCTCAGGTGACGGCGCTCGTGCAGGGCGGTTGATCCGATCGGTGGACTACATCGGGGACTACGTCGTTAGGCAACTCATGCGGCCCATCGCTAGGATGGGCCGCACGACGTTTCGCTGGCGCCGCGACGGCAAGCCCGCCGCTAAACCGCCCAACGCTCCTGCCTTTGCGCCTCGGAAAACTCGAAGAGTTAGAACCGATGGACGATCCCTGCCCCCGCGGCAAACAAGTTGCGCGTGGACGAAGGCGTGCCGTTGAAGCCGTCGCCGATCGTGGCCGTGGCATTGATCACGCCGCCTGCCGCATTGAGCGTTTGGCCGTTCGCGCGCGTAAACGCTTCGAGCACGTAGAACGCCGTGCGCTTGGACAGCGAGTAGTACTGCGAGAGCACGAACTGGTGGTACTGCGCACCGTCGGTCACGCCGTTGGCTTTCGACGCCTTCGTATAGCTGTAGCCGCCGGCCAAATCCAATGCGGGCGTCGCCTTCCAATGCAGCACCGCGCCGTACGTGTTGAACACGGCTTCGCTGGCGAATTTCGAGTTCACGCCCGGGATGTACTGCACGTTCGAGTAGGACACCGAAAGATCGAACGACGGCGTGAATTGCCAGCCGCCCGTCAGCGCGATCCGCTGCTGCGCTTGCGCCAACTGGTAACCGTTGTTCACCGCCGACACGGCAGGCTGGCTGCCGTTGTTGCTGACGGTCGAGAACGAGCCCCAAGCGCCGCCGCCCACCGCCGAATTGTTCACGCGCTGAAAGCCCGCGGCGACGCCGAGGGGACCGTTTTTATACTGCGCGGCGGCGCTCCACGTCGAACCCGCGTTGAAGCTGCCCGCTTCGCCGCCCATGGAGTACGAGCCGCTCAGCGTCAAGCCGCTGAGGGTGGGCGAGGTGTAGACGAAGGAGTTGTTCGCGCGATAGTTGGTGTCCAACGAATCGATATCGCCCGGATGCGCGCCGAATGCGCCCGTCAGCCACGTCGTCGGGCTCCACGGAGACAACAGCGTGTATAACGAGGTGTACTGCCGGCCCAAAGTCAGCGTGCCGTAGCGCGTATCGCTCAGACCGACGTACGCCTGCCGGTTGAACGCGAGGCCGTTCACGCTTTGTCCGCCCGTCGCGCTGTTGAAGCCTTCTTCGAGTTGGAACACCGCTTTCGTGCCGCCGCCCAGATCTTCGCTCCCCTTAAAACCGAAACGGCTGCCCGACCAGATGCCGTTGATCATTTTCGTCGCGGCCTTGCCGCCCGACGTGGCGCCCAGCGCCGGCGCCTGATTGCTCTGGTAGCCAATCCCCGTATCGACGATCCCGTACAACGTGACGCTGGTCTGCGCCTGCGCCGCGCCCGCTGCCAAGCCGGCAGCCAGAGCGAGGGCCGACAGTTTCAATACGCGCTTGTTCAATTGAGTCTCCGTGGTTGATCGCTGCATCCCAACGGCGCCGGCACACGGCCGAGCGCCCGAATTTTGCTTGCCGCCGTTGTTTGGAGAGTTATCTCGTACGTCATCGTACAACTAGCGGTGAACGGCATTGTCGCTAGGGAAGAACGGAGAATTTAGTAGGGAAACTCCCAGGAAGACGAATCGCGACGGCTACTATACTGGTTGTACGACAACTGGTGGATGGGGCGGGGAGGGGGTGTTTTCGCGCGCCTTCGGGCCTGCGAGCAGCGTCGGCGCAGGCGCGCGGACGCTGCAACCGCGCCCAGGCGAACGGGCACCCATGCGCGGAAGCGGCGTCGTTGAATGCTCGTGGCCGGGCCGCTCGGTTGGACGCGATGCAGTGTCGGCTGGCCGCAACGCTTTTGTGTGCGCTAGGGGCCTGCAGGTGGTCGGCGCAAATGCGGAGTTAGCGGGAATGGCCCCGAGAAAGCGGCGCTAGTCGTTCCCGCTCGCGCGCTTGTAGGCGCGGCGCAGACGTTCGCGGCTATTCGAAAGATGCATGCGCATGGCGGCGCGTGCGCTTTCGGCGTCGTGCCGAGCGATCGCGTCGAGAATGCTCTCATGCTCGCGATTGACGTGCGAGAGATAGGCTTGCGGGTCTTCGTCGGCGATCCCGGCCGAATCGATGCGCTCGCGCGGAATCAAGGCGGTGCCCAGTTGCGTGAGGATGTCGATGAAATAGCGATTGCCCGTGGCGCGGGCGACCGCGATATGGAACTTCAAATCGGAGTCGACGCTGGCTCGGCCCGTGTCGCGCGACGCGTTCAATGCATCGAGCGCCGCCCGGATGCGCGAGATATCGTCCGGCTGGGCGCGCTGCGCGGCGAGCCCGGCGCATTCGGTTTCGAGACTGATGCGCAGCTCGAGAATCGAGAGCACGTCGCGCAGCGTCGTGGCCGGGATCATGTCGATGTCGAGCTTCGACGCGCGCGATTCGAGCACGAAGCTGCCGATGCCGTGGCGCGTTTCGATCATCTTCGCGGCTTGCAAGCGCGAAATCGCCTCGCGGATGACGGTGCGGCTCACATGCATCGTCTCCATCAACTGAGATTCGGTGGGCAGCTTGTCGCCGGGCTTGAGCGCGCTCGTTTCGATTTGCTCGGTCAATCGGCTCACGACGAATTCGGCCAGATTGCGGGCGCGCCGCGGCGGGGCGGCGAGGGGCGATGCGGACATCGGTTACCTCTTGGAGACGACTCGGTACGGAATCGCGCCCATTATAGCCGCGTGGTTATCGGATGAACGACCTGCGAGGCGCGTTGGGCCTCCCACCATTACGAGCGATTACGCGCAAGCGGCGCGACGGGCGCAGCACCCGCGTCGCGCGTGCTCGGTCGATCGCGTGCTTTCGGGCTCGCCGCTGCGCCGCGGTCTGCCTCGGCGCAGCGCAGCGTATCGTCCAAGTGGAGGCGTATCACGCGCTCCAACTCGTCGATGATCGCGGCGCGATGCGGCAGCGAATTCTGCGCCTGCATCGCGACCGCCGCCTTCATGAGTTGCTGGATCACCGCCGCCCGTACCTGCGCTTGGGCGGCTTTCATCCACGGTGCTTTGGCGCGCAGCACCGCGGCCAGCTCGTCGCGCAGGCGCTAGCGCACGGCGGCGGCGCTGGGCAACGCCCCGCCGTGGGTTTCGAGGAGCCGAGCGAACGCCGGATGCGCCGACCGAAACGCGAGTAGCGCACGCGCCAGCCGGTGCGCGAGCGCTGTTGTGTCGAGCGAGGGCGCCGCTTCGCGCAACCGTTCGAAATCCGCGATCAGCGCCGCGACGTAGGTTTCCAAAAGCGCATGCGCCAGCGCATCTTTCGTTGGAAAGAATTGATAGAGCGAGCCGAACGCCGCCCCCGCGCGTGCGGCGTTCGACCGCAATTATTCACTCGTACTCGTCGAAGATGCGATGAGCTGCGCCTCGGCCGAGCAGCACGAGGCTTCGGTTCGCTTTATCTTTCCGCGGTGCGCGTGGCGCGCGAGGGAACGATGTGCCGGTTCGCTTACCGTGATGTTGCCCCAAACGTTTGATCTACATCAAAGCTCCGCGAAATCGGTCATCGATACCGGTTTGTCGCCGCATTTCAGCTGCGTCCCTATTAATTCAACGACATCTAGCCCTTTAGCTGCGCGTGTTTGCGCCGTTAGCTAGGGATGGACGGATATCAGACCTCGCCGCAGGGCCGCGATCGGTAAAAATCGACCGCTTTCATCGAGTCGTGTCCGTTTGCACGATCGATAGGAGTACGAACGATTCGTCCGTCGCCCCGCTCGCGTGAGGGCGGTCGGCGCGTTGGCGCAGCTTGGAGCATTGGGAGAAGTTATGTTTGTGGCAATCGGATGGGTCATGGTGCTCGGCGCCGTGATCGGCAGTTTCGTCGGAGAGGGCGGGCATCTGTTCGCGCTGCTTCAGCCGTTCGAACTGCTCTGTATTTTCGGGGCGGCGTTCGGCGCGTTTGTCGTTGCGAACCCTGTCATTACGCTGAAGAAGACCATCAAGAGCTTGCCCGCTTGCTTCAAGGGTCCGCGCTACGACAAGGCCAAATATTTGGAGTTGATCGCGCTGCTCTATGAGTTGATGCAAAAGGCTCGCAAGGAAGGGATGATGGCGCTCGAGGCCGATGTCGATGCGCCCGAACAGAGCCCACAGTTTCAAAAGTACCCGACGATATCCGGCGACCATCATTTGCTCGACTTCATCACCGACTATCTGCGCATGATGTCGACCGGCAACATCAACGTCCTCGAAATGCAGGATCTGATGGATGAAGAGTTGACGACGCACCATGCCGAAGAATCGGTCGTCGCCAACGCGCTGCAGAAGATGGCCGACGGCTTGCCCGCATTCGGCATCGTTGCGGCGGTCATGGGCGTGGTGCATACGATGGCTTCGGTCGGCGAGCCGCCCGCGGTGCTGGGCAAGATGATCGCGGCTGCGCTCGTCGGCACGTTCCTTGGCATTTTGCTGTCGTACGGGTTCGTGGGTCCTTTGGCCGACCTGTTGCATGCCAAGGGTCGTGCGGCCGCCAAGCCGTTCCAGTGCGTGAAGGCGGTGCTGCTCGCTTCGCTGAGCGGCTATGCGCCTTCGGTGGCCGTCGAATTCGGCCGCAAGGTGCTGTTCACCACCGATCGCCCGACGTTCAAGGAACTCGACGACACCGTCCGTGCGACGAAGGTCTCGAAGCCCGCGACGTCATCCTGAGCGGGGCGAAGCGATGGGTGACAGACTCTCCAAAGACGCCGCGGACAAGCGGCCGATGAGCATCGTCGTCAGGCGCAAGAAGGGCGGCGATCATGAAGGGCATCACGGCGGGGCGTGGAAGATTGCGTATGCGGACTTCGTCACCGCGATGATGGCGTTCTTCTTGTTGATGTGGCTGCTCGGATCGACTTCCAAGTACGACAAGCAAGGGATCTCCGAATACTTCAATACGCCGCTCTCGGCGCTGTTTTCGGGCAGCGAGACGGCCGATGCGACGCGCTCGAACGTGGTTCAGGGCGGCGGGAAAGATATCTCCGACACGCGGCCCGGTGCCGGCGCCATGACGCAGCCCAATGCGCCGACGGCGCAGCCATCGACGCCACAGGCCGCCCCGGAGGATCAGCAGCGCTTGCAGCAACTGAAGCAGAAGTTGACGGCGCTGATCGAGCACGTGCCGGCGCTCAATGCGTACAAGGATCAAATTCGGATATCGATCACGGCCGAGGGCTTGCGCATCGAGATCGTCGATTCGCAGAAGCGGCCGATGTTCGCGCTCGGCAGTACGCGCCTGCAACCGTATGCGGTGACGATCCTCTCGCAGATCGGCGGGGCGCTGAACGATGTCGAGAATCACATTTCGATAGCGGGCCACACCGATGACGTGCCGTACGGCGGCGGCGAGGACGGCTATACGAACTGGGAGTTGTCGTCGGAGCGGGCGAATGCGGCGCGGCGCGCGTTGGTCACGGGTGGGATGCGGCTCGATAAGGTGCTGCAAGTGCGCGGGCTGGCCGATGTGCAGCCGTTGCAAGGGAACGATCCGAATGCGCCGACCAATCGGCGGATCAGTATCTTGGTGATGAATAAGGCGGCCGAGCAGGCGTTCTTCCGCGATGGCGGACGGGCGACGTCGACCGATGATTCCACGCCGGCAGCGCCGGCGCTGCAAAATGCGGTCAAGCCGGTGGCCATGCGGCGGGCGGGGGCGGGGGCGTCGTAGGTCTTTACGGCTGGTTTGTAGGTCACGTTTGTGCGTTTCGGCACGGTTGGGACACAGCGCGAGCGAGGCGCGGTAGGGGCTCTGGTCGTGTGCGAGCACGGCTTACGGCGCGAGGGCCGCGGCGCAGTCTCGTAGCCAAGCCGCGCGCGTCAAACTGAAAACGTGGACGTCATGCGCCGCGTCGCCATCGTGATGGTACGCTTCGAGAATGCACTCGTGTTCGAAGCCGAGCTTGCGGTGAAAATGCAGAGAAGCGTCGTTCGACGCCAGCACTTCGCCGATCAGCCTATTCAACGCTAGATGCCCGAACGCTTCGGCTAGCGCAAGCCGGCCGAGCCTAAGACCACTGCCTTTCGGCGCACCCGGGCGCACGTAAAAGCCCCAGTGTGCCTCGCGGCTTGTCATGTCGATACGCGTCAGATTGACGACGCCCATCGGTTCACCGTCGGCCTCGAAAATCCACGAGCGCCTCGAACGGTCGTGTGCAATGCGCTCGAACCAGGCCTTGTGTTCGCTTAGCGAGATCTCGTGGCCCGTGTACATGAAGACACGCACGTCCGGGGAATTGCGCCATTCGAGGATCTGGGCCAGGTCGGCCTCGCCGATCGGGCGCAAGCGGTCGCGACACGCGTCGAAAGTGCTTTCGCTCATTGCCCCTCCGGCTTGTCGAGCAAGCGTCGTACGATGCGATCCACGCCGCGGCCATCGACCGCCTGCATGAGACGTTCATGGCGAGCGCGGGCTGCCTGCGAGGCGGGATCCAGCATGCGCAGCGCTTCGCGATAGGTTTCGGCGGTAGTGTTGCGCGCGTCGCCGAGACTGTCCACCCATCCTCCGTCGCCGAGGTACTGTGCAATGGCCCGCTGGTTGGCGGCGACGGAAACGACCGACGAATTCAGCCCTAGGCAAAAGCGCTCCCAGTTGCTAGTGCCCGAGGCGCCGAACGCATGGTCGGCGTTCGCCATCAGCGCGGCCATGGCCGGGACATAGCCCCGTACGTTCACCCCGGGCAGCGCGCATTGCCCGTGAACCGTGCGACGGGGATGATTCGCGCCGACTACCAGGTCGGCCACAAAGCGTTTTGCGTCATCAGCGGACCAAGCATCGAGGAACTTACCCGTTTCGTCCGTGGCGTCGACGCCCCCGAAAAATACCAGTAGACGGGCTGGCCCCTCTAGACGGCGATGTCTCGCCGTTTCACGCAGTCTGGCAAACTCCGGGCGCAGCAGCGCATAGGTGGGGCCCAGCAGATGCTGGCATCGAGGCCCTGTGCGCGAGACGTAGCGTTGCTGCGCGTCCGCGACCATATTCTGATCGAGCAGAAGATCGGCGTCGTGGTCCCGGTCGGCTAGATCGTCTATCACGAACAGCCGGTCTGCAAATTCCCGCAGGGGTGTCTCCCAGCGAGCGTCGAGTGCATAGTGATCGACCACGAGCCAGTCGACGTCGCCGATCGATTCCAGTGCCCGTGAGGTATCGTTCAAATCGGCCGTGCAGTCGCAGCCCAGCCAGGCGGCATGAGGTGGTCCCCCGGCGATGGCGAGTTTGTCCCCCGCCTCCGGCTCGCTCGTTCCGAGCGAATGAACGCGATAACCCCGGGATTCGATCAGTGCATCGAGATTGCCCTGATGAGCACGCGTGATGAAATGAACGTCCGCGCCTTCGGCGTGCAGCCCATCCGCGAGCGTTAGGCAACGCATGACGTGGCCGCTTCCGCAATCGATCGACGCGTCGGCGCGAATCGCGATCCGGCCGCGGCCGTGAATCGGTGGACGGGTGTCGGTCATGATAAATCCGTTCATATGAGCCCCGTGCCGCGGGCGAGCTGCTTTCAAGGTCTTTGGCGTACGGCGCCAATCTACCATCGCGACGATCCCACCGATTCGTAAAATAGAGCCCCGATTGGGGCGCAATCGTCTCATTTCAGGTCGCGGCGGGGCCGGATAGCCCACCGATCGCCCCCCACCCGGGCTTCAGTTTGTCGATTAGAAGGTCAAAAAGCCTTCAAATCGGAGCTACGGTGCTTGCCGGTCGTCACTAATATACGAATCCATCGGAAGGCGCGCATCGTTCGGCACTTGGCGACGAGCGTGCGTGTTTCTCGGCCGGCCGCATCCGCGGCAGACGATGTGAGCTAGAAGGATCGGGCAATGTTCGACGACAAATCGATACTTATCACGGGCGGAACGGGGTCGTTCGGTCAGAAGTTCGTAAAGGCGCTGCTTGCCCAGTGGAAGCCCGCGCGCGTTGTCGTGTTCTCACGCGACGAACTGAAGCAATACGAAATGCAGCAGGTTTTCGGCGCGCCGTGCATGCGATATTTCATCGGTGATGTGCGGGACGGCGAGCGCCTAAAGCAAGCGATGCGCGGAATCGACTATGTTGTGCATGCTGCGGCGCTCAAGCAAGTGCCCGCGGCCGAATACAATCCGACCGAGTGCATTCGGACGAACGTCAACGGTGCCGAGAACGTCATCAACGCGGCGATCGAGAATGGGGTGGAGAAGGTCGTTGCGCTGTCGACCGACAAGGCCGCAAGTCCGATCAATCTGTACGGCGCTACCAAACTCTTGTCGGACAAGCTGTTTGTGGCGGCCAACAACCTCGTTGGCAAGCATAAGACTCGCTTTGCGGTGGTGCGCTACGGCAATGTGGTGGGCTCGCGCGGATCGGTCGTGCCATATTTCCGCAAGCTTATAGCCGAAGCCGCGCAAAGTCTGCCGATTACGGACGAGCGTATGACGCGCTTTTGGCTCACGCTCGATCATGGGGTCGACTTCGTCATGAAAAGCTTCCAGCGCATGCAGGGCGGGGAACTGTTCGTGCCGAAAATTCCGTCGGTGCGAATAGTCGACCTGGCACGGGCGATGGCCCCCGAACTGCCGCAGCATGTCATCGGCATTCGTCCGGGTGAAAAACTGCACGAAATGATGATTACGCGCGACGACAGCATGAATACCGTCGTCTATCACGATCACTATGTCATAGCACCGTCGGTGCGTTTCGTCGTTCAAAGCGACTATGCAACCAATGCGCTCGGCGAAGTTGGCAAGCCGGTGGATGAAGGCTTCAAATACACGTCCGACAACAATAGCCGGTTCCTGACAATCGAAGAACTGCGGACGCTCGATAAGCAAGCCGTATGAGCGCGATGATTCCATACGGGCGTCAGTCGATCGACGAATCCGACCTTGCCGCCGTTGCTCGCGTGCTCCAGTCGGATTGGCTGACGCAGGGGCCCGCGATACCGGCGTTCGAGGCCGCCCTTGCCGAGCGCGCCAAGTCCGCGCATGCGGTTGCAGTCTGCAACGCAACGGCGGCGCTGCATATCGCGTGTCTTGCCGCTGGCCTGGGTCCGGGCGACCGACTATGGACGACGCCGAACACATTCGTGGCATCGGCCAATTGTGCTCGCTACTGCGGCGCGGACGTGGATTTTGTGGACATCGACCGCAACACCTGGTGCCTCGATGCGGTAGCGCTCGAACGCAAGCTGGCTGACGCGGAACGAGCAGGCACGTTGCCGAAGATCGTCGTGCCGGTCGCGTTCGGGGGCCGAAGCGCTGATATGCGAGCAATTAAGCGGCTCGGGGACCGTTACGGATTCACCGTCATCGAAGACGCCTCGCATGCGGTGGGGGCAACCTATGCGGGCGGGCCCGTCGGCTGCGGCGATTTTGCGGACATGACGGTGTTCAGCTTCCATCCTGTCAAGATCGTAACGACCGGCGAAGGCGGTGCTGTGCTGACTAACGATGACGCACTGCACGCTCGGCTGCTGAGTCTGCGCAGTCACGGCATTACGCGCGATGCCGCGAAGCTGGAGCGTGAGAGCGACGGGCCTTGGTACTACGAGATGGTCGAGTTGGGCTTCAATTACCGCATGACCGATCTTCAGGCCGCGCTGGGTATCTCTCAGCTCGCGCGGCTCGAGACATTCCTTGCGCGCCGTCGAGCACTCGTTCGACGTTACGCGACGTTGCTGGACGATTTGCCGTTGGTGCTGCCGCAAAGCGAGGTGCTCGACGATTCCGCGTGGCACCTCTATGTCGTGCGGATGAAGCTCGACGCTACGCATGCCACGCATCGTCAGGTCTTCGAACGCCTGCGGCAGGCGGGCATCGGCGCGAACCTGCATTACATTCCTGTGCATCTGCAGCCGTACTACCGCCGCCTTGGCTTCGCGCCGGGGCAGTTTCCCGAAGCCGAACAGTATTACCGGGAGGCCATTAGCTTGCCGATGTATGCGGGGTTGACCGACGAAACTCAGTCGATCGTCGCGCATGAATTGAGGAAGGCGCTGACATGACGTGCGTCGCAATCATTCCCGCGCGCGGCGGTAGCAAACGGATCGAGCGGAAGAACATCAAGCCCTTCCACGGCTTGCCGATCATTGCCTACTCGATCCGTACCGCGCTCGCTTGCGGCTTGTTCGAACGCGTGGTCGTCACGACCGATGACGAAGAGATCGCGCATGTAGCGCGGCAGCATGGCGCACAAGTGCCTTTTGTGCGGCCGGCGGCGCTTGCTGACGACCATGCCGGGACGATGGAGGTCGTGCAGCACGCGCTCGTAGCGTTGGGCAACGAGGGCACGAATCCGGAATTTGCATGCTGCATCTACGCGACTGCGCCGTTTTTGCAGGCGCGCTACCTTCGCGACGGTTTCCAGCAGTTGCGGATGCATACCGATAAATCGTTCGCATTTTCGGTTACGACATTCGATTTTCCGGTGCAGCGTGCGCTGCGTGTAACCGCCGACGGTGCCCTCGACGCCCTATACCCCGAGTATCGCCTCGTCCGTTCGCAGGACCTCGAGGCGGCATGGCACGATGCGGGTCAGTTCTACTGGGGGCGCTGTGAAGCATGGCGGCGGGGCGACACGCTGTTTTCTCCCGTTGCGTTGCCGGTCGTATTACCTCGGCATCTTGTGCAGGACATCGATACCCTAGAAGACTGGCAGCGCGCGGAGTGGATTTACTCAGCGCTGAAAGCAGCAGGTGAGTTCGTCGTGTGACGGCGCTGTCCTTATGGTGCTCGACCGTCGATTATTGGTAAGGAGTCGCGCGATGAGCGCATTCAAGATTGCGGATCGGCCGATTGGCCGTGACTGTCCGCCGTTCGTGATCGCCGAGATGTCGGGCAATCATAATCAGTCGCTCGAGCGCGCACTTGAGATCGTGGACGCGGCGGCGGCCACCGGTGCGCACGCACTGAAGCTGCAGACGTACACGCCCGACACGATGACGCTCGACCTCGACGATGGGGAGTTTCATATCGGCGATCCGAACAGTCCATGGTCCGGCACTTCGCTATACAAGCTTTACGAGCAGGCGCACACCCCGTGGGCGTGGCACAAGCCGATTTTCGATCGCGCTCGTTCGCGCGGCATGCTGTGCTTTTCGACGCCATTCGACGAAACAGCCGTTGATTTTCTCGAGGGCCTCGACGTCCCTGCGTACAAGATTGCGAGCTTCGAGAACACAGATTTGCCGTTGATTCGGCGGGTGGCGGCCACGGGGAAGCCCTTGATCATCTCCTCGGGGATGGCGACCGTAGCCGAACTCGATGAAGCGGTACGCACCGCGCGCGACGCCGGCTGCGAACAGCTCGTTCTGCTCAAATGCACGAGTTCTTATCCGGCTTCCCCCGAAAACAGCAACGTGAATACGGTCGCGCATATGCGCGAGCTTTTCGACTGTGAAGTCGGGCTGTCCGATCATACGATGGGCGTGGGCGCAGCCGTCGCGGCCGTTGCACTTGGAGCAACCGTGATCGAAAAACATTTCACGTTGCGGCGCGCCGACGGCGGTGTCGATTCGGCCTTCTCACTCGAGCCCGACGAAATGAAGACGCTCGTAGTGGAAAGCGAACGAGCCTGGCAGTCCTTGGGGCGTGTCGTGTACGGCCCAACGCAGCAAGAGCGCGCGTCTGCGGTGTTCCGGCGTTCGCTCTACATCGTGCGCGACGTGGAAGCCGGAGAGGTGCTGACCACCGACAACGTGCGTGCGATTCGGCCGGGCTTCGGCTTGTCGCCGAAATATTTTTCCACCGTGATCGGAACAAAGGTCCGACGCGCCCTCACGCGAGGCACCCCTCTTTCTTGGGAAGTACTGAAATGAATGATCGGCTGGATCTCCCCTCCGGCGAGGGTCTGTCCGACCTCATCCGCTGGAAAACCGACGCTTGGCAGGACCCTCGCATGGTCAGCTGGTATTCGGGTCGCATGATGGTGAGCGAATCGACCAATAGCCTCAAGAATGCGCTGGAGGTCGACGCGATTCGACGCTTCGCTCGCGGACCGGAGATCGTCGATATCGGCGTGGGCACCGGTCGCGCGGCACTGCCGCTCGTTGTCGACGGGTACCGCGTGACCGGCATCGACAGCTCTCAAGCGATGCTCGATGAAACGCGGCGGCTAGCCGGGGGCTCGCCGATCGAACTGAAGGTCGGTGATCTCGCCGCTTTGCCGTGCGCCGACAATGCGTTCGACTGCGCCGTTGCACTCAACGTTCTCGTTCACTTCCCGAACTGGCGCGAGTCGCTGCTCGAATGGAAGCGCGTCGTGCGGCCCGGCGGTCGAATGGTCTTCGACATACATTCGCTCGACCATACGCAAGCTGCATACGGCGCGGACGAGACGCGGTGGCCGCATGCCCTAAAACGCACACACGACAAAGGCGACTTCACGCACTACATGTCGCGCGTGAGCGCCGACGAGTTGGTCGAATTCGCGAATGGCGCGGAGTTGACTATCGTTGCGGCTGCACCTTACGGTGCATTCTTGGGCGGCGGCAACATCAATTGGTTGTCCTATGCCGAGCTCGACGCCACGCAACGATGGAAGCGCCTGCTGTCCTGGTTCGCTCGCGACCAGGCGCTATTCGACCTGGGCTATTTTCTCGAAGACGCGATCATCAGGCATTTGACGCCCCGTGTGACGGGCCGTATGTTCGTCGTTCTCGACAATCGACCTGACGTGCAGGCGAATGCTCGTTTCGCGGCCGATGTCGCAGCGCGCGACGAGGCACTCGATCGAGGCGACTTCGCGGCGTTGCAACCCTGGCTGCCGCATACCCGAGAGCAATATGCAGCGCGGCTCGCGGAGTTGCTCAGGCCGCTGCGCAGCCGGCGATTCTTCTTCGGACTCTTCAAGACGCTTACGGCACGGATGCCCGGCTTCGATTTTCGCGGCGTTATCGCTCCGCAAGTACTCGAGCAGTTCAGCGTGTGGCTCGAGCACGAGAGAATCGATCTGCACGCTACCAGCATCGCGCGTGGCTGGGCGGCGGGTGCGCCGTTTCGGTTCAAGGACGGCGTTGATCTCGCCATTGGTGCGGAATATGACCTCGTCAAGGCGTTATTGGAGAAGCACTTCGGCATTTTCGATGGAGGTCGGCAATGACACAAAAGGCCATTGTCAGCCTGTTGTGGGGCACGCAATACGAAGCACTGCGTCAATTCCTGGCGATGCACGAGCCGATGGTCGTGCTCGTTTCCGCAGGCGCCACAAGCCCGCAGATGCGCGGTGCGATTGAAAGCACCGGGAGCACCGTCGTTCATCTCGAAGATCTGCTCGACGCTGAAGGTGTGAGGCGCTTCGAAACCGAGACGGTGCGGACGCAGACACAATTCGCACAGTACCTGAACGCATTGGCGGGCGAAGAGCGCGCATTGGGACGCGAGTCGGCGCTGATCTCGACCGCGATCGACGAAACACTCGCCGCCTCCTTGCCGGCTACGGCTGCGTTGCTCGATTGCCTCGAGCAGGCAGCCGGCCGATTCGACATTGCTTTGCTCGTGACTAGTGAAGACATGACTCGCAGCGGCAAAGTCGCGACTGCCTGGGCCAAGTCTCGGGGCATTGCCACGTTGCACGTCGCTCACGGCATCGCACTTGTCGATCCGTACACCGTGCATGATCAGCTGATCGCCGATAAGCTCGCGGTGTTCGGACGGCGTGGCATGGAGGGCTACCTCGACCTCGGGTACCCCGAAGAACGTTTCGTCGTTACCGGTAATCCCGCTTGGGACAACTATGCGCAGTTGCGAAACGACAAGACGGGCAGCCGTCGTCAGCTCGACGCTAAGTACGGTCTGAACCCCGATGCGCCGCTGATCGTCTTCGGCACGACCTGGTCGGCGAACTTCAGTGCGCACTGCAACGACGATATCTACGCCGATTCAGTGATGGTTTTCATAGCGAGTTGCGAGGCGCTGCGCGCTTGCGGCCTGCGCTTCAACGCCGTCATCAAGGACCGGCCCTCGAATCAGGCCTTCGGCGAGCAGCGTTGCGCAAACATTCTGGGGCAGTTGGGGGCTCCTCGAGACGACTACTTCTACTGCACTGGCGACACGCAGCTCCTTGCCGCGGGTGCCGACTTGCTCGTGGCGATTGACTCGAACTACTTGGTGGAAGGGATGCTCGCCGGCACGCCGGTGATCAACTTGATGAACGAGACCGGCATGATCATGGGACCGTGTTTCGAGTCGGAAACAGGAATCTTGGAAGTCGAGGCGCCGGACCTGGCCGGCAATATGCGGCTGCTGTTGACGGACGGTGACGCACGCAACGCAGTGCTCGCGATGGCGGCAAAGCGCGTGGCGCATTACAACGAGACTGTGGACGGCAAGGCTGCCACGCGTGTGGCGCAATTGATGTCGTCGATGGCTAGGGGGCTGTCCGAGCGCAAGGCCCGTTACGTTTGGCAGCAATATCTCAACGTTGAGTCGAGGCCCGTCGACGATATCTATCACACGGTTGGGCGCAGCGAACTCGCACAGATGTTTACAAACGTACCATCGCTGATTCTTGACGTCGGTTGCTCGGCGGGAAGCAATGCCGCGCTCGTCAAGTCGCGTTTCCCTGGAAGCCGGGCCTGGGGCATCGAGATGAATCGGGATGCCGCGGCTCTCGCACGGCAAAAGCTCGACCGCGTATTGCACGGTCGTTTCGAAGACTTTGATCTTCGCCGGGAAGGGATTGCGCACGGTACGCTCGACGCGGTGTTGTTGACCGATGTACTCGAGCACATGTACGACCCATGGGACGTGATGGTGAAACTGCGACCCTACATGTCGCCGACGGGGCAACTCGTGCTCAGCATTCCCAATGTCCGTAATCTGTGGCTCATGGACGAGCTGAGCAAAGGCAATTGGACGTACGACGCCGCGGGATTGCTCGATATCACGCACATTCGGTTCTTTACGCGCAAGGAAATGCTCAAGTTCGCCGAGGAAACCGGCTACCGAGTGATTCAGACACGCTATTCGATCGACGGACGGCTCGCCGCTCTTTGGCAGCAGCATCAAAGCGCCGCGGGGCCGATCAACATCGATCTTGAACGAATGACGCTCAAGGGTGTGAGCCGCGACGAATGGACCGAACTGTGCTCGTTGCAGTTTTACTTGCTGCTAGAGAGAGCGCCAGGGCACGCTTGACACGGTGTAGTGGCGGCTATTTTCGATTTACCGCCCTCACGCAAGCCACTTTAACGAGATTCCCCACCAATGGTTACCGTCAGCATCCTGGTTCCCGCGCGCCGAGCCGACTATCTAGGTCGTGCTCTGATCAGCGCTCAGCGCCAAACTTTCGACGACGTCGAGATCGTAGTGGGCGACGATACGCCTGGCGGCGCCCTGGCACCGATCGTAACCGCACTGAACGACTCGCGAATTCGCTACCTCCACCTAGGCTTCAACGACAAGGTGCGGACCGCCCGGGCGTTGTGGTCGCATGCGCGAGGTCGCTACGTCAAGTGGCTGGCCGAAGCGGATATCCTGTTGCCGACGTCGGTCCATGCGCTCGTCGAAGCGCTGCGCTTGCATCCGGAATCGCCCCTCGCATTTCACGGGCGCGCGGTCATCGACGAGCAGGACGTCATCGTGCATACCCCGCCTGCGCTATTGAATGTCGGAGAACGGGCGTTGATCGGCCGAGATTTGCTCGTCAGGGACATGGTCGCCCAGATGCAAAACTTTATTGGCGAAACGAGCAACGTCATGATCGATCGCCAGCGAGCGAGCGAAACGGATTTGTTCGCCTACCGATCACTGACGTTGGATTTCCTGACCGACGTGGCCACGTACTTGAACCTTGCCGCGCGCGGGCCTCTTGTCGCGGTCGGCGGGTACTTGAGCATGCTGCGCATGCGGCCCGAGTACAAACAACTTTCACCGGAAACTACTCCTACCTATAGTGCCGGTCTGTATGAATGGGAACTGCTGGTGCGCGGTGAAGCTGCGAGCGGCACGCTGACCGCCAGCGCGCTCGCTGGCGCGGCGCAGCGCTTGTCGCAGTTGTATACCTCTTGTGGCGCTCGCCTACCCGAGATCGCGCGACTCCAAGCCAATCTCCATGAATTCACGACGCGTGTGCCTCGTGAGCTATTCGACAGCGAGTCCTTTCAGGCCGATCTCGCCCATGCGAGAAGCGCCGTCGCGACGCGCGTGAAAAAATTCGATGGCGCGCCGACGACAGGTGCGCCCTCGCGCACTGAACAGCCCGATCCTGCCGCCCGGGCTACGACCGCCCCGGCCGAACACTCGCGCACCGATGCCTCAGAGGACAAGCCGATCCGCCTTGTCTGCGCGACTCGTTGCTCACGAGCGAACTTCATGAGCGATACCGCTCTTGGTCGGTCGCTGGCTGTACAACGTCCCGCGTGTGCGCCTGAACTGCTGCTGTTCGACAACAATACGACGGGGCTCGCGACTCTATACAACGCCGCGATCGAGCAGGCTGCGTCGAGCCCCGCGATTCTCGTGTTCATGCACGACGACGTATCGATCCATGACTTTTTTTGGATGGAACGTATCCGCGAAGCCCTTACCCAGTTCGACGTGGTCGGTCTGGCCGGTAATCGCCGCCGCTTGCCCCTGCAACCTGCGTGGGCCTTCGCGACGCCCGACTTCACGTGGGACAGCCCAGAGTATCTGAGCGGGACGGTCGGCCACGGCAAGGGTTTTCCATGCGACATGATTTCCTACTTCGGACCGTCGGGCGTCGAGTGCAAGCTGCTCGATGGGCTCATGCTCGTTGCCGACAGTGCGCGCTTGATCGAATCAGGTACGCGCTTCGACAATCAGTTCGAGTTCCACCTCTACGACATGGACTTCTGCCGGCAAGCCGAACTCAACGGCTTGCGCATGGGTACGTGGCCAATTAGTGCTGTCCACGAGAGCGCCGGCGCGTTCAATACGCCACCGTGGCGGGCAGCCTACGAATGCTATCTGCGCAAGTATGGGCAATGATCGTGAACTAGGCTCCCGACAGCCGTTTGAAAATGCCGTCGCGTGCGGGTCGGCTGGGCGTGCCGGTGTGACGCCGCAAGCGGCGGTGCCGGCGATGGTGCAACCGGCTCCAGGCATTGTGCAGTTCATTATCCCGCCGGTCATCGCACCTTGCACGCGCGGTGAGTTGACTCCGAGTGCGCCGGCTTCGTCGTTGTCGCAGTCGGCCTCGCCCTCGAACGCTCCCCTGATCGAATCGGGTCTAGCTCTGCAGCATGCCGGACGCTTCGCGGATGCGGCACTGGTCTATCAGCAGATTCTCGCCGTCGATCCTAACCACGCGGACGCGCTGCATTTGCTCGGCCTCGTCGCGTATCACGACGGCAATTATGTGCAAGCGACGGAATGGATCATGCAGGCGCTGAGCCGGCACGAGAGCGAAATCTTCTATGGCAATCTCGGGAATGCGCTGTCGGCGCGAGGAATGCGGGCTGCGGCGGTCGAGAGCTTTCGCCAGGCCATCGTGCTGAAGCGCGACTATGCGCCGGCACACAACAATCTCGGCAATTTGCTGAGAGACGAGGGCCGCCTGACGGAAGCAGTCGAATGCTTCAGAACCGTCATCGCCCTCCAGCCCGACTACGCCGAAGCCCACAACAACCTAGCCAATGCCCTCGTCGATTTAGGCGAGCTCGATGCCGCGATCGACGCCTACCGACGGGCGCTCGCACTGAAGCCGGGCCTATTGGAAGCGCGCAGCAATCTGCTCTTCATCCTCAGCTACCGCGACGACATGAGCCAGGCCGACTATCTGGCCGAAGCCGTCGAATTCGGCGGCATCGCCACAGCTAAAGCAAAGCCTTGGCGCGATTGGCTCGTCCCGCTCGCAGCCGGTGCACGAGCCGCCCCCCTGCGCGTCGGCCTCGTCTCCGGCGATCTGAAGACTCACCCCACGGGCCACTTCCTGGAAAGCATTCTCGCCCATATCGACCGTAGCCGAATCGAACTCGTCGCCTACCCGACGCGCCGTTTGGAGGATGCGCTGACCGCACGCATCAAGCCGTTTTTCAGCGCCTGGACGCCGCTCGCCTCGATGAACGACGAGCAAGCGGCCGCGCGCGTCCGCGACGATCGCATCGATCTGTTGCTCGACCTGTCGGGCCATATGAATTTCAATCGCTTGCCGATGTTCGCCTGGCGTCCCGCGCCCGTGCAAGCGAGCTGGCTAGGCTATTTCGCCAGCACGGGCTTGCCGGCCATGGACTATCTGCTCGGCGATGCGCACGTGCTGCCGCCCGATGCGCAAGCGTTCTACACTGAACGGCTTTGGCGCCTGCCCGACAGCTATCTGTGCTTCACGCCGCCGGCCGAGCAAGTCGCCATCGGCCCGTTGCCGCTCGCCGCGCAAGGCCACGTGACGTTCGGTTGCTTCAACCATCTGATGAAGATGAACGAGGGTGTCGTCGATGTCTGGGCGCGTATCTTGCACGCCGTTCCGCATTCGCGCTTGTTCCTCAAAGCGAAGCAGCTCGACGATGCGCCCACGCGCGAGACCACGCTCGCGCGCTTCGCGGCGCGCGGCATCGATGCATCGCGACTGATATTGGAAGGGCGCTCGCCGCGCGCTGAATACTTCGCTGCCTATAACCGCATCGACATCGCGCTGAGCCCTTTCCCCTATCCCGGTGGGACGACCAGCGTGGAAGGTCTCTGGATGGGCGTGCCCGTGCTGTGCCGGCGCGGTGATCGTTTCTTGTCGAACATCTGTACGAGCATGTTGCATTCGGCGGACCTCGCCGATTGGATCGCCGCCGACAACGACGACTATGTCGCCAAGGCCATCGCCTTCGCGGGCGATGTGCCGCGTCTCGCAGCGCTGCGCTCGAGCCTGCGCACGACGCTGCTTGCTTCGCCCCTGTGCGACGCCGCGCGCTATGCGCGCCACCTCGAAGCTGCGCTCGAAGCGATGTGGCGCGATGGCGTCGCCCGCATCGCCAGCTCGGCGTCACCATCGAAGGCGACGGCATGACGGCACACGACATGCGGCGCACCGTTGCGGGCCGCATCGCTCTTCCATAACCGGATCGATCATGCAAAACACGGCCCAGTGGCTCAACGCCGCGTTGGCGCATCACCAGGCAGGGCGGCTTGCCGATGCCAAAGCGCTGTACGCGCGCATCCTCGCCAAGCAGCCCAAGCACGCCGATGCGCTGCACTTCATGGGGCTGCTCGCGTGCCAGATCGGGCAGAGCGAAGCCGGCGTCGCGCTGATGCGCGAATCGATCGCGCTTGCGCCGAGCCCGATCTACTACAACAATCTCGGCAATGCGCTGCGCGAGGCCAAGGCGCTACCCGAGTCGGTCGACGCGTATCGCCGTGCCGTAGCGCTCAAGCCCGACTATGCAGAAGCCCACAACAACCTAGGCAACGCACTGCGGGAAACCGGCGACGCCGCCGCGGCAATGTCGAGCTGCGCTCGCGCGATCGAACTCAAGCCTGGTTATGCCGAGGCGTACAACAACCTAGGCAATGCGTTGAAGGACGTGGCGCAACTGGATGCCGCCATTGCCGCATACGGCAAGGCGATCGCAGCGAAGCCGGCCTTTGCCGAAGCCCACTTGAACCTCGGCGTGGCCTTGCAGGCAAAGGGCCACGGCGATGCGGCGCTCGAATGCCTGCGCGAAAGCGTCAAGTTCGCGCCGCAGTTGGCCGCGGCTCACGACAAGCTCGCCGGCATCCTGATGCACCGCGGCGATATCGCCGGCGCGATCGAAGCGTATCGGCGCGTCGCCGAACTCACGCCCGCATCGGCGCAGGCATACAACACGCTAGGCAACGCGCTGAACGGCGCCGGGCGCGTGCCGGAGGCGGTGCCGTGCTACGAGCGCGCGATCGCGCTCGCCCCGGATTTTGCCGACGCCTATCACAACCTCGCCAATGCACTGCGGCGCTTGAACGCGCCCGAGCGCGCGCTCGCATACGCGCGCCGCGCGATCGAACTGCGCAACGACACGCCCTCGTTCCAAAACAACCTCGGCACGATCCTCGCGGATCTCGGCGAGCCCGACGCCGCGCTCGCTTGCTATCGCGAAGCACTTGCCTTGAACCCCGACTTCGGCGAATCGCATACGTGCGTGCTGTTCGGGCAATCGTACGTGCCGCGTTGGTCGCCTGAGACACACCTGGCCGATGCCCGGTACTTCGGCGAAAGAATGCGTGCGCGCGCGACGCCCTATACGCAGTGGCCCGTCTTGGCCGATGGCGCCCATACGGGCCGCGCGCTGCGCGTGGGCTTCGTGTCGGCGGACTTGCGCAAGCACCCGGTGGGCTACTTCTTCGAATCGGTGCTGGCGCAACTGGACCGCAGCCGCATCGAGCCGATCGCCTACTCTAACGCGTTGCATAGCGACGAACTGACGGCCCGCATCAAGCCGCGCTTCGCGCTGTGGCGGCATGTGGCCGAAATGGACGACGCCGCGCTCGCGCGGCGTATCGTCGACGATCGCATCGACGTGCTCGTCGATCTATCGGGGCACACGGGGCGCAACCGGCTGCCGATGTTCGCATGGCAGCCCGCCCCGTTGCAGATCAGTTGGCTCGGCTACTTCGCGACCACGGGCCTATCGGAGATCGACTACGTGCTGGCCGATCCCCATGTCGTGCCGCCCGGCGAGGAAGCGCAGTACACCGAACGCATTTGGCGCTTGCCCGACAGCTACCTGTGCTTCACGCTGCCGAGCGAAGCGATCGCGGTGAGTTCGCTGCCCGCGCTCGGTAACGATGGCTTCACGTTCGGTTGCTTGAACAACCACAAGAAGCTCAACGACGGGGTGCTCGAGGTCTGGTCGCGAATTCTGCACGCCGCGCCGCGTTCGCGCTTGCTGCTGAAGAACCATCAGCTCGGCGAACCGTCGATCCTGCGCGATACGCTCGCCCGGTTCTCGGCATACGGCATCGATGCATCGCGTCTGCTACTGGAAGGCCCGTCCTCGCGCGAACAATATTTCTCGACGTATCACCGCGTCGACCTCGCGCTCGATCCGTTTCCTTATCCCGGTGGCACGACCAGCGTCGAAGGGCTATGGATGGGTGTGCCGGTGCTGACGCGGCGCGGTGACCGCTTCCTTTCTCACCTCGGCGAGTTGGTGCTCGAGACGGTCGGCCTGCCGGACTGGATCGCAGCCGATACCGAAGACTACGTGGCGCGCGCTGTCGCCGCGACGACCGATCTGCCGGCGTTGGCCGCGCTGCGCGCAGGCTTGCGCGAACGCGTGGAGCGCTCGCCGCTTGCCGACGCGCAGCGCTTCGCCGGCAACTGGATGACGGCGATCGAGCAAATGTGGCAAACGAAATTGAAGGAGATCGCGGCATGATGGCAATCGATCAGGATGCCAACACACTCGTCGAGGACGGTCTCGTTCATCATCGTAGCGGCCGCTTGCAAGAGGCCCGCGCTCGCTACGAGACTGCGCTTGCACGCATGCCGCGGCATGCCGATGCTTGGCATCTGCTCGGCGTCGTCGCGATGCAGGAGTCGCGTTATGCCGATGCGCTCGATTCGATCAGCCGCGCGATCGAGATCAGCCCTCAGGCCGTGTACTTCGACAATCTCGGCTGCGCGCTCAGAAGCTGGGGCAAGCTAGCCGCCGCGGTCGAAAGCCATGAGCAGGCGGTCGCGCTCGATCCGAATCATTTTCGGGCGCACAACAACTTGGGTATGGCGTTGCTCGACATGCGCCTGCCTGCCGCGGCCGCGGCGAGTTTTCGCAAGTGCCTTGCCATCAATCCCGACTTCGCCGAAGCGCACAGCAATCTGGGCAACGTGCTGCGCGAGCTCGGCGAAGCCGACGCGGCCGCCGATCATTGCCGCCGGGCGATTGCGCTGCAGCCGGGCTTTGGCCAGGCGTACAACAATCTCGGCAATGCGCTGAAGACGCAGAACAAGCTGGCCGATGCAGCCGCCTGCTATCTGCAAGCACGATCGCTGCTGCCGCACGAGCCGCAAGTCGCCTTGAACTTGGGCATCGTGTTGCGCGAGACGGGCGAGCACAAAGCGGCGATCGAGGCGTTTCGTCAGGCGCTCGCGTTGCGCCCGTCATGGGGCGAGGCATGGAGCAATCTGCTGTTTACGTTGAGCTTCGCCCAAGATGTCGCGCCGCGCGATTACTTGGCCGAGGCGCGCGCATTCGGCCGTTTCGCGGGGGAACGAGCGCGACCGTTCACGGATTGGCTCGTCGATAGAACCCCGGACGCTGCGTTGCGCATCGGGTTCGTATCGGGCGATTTCCGCACGCATCCGGTGGGATTCTTCCTGGAAAGCGTGCTGGCGCATTTGGATCCCGCGCGCGTGCAATTGTTCGCTTATTCGACGCGCCCTTACGAGGACGCACTGACGCAGCGGCTGAAGCCGCGCTTTGCGCAATGGCGCTCGCTCGTCGGGCTCGCCGACGAAGCGGCGGCGGCGGCGATCCGCAACGACGGCGTGCATATCTTGCTCGACATGTCGGGTCATACCGACAGCAATCGCTTGCCCGTATTTGCGTGGAAGCCTGCGCCGGTGCAAGCGAGTTGGATCGGCTACTTCGCTTCGACGGGATTGCCGGCCATCGACTATGTGATCGGCGATCAATGGGTGCTGCCGCCCGAGGAAGCCGAGCACTTCGTCGAGCGGCCATGGCGGTTGCCGCACGGCTATCTGTGCTTTACCCCGCCCGAGCCTGCCGTCGAAATCGATGCAGCGCGGCTCGGCGATACGGCGCGTCCCCTGACGTTCGGCTGCTTCAGCGATCTCGTGAAGGTCAACGATCGCGTGGTGGCGGTATGGTCGCGCATTTTGCATGCCGTCCCCGAGGCGAAGCTGTTCTTGAAAGCCCAGCAACTCGCCGACCCAGCGCAGCGCACGGCCACGCTTGCACGCTTTGCCGCGCACGGCGTCGCGGCCGATCGTTTGGTGATGGAAGGCCCATCGCCGCGGGCGGACTACTTGGCCGCTTACAACCGCGTCGACATTTCGTTGAGCCCCTTTCCGTATCCGGGCGGGACGACGACAGCCGAAAGTTTGTGGATGGGGGTGCCGGTGCTGTGCCGGCATGGCGATCGCTTCCTCGGGCACTTGTGCGAAAGCGTGCTCCATAGCGTCGATCTCGGCGATTGGATCGCGGCCGACGACGACGCCTACGTGGCCCGCGCCGTTGCCTGCGCGCGCGAGCGGCCGGCGCTGGCGGCATTGCGCAGCGGGTTGCGCGAGCGTGTGTTGAATTCGACGCTGTGCAGCCCGGCTAGCTTTGCGCGCACGCTCGAAGGTGAATTCGAGCGGATGTGGCGAGCGTGTGCCGAAGCTTCGTAGCTATTTGTCCCCGGTTCGGCCTCGGGTTGGGCAGTGCATAGCTGCCATTTGAATGGTCGTTATCGGTCGTTTTCCGGCGTCACTGTCATTTGAATGGATACTAAGGCGAGCGCAGCGCGCATCGCGCTCGCAGCGCTCAACTGCGTCCCGCTTGCATCCCGTTCGCCCGGCGCGCCGTATCGAGCAAGGTGTTTCGCACTTGCTGGAACAGCTTCAGGTAATTGTCGTGACCGGTTTCAATCGCGGCCGTCTTCAACGCATCGAGCACGAGCAGATCGGCGGGATAAGGGCTGACGATCGATCCCGACATCGGCAGCCGCAACGGGTCGAAGTGCCTCGTGCGCCAATGCCGCTCGCCGAGCAATAGGAGCGACACGACGCGCTCCTGGACGAACACCTTGGCCGGCACGAAGCCGTTCGCATAGGGAAGCGGTGCATTGAGCAGTTGCGCGAGTGCGCTCGTGCCGGCTTCGGCGACGGAGAACAACACTTCGTTCACGGCCAGCCAGCGCCGCCAAAACGCGGCGGTCGCCACGAAATAATTGCAGAAGATGCTATGGCGCGAATCCATCACGACGATGTGCGGATCGAGGCCCGGCGCGACGAACGCCACTGCCTGCTCGAATACGGGCCAACTGCTCCCATGATTGGTGGCCGCTTGCTCGAACGTATTCAGATGAACGGCGCCCTGATCGAAGAACGGCGAAAAGCCGACGACATCGACATCGCGCGGAACGGTAGCGAGAAACTCGAGAACGGCGGCGGAAGTGAGCGTCGTCTTCTGCCCGAATTTCGGCGAAAAGAACCCATAGAGCGTGTTTTCGTCGAGCGTGTGCCGCTGCAGAAAACCGCGAATCGGCCAATATTCGCGCCAATCGGGCCGCTGGCCGCAATTGTCCAGCGGGATGAAGCCGGGGTCGAGCTGCTGCCGCGTCGCCTCGGAATAGAAAATCTGGCGAATCTCGATGCGGCGCGGTCCGGTGGGAGTGCTCGACGGTGGATGCATGGGGGAGTCTCGATCGTTGGAATGAAGCGCCGTCGACGGTGCGCGTGTCGGTGTTCGTAAGGGTAAGCGGCGGCCAGAGGCTAGTGTGCCAGGCCTCGCGCGCTCGCTATTGCCCGAACAACGCGCCGATTCGGGCGCAATTTGCGCTAACCGACGCGTCAATAAAAAAGCCGCGTTGCCGCGGCTTTAGCGTACAGCGCCGCATCTGACAGATGCGGCTTGTTTTTGGTTATTCGAAATCGCGGCGTTGGCTCGTTTCGCTCACGCCGCCTGGTCTCAGCGCAACTGCCCCGTGGATTGATAAAAGCCGGCCGCGGCGATCCTTTGCTTGGCGTCGGAAAACTCATTCGAGATCGCGGCATGCGCGGTGTGCGCGCGGCTCATGATGGCCGCGTCGATTTCTTGAATGGCTCGGATCGTCGTGAGCGACGCTTCGTCTTGATCGCGCCCGAGGGCCATGATCAATGGCGAGCGCTCTTCGACGAGATCCGACGCCAACTGCCAGTCCCCCGATTCCACCGCGACGACGAGTGCGCGCGTCAGTTCGTAGGCGCGCGCGAGCGATTCAGAGATCATCTCTTGCCTTTCATGTTTCCGTCAGGGCTTAACGATTACGCCTTATTCAGCGTACCGGTGGCGCCGTTGCCGCCGAACAATTGATTCAGATATTGCGTGTTGTTCTGCATCTGAGACATCAAATTGTTCAGTGCCGTGAATTGCGCGTTGTATTGATCGGTCAGCGTCTGCTGGTAGGCCGTCAACGACGACTGCTGCTGGGTGAGACTCGTCAAATCGGAATGAATCGACGCCGAGCGCTGATCGATTTGACCCACCGACGATTCGGTGTACGAGTTGATGAACGTATTGAGCTGTTCCCCGATGCCATTCGTGCCGTTGAACAGGTTTTGCACCATCGTCGGCGACGAGGTGAGCGTCGATTGCAGCGTCGACGAGCTGAAAGTGAGCGTGCCGTCGTTGTTCAGGTTCAGGCCGATCTGGGCCATGCTGTAGGTCGTGCTGCCCACCGTCACGCCGCTTGCCATGATCGAGGCAATGCCGTTGACGGCCGAGTTCAACATCGCGTCGCCGAGCAGCGGGCCCGCGGTCGAGGACGACGGATCGTACGAGGACAGCGATTTCTGCGTGGAAATCCAGCCGTTGTATGCATTCGCGAAGCCCTGAATTGCGTTGGTGATCGCAGACGTATCCGTCGCTACGGTCAGGGTTTGCGTGGTGCCGACCGAGGCCGACGTGAGGCTCAGCGTCACGCCCGACAACGCGCCCGTCACATTGTTGCTTGCGCTCGTGACGGCATTGCCGCTGATCGTGAGTTGCGCGTCTTGGCCGGCTGTCACTTGCTTGAAGCTAGCCGTGTTCAAGCCCGTATCGACGCCCGCGCCGGCGGCGATCGTCACCTTGTTGGCCGCGCCCGTGTTGGTCGAGGTCAACACGAGGTGCTGGCCGTCGGTCGCGGTCACGACCGATGCCGTCACGCCGGGGTTGCTCGAGGACGCGTTGATCGCCGCGGCAAGGCCGGACAGCGTATTGTTGGTCGAATCGAGATTGACCGTCATCGAGTTGGAGCCATCGCCGATCGTGACGGTGCCAGTGCCGAGCGTGGCGCCGCTCGCATAGGCGCCCGACGAAATTTGGTTTGCGGTGGCGATGTTTTGCACGCTGACCGAGTAAGAGCCCGCGGCCGCACCCGTCGAAGTCGTCGCGGTGATGCCTGTGCCGCTCAAGGTCGCGCCGAGCTTGCTGAAGAGGGTGCCGTCGGAAAGTCCGGTCGAGGTCAGCGAATTTTGCAGCGCCGTGAGCGCCGATTTCATCTGGCCGATCGCCGAGAGCGTCGTGTTGTCGCTCGATTGCTGATTGGACAGCGTCGTGGCTTGCGCCGCGGTTTTGGCGGTAACGAGCGCGGAGACGAGCGAGTTCACGTCGAGCGTGGACTTGGTCGCACCGCTCAAGATCGATTGCGCTGCTTGTTGCAGCAGCGAAGACGTGCTCGTTGTCGTGCTCATGCCTGGCTCCGTTTGCTTGCGCAATATTCAATACAGTGTCATGCGATGGCCGTCTGATAAAACATGCGGCCGTCTGTGAGCGCGTAACGGGAGGCATGCCTCCCGTTCGCGGATCCTGCTGAGTGGCTGCGAAGCCGATGCTTGCGGCGTGTACCGCATGCACCGCCTTCGTTTGCATGGCGGCCCGAACGGCGGCGCGCCACGCGGTGCTCGACCGTATTACTGGAGGAGCTTGAGCACTTGTTGCGGCAGCGAGTTCGCTTGTGCGAGCACCGAGATACCAGCTTGCTGCAACACTTGCGCCTTCGACAGGTTCGCCGTTTCTTCCGCGAAGTTCGCGTCTTCGATCTGCGACTTGGCGGCCGACAGGTTCGTCGATTGCGTTTGCGTGTTCGTGATTGCGGCTTGGAACGTGTTCTGCGTTGCGCCGAGCGTTGCTTGGAAGTTGTTCACTTGAGCAAGCGCCGCATCGATCGCCGTGATTGCGTTTTGCGCGCCCGACGTCGACGAGATGTCCACGCCCGACACGCCCAGGCCCGTCGTCGTCCATGCCGTCGTGCCGAAGCTCGCCGTGATCGTTTGGTTGGCGCTCGCGCCGACCTGGAAGTTCACGCTGCCCAGGCCGCTCAGCACGTTTTGGCCGTTGAACGACGTTTGCGATTCGACGCGGTTGATTTCCGTCAGACGGGTCGAAACTTCCGTTTGCAGGTTCGCTTGCGCCGCCGTGCCGAGCGAGCCGTCGCCCGATTCAACGGCGAGCTGGCGGATACGTTGCAAGTTGGCGACGGTAGCGGAGATCGCGCCCGAAGCCGTTTGCACCATCGAGATGCCGTTGTTGGCGTTCATCACGCCTTGGTTCAGCGCGTTGATCGCCGCCGTTTGCGTCGTGGCGATCGCGAGGCCGGCGGCGTCGTCCGCTGCCGTGTTGATGCGCTTGCCCGACGAGAGGCGGTTGATGGCTTGCGACAGCGCGCTTTGCGAACCCGACAGGTTCGTCTGCGTCGTCAACGACAGGATGTTGGTGTTGATGTTCAGCATTTTGCTTCCTCGTTTGGAAAACGGTCCAGGGACTAGGCTGGTTCGGGGTTCGGCGTCGCGCTTTCGCGAATGGCGCTGCCCGCCTGTCCTGGTTGTCGGCGAGGCCGAGAAAAAACTTTAGGGACCGAACGAGGAATTCGTGTGCCTAGAGGCCGGAAACGGCTGCAAAGCCTTGTGTGGAAAGGTTTTGGGAAAAACAAAACGTTTGCGAAAAGTGCCGGCGAGGGCGGCATTTGGCTGTTGTTTCGGCGTTGCCCGGTCAATCGGGCGACGCGAAAAGTGGCCCGCTCGCGGTTTACCTGATATCATCTCGGGTCGAATTGAGATCGCTGCCGTTTTCATTTGAGATCTGCTGCCCTTTCGTTGCACCGGCCAGGCATCATCGGTCGTCCTGCGGCGGGCTCGCGGTCACTTCGCGAGCGGCACGGGCAGGTTCAGCTCCGGCAGTCAAACGCGGCGTCGGTAAGGTAGCCGGCCGGCGTGCGCGGTGAACTCTCCGCTCTCTCTTTTCTAGGCCAGTCCGAACGTGGCAGTGTCCGCGCCGTCTATCGTACGGTTGGGTGGTGGCCTCTAGCGGACCGGCGCGTGCGCGAAAGCGCGCTACGCATTTGAACGTAACTTTGGGAAATCCATGACGACCATTCTTCTGAAGGAAAACGAGCCGTTCGAAGTGGCGATCCGCCGCTTCCGTCGCGCCATCGAAAAGAACGGCCTGATCGCCGAACTGCGTGAACGCCAGTCTTACGAAAAGCCCACGGCTGTTCGTAAGCGCAAGAAGGCTGCTGCGGTCAAGCGCCTGCACAAGCGCCTGCGCAGCCAAATGCTGCCGAAGAAGCTGCACTAAACGCTACACGGCGCTGTCCCTGGGGCGGCGCGGCTGTAAAAAACGAACGGCGGTGTGCTTCGAAAGAAGCGACACCGCCGTTTGCTTTGGTGGCGCTGGCTGCGATGCCATGGCCTGCGCGGCATCACGCCGCGCTTGCGCGCTATCGGCGCGCGAGCGCAAGCCTGGCATGCAAGCAGCGAGACGAGCCCTTAGGCCGCGTGCTTTTCGAGCCGGGTGGCCGAAAGGCCGAATTGGCGTGCGACGGACAACAGCCGTTCGTGCCATTCCCAGACGCCGAACGCGTCATGTACGTTCTGCAGGCAGCTCAGTAGGTCGACCGTCGTCGGATCGTAGATGTTCACGCGCGCCTTGAGCAGTGCTTTCTTCAGCGCCGCGACGCCGGCGTCCATGTAGGCGGGAACGGTCGTGGCGGGTTTGTCGATGTAGCGAACCGGCACGCCTTCCATCGAAGTCATGTAATCGCGCGGATGGATCAGCCTGCCGATCGGGCAGCCGCCGCGAAAGCCGTGGTAAGCGCCGCCGCCGCGCGGCAGCAAGGCCGCTTGCCGTTGCGCGAAAAGATGATCGACGGCGTGATCGAATAGGTCCTGGTGCGTCAGGAAATGCAGGTTCTTCATGATCTTGGTCTGCTGTCTATCGGCAGCGGCGATGTTGTTGCTCGTGACTGCTATAACGGCGATGGCGGGCGAAATTGCAGCTTTTCGGGGATATTCCCTAGACCAAGACGTGTAATCAAGCACTTTTTTCCGAGTGTTGCTCGCGCGACACGCGGGGATTCCCGGCCCTGCGCCGCTAGCCGCTCTTGCGCTTGCTGCGTCGCGAGGCCAGCGCGGCGCAACGCGCGCGCGAAGCGCAATTGGTTTGATGATCGTTGACCATCCCGATTGCTTGCATGAAGGCATAGCAGATCGTCGAGCCGACGAATTTGCAGCCGTAGCCTTTGAGTGCTTTGCTCAGCGCGTCGGACTCCGGCGTGGAGGCGGGCGCGTGCTCTTTGTAGAGCGTCCAGTCGTTTTGGATGGGCTTGCCGTCGACGAACGACCACACGAAATCGGCGAACGAGCCGTGCTCGGCGCGAATGGTCAAGACGGCCCGCGCGTTGACGATGGCCGCTTCGATCTTGGCGCGATTGCGCACGATGCCGGGGTCTTGCAACAAAGCCTCGACTTTTGCCGGCGTGAAGCGCGCGACCGCTTCGACGTCGAAATGATCGAACGCACGGCGATAGTTCTCGCGCTTGTTCAGAATGGTGGACCATGACAGGCCGGCTTGCGCGCCTTCTAGGACGAGCATCTCGAACAGATGACGATCGTCGTGCGAAGGCACGCCCCATTCGGTGTCGTGGTAATGCTCGTCTGCCGGCGTTCTTACCCAGTTGCAACGTTCCGTCATGGATGCCTCCGTTCGCCGGTGCGTGCAAGTGTTTTCGCTTGCCGGCTGGTTGGTCCGTGTCGAGAGCCCCGGCGAATCGAATCGTGCGCGGGGCCGAATTGCTCGCAAGGATAGCGGATCGCCCATCGAGCGGCACTAGGCCGATCGGAGAATTGGCGGGGACGCGCGAAGCCGATAATCTCTCGGTCGGCGTGAACCAACCGAACATTGAGGATGCGGCTCGGCGCCGCGGGTGAAAAGCATGGAAACAACGCAATTTCTGATCGGTGTCGACGGCGGTGGCACCGGCACGCGCGTCGTGCTGGCCGATGTGCGCGGCGTCGAACTCGCGCAGGCCGCGGGTGGCCCGTCGGGCCTCGCGCTCGGTGTCGAGCGTGCGTGGCAGGCCATCGAAGGGGCGTGCGCGCAGGCGTTCGCCTCGGCTGGGCTGGCGCTCCAATGGCGGCACTGCGTGCTCGGCTGCGGGCTCGCGGGCGTGAACAACCGCGATTGGCTTGCGGCGTTCTTGGCGCGCGCGCCTCATGTTGCCAGGCTCGATGTGCAAAGCGATGCCTACACCACCGTGCTCGGCGCGCATGGGGGCGAAGCGGGCGTCATCGTCGCGGTCGGCACGGGCAGCATCGCGGCCGCGCTCGGTGAAAGCGGCGTGTGCCGCATCGCGGGCGGCTACGGATTTCCTTCGGGCGACGAAGCGAGCGGCGCACGGCTCGGGCTGCGCGCAATCGTCCATGCCCAGCAAGCACTCGATGGGCGGGTGAACGCCGATGCTTTTTCGCATGCGCTGCTCGCCCACATCGGCGCTGCCGATCGCGATGCGCTCGTGGTCTGGCTCTGCGAAGCGAAGCAGACCGATTACGCCGGTTTGGCGCCCATCGTGCTCGAACACTGCGACCATCCGTTCGCGGCAGCGCTGCTGGCGCAGGCGGGAGCCGACATTGCGAAGCTCGTCGATGCTTTGGATCCGCTCGGCGCGATGCCGGTCGCGCTATGCGGCGGGCTCGCCGCAGCCCTAGCGGGCTATGTCCCGGCATCGCACCGGTCCCGGTTGCGTCCGCCGCTGGCCGACTCGGCGCACGGCGCGCTCGAACTCGCGCGGCGCGCGATGTTTCGTTAAGCGGCCTAAAATGACGGAGCAATTGCCGCGCGATTCATCGCGCCGCCTTCCTCGAAAAACATCGCCCGGCCTTTTCCATGTACAAGCTCGTTGCTACCGACCTCGACGGCACGCTGCTCAACAGCGATCATCAATTGGACCCGTTCACGGTGGCTACGGTGCGCCGGCTCGAGCAATCGGGGGTCCAATTCGTGATTGCCACGGGGCGCCACTACTGCGATGTCGCGGGCATTCGCGACGTGCTCGGCATTCGTCCTTATCTCGTGACATCCAACGGCGCGCGCGTTCACGCGCCTGACGACACGTTGATCCACTCGCGCAACCTTTGCGCCGACGCGGTGAAGCAACTCGTGCAGCCCGGCATCGTCGGCGAGCATGGCCGCGTGATCGTCAATCTGTTCGCTGACGACGCCTGGCTCATCGATCGCGACGCGCCCCAGTTGCTCGCTTACCACCAGGATTCGGGCTTTCGCTATGAAATCGTCGATCTGCAGGCGCACGACGGCACAGACATCGCGAAGGTGCTTTATATCGGCGATCCCGCGGATCTCGCGCTCATCGCCGAGCGCCTCGATCGCGCGTTTGGCGATGCGCTTTACGTGACTTATTCGCTTCCCGATTGTTTGGAAGTGATGACGTCGAACGTTTCGAAGGGACGCGCGCTGCAATTCGTGCTCAACCGTCTCGAGCTGCACCCCGCACACTGCGTCGCGTTCGGCGACAACATGAACGACATCGACTTGCTCGAAACCGCGGGACACCCGTTCATGATGAACAATGCCAATCCCGATTTGATGGCGCGGCTCCCGTCCGTGCCGCGCATCGGCAACAACTTCGAGGCGGGCGTCGCGCATCATCTGCGCAAGTTGTTTTCGATGACGGATGAGCTAGCCGCCTCTTAATACGCACGGCCCGGCCTCTCCCTTCATTGCCCGTTCGCCGCTGGCAATTGGCAACCCTTTAGCGCAACGGCGTTGGCTCATCTCGAGCGGCTTCGCGCGGTCGGCTGAACACCTTGGGCGGCGCCACCGAAAACCGCCCTGCATCAGCTCGCGCACCCTATTCGTCGTCACGGAAAATCTCCTTGAGCTGGTCGTAGTCCGGGCGAACCGATACGATGGAAAGCCCCTTTCCAAGCGCTGTCAGCGCGGCCAGGACGTGATGCAGCCCCACGTTCTGGCCCGACTCCAGTTGCGTGATCGTAAAGCGCGCCACACCCGCCTTATCCGCCACCCATTGCTGCGTGCGGCCTTGGGCCTTGCGCTCGCGGCGAAAGGCTTCTCCGAAATCCGGAGCAAACAGGATAGGGAAGGCGCTGGACGCGCTCGGCGCACTGTATGGCATATCTAACAAGATGAGGTTGCGTTTGCGGGAATGTAGGATATATCTGTCACGAGTTAAAGGATCTCGAGACGATGACGTAGGCCAAAGTCAACCTCACCGTCGAGCAAGCAGTCCGATGCGCTCACGCAGGGTCACGCGGTCTACTGCTTTCTCAATGGTGTCGTGATCAACCTCGGCGACCTGTTTTTCTAAAGTGACGCGTGCAGGGCCTAGGGGGCGATCGCTGACGATGGTGCGGGCGCGTCGGGCAGCGCCGCGCACGGGCAGTCCTTGGGGCGTCCATCGAGGCCTTCGCGATCGAGCGTGAACGCCGCATTCGGCGTGGCGCCATCCGCAGCCCAATCGAGCTTGACGACGTATATCGCATCGAAGTCGCCGCTTCGCCAATGCGGCACGCTCTGCGTCGAGCCGCCGTATTGCTGCATGATCCGGCGCACTAGCGCTTCGATCTCATGATGCTCCCACGCTACCACCACGAGCTTGCCCCGTCGTTCGGGTGCAATGAGCGCCTTTTCGAGCGCATCGATTTGGGCATATCCGTAGCTCGTATCGACGGGCATGCCGAACTGAATGGCCGTGGGTTCGATCGTCGCGAGTGGACGGACATAGTCGTATGGCACGCCTTCGTCCGGTTTTCGGATCGATGGATTGGGCGCGTAAAGGGCATCGGGTATACCGAACTTCGCTGCGATAACGGCAGGCAATGCCAATGCTCGATTAAGCCCTTGGCAGTCCAATTGTCCATATCCATGGGCCGGCTTTTCGCCGTGACGGACGAAAACGATGGTTTCGTGCAGAGGCGAGGCGGCCTGAGCAGCCCCGGCTTCGGAGCAAGCGGCCGCAGCGGCGAGCGCCAGCGAGCGACAGAGCGCACGGCGAAGCGGACGGCGCCGCGCTGGCGCGGTATTCGGATCGACGGTCCACCGACATTTCATGGCGTTTCCCTTTCAACGAATCGCGGAGTGAACGAATGACCGAAAGCGCACATCGCCATGCAAATGGCCAATGCGCTCGCTTTTACGCCTCCCTCCGAGAGGTCGCGCAGCGCGCCCGCTTCCCCATTCGGAGCAATAGGCTCGGAGGCGAGGGGCGGCTATTGGACCGCTAATGAGGTTTTTCGCACGGTCTACACACATTTAAGAATTATCGTACGATTCCATCTCGCTCAATCTCGGGTAAATTCGGCATTGCCAGCCGGTAAAGTTCCGACTAACCTCCGAACAAACTCTTTTTCAATCAAGGGAGACCACGATGTCCCAATACGCAGAGCTCAAGGCTCAGATCGCAAAGTTGCAGGCGCAGGCCGACGAGGCGCGCCGCCAAGAAGTCGTCAATGTGATCGCGGAAATCAAACAAAAGATCGCCGAATTCGGACTCGGCGCCAGCGACTTGGGATTCGCCGAAGCGCCGCGGCGCGGCCGCCCCCCGGCGAAGAAAACCCCGCTGCCCCCGAAGTACCAAGATCCGAAATCGGGCAATACGTGGAGCGGCCGGGGCAAGCCGCCCAAATGGATTGCCGGCAAGAACCGAGATCGGTTTCTGATCGCGCAGTAATTCGCTTGCTGACGTGTGCGCGAGCGTGCCGCCCGGCGCGCTCGTCGCATGGCCCGGCGAGCAGGCGGCCGGCTATGCGAATAGGATTTATCGACGAATTGATTCGCGTGAGGTTGCGCGAGCGTATTGCTTCATTCGGTTTTTTCGCGCTTCCCCATTCACTTTTTATTCGGGTTATCCCGCTGCCACACTGCGCAACTTCGGGCGTCCGGCGCCTTGTTCGAGCAGTGTCTCGTAGCATTTCACGTAGTTGCTCGCCATCGTCCGAGCGGTGAAGCGCCGTTCGAACTGCGCGCGAATTTCCTCTCGAGACAATTCAGGCAGGCGCTCGAGCGCCGCGACCGCTCCCTGAACGTCCTCCACGATATAGCCGGTCACCGCGTGATCGATCACCTCCGGCACCGAGCCACGATTGAATGCGATGACGGGCGTGCCGCACGCCATGGCTTCTATCATCACCAAGCCGAACGGCTCGCACCAATCGATCGGAAAGAGTAGCGCTTTCGCGCGCGACAAGAACTCTGGCTTGCGCGCCTCGTCGATTTCGCCCACGAACTCGACATGCGCCTGCGACAGCAGAGGCTCGATCTGTTGCTTGAAGTAATCGCGATCGACCTTATCGATTTTGGCCGCGATTTTGAGCGGCAAGCCGCTCATTGCCGCGATTTTGATTGCGGTATCGACGCGCTTTTCGGGGCAAATTCGACCGAGAAAAGCCAAGTATTCGGGCTCGCAATGCGGTTGCGGCGTCAACAGGTGTTCGGGCAGCCCGTGATAGACGGTGTCGCACCACCGCGCTTGGGGCAACGGCACGCGTTGCGACTGCGAGATCGACACGACGTTGGCTTGCGAGAACGTGTCGAACACCGGTTGCAATTCGGGCAAGTCCAGTCGCCCATGCAGTGTCGTCAAAGACGGCGCGGCCGCATCCGCGAACAGCGAGAACGGCAAATAGTCGAGGTGGAAATGCAGCACGTCGAATTGGCTTGCTAGCCGGCGCACCTTTTCGAGCAGCAACATGTGCGGCGCGAGCGGGTCGCGGATCGTCGGGTCCAAGCGCAGCGCCCGCGGCCAAGCGGCGTCGAGCGTCGCCGACGTAATCGAATCGCCGCTTGCGAACAGCGTGACGTCGTGTCCGAGCTCGACGAGCGCTTCGGTCAAATACGACACGACGCGTTCGGTGCCTCCGTAGAACTTCGGCGGTACGGCTTCGTAAAGCGGCGCGATCTGAGCGATTCGCATTGCGTCAATCTCCTTTCAGTGGGCGGCGCGCGCAACCTTGCCGCCGATGGCTTTTGGGCTGCCCTGCCATTATCGGGAGCCAACCCCGCCGCTAAGAGCAGGTTTTCAAACCCTTAATCCTTGTTACACGCCGAAACAGCGCGGGTTCACCACAACGGTGAAATCCGGTAAAAAGCGGGCGCGGCGCTTTTGCTACCCGGAATATGTTGCGGGCAGATGTCGGCCGGCTGGCCGGTGAGAATGATTTGCATCGATACGACGGCCGTTTCAGCGAATGCCCGCATGCCGGTGGCCGCCGAACGCGCCGAAAGTCCGCAAACGCCCGCCGGCCGCTCGTGTCGGAAAAATTCCTACACGCTTTCTAGACATTTCCGGCACGGACCCGCGGTGCTCTTCCTATTTCCACCACTTTTACAATTAGACACAATTTGCCCGACACACGAACGGGGCGGCAGCACCGCGAGGAGTCGCACGCTGCCGAGCAAACGTTTCCGAACGACACAGACCAGCCCGGGGGAATCATGAGCGCCACCAGCGAAATGCTCAGCGAGATCAAGGAAATCAACCTCTCGTATCTGTTGCTCGCCCAGCGCCTGTTGCGGGAAGACAAGGCGATGGGGATGTTCCGCATGGGTATCGGCGGCCAGTTGGCCGATGTCCTCACCAACCTCTCATTCGCGCAAACGGTGAAACTGGCCGCGTCGAATCAACTTTTGTGCCGCTTTCGCTTCGATGACCATGCCGTGCTCTCGTCGTTGGCCGACAAAGGCAAGAGCGCTTCGGTGGCCCAAGCCCATTCGGCCATCTTGATGGCCGGACAACCCGCCGTGTCAATGGGCTGACCGGGCACTCCCCGCGGCGCGACGCGCCGCGGCCATCGTCGCCATTCCCGCGGTTCCGGCGCTTGCGCGCGGTGCGGCGGAGGTTGAACACACGCTAGCTATCAAGTAACGGGGCACACGGCCGATATGGCAACCAAGAGCGTCGTGCTCGAAGTCAAGGAAATCACGCTGGCGATCGAGTTGATCGAATTGGGCGCACGCCTGCAACTGCTCGAAGCGGAAACGAGCCTGTCGCGCGACCGGCTCATCAAGCTGTACAAGGAGTTGAAGGGGGTGTCGCCGCCCAAGGGCATGCTGCCGTTCTCGACCGACTGGTTCATGACCTGGCAGCCGAACATTCACTCGTCGCTGTTCTTCAACATCTACCGCTTCATGGCCGAGCATGGCGGCTGCGAGACGATCCAGTCGATCGTGAAGAGCTACCGCCTCTATCTGGAGCATACGGCGCTCAACGGCGACGAAGCGCTGCTCAGCCTGACGCGCGCCTGGACTTTGGTGCGGTTTTTCGAGTCCGGCATGTTGCAGATGACGGCTTGCACGCGATGCCGCGGGCATTTCGTCGCGCATGCGCACGATCCGCAGCAGGGCTTCGTTTGCGGGTTGTGCCAGCCGCCTTCGCGGGCGGGCAAGACCAAGAAATCGGCCGCCGCCAAGGCGCAGCAGGCCGTCGCGCTCGCGCAGCCGGGCGCGTCCGAACTCGCGGCCTAGCGCGGCCCGATCGCGCCCGGTCGCGCATTGCCGGCCGGCGCGCGACCCGTCCCCGCTTTCCGGCCTGCGGCCCCGCCAGGCGGACAGGCCGGTCCAGCCGGGCGTCGTCGTGGTTTACGCGGCGTTCCCGGCCCTCTTTTGCCCCCAAAGTTTTCGGCTCGTCTGCCGTAAACCAGATTAACGACGGTCTCCCGTCGACCTTGTGAGGATCCCAGCTGTGCTGATTTTCGTTGGAACACTCGTAACCGTGTTGTCCGTCTTCGGCGGCTATGCGCTCGCGGGCGGCCATCTGGGCGCGCTAGTGCAACCCGAGGAAGGGCTGATGATCGCCGGCGCCGGGCTGGGCGCGTTCATTCTCGGCAACGGCATGAAGACGATCAAGGCGACCATCAGACTGTTGCCGACGCTATTCAAGGGCTCGAAGTATACGAAGGATACGTATATGGAGCTGATGGCGTTGCTTTACGTTTTGCTTGCAAAAGCGCGTAAGGAAGGCACGCTCACGCTCGAAGCCGATATCGACGATCCCGAGAAGAGCCCGATTTTCACGCAGTACCCAAAGATTCTCGCCGATCACCATATCGTCGAATTCCTGACCGACTACCTGCGTCTGATGGTGGGCGGCAACATGAACGCGTTCGAGATCGAGAGCCTCATGGACGAGGAGATCGAGACGCATCACGCCGAAGGCGAAGGCCCGGCGCACGCGCTGAGCCGAGTCGGCGACGCCATGCCCGCGTTCGGCATCGTCGCGGCCGTGATGGGCGTGGTGCATACGATGGCATCGGCCGACAAGCCGCCCGCGGTGCTCGGCGCGATGATCGCGCAGGCGCTCGTGGGCACCTTCCTCGGCATCTTGCTCTCGTACGGCCTCATCGGGCCGCTCGCGAGCCTGGCCGAGCAGCGCGTGGCCGAGTCGACGAAGATGTTCCAGTGCATCAAGGTCACGATTCTCGCAAGCCTGAACGGCTATGCGCCGGCGATCGCCGTCGAGTTCGGCCGCAAGGTGCTGTTCTCTCCCGAGCGCCCGTCGTTCGCCGAGCTCGAAGAGCACGTGCGCCGGGTCAAGGCGAAATAAGCGGCACAGGCTGAGGAAAACGGGGGCGCGCGAGCATGACCAAGGGCAAGGACAGGGCGATCATCGTCAAGCGCGTGGCGCCCTCCAAGAAGGGGCACCACGGCGGAGCGTGGAAGCTCGCCTACGCGGATTTCATGACCGCGATGATGGCGTTCTTCCTGTTGATGTGGCTGCTGAGCGCCGTCACGCCGGTGCAGCTCAAGGGCATCGCCGAGTATTTCAACCAACCGTTGAAGGCGGCGCTGCTCGGTGGCGGCGATCGCAGCGCCCAGGAGTCGAGCATCATCAAGGGCGGCGGACGCGACATTTCCACCGATACCGATGGCGTCACGCGCCGTTCGGACGGCACGACGGCGCAGGCGACACATACGGCCACCAAGGCCGACGATCAAGCGCTGAACATGCTGGAAGGCGCGCTGGAGCGGCGCGAGCAGGCGCGGCTGCACGATCTGCAGGTCAAGTTGATGGCCGCGATCGAGTCCAATCCGGTGCTGCGCCAGTTCAAGCAGCAGATTCGCATCGATTCGACCCTCACGGGCCTGCGCATCGAAATCGTCGATAGCCAGAAGCGGCCCATGTTCGCGACGGCGCGCGACGACGTCGAACCGTACATGCGCGACATCTTGCGCGCGATCGGCCAAACGCTGAACGACGTGCCCAACCGGATCGTCGTGCAGGGTCATACCGATGCCGTGCCCTATGCGGGCGGCGGCAAGGGTTACAGCAATTGGGAGCTGTCGGCCGACCGGGCGAACGCGTCGCGGCGCGAATTGATCGCGGGCGGCATGGACGAAACCAAGGTGCTGCGCGTGGTGGGGCTCGCATCGACGCAGAACCTGAACAAGGCCGATCCGCTCGATCCGGAGAATAGACGCATCAGCATCATCGTTCTCAACAAAAAGGCCGAGGACGCGTTGATGCATGATGAGTCGACGGCGACGACCCTATCGGACGACGCAGCCAGCGCCGCGCCGCTCATCGGCAAGATCGCGCCGCGAGCCGCTCCGGCGGTGACGCCGCCGCCCGTGAGCGCCGCGGGGCCGGGAGCGAAGCAATGAGCGGCGAGCGTGGGAGCGAGAGCGGGGTGAGACATACATGATCAAGCAGATTTTGGCGATCGACGATTCGGCCGCGATGCGTGAAATCCTCGCGGCGACGTTGCGCGGCGCGGGCTACGAGGTGACGGTGGCCGCCGACGGCGATGAAGGGTTGGCCAGCGCCTCGGCAAGCCGCTTCGACCTCGTGCTGACGGATCAGTACATGCCCAAGCGCAGCGGGCTCGATGTGATCGCGGCGCTGCGCGCGCAGCCGGCCTACGCGAACACGCCGATCTTCGTGCTGACGACCGAAGACGGCGTCGCCTTCAAGGATGCGGCGCGAGCGGCGGGCGCGAGCGGTTGGATCGAAAAGCCGCTCGACCCCGATACGCTGACGGAGCTCGTCGACGCGCTCAACGCGCAAGGCGCGTGACGGGGCAGAGATAGGGATACGGAGCGATACGAACCGGTGCGAACCGGCGGGAAGTAGGCAAAGACAGGGCATCTGCAGCGCAAGGCGCGCGCAATGAATGGACAACGCGCACCAGCGAGCACACGACTCTTAGCGGTGACTGAAGCATGACACTCGACATTACCCAGTTTTATCAGACGTTCTTCGACGAGGCGGACGAACTGCTCGCGCAGATGGAGCAGTTGCTGCTGAACCTGAATGTCGGCACGCCCGATCCGGAGGATTTGGCGGCCATCTTTCGCGCGGCGCATTCGATCAAGGGCGGCGCGGCGACCTTCGGCTTCACGGCGTTGACGGAAACGACGCACATCTTGGAATCGCTGCTCGATCGCGCGCGCAACAACGAACTGACGTTGCGCAAGGACATGATCGATACGTTCCTCGAAACCAAGGATGTGCTCGCCGATCAGCTCGCGGCCTACCGCGCGAGCGCCGAGCCCGATGCGGCCGCGGCCTCCGCCATCTGCGCGAAACTCGAGCGGCTGCATGCCGAGGCGAGCGGCGCCGCTGCCGCCCCGGCCGCGGAGCCGGCGCCGGCCCCTGCCGCCGGCGCGGCTGCGGCTTCGGCTCCCGCCGCGACCGACGGTACGCCCGAGCATGTGGTCGAGCAGGCCGTCGAGGCGACGCACGGCGTGGCCGGCGGCGCGTCGGCGGGCGACCCGAACAATGCAGGACCTCACCTGAAAGTGACGCTACGGGGGGTGGGGGAGAAGGACCAGGAACTCCTGATCGAAGAATTGGGCAACCTGGGACACATCGTGGGACAGGTGAAGAGCGGCGCCGACTTGATCGTCTACCTCGAGACCGACGTACCGTCCGACGACATCACAGCCGTGTGCTGCTTCGTGATCGACGAAAGCCAGATCACGATCGGCCGCGGCGCCGCGCCTGAAAGTCAGGCCGGAGCAGCGCCTGCCGTGGCGAGCGCGCCGCAAGCGAGCGCGCCCGCCCCCGCGGCACAGGCGAACCCCGCAGCGGCGCCCGCGCCCGCGGCGCCTGCCGTCAGCGCGGCGCCGGCGGCCGAGCCCAAGGCCGAGGCGCCCAAAGCGGTCGCCGCCCCGGCCGCGGCCCCGGCCGGCGAGGACAAGAAGGCGCGTCCGGCCGCCGCCGCGGCCTCGAGCGAAGGCAGCTCGATTCGTGTCGGCGTGGAAAAGGTCGATCAGCTGATCAACCTCGTCGGCGAACTCGTCATTACCCAGGCGATGCTGGCCGAAACGACGAGCACCTTCGATCCGGCGCTGCACGACCGGCTGTTCAACGGCATGGCGCAGCTCGAGCGCAACGCGCGCGATCTGCAGGAAACCGTGATGTCGATCCGCATGATGCCGATGGATTATGTCTTCAGCCGCTTCCCGCGCCTCGTGCGCGATCTGGCGGCCAAGCTCGGCAAGGAGGTCGAACTCGTCACCTTCGGTCAAGCGACCGAGCTCGACAAGAGTTTGATCGAGCGGATCATCGATCCGCTGACCCACCTCGTGCGCAACAGCCTCGACCACGGCATCGAAACGGTCGAGGCGCGGCGCGCGGCCGGCAAGGACGGCGCGGGCCAGCTCGTGCTGTCCGCGGCGCATCATGGCGGCAACATCGTCATCGAAGTGAGCGACGACGGCGCGGGCTTGCGCCGCGACAAGATTCTCGCCAAGGCCATGAAGCAAGGCATGCAGGTGAGTGAATCGATGAGCGACGAGGAAGTCTGGAACCTCATCTTCATGCCCGGTTTCTCGACGGCGGAACAGGTGACCGACGTCTCGGGCCGCGGCGTGGGCATGGACGTCGTCAAGCGCAACATCCAATCGATGGGCGGCCACGTCGAGATCACGTCGCATGCGGGCAAAGGCACGACGACGCGCATCGTCTTGCCCCTCACGCTGGCGATTCTCGACGGCATGTCGGTGAAGGTCGGCAACGAAATCTTCATCCTGCCGCTGAACTTCGTCATGGAATCGCTGCAGCCTGTGGCGGAGGACATTTACACGGTGGCCAATGGCGAGCGCGTGGTGCGCGTGCGCGGCGAATACCTGCCGCTCGTTCCGCTGCACGAGGTGTTCTCGGTGGAGGGCGCGCGCACGGAGCCGACCCAAGGCATCGTGACGATCATGCAGACCGAGGGCCGCCGCTTCGCCATGCTGATCGACGAGTTGGTCGGCCAGCAGCAAGTGGTCGTGAAGAACCTCGAAACGAACTACCGCAAGGTACGCGGCATTTCGGCGGCGACGATTCTGGGCGACGGCAGCGTCGCGCTGATCGTGGACGTCGCGGCATTGAATCGTGAGAGCCGTGCGTCGCACGGCGCCATGAATTTTTCGTAATTCCCTAACCGTTTGGGGGCTAACGTGGCTGAAGTCCAAACCAACATTGCAAGCGGCGCGCTCGTCGCGGGCGGCCGTCGCGACGCGCTGCAGGCCGATGCGGCCGGGCAAGAGTTTCTGATCTTCACGCTCGGCGCGGAAGAGTACGGCATCGACATCCTGAAGGTGCAGGAGATTCGCGGCTACGACAGCGTGACGCGCATCGCCAACGCGCCCGAGTTCATCAAGGGCGTGATCAACCTGCGCGGCATTATCGTGCCGATCGTCGACATGCGGATCAAGTTCCAACTCGGCCGCGTGGAGTACGACCATCAAACCGTCGTGATCATCTTGAACGTCGCGCACCGCGTGGTCGGGATGGTCGTGGACGGCGTGTCGGACGTGCTGACGCTGACGCCCGACCAGATCATGCCCGCGCCCGAATTCGGCGCGACGCTCACGGCGGAGTATTTGACTGGCCTCGGTACGATCGAAGGGCGCATGCTGATCCTCATGGACATCGAGAAACTGATGGTCAGCAAGGAAATGGCGCTCATCGAAACCTTCGCGCAGTAACGCGCAAGGCTCGATCGCACCAAACGGAGATTGACGATGTTGCAAAACTGGTCGATTCGCACGACGTTGACGGCCATGGGCGCCGCGCTCGTCGCGCTGACCATCGCGGTCGGCGTGCTCGGGCTGACCGCCCTCTCGGGTGCGACCCGCTCGCTCGATTCGCTCGCACGCGGAGATTTGCCGACGATCCACGCGCTGGACGAAGCGAGCAGTTATCTGCTGCGCTCGCGCATCGCACTCGATCGTTTCCGCGCGCTGTCCGAGGCGGGCAACGCCGACGAAGCCAAGAAGGTGCTTGCGCGCGCCCAAGAGTTGCTCGCCGCCTCGAACCAAGCGTGGCAAACCTTCTCGAGCACGCCGCGCGAAGGCGTCGATAGCGCGCTCGTCGATGAGCTCAATGCGCGCCACGCAACATTGCTGCACGACGGCGTCGAGCCCGAGTTCGCCGCTGCGCAAGCCGGCGATCTGGCCGCCTATCACGCCATCGCCGATACCAAGATCAGCCCGATGTTCGTCGCGTTCGACAAAGTGGCCGCCACGGTGCTCAAGGCGCGCCAAGAGCACGCCGAGTCGCAGCGCGAGCAATCGGCCGCGCGCATCACGCTGATGAGCTCGCTCATCGTCGGCGTGACGGCGCTCGCGATCGTTCTGGTCGTGTTCGTCCGGTTTGCGTTGCGCGGGCTGATCGTGCAACCGATCAACGACGCGATCGCTCACTTCGAACACATCGCCGACGGCGACCTGACGCGCAGCGTGCGCGTGTACGGCAGCAACGAGATCGGCCGCCTCTACGCGGGCATCTTACGCATGCAAAACGCGATCACGACGATGGTCAAGGCCGTGCACACGGGCACCGAATCGATCGATGTCGGTGCGCGCGAGATCTCGATCGGCAACACCGATCTGTCGCAACGCACCGAAGAGCAAGCCGCTTCGCTGCAGCAAACGGCAACCAGCATGGGCCAGCTCACCGGCACCGTGCGCCAGAACACCGAGAACGCCCGGCAAGCGAGCCAGCTCGCGGTGAATGCGTCGGACATCGCAATGCGCGGCGGCGAGGTCGTGAGTGAGGTCGTGACGACGATGCAGGACATCGCGACGAGCTCGAACAAGGTTGTCGACATCATCGGCGTGATCGAAGGGATCGCGTTCCAGACCAACATCCTCGCGCTGAACGCAGCGGTGGAAGCAGCGCGCGCGGGCGAGCAAGGGCGCGGCTTCGCGGTCGTCGCCGGCGAAGTGCGCAGCCTCGCGCAGCGCAGCGCGGCGGCGGCCAAGGAAATCAAAGGACTGATCGGCGATTCGGCGGATAAGGTGGCGAGCGGCTCCGAACTCGTGGGCCGCGCCGGCACGACCATGGACGAAATCGTTCAAGCCGTGCGCCGCGTGACCGACATCATGGGCGAGATCAGCGCGGCTTCGGAAGAGCAATCGACCGGTATCGAGGGGGTGAATCGCGCCCTCACGCAGATGGACGACGTGACGCAGCAGAACGCGGCGCTCGTCGAGCAGGCGGCGGCAGCGGCGGCGTCGCTCGAAGAGCAAACGCGCCAGTTGAAGACGGTCGTCGGCCAATGGCGCATCGAGGGCGGGCACGCGGCAAGCGCGGCGCCGGCGTCGCACCCCGCGCAAGCGCGGCTTGCCGTGAAGCCGGCGGCCAAACGCATTTCGCCATCGGCGCAGCAGGCTCGTTCGGCGCGCACGAGCGCGGCGAAAGCAGCGAGCGCCGCAAACGCTTCGCATGAGCCGAGCGGTGCGGCAGCGGCAGCCGATGCAACGAGCGCCGCGCAGGCGGTGCCAAGCGCGAAGCCTGCGCTCGCCGCCAAGCCGGCGCCTGTTGCACGAAGTGCCTCGGCCGCCGCCAAACCGGCCGTGAAGGCCGCGCCGGCGGCAATCGCCCCGGCCCCGGTCGTCACTGCCTCGAGCAGTAAGTCGGACGACGACTGGGAAACGTTTTGAACCCGCGGCGCGCGCCCGTTGCGCGCGCCGCCAGCAGGAAAGGCAGACGAGCATGTGGCGTTTCGGCACCCCGCCCGCATCCGGGCGAATCATTGCGCGGCGCGAGCCCGCGCGAGCGGGGGCTGTTCAGGCGACGGCACGGCTTGGCATCTACGACGTGAGAGAAGCACCATGACGACAGCGCGCGCAATTCTTCGGCCCGAGCGGGGCGAGTCGGGCGGCCTCGACGATCGGGCTTCCGGCTCCGGCTTCGCCGATCGCGATTTCGAGTTCACCGCCGCCGATTTCGCCCGCATCCGCGAGCTGATCCATCGGCGCGCGGGCATCTCGCTGTCCGAGCACAAGCGCGACATGGCGTACAGCCGCCTCGCACGGCGGTTGCGCGCACGCGGCCTGGACTCGTTTCGGCACTACCTCGACCTGCTCGAATCGGAAAACAGCGCCGCGGAGTGGGAAGCGTTCACGAACGCCCTGACCACGAATCTGACGGCCTTCTTCCGCGAATCGCACCACTTTCCGATCCTTGCCGATTTCGTCAAGCGGCGCCAGCAACCGGTTTCGATTTGGTGTTCGGCCGCATCGACAGGAGAGGAGCCGTACTCGATCGCGATGACGCTCGTGGAGGCGCTCGGCGAATCGCAAGCGCGCCAAGCGACGGTGCTCGCGACCGATCTGGACACGCAAGTGCTCGCCAAAGGCGAGGCGGGCGTCTATTCGCTCGACCAGGTCAAACAACTGAGCCCCGAGCGGCTGAAACGATTCTTCCTGAAGGGAACCGGGGCGCATGCGGGCCTCGTCAAGGTTCGTCCCGAGCTGCGTTCGATGATCCGCTTCGCTCAGTTGAACCTGACCGACGCGGATTACGGACTGCGCCAGCCGTTCGACGCGATCTTCTGCCGCAACGTGATGATCTACTTCGACAAGCCCACGCAGTCGCAAGTGCTCGCGCGTTTCGAGCCGCTCGTCAAATCGGGCGGGCTGTTGTTCGCCGGCCATTCGGAGAACTTCACCTACGTCACGCAGGCGTTCCGCTTGCGCGGCCAGACGGTGTACGAGCTCTCTCGCGACCTGCATGCAAGCGGCGCAGGGCGCGCGGCCGGCGCGCGCGAAGATCGCATGGGCGAACCCGCGTCGGCCGCCCTTGGGAAAGCGCGTCGGGAGGCCGTAGCATGAGCGCCTTACCGATCGCCACCAATCTGTATTTCGACAACCACTTCGGCCGGCGCGGCGTGAAGCTGTTGCCGAACGAGTTCTATACGACGCGCGAGGACATGGTGCTCGTGACCGTGCTCGGCTCGTGCGTCGCCGCTTGCATTCACGACCGGACGGCTGGGATCGGCGGCATGAACCACTTCATGCTGCCCGACGATGGCGAGCAACCTTCGCAGGCGGCATCCGATTCGATGCGCTATGGCGCTTACGCCATGGAAGTGCTGATCAACGAGTTGATCAAGATGGGCGGCAGGCGCGAGCGTTTCGAAGCGAAGGTGTTCGGCGGTGCGGCGGTGCTGGCGGGCATGACGACGATCAACATCGGCGATCGCAACGCCGAGTTCGTACGGCGTTACCTCGGCCTCGAAAAAATCCGCATCGTCGCCGAAGACCTCCAAGGCGTGCATCCGCGCAAGGTCGCGTTCATGCCCGACACGGGGCAGGCGATGGTCAAGAAGCTGCGGCTGCAGCAAGAGCCGAACGTCGCCGAGCGCGAGCAGGCGCTGGCCAAGCAAGTGGCCGAGGCGCGCGCCGCGCGTCACGCGCGGGCCGCCCGCGAGCTCGGCCACGTGGAATTGTTCACGAACAACGGCCAGGCGCCCGCGCAAAAGCCGCGCGTCGAGTTGTTCGGCTCGCCTGCGGCCAAGCCGCGCGTCGAGCTTTTCGGCGCGAGCGCACGCAGCGCCGCGACGGCCCCGATCAACAGCGCCAAGACCGTAGAGGAGGCGTAGTAGCTGTGCAGAAAATCAAAGTATTGTGTGTAGACGACTCGGCGCTGATTCGCAGCCTGATGACTGAGATCATCAACGGTCAGCCCGACATGGCGGTCTGCGCGACGGCGCCGGACCCGCTCGTCGCACGCGAGCTGATCAAACAGCACAATCCCGATGTGCTGACGCTGGATGTGGAAATGCCGCGCATGGACGGGCTCGACTTTCTCGAGAAGCTCATGCGGTTGCGGCCGATGCCGGTGGTGATGGTGTCCTCGCTGACCGAGCGCGGCTCGGAAATCACGTTGCGCGCGCTCGAACTGGGCGCGGTCGACTTCGTCACCAAGCCCAAGGTCGGGATTCGCGACGGCATGCTCGACTACGCCGAAAAGCTCGCCGACAAGATCCGCGCCGCCGCGCGCGCACGCGTGAGCGCGCGCACGGTGGCCCCGGCGCCGGCCCCCGGCAGCGCCCCGGCTGCGAGCGCCCATGCGCCGATGTTGAACAATCCGCTCGTCAGCACCGAAAAGTTGATCATCGTCGGCGCTTCGACGGGGGGCACCGAGGCGATTCGCGAAGTGCTGACGCCGCTGCCGCCCGACGCACCGGCGGTCCTGATCGCGCAGCATATGCCGCCGGGCTTTACGAAGTCGTTCGCGCAGCGCCTGAACGGGCTTTGCCGGATCACCGTCAAGGAAGCGGAGCACGGCGAGCGTGTGCTGCCGGGCCATGCCTATATCGCACCGGGTCATGCACATCTATTGCTTGCTCGCAGCGGGGCGAACTACATTGCACACTTGTCGGACGACCCGCCGGTCAACCGTCACCGGCCGTCCGTCGACGTTCTGTTTCGCTCGGCCGCGCAGCATGCCGGCAAGAATGCCGTGGGCGTGATCCTGACGGGGATGGGCCGCGACGGCGCGGCCGGATTGTTAGACATGCGAAATGCGGGCGCATACACTCTCGCGCAGGATGAGGCGAGCTGCATCGTCTTCGGCATGCCGCGCGAGGCGATCGCGCTGGGCGGGGCCGACGAGATCGCGCCTTTATCGGAAATGAGCCGCAGAGTGATGGCACGTCTCGCGGCGATGGGCGATCGAGTGCAGCGCGTTTGACCGGGCGGGCCCGGTTTCTTGCGCCGACCAATCAAGGTTAAAGGGAACGAAGATGGACAAAAGCATGAAAATTTTGGTGGTGGACGATTTTCCGACGATGCGCCGGATCGTCCGCAACCTCTTGAAGGAGCTCGGCTACGGCAACGTGGACGAGGCCGAGGACGGCGCGGCGGGATTATCGCGCCTGCAAGGCGGCGGGTTCGATTTCGTCATTTCGGACTGGAATATGCCGAATATGGACGGTTTGGAAATGCTCAAGCGCATTCGCGCGGATGCCGCGCTTTCGCACTTGCCGGTGCTCATGGTGACGGCCGAGTCGAAGAAGGAAAACATCATCGCGGCGGCGCAGGCCGGCGCGAGCGGCTACGTTGTGAAGCCGTTTACCGCCGCCACGCTCGATGAAAAACTCACGAAGATTCTCGAGAAGATGGCCAAGACCGGGAGCTGAAGTGAACGAAGCCACCAATTTGCAATCGGATGGCGCCGACGGCCCCGATTTGACGACCGACCGCATTCTCGCGCGCATCGGCCAACTGACGAAGACGCTGCGCGATTCGATGCGCGAACTGGGGCTCGACAAGCACGTCGAGCAAGCCGCCGAGGCGGTGCCCGACGCGCGCGACCGGCTCAAGTACGTCGCGAACATGACCGAGCAAGCGGCCGAGCGCGTGCTGACGGCGATCGATATCGCCAAGCCGCTGCAAGAGCAGTTGCAAGCCGATGCGGCCGAGCTCGACACGCGCTGGGAGCGCTGGTACGCCGCGCCGATCGAGCGCGAGGAAGTGCGCACGTTGATGAACGACACGCGCGCGTTCCTCACGCGCGTGCCCGACGCCACCTCCGCCACCAATCAAAAGCTGCTCGAAATCATGATGGCGCAGGATTTCCAAGATCTGACCGGTCAGGTCATCAAGAAGATCATGGATGTCGTGTACATCATCGAGCAGCAGCTCTTGACGGTGCTCGTGGAAAACATCGCGCCCGAACGGCGCGAGCAGTTCGCGCAGACGGCGGCCGCGCTCGCGGCTGAGCCGGGCGCGACGGGTACGCCCGATCACTTGCTCAATGGTCCTCAGATCAATCCCGAGGGACGCGCCGACGTCGTGCAGGATCAATCCGACGTCGACGATTTGCTGGCGAGCTTGGGTTTCTGACGTCGTAGCGTCGTTGCAGGTTTCAGGTTTCAGGTTTCAGGTTTCAGGTTTCAGGTTTTGGATTTCGGGTTTCCAGGGGCGGGCCGCCGAACGCGGCGCCGCCCCTATGCATGTGCGGCGCGGGACGACGCTCGGTCCATTTCCCGCACGCCCGGCGCGTCGGTTAGAGCGCCGATGGTGTAAAAAAATGGCTCCGGCAAAGAAGGTAAAGCGCCGAGGGGCGCGATAAAAAAGTCAACCCATAAGAGGCTTATTACAAATGTCGAATAAAACCTTGCGCGCCGCGATTTGCGCCGCGCTGACCTGCGGGGTAATGGGCGTGGCCGCGCCCGCGCTCGCCGCGCTCGGCGGTACCCCCACGCCGCCGCCTGCCGGCGCGACGTCCGTTTCACTCTCTCCTGCCTCTTCCGTCGTTCATGCCGCATCGGGCGCGACGAGCGCCGCTAGCACGGCTTCCTATACGGTGACGCAAACCACGCTCTCGTCGGGCACGATCGTGCGGGAATACGTTTCGGCCGCCGGGGCCGTGTTCGGGATCGCCTGGAGCGGCCCGATGATGCCGAATCTGCCTGTATTGCTCGGCAGTTACTTCACGCAGTTCGACAGTGCGCGCGTGGCGCTGCGGGCCGAGCATCCGGGCCGCGGCCCGCTGAGCTTGACCTTGCCTGGCCTCGTCGTGAGTTCGGGCGGCCACATGGGTGCGTTCTCGGGGCAGGCCTACCTGCCGCAATCGCTGCCGGCCGGTGTCACGGCCGACGACATCAAATAACGAACGAGACCGAGGGGAACCATGTTGCGTATCAAAAGTACACTGGCTCGAACGCTCGGCGCGTTCGGTTTGGCGGCGCTCGTCGCGCTCGTCGCAGGTTGCGGCGGCGGGGGCGGGTCGAGCGGCACGTCGACGGCCAACAGCACGGGGAACACTGGGAATACGAGTGTCTCTACTCCGACGCTGGCTGCGAATCAGGCGGCCGTTGTCGTTTCGTCGGGTTTGACGGGCCACGCGCCCAACATGCCGATGGTTAGCGTGACGATTTGCGTCCATGGGACGAGCAATTGTCAGACGATAAACAACATCCAACTCGACACAGGTTCGTTCGGCCTGCGGCTGGCACAGGATGGAATCAACAGCACTCTGCTTAGCGCGTTGCCGCAGGAAACCGTAAGCGGACAGGCAGTGGCCGAATGCGCGGGTTTTGTCGACGGCAACTCGTGGGGCTCGGTGCGCACCGCGGATGTCACCATCGGTGGTGAAACCGCTTCGAACATCCCTGTGCAGATTTTTGGCGATATCCCGCAATCGGCTGCCGGTGGCTCGAACAACGGGTGCGCGAGCGGTACGCTCAACGACACCTCCTCGGCGATTGCCGCGCACGGCATCCTGGGTGTCGGTACGGCCAAGTACGATTGCGGCTCGGGTAGCCGTGGCTGTACCGTCTCGCCGAACGGCGCTTATTTTGGATGCACGACGACCGCCGGGGTGACGACCTGCGGTGACCTGGCTGTACCTCTCGCGCAGCAAGTGGGTAATCCGGTGCAGTTCTTCCCGACGGACAATAACGGCATGATTTTAACGATGCCTGCGGTGTCGGCGACCGGAGCCACGACCGCATCCGGCGTTCTCACATTCGGACTGGGTACGCAGACGAACAACGCCTTGCCCACCGCGGGCATTCAGACGCTCACGGCCGATCATTTCGGCACGGCGAAAAGCGCGTCGTTGGCAGGTACAGGTGTGACGACCGCATTCTTTGACACCGGGTCGAACGGGCTGTTCTTCCCAGACAGTTCGATCACCCAGTGCTCTTTCAGCACGGGCTTTTACTGCCCGGCCTCTACGGTCACGCGGCAGCCTTCCGTAACTGGCTATAACGGCACGACTGTCTCGATCTTGCTCAGTATCGCCAACGCTCAAAACTTGTTCAGCAGCGGGAGCTTCGCGCTGAATGACATCGGCGGCTATGCGGCGCAGAGCGGGGCATTTGATTTCGGCATGCCATTCTTTTATGGTCGTACTGTGTACATTAACTACGATACGTCGTCGATTAATAGTTTCGGCGCGGCTTCGTCGGCCTTCATCGCATTCTAAATCAACGCATCGTAGCTGCTTCGCTCGCGGGCGGCCGTGCCGCTGCTCGCAAATGACCGACGGCGCGGTCACTCCGGCATTGCGATCGCCGGCGCCGCGCCGTTTTCACACAGTCCCTTCCCCGCTTTAATCCTCTTTCCCACGTTCGACGCAGCCGCCCGGCGCTTCGCTGCTGCGGGCTGACACGTCTTGATCGCACCAGACCAAATCCCCCGCGTGGTATTCGGGCACGAAATTTGCGCCATCAATGCGCCTTCAATGCGCTTACGGGATGTACTAGATTTCAACGTAGGAATGCCGGAAACGGTGGTTGCTCGCCGCCCGCGCAGAGCCACGCGCTCACACAATCCATCTCAGGAGGAACCGATCCGATGTCGAATCGTCCTTTACGCGCCGCAGTCGCCGCGGCGCTCGTGCTGGGGGTGATCGCCAGCGTCATCCAGCCGGCGCGCGCGGCCCTGGGCGGGAGCCCGATGCCCACGCCGGCCGACGCCAGCGCCACCACCACCACCCCGTCCAACACGACCGCCCGAGCAGCCGCGCAAAGCGCTTCCGGCGCGCTTGCCTCTTCATCCTATTCCGTGCGCTCGACGGCATATTCGAGCGGCACCCAAGTGCGCGAATACATCGGCGCGAGCGGCACCGTCTTCGGAATCGCCTGGAACGGCCCGCGCATGCCCGACTTACAGACCTTGCTCGGTAATTATTTCCCGCAGTACGCGAGCGGGGTCAAAGCGCAGCGCGCGGCCCGGCACGCGCGCGGCCCCGTCGCCGTCGAGCAATCCAACCTCGTCGTGCATTCGGGCGGTCACATGGGATCGTTCTTCGGCCAAGCCTGGCTGCCGAGCGCGCTGCCCGCAGGGATGACGGGCGCCGACATCAAATAACCGAACCCGAGCAAACGAACGCCTAAGCGAGCGGAAGAACCAGGGAGAACTATGTTGCGCACTCACAGCAAACTCTTTCGGGCGCTTCGGGCGCTCGGTGTGGCAACCCTCGCGGCCATCGTCGCCGCCTGCGGCGGCGGTGGCGGTGATGGCGGTGGAAGCGGCGGCGGCAGCGCGGGCGGCGTGCAACCGGCTGCGAACCAAGCCGTGGTGACGGTAGGCCGGGGCGTCGAGGGCGTCGCGAATATTCCGTCCGTCAGCGTGACGATCTGCGCACCGGGTTCGACTACGTGCCAGACCGTCGACAACATTCAAGTCGACACGGAATCGTTCGGGCTTCGGCTTGCCAGCTCGGCAGCGAGCCAAGTGCTGGGCGCGTTGCCGAAAGAAACCATCGCCGGCAGCCAATTGGCCGAATGCACGGCATTCGCCGACGGTTTCACATGGGGCTCGATCCGCACGGCCGACGTGACCATCGGCAAAGAAACGGCCAGCAGCCTGCCGATTCAGATCGTCGGCGATATGCCGCAAAGCGCAGTGGCCACGGGGGGGTGTTCGACGGGCACGCTCGAATTGACGCCCGCCGATCTCGGCGCCAACGGCATCCTGGGCGTGGGCGTTGCACCCACCGATTGCGGCGCGATCTGCGCGACTGCGCCGGCGGCCAACAGCAACTATTACGCGTGTCCCAACGGCGCAAGTTGCACCCAGACGCTCGTTCCCGCAACGCAACAGGTGACCAACCCCGTCGTCAAGTTCGCACCCGACAACAACGGCGTGATCTTATCGATGCCCAGCATTGGCCCGAGCGGGCAGAGCACGGTCAGCGGCATGCTCACGTTCGGCATCGACACGCGCTCGAACAATGGGCTGCCGACCACGGTGCAAAAGCTCACGACGAACGCCTTCGGCGACGTGAACGCCACCTTCAACGGCAGCGCGGTCCTGGCGTTCTTCGATTCGGGGTCGAATGCGTACTTTTTCACCGACAATACGCTGCCTATCTGCTCGGGTAACGCCTCTTCGTTCTATTGCCCGACTTCGACGGTCACACGGACGGTGACGGTCGCCAATTACAACGGCAGTTCGCCGGGCGCGCCGAGCGGCACCGCGCTGCAGATGTCCGTGGGCAATGCGAGCACGCTGCTCGCGAACGGCAACTACGCATTGAACGACCTTGCCGGCAATCTCGGTACCGGCGCCAGCTTCATCGATCTGGGCATGCCGTTCTTCTACGGCAAGACGGTCTACTACGGCATGGATCAAACGGGCTCGGGCGGCGCGCGCCCGTTCGTCGCGTTCTAGGCTCATCACGGCTCCACGTTCGATCGGAGCCGTTTCCTTTCGTTATCCTTTCTCGCGACACTCCACCGCGGCGCACGCTGCGCTCGAGTGTCGCGCCTTCTCTCCCGCCGCGCTCTCCCACGCCTTCTCGCCGCGCCGCCGCGCCCGCCCGGACGCCGCGCCGATCACTCGAAATGCACCCGTTTCCCCCGCCTTATCCGCCGATCGTCCATTGACCGGTGCGGGAATAATCGCTCTCACTGGATAACGGCATGTCGCCGCGATTCTTTCGGAGAAATTCCCCGTGGCAGAGGACAGCGACCTCGACAAAACCGAAGCGGCAACCCCCCGGCGCCTGGAAAAGGCGCGCTCGGAGGGGCAGGTTGCGCGCTCGCGGGAATTGGCGACGTTCGCGCTCTTGGGCGCCGGCTTCTTCGGCATATGGGGCCTGTCGGGTCCGATCGGCCTGCATCTGCAAGACATGCTGCGCGGCGCGTTCACGTTCAACCATGCGAGCCTCGTCGACACGAACCGCATGCTGATCGGCGCGGGCAACGCCGGGCGCGAAGCATTCCTGGCGGTCACGCCGATTCTCGCGCTCACGGGCTTGGCCGCGATCGCCGCACCGATGGCCCTCGGCGGCTGGCTTCTCTCGCCCAAGGTGTTCGAGTTCAAGTTCGAGCGGGTCGATCCGATCGCGGGCATGGGCCGCATCTTCTCGATCAACGGCGTCATCCAGCTCGGCATGGCGCTCGCCAAGACGCTGCTCGTCGGCATCGTCGGCGCCACGGCCATTTGGCATCGCAAGGCCGAGATCCTCGCGCTGGCAGGCGAGCCGCTGCACAAGGCGCTCGGCCATGGGCTATCGATCGTCGCCGCATGCTGCGCGACGACCGTCGCCGGCATGTTCGTGATCGCCGCGGCCGACGTTCCCTATCAACTCTGGCAGTACCACAAGAAGCTGCGCATGACGAAGGAAGAAGTGAAGCGGGAACACCGTGAAAACGAAGGCGACCCGCACGTCAAGGGCAAGATTCGCCAGCAGCAGCGCGCCATCGCCCGTCGCCGCATGATGGCCGCGGTGCCCACCGCCGACGTGGTGGTGACGAACCCGACGCATTACGCGGTCGCGCTCAAGTACGCCGACGGCGAAATGCGGGCGCCGAAGGTCGTCGCCAAGGGCGTGAACCTCGTCGCCGCCCGCATTCGCGAGATCGCGGCCGAGAACAACGTCGCGATGCTCGAAGCGCCGCCGCTCGCTCGCGCGCTTTATCACAACGTCGAACTGAACCGCGAAATTCCCGGCGTGCTCTACAACGCCGTGGCCGAAGTGCTGGCCTGGGTTTATCAACTGCGCAAGTTCCGCGAGGAAGGCGGCGATGTTCCGGCCGCGCCGACCGAACTCGACGTGCCCGCCGAATTGGACAAGAAGGGCCCGATTGCCGAGTCCGACGAACTTGAAGAAGCCAACGAAGCCCTCGGCGAGCCCAACCAAGGAGCATCGGCATGAATGCCCGCGTCGGCACCCTGTTCGGCAAGAGCCAAATGCTGAGCGGCACGAACCTGCGTGCGCTCGCAGGTCCGATCCTGATCTGCATGATCCTCGGCATGATGATCCTGCCGTTGCCGCCGTTCCTGCTCGATCTGCTGTTCACGTTCAATATCGCGCTGTCGGTGATGGTGCTGCTCGTCAGCATGTACACGCAAAAGCCGCTCGATTTCGCGGCCTTCCCGGCGGTGCTGCTGTTCTCGACGTTGCTGCGCTTGTCGCTGAACGTCGCCTCCACGCGCGTCGTGCTGCTCCAAGGCCACACCGGCCCGGGCGCCGCCGGTCAAGTGATCGAATCGTTCGGCCATTTCCTCGTCGGCGGCAATTTCGCGGTCGGTATCGTCGTGTTCGCCATCCTGATGGTCATCAACTTCATGGTGATCACCAAGGGCGCGGGGCGTATCGCCGAAGTGGCCGCGCGCTTCACGCTCGATGCGATGCCGGGCAAGCAGATGGCGATCGATGCCGATTTGAATGCCGGCCTCATCAACGAAGACGGCGCGCGCAAGCGTCGCCAGTCGGTGTCGCAAGAAGCCGAGTTCTACGGCGCGATGGACGGTGCATCGAAGTTCGTGCGCGGCGACGCGATCGCGGGCCTCATCATCATGGTCGTCAACGTGCTCGGCGGCCTGATCGTGGGCGTCGTGCAGCACGGTATGGACTTCGCCTCGGCCGGCAAGACCTACACGCTGCTCACGATCGGTGACGGCCTCGTCGCCCAGATTCCTTCGCTCGTCATCTCGACGGCGGCGGGCGTGATCGTCTCGCGCGTGGCCACCGACGAGGACATCGGCACCCAACTCACGGGGCAGCTCTTCACGAACCCGCGCGTGTTGATGATCACCGGTTCGATCATCGTCCTGCTCGGCCTGATCCCGAACATGCCGCACTTCGCGTTCTTGCTGCTCGGCGGCGGCGCGATCCAGCTCGGCCGCACGATGAAAAAACGCAGCGAAGCGGCCAAGGCGGGCGTGTCTCTCGTCGACGTGGCGCCGGCCATCGCGGCTCCCGCGGAGAACCACGAAGCGAGCTGGGACGACGTCACGCTCATCGACACGCTGGGCCTCGAAGTGGGCTACCGCTTGATTCCGCTCGTCGACAAGAACAGCGACGGCGAACTGCTCAAGCGGATCAAGAGCATTCGCAAGAAGTTCGCCCAGGAAATCGGCTTTCTGCCTCCTGTCATCCACATTCGCGACAACTTGGAACTGCGCCCGAACGGCTACCGGATCGCGCTCAAGGGCGTCGAAGTGGGCGTGGGCGAAGCCTACCCGGGCCAGTGGCTCGCGATCAATCCGGGGCAGGTCACGGCGGCACTGCCGGGCCAACCGACGCAAGACCCAGCCTTCGGCTTGCCCGCCATCTGGATCGACACGAACTTGCGCGAGCAAGCGCAGGTGTACGGCTACACCGTCGTCGACGCCAGCACCGTCGTGGCCACGCACTTGAATCATCTGGTGGTGCAGCATGCCGCCGAATTGCTCGGCCGCCAGGAAGTGCAAGCGCTGATCACGCGCACCGGTAAGGACGCACCCTCGCTCATCGAAGATCTGGTGCCCAAGACGCTCTCGCTCACGACGCTGCAAAAGGTGTTGCAGAACCTGCTCGAGGAAGGCGTGCCGATCCGCGATATGCGCACGATCCTTGAAGCGCTCTCCGAGCACGCCGGCAAGCAAACCGACGCGCACGACCTGACCGCGAGCGTGCGCCTGGCCTTGGGCCGCGCGATCACGCAGCAGTGGTATCCGGGCGCGAGCGAAATGCAGGTCATGGGTCTCGATTCGAATCTCGAGCGTGTGCTTTCGCAAGCGCTCTCGACGGGTGCGAACCCTGGCCTCGAGCCGGGCCTCGCACACACGCTCCTCGCGGCGACGCAAAGGGCGATCACCCGTCAACAAAACGCCGGGCTGCCTCCGGTGCTGCTCGTGCAGCACGCGCTGCGCGCGATGCTCGCGCGATTCCTGCGCCGCAACCTGCCGCAATTGAAAGTGCTCTCGTATGCCGAAGTGCCCGAGACGCGCACGATCAAAGTCGTTAACCTCATTGGGGGTCAAGCTTGAACATTCGTAAATTCATCGGCGCAACGAGCCGCGACGCACTGCGCCTCGTGCGCGAAGCCCTCGGTGCCGACGCCGTCGTGCTGTCGAACCGGACCAATGAGGACGGCAGCGTCGAAATCGTCGCGCTGGCCGACACGGATTTCGCGCACATTACGCCCGATGCGGGCGAAGCAACGACGCAAAGCGCTGGCCAAAACCTCGGCTTCGCGCCGGCGGCCAACCCCTATGCGTGCGCCGCGCCCAGCCTGACCTCGCAGCCTGCGGCCGCTGCCGCTCATCCGAGCGCGATGGCGTCCAACCCCTACGCGAACGGGATGCCCGATGTGTTCTCGGCCGTCTTCGGCGCGAGTCCCGAAGTGGGCGCGAACGGCCACGAAACGAGCCGTCCGGCCTCGACCGATGCCGCCGCCATCGCCGCGCCGCGTGCGAACGAGCGCGCCGCGATGGCCGAGCGTAGCGCTGCATCGGGCGCGCCGGCAGCCGCCCGCACGGCCGGCGGCGCACCTACGAGCGCTGCGGATGCCGGCGGCGACGCCCGCACGCTGGGTGAATCGAACCCCTGGCTGATCGACCATGCCCGCCGCGTCGTGGCGCAAAACGAGCGCCCCGCGCACAGCTCGCGCGCGCACGCCATGACGCCGTCCGCGGCGGCGGCCAAGGGCCTCGGTGCGCCGGGCCGCGTGCTCTCGCCCGAAGAACTCGAGACGGCCCAAGTGCCCGAGTGGGCGCACGAAGCTGCCCGCGTGGCAGCGCGCCGCGCGGCGCCGCGCGTGACCAAGGCCGCATTCGAAGGCGCGGCCGAGCAAGACGCGGAGGCGATGGCCGATGCGATCCGCGCGCGCGTGGAAGAGATCGTCAACCAGACGGTGATGAGCGAGCTGTCGGCGATGCGCGGCATGATGGAAGAGCAATTTGCCGGACTGATGTGGGGCGAGCGCCAGCGGCGCAGCCCTGTGAACGGCGAAATCACGAAGGCGCTGTTCTCGGCCGGCTTCTCGGCCCAGCTCGTGCGCATGGTGGTCGACCACATGCCGGAAGTCGAGAACTTCGACGCCGGGATGGACTGGGTGCATCAAGTGCTGGGCTCGAACCTGCCCGTGCTCGAAAACGAAGACGCGCTGATGGAGCGCGGCGGCGTGTTCGCGCTGATGGGGCCGACCGGCGTGGGCAAGACGACCACGACGGCCAAGCTTGCCGCGCGCTGCGTGATGCGCTTCGGCGCGAGCAAGGTGGCGCTCTTGACGACCGACAGCTATCGCATCGGCGGCCACGAGCAACTGCGCATCTTCGGCAAGATTCTCGGCGTGTCGGTGCACGCGGTGAAGGACGGCGCCGACCTGCAACTGGCGCTGGCCGAGCTGCGCAACAAACACATCGTGCTGATCGACACGATCGGCATGAGCCAACGCGACCGCACGGTCTCGGACCAGATCGCCATGCTGTGCGGCGCTGGGCTGCCGGTGCAGCGGCTGCTGCTGCTGAACGCGACGAGCCACGGCGACACGCTCAACGAAGTGGTGCAGGCCTACAGCAGCGCCGAGGGCCAGCCCGAACTGGCCGGCTGCATTCTGACCAAGCTCGACGAAGCGACGAATCTGGGCGGCGTGCTCGATACGGTGATCCGCTACAAACTGCCCGTGCACTACGTATCGACGGGCCAGAAAGTGCCGGAGAACCTGTATGTCGCGACGAAGAAATTCTTGATCAAGAGCGCGTTCTGCATTCCGCGCGACGGCTCGCCGTTCGTGCCGCACGACGACGATATTCCTGCACTGCTCTCGGCGCTGTCGAGCCGCACGAGCGCCGAGCTGCACGAGGTTCGCTTTGGTTAAACAAGTCACCGATCAGGCAGAGGGGCTGCGCAGGCTGCTCGCTAAGAGCGGTTCGCGTGTCGTTGCGGTTACGGGCGGCCCGGTGGGCGTCGGCTGTACGTCGACGGTGGTCAACTTGGCCGCGGCGCTGGCCGCGCTCGGCAAGGACGTGCTCGTGATCGACGAGCGGCTGGGTGCAAACAGTGTGTCGGCGATGCTCGGCGGCTTGCGCGGGGTGGGTTCGCTGCGCGCCGTGCTCGATGGCGAGGTTGCGCTCGAGCAAGCGTGCGCGCGCCACGAGTTGGGGTTCTCGGTGTTGGCGGCATCGCGCGAGAACTGCGCGGCCTATAGCGGCGCGCAGCTCAGCATGCTGCTCGCCGGTCCCGCCGACGTCGTGCTCGTCGATGCGCGGCTCGATCGTCAGGGTGCGCTCTCGCCGCTCGCGGCGCAGGCGCACGACGTGATGATCGTCACGCGCGTGGCGGCGCAAGCCATCACGGAAGCGTATGCCTGCATGAAGCGCTTGCATCTCGAGCACGCGATCGCGCAGTTTCGCGTGCTCGTCAATCATGTATCGAGCTTGGCCGATGCGCACACGACGTTCGAGAACCTCGCGGAAGTTGCGGCGCGGTACTTGTCGGTGTCGATCGAAGATGCCGGTTGCGTGACGGCCGATCCGCTGATGGAACGCTCGCTCGAGCTCAGGCGCTGCGTCGTCGACGCATACCCGTCGGCGCAATCGGCGCGTGACTACCGTCACGTTGCTTCGGAAATGTTGTATTGGCCCATGCGCCCGGCGTTGTGCTCGCCGCGCGCCGAGGCTTCGGTGCGCACGGCGATGCCGGCGTCGGCGCTGGCCGACACGGTGGCCGCGCGCCAACATGCTTGAAACGTTAGGGACAAGGAAAAGGGGGCCCTCGATGTACAACGCTCAAGGGAAAATGTCCCAGACGGATGTATTGACGCAGTACGCACCGCTGGTGCGCAGGCTTGGTTTGCAACTCGTGGCGAAAATGCCGGCGAGCGTCGATCTTGACGACCTGATTCAGGCGGGCATGATCGGCTTGCTCGATGCGGCGAGTCGCTATAAGGAAGATCAGGGCGCGCAGTTCGAGACGTACGCGAGTCAGCGCATCCGCGGGGCAATGCTCGACGAGTTGCGCAACAACGATTGGTTGCCGCGCAGTTTGCGCAAGACGTCGCGCGAAGTGGAATCGGCCGTGCATCAAGTCGAGCAGCGGCTCGGCCGCTCGGCGAGCGAGACGGAAGTGGCGGACCATCTGCAGATGCCGCTCGATTCGTATCAGTCGATGCTGCAGGATCTGCACGGCAGCCAGTTGATCTACTACGAAGACTTCGACCGCTCGGCCGACGACGAACCGTTCCTCGACCGCTACTGCGTCGACCACACGGACCCGCTCTCGGCGCTGCTCGACGAGAGCTTGCGTGCGGCGCTGGTCGATGCGATCGACAAGTTGCCGGAACGCGAAAAGTTGCTGATGTCGCTGTATTACGAGCGCGGGATGAATCTGCGCGAGATCGGCGCCGTGATGGAAGTGAGCGAATCGCGCGTTTGCCAGTTGCATAGCCAGGCGGTTGCGCGGCTGCGCTCGAAGCTCCGGGAAATGGCTTGGGCGAGCGTGGAGTGAAATCGAGCGGAGCTTGAGCACAACGAGGCGATAGCGATCGACCCGCGGCAATGAGCATATCGCGCATGTCCGATCTAGCCTCGCGTTAAGATGCCTTGCATCGCCGCGCTGCCGATTTGCGGCGCCTTTGCGGGAGCATGTCATGCCGTTCACTAGGTTCAGCCATCACACGGTTCGCGCGCGGCGGCCGACGCTCGATGCCTTGCGCAGGCTTCACGTCGAGCTCGACTTCGCGGCCTGCGAGGGGCGATGAGCGATGAACCCGCTTGCCGCCAACGCCGCCCTTGTCCTCATCGACATGCAAAACGGGATCACCCGGCCGACGCTTGGCCGGCGCAACAATCCCGATGCCGAGCGCAACATCGAGACCTTGCTCGCCGCTTGGCGTGGGATGCGCAGGCCCATCGTTCACGTCCGGCACATTTCCCGTTCCCCCGAATCGATCTTTTGGCCTGGACAGAGCGGCGCCGAGTTCCAGCCGCGGTTCGCGCCGTTGGCGCACGAGCACGTGGTGGAAAAGAATGTCCCCGATGCCTTTGCCGCGACGGCGTTGGAGCGATGGCTGCGCGTGCGCGGCATCGAGCAACTCGTCATCGCGGGCGTGATCACGAATAATTCCGTCGAAGCGACGGCGCGAAGCGCGGGCAATCTGGGGTTCGATGCGATCGTCGCCGCCGATGCAGCGTTCACTTTCGATCAACGGGATTTGAATGGCCGGCTTTGGCCGGCCGAGGACGTGCATGCGCTGTCGCTCGCGAACATCGCGATGGATTATGCGGCGGTGAGATCCACGAGCGAGATCATCGAGGCCTTGGCGGCGCAGTGACGGATGCCGGGATCATTCGATGCGCTCACTTGGCGCGCCTACGCAATGCGAGTCACCATCAAGCCGCCACTTCGTGTTCGATCGCCCGCTCGATGAACTGGTTGAGGCGGATCCCTTCCGCTGCGGCCGCCTCTACGGCGCGCGCATGCAGGTTCGGGTCGATCCGTGCGTTGAAGCGCCCCGAAAAATGGCGGTACGGCTCGATCCCGTTTTCCGCGCAAACTTCGAGAAACGCCGCTAACGACTTGGCGCCTTCCACCTTTAGGGTGGCGATGTCGTTCGCATAGAAATCGGCGCCGCCGTTCAGACCGATGATGCGCCCGCCATGATGCGCGCATGCTCAAATACTGAGCGTGCGCACCGACCTCCTAAGGGGCGCGGGTGGTTCGCGCCCGGTCTTCGCGTACAGTGAAAGCCCCTTTTTTTGCTTCAAAGGGATGCGAATGCCAGAAGACCGCGGCCGGCCCGACGAATACAAATACAAACACGCATACATGTACGCACATCGCGGCGATGGGGATACATGGTTGCAGGTCTATGTCACGAACATCCGGCGCGAGCGGATGCAGCGCACGGGAAAACCGAATGCGCGCGGTCCGCTACCCGTGATCGCGGGCAGCGAGGAGGCCGCTGCCTTGTTGGAACAGCAGCGCCTGGCGACGATCGAGGAGGGGCAAGAGCGGGTTGACGCATTGGAGGAACGGTTGCAGTGGGAAGGTCAGGCGACGCATAAAAATTTCGAAGCGATGGCCCGGTTGTCGGCGCGATTGGGCAATGCTCAGGAAAAGTTGGATGCGGCGAAACACACCGTCATCTACGGGCCGGCGGCCCTGAAAACGTTCGAGGACCCGGAAAACACCAAACTCGAAGTCGTGCATCACGGCACGTGGGGCGATGACCGGTTGGCGACGGAATCGAGCAACCCATCGAGTGAATTCCCGATTCAGGCGCTGCCGAGTCATTGGCGGGCACACGGACTGAGTCGGAGGATCGGCTCGATCCGGCTGCTGTCGTGCGGGTCGGGCGACGCCGCACCGCGCGAGCGGCTCGTCTCATATCCGGCCGGGTACTATGGACCGCCAGGGGAAACGCGAATCGCTGCGGCCCAATACCTCGCGGACAAAATGAAGGCAGTAGGATTCGTTCGGCCCAGGGTTACCGGCTATCAAGGGTTAGGACTCGGTATTGGCGACTATCTTCGAAAGGACAGAGCATACATCGAGATGAAATGGCGGGCGGACGTTTCGCTGCCGGAGGAACCGTATGCATTGCGCGCAGGCGTGGAGGGCGATGTCATGACCGACATCGCGCGTCGCAGCGACGTGTCGATGGTTTTCGAGCCGACGGACCCTGATCGGCGGCGCGAACGTCTGCGCTACCAGCATGCCTATATGTATGCGCCAAGCGGCGAGGGCGATACGTTCGAATTTGCGCTCGAGGAAAACTTGCGCCGCTTGGCCAAATGGATCGACGCATCCTCCATCAAGCCTCGCGGTCCCATTGCGCTGCTCGCCCCGAATGAGGAAGTGGAGAAGGCGTTGGTGGCAGCCCGCGCCAAACGCATGCATGAGCTTGGTCAAGAGGTGAAAGACGCGCGCGAGGCTTTGCGCACGAGCGAGCAAGCACTGAGAGAGGACGCCCTGTCCGACGGCGAGCGCGATGAAATCCGCAGGAGCCTCGACGAGCAGCGGTTCGTCATCCAAGAGCGCTCGTTCTATCTTGCGGTGGCGGAGGCGACCCGAATCGAAACCTTGGATGCACTGACCACCGTCGAGCATGATGCGCATTTGAGCGAGGCGCAAAGGCAGGCGATGCTGACGAGCAAACTTGCCGATACGAAGGTCTATATCCCGCTCTACGGGAGCGCGGGATCGGATCTGCTGACTACCGATCGTTCGGAAACGCCGGTCGAGACTCACTTGGCCGACATATCGCAAGAGCTTGCCCAATACTTCCTATCGCAAGGACTTGCCCCCAAAGTCGGTTCGTTTCGTTTGATTTCGTGGGAGTCGGCGGACACGAGAACGCGCACCAAATTCGAGGCGAATCCGCCCGGTTATAGCGGCTTGTTCTCCAATCGACGCGTCGCCCCTGCCCAATACCTCGCGAACAAACTCCAAGAGGATGGCTTCGCGCATCCTCGGGTGACGGGGTACCAGGGGCAGGGCATCTTCTGGTCGATATCGAAGCACTTCGTCAACGCCGGGGCGGAACCGGCTCATTCGAACGGAGCGACGCGGCATCAGGGATGGGGTAGCCGGTCGATCGCTCCGGTGCACGCGCTACAGGTGATTCCCGGGTACAGCTCCAACTGGCGCCGCCGCCGTGACGTGCGGAAGGTTTTCGGGCCGAAACGCGGCTCGACTTTTTTATGCTTGTAGCACGAGGAAAGTTATTGCCGCCGCGCTGTCATGGATCTGCTTGCGATCAGCGCCGGGCGATACTGGGCGGCCTGCTAACGGCCGCGCAATCGTAATGGTGCAGACTGCCGCCTCAAACCACCGCCATGCGCCCATCCGGCCCGTACACGCTGGCCGCATGGCGCGAGGCCGCGCCGCGCAAGATATTGAGCGCGTTCTGGTTGTAGTTCATTCGCACGCGGATCATGAGCCCATTGGTGGCGTTCGCGCGGCGTGCGCGCTCCACCACGGCTTGCAACAACTGCCACTGCTTGGCGAGCCGCGCATCGTCGGCAATCGCCAGCTCCATGCCCTTCCAGCCGACGGGCAACTGCATCTGGCGCAGTTGGCTGTCGCGCGTCTTTTCGAGCGAAGCCAGTTTTTCCGTGAGCTCGGCCTTCTTCTCGATGATGCCGGGCAGCGTTTCGAGCGGCGATACGGCGGCGAGCGCTTTCTCTTCGTACATCAGCAAAGACGCGAACGCTTCGAGCGTCGCGTGTTCTTCGGTCACAGTGGCAAGCAGGGCGTCTCTCATCTCATCCGCCAAAAACGTGCGCGCATGCACGCGCTCAATGGACGCCGACGAGGCTTCTGCGGCAGCCAGCGCGCCGTCAGCCGCCCGTCGACGGGTTCTTCAACAGTTCACGGGCCGTGGACAGGATGCCGTCGGCAATCTTGCTCGCATCCATGGTCAACGTACCGTCGGCAATCGCTTGCTTGATCGACTCGACGTGCCCCACATCGATGTCGGCTTCGCCCGAAGCCGCGAGCGAACGCAACTGCGACGAGAGCGCCGATAGATTGACGCTGGCGTCGCCGCCCGCGCCGGCCGCAAAGGCGGACGCCGCAGCGCTGCCGCCCGCGGAGGTGGCGCTGGCCGTGGCTTGACCGCCTTGGCGGGTACCTTGCACCGCGCCCTTGGGCGAGCTCAGGTTGGAACTAGAGGTTGAATCGACTTTCACGATGGCTTCCCGAACGATTTCGATTTGAGTGTGATAACGGCGACACCCATCGAAACTTTAGCGCAATCGGGAAATTCACCGGCAGACCGTCCCCGCGGCTTTCGGGGCCGAATCGACCGGCCGTCCTCCTCGTCAACCTGCTTTCAACCGCCTTTCAGGTCGCTTCCGCCTCGATCGACCTCATCCGGTCCCACGCAAATCTTCGCAAATCGTCACATTTGCACCTGCACCGTCGCGCCATCTTTGACGGTGCCCGAGATGACCTGACCGCTCGCCATCTTGACCCGCACCTGCTGTCCCGGCGAAGCGTTGTTCATCACACTGCCCTCGGACGAAATCGTGAAATCCTGACCTTGGGCCACCACGCGCACCGTCTGCCCGATCGTGACCGCGCTCGCGCTCTTGAGCAAATCCTGACGCAACGGCATGCCCGCGCTGATCCGCGCCAGCGCAACGGCTCCGACCGCTTGGGAGGGGTCGGTGATGATCGCGCGCGGCAGATTCGACAGATCGCCGTTGCGCGCGAGCAGATCCTCGGCCGTGACGACGGCGCCCGGCTCGATTTGGTGCGCGGCCAGGTAATACGTGGCGTCGATGGAAACCTGGGCCTGCAGGTACAGCGTCCAAGGTTTGGCGCCGGCGCAGCGCACGCCCACGGTGGTGCGGCCCCAGAGCCGAGCGCCGGTCGGCATGAACGGCTCGAGCGTCGTGCAGGCGGCCAAACCGCGCGGGAAGACCTGCTTCACGGTGACGGTGATCTTGCCGGGCAGACCGACCGTCTGCTGCTCGAGGTAGGAAAGCGCCGTGCGGCGGATCGTTTCGCCATCTTCCTGGCCGGCCGGTGCGGCGGTAGTCGAGGCAGCAGCCGTTGCCGGCGCCGGGGCGGGCGGGGCAACTGCGACCGCTTGCGCGCGCGGGGTGCCGGCCGATGCAGGAACCGGCGCCGCCAGACCGGCGTGCGCCGCCGGCTCCACGGCGACCGGCTGGGCAGCGCGCACGGCGCGCTGCGGCGCGGTGACGATGACCGGGATGATCCGGCCAGACGCAGGCGCGGCCGCCGCGGCCGCGTTCGGCGTTGGGGGTTGGAGCGCACCGATGCGCTGCGGCGCGGTGGTCTGTGCGCTCGGCCGTACTTCGCCGGGGCCTGGGATGACGATCATTGCGTTCGTCTCGGCTCCGTTGGCGTGGGCCGTCGCGGCGTGTGCTTCGCCCGGGCCGGGGATGGAGATCATCCCGCTCGACGCGGCGCCCCGAGCCTCACCCGGGCCCGGAATCGAAATCATCGGGCTCTGTTGAGCGCCGCGCGCTTCACCCGGGCCAGGAATATAGATCTGCCCGTTCGCCCCCGCGCTTTGCGCATAGGCCGCAGCGCCCGGCAGCAGGACAGCGGCGACGAGCGCACACAACGAAGCTCGCGCCAAGCGCGAAACGGCCGCCCGCCGCCTGCCGAGGGCGCGCTGCGCCTGGTGGCGCGCGGGATCGGAAGCGGCGGACTCGGACATCGGGTTTCTCCATCGAGACAATTCTGACGACGAATCGAATTCTAGGGCTCGCGCGCCGCGCGCAAACGTTGAATAGAGGGCGGCTTCCCCGGTTATTCATCCGATTGCCTCTTGCCTCCCGCCCCTAAGATGCACCTCATGCAAAAAAGCCTTCCCGATGCGCCTTGTCCCGAACCAAGGTGACGCCGAGAAGCGGCAACAAGCGGCCGACGCTTGGGTACGGAGAAACACCGATGCTGGACAAACTCGATGCCGAATTCGCCTTCGGCCGTGAAGCGCTCGATGTGCGCGCTTATCGGCAGGAACTGCTGTCGTCGAATATCGCCAACGCCGACACCCCCGGCTACAAGGCGCGCGACGTCAACTTCTCGTCCTCACTGGCAGGCGCGCTCAAGCGCAGCGGCGCCGCGGCGGGAACGAGTGTCACGGCAAGCTCGGGCACGGCGCAACTGGCGATGGCTCAGAGCGCCGGCGTGACGAGCGGCATGACGATGGCCTCCACCGAGGCGGGTCACATGACCGGCAAGGCTTCCTTGATTCCGACCGGCGGCCAGCCGCAGGACTACGGCACGCTCGCCTACCGGGTGCCGACGCAACCCGCGCTGGACGGCAACACCGTCGATCTCGACGCGGAACGCGTTCAATTTGCCGACAACACCTTGCATTACGAATCCGGCATGACCGTGATGACACAGCAGCTCAAGCAGATGCTCGCGGCAATCACGTCGGGCGGCTAAGCACATCCGCGCCGCCGCTCCTTATTACGAATCACGCATCGCGCATCTTCAAGCGTCAATCGAAAGAGGCACTCAGGCCATGGCATTGATGAACATCTTCACCGTTGCAGGTTCGGCGCTATCGGCCGAATCGCAGCGGCTCAACGTAACCGCGTCCAATCTCGCGAACGCCGACAGCACCACCGGTCCCGACGGGCAACCTTACCGGGCCAAGCAAGTCGTGTTCGCGGTCAAGCCGATCGGCGGCGCGCATACCGCGAGCGGTCAACAAGTGGGCGGCGTGCAAGTGTCGAACGTCATCGACGATCCCACGCCGATGAAGACGACCTACGACCCGACCAATCCCGCCGCGGACGCGAACGGCTACGTGACGATGCCCAACGTCGATCCGGTGCAGGAAATGGTGAACATGATCTCGGCCTCGCGCTCGTACCAGGCCAACGTCGAGACGCTGAACACCGCCAAGAACCTGATGCTGAAGACTTTGACGATCGGCACCTGAGGAGAAACTTTGTGACGTCATCCAACACCACCATCTCGAGCGGCGGCACGATCTCGCAGCAGTTGCTCAATACGGTCAACGGCACCTCGTCGAGCAGTACGTCGTCGAGCACGGGCTCGTCGTCTACCGATCTGCAAACGACTTTCCTGAAGCTGCTCACCACGCAGTTGCAGAACCAAGACCCGACCAACCCGGCGGACAGCTCGCAAATGACTTCGCAGCTGGCGCAGATCAATACGGTGACGGGCATCAGCCAACTGAACACGACCCTGACTTCGTTGGCCTCGCAGCTCTCGGCCGGCCAAAGCGCGCAGGCTTCGTTGCTGATCGGCCAGAGCGTGCTCGTGCCCGGCTCGACGACGACCGTGGCAAGCGGCGCTTCTTCGGGCTTTGGCGTGTCGCTCGGCTCGAGCGTCTCGGATCTGACCGTCACGATCAAGAACTCGTCGGGCCAAATCGTCAACACGCTCGATCTGGGCGCACAACAAGCCGGAACGATTCCGGTTGCCTGGCGGCCTGTGGATTCCTCGGGCAACACGCTGGCCGACGGCACCTACACGGTCTCGGCCTCCGGCACGAGCACGACCGGCGCGACGACGGCGGAAACGACGCTCAGCGGCGCGCAAGTGCAAAGCGTGGTCCAGCAAAGCGGCGGCGGCACGGGCCTTCTGCTCAACAACGGCACGACGGTCGATATGACCAAAGTCGTCGCCATTCTGTAACGAACCAACGAATTTATCCGAAGGGAGACCGCTAAATGGGCTACCAGCAAGGCTTGAGCGGCTTGTCCGCATCGTCGAACGATCTGGACGTCATCGGCAACAACATCGCGAACGCGAACACGATCGGCTTCAAACAGAGCACGGCCCAATTCGCCGATCTGTATGCGAACACGATCGCAACGTCGGTCAACGACCAGATCGGCATCGGCACGCAACTTTCGGGCGTTCAGCAAGACTTCAAGCAAGGCACGTTCAACACGACGGGGCAGGCGTTGAACGTCGCAATCAACGGCACGGGCTTTTATCAGATGTCGAACAACGGGGCGCTGACATACTCGCGCAACGGTGTGTTCCAGCTCGACAAGAACGGCTTCATCACGAACTCCCAGGGCCTGAAGCTGATGGGATACGCAGCGAATGCGAACGGCGTGATCAACTCGGCGCAGACGGTTCCGATTCAGGTTCCGACGACGAACATCGCGCCGATCGCGACGCAAAACATCACCGCGACGCTGAACCTGAACGCGCAAGACACGGTGCCGACCGTCACGCCGTTCTCGGCAACGAACTCGCAGACGTACAACTACTCGACCTCGATTCAGACCTACGACTCGCTCGGCGGCTCGCAGCAGGTCAACATGTACTTCGTGAAGACGGCCGCCAATGCGTGGGACGTTTACTCGGGGCCGGCCTCGGGCACGATCAGCAAGGTCGGGTCGGTCGGGTTCAGCACCGCGGGCACGCTTGCGTCGACGACGGCGACGGCCCCCGCGACCAGCCCCAGCACCGGGCAACTCGCCTTCACGATCCCGAACACGGACGGCAGCGCGACGCCCCAGTCGCTGACGCTGGACATGTCGGGCACGACGCAGTACGGCGGCAAGGACGGTGTGACGAACCTGTCGCAAGACGGCTTCGCCAGCGGCGAATTGACGAACTTCTCGATCGGCGCCGACGGCACGATCTCGGGCACGTACTCGAACGGCCGCACGCAATCGCTCGGTCAGATCGTGCTCGCGAACTTCAACAACCCGAACGGCTTGCAGAACTTGGGCAACAACGAATTCGGCGAAACCGCCGCGTCGGGAGTGCCGCAAATCTCGGCGCCGGGCAGCACGAACCACGGCACGCTCACGGGCGGCGCGGTGGAGAACTCGAACGTCGACTTGACGAGCCAGCTCGTCGATCTGATCACGGCGCAGCGCAACTACCAGGCGAATGCGCAGACGATCAAGACGCAGCAGGCCGTCGATCAAGCGCTGATCAACCTCTAAGCGCAGCGGCATAAGGGCTAGCCATGGACCGACTGATCTACACCGCGATGACGGGCGCCGCGCAGGCGCTCGAGCAGCAGGCCGTCGTCGCCAACAACTTGGCGAACACGTCGACGACCGGCTTTCGTGCGGAGCTTGCGAACTTTCGCAAGGTGCCGATGAGCTTCGGCGACGGTACGGCAGTGAACAACGACACGACCCGCACCTTCGTGGTGACGGCCACGCCGGGCGCCGACTTCGCGCCGGGCCCGATCTCGCAGACGGGCAGTCCGCTCGATGTCGCGATTCAAGGCCCGGGCTGGCTGTCGGTGCAAACGGCCGATGGCAACGAGGCCTACACCCGCGCGGGCAACTTGCACGTCGACGAAAACGGCCAACTCGTCACCGCGACGAATCAGCCGGTGCTCGGCAACGGCGGCCCGATTTCGATTCCGCCCGGCGCCAACGTCACGATCGGTAAAGACGGCACCGTTTCGGCGCTCGGCGCGGGCGATTCGCCGTCGCAGATCGTCGTGCTGGACCAGCTCAAGCTCGTCAACCCCGAGCCCGGCACGATGACGCGCGGCGACGACGGCTTGTTCCGCACCACCGACGGCCAGCCTGCCGATGCCGATCCGACCGTGAACGTTGCCCAAGGCGCGCTCGAAGGCAGCAACGTGAATCCGGTCGCGGCGATGGTTTCGATGATCACCAACGCGCGGCAGTTTCAGATGCAAACGAAGTTGCTGCAGACGGCCGACCAGAACGACCAGACGGCCAACCAGCTGCTCTCGTTCACTTAACCGGTTCTTCGCCGCCTCGAACGCGGCTCGAACCGGAATGCAATAAACAGGAGATTGACCATGAACCGCTCGCTCTACATCGCCGCCACCGGCATGAATGCGCAGCAGTCCAAGATGGACGTGATTTCGAACAACCTCGCCAACGTCGGTACGGACGGCTTCAAGGGCTCGCGCGCGGTGTTCCAGGATCTGATGTATCAAACGTTGCGCCAGCCGGGTGCGAACTCGACGCAGCAAACCGAGCTGCCCTCGGGCTTGCAGGTCGGCACGGGCGTGCAGCAAGTGGCGACCGAACGCCTGTACACGCAAGGCAACTTGCAGCAGACGGGCAACTCGAAGGACGTCGCCATCAACGGCAACGGCTTCTTCCAAGTCCAAATGCCCGACGGCACGACGGCCTACACGCGCGACGGTTCGTTCCAAACGAACGCGCAAGGCCAGCTCGTGACGTCGAGCGGCTATCCGGTCATGCCGCAGATCACGATTCCGCAGAATGCGACGTCGATGACGATCGGCAGCGACGGCACGGTGAGCATCACCGTCGCGGGTTCGACCGGCAATCAGACGATCGGCACGATGCAGCTCGCCACGTTCATCAACCCGGCCGGTCTCGAATCGAAGGGCGAGAACCTGCTTGCGGAGACGACCTCGTCGGGTGCGCCGAACGTCTCGACTCCGGGCCTGAACGGCGCCGGCACGCTCAACCAAGGCTACGTCGAAGCATCGAACGTGAACGTCGTGCAAGAGCTGGTGAATATGATCGAGACGCAGCGCGCGTACGAGATCAACAGCAAGGCGGTCCAGACTTCGGATCAAATGTTGCAAACCTTGAGCCAGATGTCGGTTTGAGGCGAGTAGGACAGTAGGACTTTGAACAGCAGGCGGTACACGAAGATGTCGCAAACGAGTCGAATTCCCTTTCGCGTGCGTGGGTTGCGCGCGGCAGCCACGCTGACCTACGCGAGCGTGCTCGCCACGGTCGTGGTTGGCCCTTTCGCCGGTTGCGCGCAAATCGAGCACCGTCAGCCGATCACGCAGCAGCCGATGACGGCCACGCCGCCCGTGCCGCCGCAATTGCAGCCGCCCGGCTCGATCTACAACCCGGGCTATGCCGGCCATCCGCTGTTCGAAGACCAACGTCCGCGCAACACCGGCGATATCCTCACGATCGTCATCGCCGAAAAAATCAACGCCACCAAATCGTCCGCCGCGGCGGCCGGGCGCAACGGCACGTCGTCGCTGTCGGTGCCGACGGCCGGCTTCCTGAAGGGCTTGTTCAATCACGCGAACCTCTCGGCTTCGGGCGCCAACACGTTCGGCGGCTCGGGCGGCGCGAATGCATCGAACACGTTCAACGGCACGATCACCGTCACGGTCACGAACGTTTTGCCCAACGGCAATCTCGTCGTGAGCGGCGAGAAGCAGATGCTGATCAACCAGGGCAACGAGTTCGTGCGCTTCTCGGGCGTCGTCAATCCGAATACGGTCTCGGGCGAGAACACGGTGCTGTCGACCCAAGTGGCCGATGCGCGCATCGAGTATTCGGCCAAGGGCTACATCAACGAAGCGGAAACGATGGGGTGGCTCCAACGTTTCTTCCTCAACATAGCCCCGTGGTGAGCGCGATGACGGCTTCGATCTTTTGCGCGGTGCGCTGCTTGCCCTACGTCCGCTACGGCCGCTATGTCCGTTACGCCCTCGTTCTCGCCGCCTTGCCCGTCATGCTGGCTTTGTCCGGCACGGCGCACGCGGAGCGCTTGAAGGATCTCGTGCAGATCCAGGGCGTGCGCGACAACCCGCTGATCGGCTACGGCCTCGTGGTGGGCCTGGACGGCACGGGCGACCAAACGACGCAGACGCCATTCACGACGCAGACGCTCACGAACATGCTCGCCAACCTGGGCATCTCGCTGAACAACGGCAACGGCGGCTCGTCTTCGAACATGCAGCTCAAGAACGTCGCGGCCGTCATGGTGACCGCGGTGCTGCCCCCGTTCGCTCGCCCCGGCGAAGCGATCGACGTCACGGTGTCCTCGCTCGGCAACGCCAAGAGCCTGCGCGGCGGCACGCTGCTGCTTACGCCGCTCAAAGGCGCGGACGGGCAAGTCTACGCGCTGGCCCAGGGCAACGTCGCGATCGGCGGCGCGGGGGCGAGCGCCAACGGCAGCAAGGTGCAAGTCAATCAGTTGGCAGCGGGGCGTATCGCCTCGGGCGCCATCATCGAGCGCTCCGTGCCGACGCAGGTCGCACAAGCGGGCGGCACGATGCAGATGGAGCTGAACGAGATGGACTACGACACGACGCAGCGCATTGTGGCGGCCGTGAACAATGCGTTCGGCCCGGGCACGGCGTTGCCGCTCGATGGCCGCACGATCCAAGTGCATGCGCCCGCCGACGCGGGGCAGCAAGTCGCTTTCATGGCGCAGCTCGAAAACATCGACGTGCGGCCGGCGCAAGCCGCGGCCAAGGTGATCCTGAACGCACGCACCGGCTCGATCGTGATGAACCAGATGGTGACGCTGCAAAGCTGCGCGGTCGCGCACGGCAACTTGTCGGTGGTCATCAACACCCAAACGGCGGTGAGCCAGCCCGGCGCGTTCTCGAACGGCACGACCGTGGCGACCCAGCAGTCGCAGATTCAATTGAAACAGGACAACGGTTCGCTCAAGCTCGTCACGGCGGGCGCGAACTTGGCCGAAGTCGTGAAGGCGCTCAATGCGCTCGGCGCGACGCCGGCCGATTTGATGTCGATCCTGCAAGCGATGAAGGCCGCGGGCGCGTTGCGCGCGGATCTCGAGATCATCTAAGAAGGCGTGACGATGAACCCGAATACCACGTACAGCGGCACCGTCGACACCGGCGGCGACATCTCGCAGCGCTTCGCGCTCGACGTGCAAGGCTTCGACGCGATGCGCTCGCAGGCGGGAACGTCGCCGCAACAAGCCTTGAAATCGACGGCCAAGCAATTCGACGCCGTGTTCATGCAGATGATGCTCAAGAGCATGCGCGAGGCGACGCCCCAAGACGGCATCCTCGATTCGAACGACAGCAAGCAGTACCAGTCGATGCTCGATCAACAGCTCGCGCAGCAGCTCTCGTCCAAGGGCGTCGGCGTGGCCAACGCGCTCATTACCCAACTCTCGCGTAACGCGGGCGTGGACTTGAGCGCGGGCGGGGCGGGCGGCGCTCGCACGATCCCGGGCGGTCAGGCGATCGGCGGCATGCTCGGCGGCGGCGCGAGCAATCCAGGCGATGCGGCCATGATGAATGCGCTCGCGCGCGCTTATGCGAATGCCCATACGAACGGCGCGCTCGCCGCGGGGAAAGGCTATTCGGCGCAAAGCGCGCTCACGCCGCCCCTGCGCGGCAGCGGCGCGTCGAGCAAGGTCGATGCGTTCGTCAACAAGATGGCCGCGCCCGCGCAGGCAGCAAGCGCGGCGACGGGCATTCCGGCGCGCTTCATCGTCGGCCAGGCCGCGCTCGAATCGGGCTGGGGCAAGGGCGAGATCAAGAACGCGGACGGCTCGCCGAGCCACAACGTATTCGGTATCAAGGCGACGAGCGATTGGACCGGCAAGACGGTTTCCGCGGTCACGACCGAATACGTGCACGGCAAGCCGCAAAAGGTCGTGCAGAAATTCCGCGCTTACGATTCGTATGCCGACGCCATGACCGATTACGCCAATATGCTGCGCGACAATCCGCGTTATGCATCGGTGCTCTCTACGTCGCACGATGCAGCCAGCTTTGCGCACGGCATGCAAAAAGCCGGTTATGCAACCGATCCGCACTACGCGAAAAAGCTGATTTCGATCATGCAACAAATGGTCTAAGGGACCAAGGGACTAAGGGATTCCACCGGTATCGCGCGGCATCGCCGCCCTTACCGGGGACTACGGGAGCGCTTCAAAGCGCGGCGGGGCCAAGCAGAAGACGGCAAAGAGGCCGGCTGCCGAAAGGCGGCCGGCCAAGCCGCATTTCCGATACGCCGCACGACGCACTATAATGGCGCCCAGCATCGACAAGCGGGATAAAACGACGAGCGTCGGCAGGGGCCGATAACCGCGCGTCGACTCGAAAACTAAAAAATTATTTCGGGTGTTCCTCTAAACTTTGCACGTCCGATGCCGCTAATCAGACGAGACCCTGTTCGGATCTGCTGAAATGGATCCGAAAGCATTGGCGTCGGCGCATGAAAGGCGCCGCGCAAGTACGCATACCCGAGCCCATGGATACCAACCAGTCGAATGGCCCGACGGAGGATGCCGCCGAAAATCATCATGATTTCGGCCGCCGCAATCCGCTCGAAATTGGCGTTCAACTCCGCAATTTGGCCAATCGCGGCGATTTCCTGACCGTTCAGTACAAGAACGGGCAGCTTGTCACGAAGATCCTCGATGTCGACGTGCGCGCGCGAACGTTCTCCTTCGACTGGGGTGCGCTGCCCGAGCAGAACAAGGGCGTGCTGGCTTCCCCCACCTGCACCTTCCGCGCTTCGCCCGACGGCGTGCGCGTCGAATTTTCCACTGCCACGCCGACCGAAACCAAGTTCGAAGGTTTGCCCGCCTTCGAGGCGCCATTCCCCGAAGTGCTGTTCTACATGCAGCGCCGCGAGTACTTCCGCGTCGACGCGCCGGTGCTCGATCCGTATTTCTGCCGCGGCCGCCTGCCCGAGGGCGACACCTTCCGCTTCGAGGTGCACGACCTGTCGCTCGGCGGCATTGGGCTGCGCACGACCGATGAGCGCGTGGCGCAATTGCCGATGGGCGTCATGCTGCCCGACGTCGAGGTGCATTTGAACGGCCACGGCATGCTCTCGCTCGATCTCGAACTCGTTTCGCTGCGCGCGACCGAACTGCCGAACGGCGGCCGGCGCTTCCAGCTCGGCATGCGTTTCGTGTCGCTGCCCGGCGCGGCCGAAAACACGCTGCAGCGACTCATCACGCAACTGGAAATGCGGCGGCGCTCGCTCGTCAGAGCGTAAAAAAAACCGGGGCCAACCTATATGGCCCCCTTAAATTTCCGCGCGCGCGGCCGTTATACATGTGTTCCCTCAACGAGGCAGACAGCACTGCGCCGTCCGCCCTTCAGGAAGACGCATGTCCAACGATATTTTCACCATCGGCTTGTCCGGGCTCAGCGCCGCTCAATGGGGGCTGCAGACCACCAGCCAAAACATCAGCAACGCCGCGACGCCCGGCTATACCGTCGAGAATCCTGTTTACGCGGAAGCGAGCGGTCAGTACACGGGCTCGGGCTATCTGGGCTCCGGCGTCGACACGGTGACGGTGCGCCGCAATTACAGCCAGTACCTGAGCACACAGCTGAACAACGCCACGTCGACGAACAGCGCGCTCTCGGCCAACTATGCGATGGCGTCGCAACTGAGCAATCTCGTCGGCAGCCCGACCGCCGGCATCTCCTCGGCGATCACGGCCTACTTCACCGGCCTGCAGAATGTCTCGAACGGCCCGAACAGCATTCCGACACGTCAAACTGCGCTGAGCGCCGCGCAGACGCTCGCCACGCAACTGAACGCCGCCGGCGAGCAGTACGACCAACTGCGCTTGAGCGTGAACCAGCAACTGCAGACGGCGGTCGCCTCGATCAACACCTATTCGTCGCAGATCGCGAACTTGAACAGTCAGATCGCTGCGGCCTCGGCGCAGGGCCAGCCGCCGAACCAGTTGCTCGACCAGCGCGATCAGGCCGTCGCGAGCTTGTCGCAACTCGCGGGCGTGTCGGTCGTGCAGAACTCGAGCGGCTATAGCGTTTTCATCGGCAACGGGCAGCCGCTCGTCGTCGGCGCGCAGAACTTCCAGCTCGGCACCGCCACCTCGCAAGGCGATCCAAGCGAGCTGGCCGTGACCTATAACGGCCTGAAGGGTGCGACGCCGCCGCCGCCCGTCGAATACCTGCCGTCGTCGGCCATCAACGGCGGCACCGTCGGCGGCCTGCTGCAATTCGTCAGCCAGACGCTCGATCCGGCCGAGTCGCAGTTGGGCGCGGTCGCCACGAGCTTCGCCGCTCAGGTGAACGCGCAAAACGCGCTAGGTCTCGACCTGTCCGGCAATGTGGGCGGCAAACTGTTCACCGTCGGCGCGCCTACCGTCTACTCGAATCAAGCCAATACCGGCACTGCGGCGCTATCGGTCGCCTTCGCCAACCCCGCGCAGCCGACGAGCGACGACTACACGCTTTCTTTCGCGGGCGGCACCTATACGCTCACCGATTCGACGACGGGTTCCGTCGTCGGCACGTCGGCCACTGCGCCCAACGGCACCACGCCGATCGGCGGTTTGCTCTTGAACATCACCTCGGGGTCGATGAACGCCGGCGATTCGTTCACGATTCAACCGACGCGCGGCGCGCTGAACACGTTCGCGCTCGCCACGGCGAACCCATCGGCCATCGCGGCTTCGGCGCCCGTGCTTGCCGCGGCGTCCAGCTCGAACACGGGCACGGGCGCGATCACCCAAGGCACGGTGACGGCGGGCTACCAGATCGGCGGCACGACGACGCTGACGTATAACGCATCCACGGGCACGCTGAGCGGCTTCCAGGTCGGCACCACGGTGACGATCGCGGGCACGCCCGCGACATCGATTCCGATCACTTCGGCCGCGACCACCGTGCCCTACAGCGCCGCGCAAGGTGCGACGCTGACGATCAACAGCACGGCGACGCCCGTGCCGGCCGGCATCACGAACGGCGTGACCGTGTCGATCAGCGGGACACCGGCGAACGGCGACACCTTCACGATCGCACCGAACACGGGCACCTTCGACGGGCGCAACGCGCTGGCGATGTCCAAGCTCGTGTCGAACGCGTCGTTGAACGGCGGCACCTCGACGCTGACGGCCGCTTACGCGTCCTACGTGAACAACATCGGCAACGCGGCGAGCCAGCTCAAGGCGGCCAATACGTCGCAGACGGCGCTCGTCGCCCAGATCACTTCGGCGCAGCAAGCTGTCTCGGGGGTCAACCTCAACGAAGAAGCGGCGAACTTGTTGCAATACCAGCAGGCTTATCAGGCGAACAGCAAGGTCATTCAAACGGCCGAGTCCATGTTCCAGACCCTGATGGGCATCTTCCGATAAGGCTTGTCAGCGATGCGCATCTCGACCTCGCAGTTCTATAACCAGAACATCCAGACGATGGATAACCAGGAGAGCCAACTGGCGACGTATTACCAGCAGCTCTCGAGCGGCACCGCGCTGACCACGCCGGCCGACAATCCGCTTGCCGCCGCGCAGGCCGTGCAGTTGACGATGGTGTCGGCCACCTACACGCAGTACACGACCAACCAGAACGCGGCGCTTTCGTCGTTGCAGCTCGAAGACAAGACGCTCTCGGGCGTGACGAGCACGATGCAGAGCATCAGCGCGGAGATCGTGCGCGCTGGCGACGGCAGCTTGAACGATTCGGACCGCGCGTCGATCGCCAAGGGGATTCAAGGCTACCGCGATCAGCTGATGACGCTCGCGAACACGAGCGATGGCGCCGGCAACTATTTGTTCTCGGGTTTCCAAGCGACGACGCAGCCGTTCACGAGTGCGGCTGGCGGCGGCGTGAACTATCACGGCGACAACGGCATTCGCGAAGCGCAAGTGGCCGACACGCGCCAGATTGCAACGAACGATAGCGGCTCGAACGTTTTCATGACGGTGCCTTCGGTCGGCACGTCGCCGGTTTCCGCGGGCAACGCCGCCAATACGGGGACCGGCACGATCGGCCGCGCCTCGATCACGAATCCGGCCGTCGCGACCAACGGCGACAACTACACGATCACCTTCGGCGGCACGGCGGCGGCCCCGACCTACACGGTGACGGACAACACGGCGGTGCCCGCCACGACGACGGCCGCCACGGCCTTCAGTGCGAACACCCCGATCCAACTCGGCACGGGCATGCAGGTGTCGATCTCGGGTGCGCCGAATCCGGGCGACACGTTCTCGGTCACACCTTCGACGGCGCCGCAGAACAGCAGCGTGTTCTCGACGATCGACGCGGTGATCGCGGCATTGCAACAGCCGGCCAGCAACAATCCGGCTGCGACGGCGACGCTCGCCAATGCATTGACGACGGGCTTGTCGGCGTTCCAAAACTCGCTGACCAACGTGACGGTGGTGCAGGCATCGGTGGGCGGGCGCGAGCAGGAACTGCAAGCGCTGCAAACCACGACGCAAACGAATTCGCTGCAAACGCAGAGCGACCTGTCGAATCTGACGGCCGTCGACATGGTCTCGGCGATCAGCAATTTCCAGCTGACGCAAAACGCGCTGCAGGCCGCGCAGGAATCGTTCGTGAAGATTCAGGGGATGTCGCTGTTCCAGTACATCGGCGGTTGATCGACGCTTGACGATTGACGAAGCCACTCGCCCGCAAGGGCGAGCGCTAAGGCCGAAGCCTCCTCACGGGGCTTCGGCCGTTTTTTTTGCCGTCGATGGGAGAGGCGCGCTCGTCGGCGCGGCAGATGGTTTGCGCAGCGGTGGTCAACGAGCGATGCAGTGACTCGAGATTGCGTCGACGGCAGGCGCGCCCGCCGAGCCGCTCAGGACGCGGCCGGTCGGCCGGTTACCCATGCAGCGCCGCGGCGATTCGCCCCATTTCATCGACCCCCGCATCGATCAGCCGCGCAAAGAACGGAATCATATTCGGCAACATCAACATGAGCAGCAGCATGCCGACCATGAGCGTGACCGAGAATCCGATCTGGAAGATGCCGATTTGTGGCGCGGCGCGGTTCAAAATGCCGAGCGAGAGGTTCGCGACCAGCAGCGCAATGACGACGGGCAGCGACAGCAGCAGCCCCGCCGAGAAAATCGCGCCGCCCCATTCGACGAGCGTGCGCATCCCGGGCGGCCCGTACACCGCGGCCGCGATCGGCACCGACTGAAACGAGCCGATCAACGCGGAGATCATTTGCAGATGCCCGTTGAACGCGAGAAAGGCGATCATCGCGATCATGTTCAGAAAGCTCGAAATGACTTGCGCCGAGGCGTTCGAACTCGGATCGAAGAACGTTGCGAAGCCGAGCCCCATCTGCAAGCCGACGAGCGTGCCCGCCATCTCCACGGCGGCGAACACGAGCTGCATCGCAAAGCCGAGCGCCGCGCCGATCAAAAGCTGCATCGCCAGAACCCACACCCCCGCAGCCGAGAAGACCGTCACCTGCGGCATAGGGGGAAGCGTCGGTGCGACGATGAGCGTGACGAACGCGGCCAGCCCGATCTTCACACGCGCTGGCAAGGACGTATGACCGAGCACGGGTGCAGCCGCGACGAGGGCGGCTATGCGCGTGAACGGCCACAGGAACGCCGTGAGCCAGGCGTTCAGTTGCGCGTAGGTGACGGTGAACATCGGCCGGTCCGAGTGCGGGCGCCGGCGCGCTACCCCGCCATCGACGGAATGGCCGTCAGCGTTTCGCGCATGTAATCGAGCACGATCGAGAGCATCCAGGGCCCGGCGATCACGAGCGTGATAGTCACGGCCATCAGCTTCGGGATGAACGAGAGCGTGGCTTCGTTGATCTGCGTGGCCGCTTGAAAGAAGCTCACGAGCAGACCGACGACGAGCGAGACGATCAGCGGCGGCGCCGTGAGCAAGAGTGCGACGTACATCGCCCGGTGAGCGAGCGTTAGAACGGATTCGGGCGTCATGAGTGCGGTCCTCGTTGTTGCGCGCTCAGGAGAAGCTCTGGGCGAGCGAGCCGATGAGCAATTGCCAGCCGTCCACGAGCACGAACAGCATGAGCTTGAAAGGCAGCGAAATCGTCACCGGCGAGACCATCATCATCCCCATCGACATCAGCACGCTCGCCACCACCATGTCGATGATGAGGAACGGAATGAAGATCGTGAAACCGATTTGAAAGGCGGTCTTCAATTCGCTCGTGACGAACGCGGGCACGAGCAGCGGCAGCGGGACGTCTTCCGGACCTTGCAGCGGCGGCGAATGGGAAATCTTCGCAAAGAGCGCCAGATCGGACTCGCGCGTTTGCTTCAGCATGAATTGCTTGAACGGCGCCAAGCCTCGCTGCACGGCCGTTTCCATCGGAATGGTCCCATCCGAGAATGGCTTATAGCCGTCGTCGTAAGCCTTGTTCAGCACGGGAGACATCACGAACAGCGTGAGGAACAGCGCAAGGCCGACCAGCACTTGGTTCGGGGGCGTCGTGCTCGTGCCGAGCGCTTGGCGTAGCAGCGACAGCACGATGATGATGCGTGTGAAGCTCGTCATCATGAGCACCATTGCCGGCAGGAACGACAGCATCGTGAGCAGCAGCATCGTCTGCACGCTCAGCGAATAGGTCGTGCCGCCGCCGGGGCCGGGACTCGTCGTGAAGGCCGGCAAGCCGGCGGGCGTTTGCGCCTGCGCGAGCTGCGGCAATAGCGTAAAGATCAAAAGCGGAAGTGCGGGCAGTGCGGCGCGCGCGAGCCGCACGAGTGAGCTGGACGACATTTACTTGCCTCCGCCCGTAGGCCGAGAAAAGCGCTTGCGCGCTTCGTCCCCGAGCGCGGCGCGAAAGCGCGAGCCGAAGGTGCCGGGCAATGGCCCCGGCGCGCCATCGGATTGGCCGCCGCCCGAAGCGCCGGTTTCGTCCGCTGCCGGTGCGGGCATCGTATGGAGCAGGCGCACATTGCCGGGCGCCGCGCCCACCACGAGCCAGGTGTCGCCGATCTGGACCACGGCCACGCGTTCCTTGCCGCCGAGCGAGACGCCGCCGATGGTGCGCACGAGCTGGCCGCGCCCCGAGGGCTGCAGGCCGAAGCGGCGGGCGAGCCAGGCGCAAGCGAACACCAGTGCGACGACGACGGCCAAGGCGACCAGCGTCTGCAGCACGGCGCCCACGCCGACCGACGGCACGGCGGTGCCCGCTCCCACGCTCGATGCGATCTTCGCGGCGTTGTTGACCGCGTTCATATCGGCGGCCGCGGCCTCGGGCGCGAACACCGCCGGTGCGGCCGCGGCGAACACCGCGTATGCCGCTAGCTTTGCTGCCACGCGCCTCGGTTGCGACGCACGGTGCAGGATAGATTTCATCAAGTTATCGATTGAGCTTTCGAATACGTTCGGCCGGCGTGATGATGTCGGTCAGCCGGATGCCGAACTTGTCGTTGACGACAACCACTTCACCCTGGGCGATCAAGCAGCCGTTCACGAGCACATCCATCGGCTCGCCGGCCATCCCGTCGAGTTCGACGACCGAGCCCTGCGCAAGTTGCAACAAGTTTCGAATCGCAATTTTCGTGCGCCCCAGTTCGACCGTCATCTGGACCGGAATGTCCAGAATCATATCGATGTCGTTGCGCGTTGTCGTCGGTTCGACCTTCGACAGCGGCTGGAACACGCCGGCCGCGGCGGGCGCGGGGCTCTCGTTCGAGTTTTGCTCGGCGAGGGCGGCAGCCCAATCGTCGAGGCTTGCCTCCTCGTCGGCTGCGCCGGCCGCCTGCTTGGCGCTCTCGGCGGCGGCGGCGGCGAGCGCCGCGTCCAGATCGGCCGTGCCTTCACCGGGCATCGCGTTCAGATCACTCATAATCCGTTTCCTTAATCGTGTTTTCCGCTGCGCTGATCATCTTTTGCACGCGCAACGCATATTGACCATTGAAGAGCCCGTAGCCGCATTCCATGACGGGCACGCCGTCGACCTTGGCCACGATGTTTTCGGGGATGTTGATCGGTAGCACGTCGCCCGCGCGCAGGTTCAAGATATCTTCGAACGTGACCGGGATCTGAGCCAGGTCGGCCGTGAGCTCCACTTCGGCCAACTGGACCTGCTTGGACAACACGCGCACCCAGCGGCGATCGACTTCGAGCGCTTCGCCTTGGATCGGCGAGGTCAGCACGTCGCGGATCGGCTCGATCATCGAATACGGCATGCAGATGTGCAGCGTGCCGCCCGTCGGCCCGAATTCGATCGAGAACTGCGTGACGATGACGATTTCGTTCGGCGTCGCGACGTTCGCGAATTGCGTATGCATTTCCGAGCGCATGAACTCGAACTGCAGCGGCCGCACGCTCTTCCATGCCGTCGTGTAATGGTCGAACACGAGATTGAGCAGCTTGCCGATGATGCGTTGCTCGGTGGCCGTGAAGTCCCGCCCCTCGACGCGCGTGTGAAACCGGCCGTCGCCGCCGAACAAGTTGTCGACGACGAAGAACACGAGGTTCGGATCGAACACGAACAACGAGGTGCCGCGCAGCGGCTTGACGTGGACCAGGTTCAGGTTCGTCGGAATCGGCAGATTGCGCGTGAATTCGCTGTACTTGAGCACCTTCACCGGACCGACCGAAATCTCCGCGGTGCGGCGCATGAAATTGAAAATGCCGAGGCGCAGAAGGCGCGCGAAGCGCTCGTTGATGATTTCGAGGCCGGGCATCCGGCCGCGAACGATGCGCTCCTGCGTCGCGATGTTGTACGGGCGAACGCCCGCCTTGTCGCCGTGATCGGCGTCGGCGTCGGATTCGCCGGTTACGCCCTTGAGGAGTGCATCGACTTCCTCTTGGGACATGAACTCTTCGTGGCCCATTGCTTTGCTCGTCCCTGTATTGCGGTTGATGAGTAGCGTCTTAGCGGGTGCGTGGCGCTCGACGGCATGCTCGCATGGGCGGCATGGGCCGGGCGCTGCGTCCTACTGGACCACGAATTCCGTGAACAGCACGGCCTCGATATGCACGGGCGGTTCGCCCCCGTCCGTCGGCTTCTCGATCAGCGTCTTGAGCTCGTCCGCGAGCGCATGCTTGCCGTCGAGGGTCGACAGATCCTCGGGATGCTTATTGGACAGCGCAAGCAAGATGCGGCTGCGAATCTCGGGCATATGTTCCTGCAGCGCTTCCTGTGTCTTCTCGTTGGCGAGCTTGAGCGACAGGCCGACGCGCAGGTAGTGCTGACCATCGTCGGACAGCAGGTTCACCGTCATCGGATCGAGCGCGAAGAAAACGGGCGGCGGCGGGGGCGGCGGGGGCGCCGGTTTGCTGCTGACACCGTGCTTGAGCAAGAAGAAGTACATGCCTCCCGCGGCTGCACCGGCAGCGAAGATCGCGATGAGAGCGATCAGCAAGATGCGTTTGAGCTTGCCCGATTTCGCGGGTACGTCGACGGTCTGCTGATTTGCGGTCGTGGATGCCATGACAATGCTTTGCGTAAGTGCGTTAGGGTGAATTGTTCGCTAAAGCGGGCATCGGCGATAAGCCGAAAAGAAGGGACAATCGACGCCATCTCGTTCGTTTAAGGCGCCGGCTCGGCGGCCGCACGGCAAACGGGCAGCAAAAATCGGGCCCTAACGTTCGGGCGGGGGTGAGGCGATGCGGCTTGCTTGCGCGATCGGCGAATGCTCGATCCGCCGATGAGTCGATTGTTCCGATGGCGATCGAGCCGGGGCGGTGAGGCGATGTGATCTGTCGCTAGCCCAACGTCAGCGTCGGCCGAGCGTCAGGCGTCGGCCGAACGTCACCGTCAGTCGAACGGCAGGCGTCAGCCAACGTCACCGTCAGCCCAATGTCAGGCGTCAGCCGACCGCCAGCGTCAGCCCGACATCAGCCTCAGCCCCGCATCAACCCAGCCGAGCGGCCGCCCAGCCGAGCTTCAACCCCGCATTAGGCGAATGTATCTACGAGACCGACGGTGCGCCGTGTGCTGACCTTTACCGTGGAGACGGTGTCGTCCGCTTGGCCGCCGCTCGCTCTGCCGCTGCCGCGCCGGCCCGAGCCGCCGCCTTGGTTGCCCGCCTGCTGCTGATTGGCCTGGCGCGCGAAGCCGTCGCTCACGCTCGCGCTGCCCAGGCCCAGTCCACCGGCCTCCAAGGCGTCGCGCAGCTTCGGCAGCGCCGCCTCCACGGCTTCGCGCACCTGTTGATGCTGCGAGACGAACAACGCATGCGCATGGTTGTCGGCCACTTGCAGGACGACCTGCAGCGGACCGAGATCGGGCGGATTGAGCGTCAACTCGGCGCTTTGCTGGTGCGCATTGGAGAGAAACACGACCTTCTGGCTCAGCGCATCTTCCCAATCGGGCGTGCCCACCGCAGGCGCCAGCGACGCAACTGCGGCCGCCATGTTGGGTGAGCCCGCCGCCGCGGCCGCTTGCGCCGCGGCGCTCGCCACGCTCGCCGCCGATGCCGTCTGGGTCGCGGCCAACGCGGCGCGCGCCGCTTCCGCGTTGTCCTTGAGCGTAGCGATGGCCGCACCGGCGTCGCCGCCGCCCGCTAGCGCTTGCGCCGTCGCCGCAGCCGCGCTGTCCGCCGAAGCGGCCGCATTGGGCAGCGCCTTGGCCGCTTGCTCGGCCGCACCGTTCACGGTTGCCGCGGTTGCGTTCTTGCCGTCGCCCGTCAAGGCGGTGACGGCCTTGTAGCCCAGCGGCAACGAGCCTACGCCGTTGCCGAGATTGCCGGCGCCCGCTGCCGTTCCCGTATTGCCTAGCACCTGCGTACCGGATGCGCCCGCGCCCTGCATGCCCATCTGCGCCGCCAGCGCGGCCTCGATGGCCGCGCGCACCGTTTTCGGCGTCGCGCCCGCCGCCTTGCCGGTTGCACCCGTTGCGACGGCGCTGCCGCTCGCCGCATCGGTGCCCGAGCCGCTGGCGCCGTCGGTTGCCGCAGTGCCCGCGGCGGCTTGCGCTTGCTGCTGTGCTTGCTGTTGTTGCTGCGCCGCGGCTTGAGCGGCGGCCGCCGCTGCCTGGGCCGCGGCATTGCCGGCGTCGGCGGCGCTTTGGCCCTGATTCGCGGCGTCGGCGCTCGACGATGCATCGCCGTGCTTCGCTCCCGAACTCGCTTGCGACGAGGAAGCGCTGTCGCCCGCAGCCGGCTTGGACGAGGCGTCGCTGGCCGATTGCGCCGCGTTCGCGCCGCTCTCGGCATCGCTACCGTTGTTGCTCGCTGCATTGGCGCCGTTCGAGGCCGATTGCGAGGCGGCGGCGTCTTGCGAACCGTTGCCGGCAGCCGCGTCGCTGCGCGCCGCACTGGGTTGCGCGGCTTGCTTTTGCGAGTGGACGGTCTGCTGCAGCGTCTGCGAGAACGACGTCGCCGCCGGTGCGCTCGCGGCGGGTCCGGCGCCGAGCGCCGTGCCCGGCGCCGCTGAAGGAGACCCGATGATAGAAAAGGGCGACATGACTTTGCCTCAAAGTTCATCGACAGGCCGCAGCGCCACGCGCGCCGGCCGCCGATTCGATTCCGGTTAATTCAAATTTTGCTGACGCATGCGCAGCATTTTGGCAGCGTGCTCGTCCGAGTCGCGCTGCTCGCGACGCGCGACGACGCGCGCTTGTTCCGCGTCGCCGCGCGCTTGCAAGACTTCATACGAGCCGAGCTTCTGTTTTTGACGCTGCCACTCGGGCTTGGCTGCTTCCACGCGCGCGGCGGCGGCGGCTAGCAGGCGGCGCTGTTGTTCGATGGCCGCGTCGAGCGTATCGATGAACGCCTGGAAATTGCGCCAGTTGCCGGCAGGCATGCCCGACTGGGCCGAAGCCGAGAAGTTCGCGTGATACTCGTCGCGATAGCGCACCAGCGATTCCAACTGCGCTTCGATGTCCGCACGCTCGCGCTGCGCGCGACCAAGCTGCTTGGCCGCCGCATCGACGTCGTTTTGCGCGAGATCGATCAGCGTTTTGATCGGAAAATGCTTGGCCATCGCTTAGGACTCCTCATTCGAATAACGCATCGAGCATATTGAGGCTTGGTGCGAACGGTGCACATTCGCGAAAGCCCTGCTGCAAGAATGCTTCGATGCGTGGATACAGCGCGATCGCCCGGTCGAGCAGCGCATCGCGCCCGCTCGAATAGGCCCCGACGTTGATCAGGTCGCGATTGCGCTGATAACGGGACAGCATCTGCTTGAAGAGCCGCACGCGCTCCAGATGCTTCTCGTCGATGAGCGCCGTCATCGCCCGGCTGATCGAGGCTTCGATGTCGATCGCCGGATAATGGCCGGCTTCGGCGAGCGTGCGCGACAGCACGATATGACCGTCGAGAATCGCGCGCGCCGAATCGGCGATGGGGTCTTGCTGATCGTCGCCTTCGGTCAACACGGTGTAGAAGGCCGTGATCGAGCCGCCGCCTTCGGGACCGTTGCCCGTGCGCTCGACCAGCGCGGGCAGCTTGGCGAACACCGATGGCGGGTAGCCTTTGGTCGCCGGGGGCTCGCCGATCGCCAGTGCGATCTCGCGCTGCGCCATGGCGTAGCGCGTGAGCGAATCCATCAGCAGCAGCACGTGCTTGCCCTGGTCGCGGAAGTATTCGGCGAGCGAGGTCGCGTAGGCTGCGCCTTGCATCCGCATCAAGGGCGAAACGTCGGCCGGGGCGGCCACGACGACCGAACGGGCCAGCCCGTCTTCGCCGAGGATCTGTTCGATGAATTCCTTCACTTCGCGGCCGCGCTCGCCGATCAGGCCGATCACGATCACTTCGGCGCTCGTGTAGCGCGCCATGGTGCCGAGCAACACCGATTTACCGACGCCCGAGCCCGCGAACAAGCCCATGCGCTGGCCGCGCCCCACCGTGAGGAGGGCATTGATCGCGCGCACGCCGACGTCGAGCACTTCATGGATCGGCTCGCGCTGCAGCGGGTTGATCGAGGGCGCCGACAGCGGCGCGTCGGCGCCGGTATCGAGCGGCCCGAGGCCATCGAGCGGACGGCCCGACGAATCGACGACACGTCCCAGCATGCCCCAGCCCACAGGCAGGCGCTTCGCACCCGCGAGCGGATCGGCGAGCGGCGCGCTTTCGCGCGGATAGACGCGGGCGCCGGGCAACAGGCCCGCGACTTCGGTCGTGGGCATCAAGAAGAGACGATCGCCGGCAAAGCCGACGACTTCGGCCTCGGCCATCGGCAGCGTGCTGCCGGGCGGCATTTCGATCAGGCACTCGGCGCCCACGGCGAGCCGCATGCCGATCGCTTCGAGCACGAGCCCCGCTGCGCGTGTGAGGCGTCCGCAGGCCGAGAGCGGGCGCGCGAGCGCACTGCGTTCGCGCAATGCGTTCAGACGGCTGCGCCAGGCACCCAGATGGGGATTGCTCGCGAGCGCAGGGTCGGGCACGAAGGCGGCGCGCGAGGCGCTCGCGGCGGGCTGAGCCCCCTTATGAGCCCCGTGAGCCACATGAGCGCTGGCGACGTGCTTGAGCGTAGATGTTGCCGAGGACACAGGTTCGTCGTCCAGCGCCTGCAGGGCCGCATCCGTATCCGCATCCGCATCCGCTTGATACGTGTCGCTCGGAACATCGCGTTCTGCCAAAGCGAGATCGTCGCCTGCCGTCGGGTCCAGGGCGCGGCGCGCTTCGGGCAACGCCTCGGGGCTGAACGACGCGAGCGCGAGCTCGACTTCGAGCGGCGACAGGCCACTCGCGCGCAGCGATTCGACGGTGACTTCGTTCACCATTGGCTCACCTTGCCGAGGGCGGCTGCCACGCGCTGCCAGCGCGTGCCGACGGTGGCGTCGATCTCGCCGGTGGCCGCTTGCGCACGGCAGCCGCCGCGCTCGACCGCCGGGTCCGTGCGCACGTTCCAGCCGAGCGTTTCGAGTTCGTCTTTCAAATAGGCTTCCACGATCGGCAAGTCGGCCGGATTGACGATCAACTGTGGTGCGCCGGCGAGCGCGGGCTCGGCTGCCAGGATGTCTCTGGCCGCCGCCACCAGTGCGGCCGGATCGTGCGCGACGTGCTGACGCACGACTTGCTGCGCGATGTCGAGGGCGAGGGCGACGAGCGACTCGGCCATCTCGGTCTGCACGCCGGCGAGGGCAGCCTTGAATTCGTCGGCTAGACCGGCCAGGCGCGTGGCTTCGGCATGCGCTTCCTGCCGGCCTTTTTCCAGCCCTTGAGCGTGGCCCTGATCGAAGCCGGCCTGATATCCGATTGCCTGACCGGCCACGTGGCCCGATGCGAGCCCTTGCTGGTGCGCCGCATGGCGAATGCGTTGGATTTCCTGCGCGAGCCTGTTCTCGCGCACCGGATCGGGGGGAGGGGGCGGGTCGAACGAAGCCATTTCCCAGCGCTGATACGCCGAGATAGGCTTCTTGTCCGAACGGCCCGAATCAGACATATGCATCTTCCGCCTTTCCGCCAATGACGATCTGACCGCTCTCGGCCAGGTTGCGCACGATCTGCAGGATGCGGCGCTGCTGCGTTTCGACTTCGGAGACGCGCACCGGACCGCGTGCGTCGAGGTCTTCGGCGAGCAGTTCGGCCGCGCGCTGCGACATGTTCGAGAGGAACTTTTGACGCAGTGCGGGCGGGGCGCCCTTGAGCGAAATGATGAGCGCCTCGGACTCCACTTCCTTGAGCAGCAACTGAATCGCGCGGTCTTCGAGATCGAGCAGGTTCTCGAACACGAACATTTGGTCGATGATCTTTTGCGCAAGGTCGGCGTCGTACTGACGCACGCTTTCGAGAATCGACTCCTCGTGCATGCTCGGCATGAAGTTCAGGATTTCGGCTGCCGTCCTGATGCCACCCATCGGGCTGCGCTTGAGGTTGTCGCTGCCCGAGAGCAGGCCCGTGAGCACATCGTCGAGCTCACGCAGCGCGGCCGGCTGAATCCCGTCCAGCGTGGCAATACGCAGCAGCACGTCGTTGCGCAGCCGGTCGGTGAAGCATGCGGCGATTTCCGAGGCCTGATCGCGATCCAAGTGAACGAGGATGGTCGCGATGATCTGCGGGTGCTCGTTCTTGATGAGCTCGGCAACGGCGGGCGAATCCATCCACTTGAGCCCTTCGATGCCGCTCGTATCGCTGCCTTGCAGGATGCGATCGATCAGCACGCCGGCCTTGTCTTCGCCGAGCGCCTTGGTCAGCACCGAGCGAATGTAGTCGTTCGAATCGAGCGACATCGCCGTGTGCTGCTCCGCTTCCTTGACGAAGTCCTGCAGCACGTGCTCGACCTGCTCGCGCGTGACGTTCTTGAGCGAGGCCATGGCGGCGCCGATCTTCTGCACTTCGCGCGGTGCGAGAAACTTGAAAACCTCAGCGGCTTCTTCTTCGCCGATCGACATCAGCAGAAGCGCGCTCTTCGTGACCCCTTCAGCGCTCATCGGACACCCAATTCTTGACAACCGTCGCTACGATCTTCGGATCCTTGCGCGCGATGGTCCGCGCGTAATCGAGGTTCCGCTCGAACTTGTGCTTCTCGTTTTCGAAGGCGAGCAGGTTTTGCTCCATGTCGCTGTCGAGTTCCATTGCCGTCGTGATCGGCGTCGGCGAGCCGCCGTCGAGCAACACGGGCTCGCCCGGGCCGTCCAGCGCACCCGCCATGCCCGCGCCCTCCGCCCCGGCTTGGCCTTCGAGCTGCGGCGGGAACGCGCGCCGCATCGCGGGCTTGACCATCATCAGGTAGAGCGCCAGCGCCACGAGGGCGATGCCGATCCATTTCGCCGCTTGGATCGCGAGCGAGATGATCTCGGGCTGCTTCCACCACGGCAGATTGGCGAGCGGATCGGTTTCGGTCGAGAAGGTCGCATTGACGATGTTGACCGAGTCGCCGCGCTTGGCGTCGTAGCCCATCGCATCCTTCACGAGCTGGTTCACCTGCGCGAGCTTCTCCGGCGTGAGCGGCTGCATCGTCGCGTGGCCCTTGGCGTCCACCACGCGCTGATAGTTGATGATCACGGCCGCGGACATGCGCTTGATTCCGCCCTTGGCTTGCGCGACATGGCTCACGCGCTTGTCGAGCTCGTAGTTCGTCGTCGCATCCTTACGCTCGCTGATCGGCGTCGGGGCCGGGCCCGCGGCGCTCGCGCCGCTTGCGACGACGAGCGGCGCCGAAGCCGGCTGCGGCGGCGAATTGGACAGCGCACCGGGCACGCCCGAAGCGCCGCCTTGCGTCATGTCGGTCGCTTGGCTCGTTTGTTGGCTGCGGATCGCCGCCTGCTGCGGGTTGCCGTTCGGGCCGTAGGTCTCGGCCGTCTGTTCCACTTGCGAGAAATCGATGTCGGCGCTGACCTGCGCGTGAGCGTTGCCCGCGCCGAACAGCGGGGCGAGGATCGCGTCGATGCGTTGCTGCGTGTTGCGCTCGACTTGCTGCACGTACTTGAGCTGGGTGGCGTCGAGCCCGCTGCCCGATGCGGGCTGCGTCAGCAGCGTGCCGTCCTGGTCGACGATCGTGACGTTCTTGACGGGCAGATCGCTGACGCTGGAAGCGACCATATGCGTGATCGCCGAAACCTGCCCTTCATCGAGCATGCGGCCCGGATACAGATTGACGAGCACGGACGCCGTCGGGGCTTCCCGCTCGCGCACGAACACGGACGGCTTCGGAATGGCCAAATGCACGCGCGCCTGGCGCACCACCGAGATCGATTGAATCGTGCGTTCGAGCTCGCCCTCGAGCGCCCGTTGGTAATTGACTTGTTCGGCGAACTGGCTGATGCCGAACTTTTCGTTGTCCATCAGCTCCATGCCGACCGAGCCGCTTTTGGGCAAGCCCAGCGAAGCGAGCTTGAGCCGGGTTTCGTTGACTTGGTCCGACGGCACGAGGATCGCGGAGCCGCCTTCGGAGAACTTATAGGGCACGTTTGCTTGCTGCAATGCGGTAATGATGCTGCCGCCGTCCTGATCGGACAGATTGCTATACAGCACGCGATAGTCGGGCGTCCGGCTCCACAGCACGAGGGCGGTGACCACGGCGATCAGCACGGCCACGGCGACGATGAGCGGCGCGCGCGGGTTGCCGCGCATTTGCGAGAGCGACGACAGGCGCTGGGCGAAACCGCCGCCTAGCTCGGCGCCGCCGGCTGCGCCCACGCCGGCGCCTTGCAAGGCGCCGGCCGCGGCTGCGCCTGGCTGGGCGCTCGCGAGGCCTATGCGGGCGTCGGGGTTGATCAAAGAATTAGCCTGCGAATCCATGCTTCGGGGTTCTCCGGGATGCGGGGGTGTCGGGCCGGGGCGTCGGGGGCTTCGAACCCTGTCGGCAAAGGCGAGACACTTTCACGATGGGGATTATCCATGGCGGCTCGCAACTGAATCAGTCGAATAGAAGCGGGTTTTCCCCCTAGTTTCACGGGTTTGGCGGGAACGCCGCTGCTATGCTCACTCTCCGTGATGGGTCGGTGCGTCGCACGGTTATGCGGCGTCAGCCTTTCGCCCCTTTTTTTGGATTTGGAGAGACCATGACCGTGCCAGTCAATCCGCTCACCTCCGCGCTGCAACAAATGCAGACGATGGCCACCGAGGCGGCCGGCGAGTCGAAGGCGGCCTCGCTCGGCGAACAATCGGGCGCGGCCACGGCCGGCAGCTTCGCTACCGCGCTCAAGAGCTCGCTCGACAAGATCAGCGACGACCAGAACAAAGCCGTCGGAGAGTCGCAGGCGTTCGAGCTCGGTTCGCCGAACGTATCGCTCAGCGACGTGATGGTCGATATGCAGAAGGCGAACATCGGGCTGCAGTTCGGCTTACAAGTTCGTAATAAGCTCGTCGCCGCTTATAACGACATCATGCAGATGTCGATCTGAGCGCACGGGCTGCGGTGGTTGGAGCGCGGCAGCGCCACCGCGGATGGCTAAAGCTTTGCTCCCGTCCATCCGATAACCGCGATATGAGCCGCGCACGGTGCTCGTCGATCGAGCACCGCGGGCGCAGTACCGGATAGATACGACCAACAAGGAGAAGCGCCGATGTTTTCCCAAGGACACGCTGGAGCGGGCGCCTATGCGCGCGTCGGCGTCGAGACAGGGGTGATGGGCGCAAATCCGCATCGATTGATCCTCATGCTGTACCAGGGCGCGCGCAAAGCCATTGCACAGGCGCGCATGCATTTGCAGCAGGGCAACATCGGCCCGCGCGGCGAGGCCATCAGTAAAGCCATCGGGATCATCGGCAGCGGCTTGCAGGCATCGCTGAATAAAGAGATCGGGGGGGACATCGCCCTTCGGCTCGACTCGCTTTATAGCTACATGACGCGGCGCTTGCTGGAGGCGAACATCGCCCAAAGCGAAGCGATGTTGATTGAGGTGGACGGCTTGCTCGCGACGCTCGAGGAAGCTTGGATCGCGATCGGTCCGGAAGCCGAGCGGCTTCTGGCGCAGCAAGGGACGGCAGGCGCGCAGCGATGACTTCGAAAGCAGATTATTTTGCCCGCTATGAAGCCATTGCCGCGGTTTCGCAGCGCATGCTGTCCGCTGCGCGCCGTGCACTGTGGACCGAACTGACGGATTTGCAGGAAGAGTACCGCGTGCTCGTCGACAAGCTGCTCGAGGTCGACTGCGGGGTGTCGCTTGACGAGCACGACCGGCTGCGCAAGTACGATTTGATTCGCCAGATCCTGGCCGACGATGCCGCGATTCGCGACCTCGTCAACCCGAGCATGGCGCGCCTTTCCGCTTTTTTTTCGGCGCGCCGTCCGGCCCACGTGCTCAAGGAGCTGTTCGGCGCGCGTTGAGCGCGTCGGGCAATCCGCCCTATTTCCTGATCCGCGGCGCATCGTCCGCGTAACGAAGGCAGATCCGAACGACGGCGCAAGGATGCGGCATGACTGGAATCGACTCTGCCCTCGCTTCGATGCTCGCGAGCCGCATCGACAGCCTGCTCGATAGCGTCGGCGCGGGTTCCCGCGCGAGTCCCGCTCAGTCCGGCGCGACCGGGCTCACGGTCGATACGCCCGTTTCACCGGACGGGGCCGCCGCGCTCGCCGACACGCCCCCGCCCGCTTCCGCGCAAGCGATCCTCTCCGAGGTCGCGCTGACCTTGGACGCCATCTCCCGTTTCGGCGGCGAGGCCACGCCGGCCCTCATCGGCGAGGCGCCGATCTGGCCCGCGCCGCCCGCGATCGATACATCCGCGGCAAAAGAAAGCCAGGCCACGGCCGGCGCCGCCGCCTCGCCCGACCGCGGTGCAGCTTCCTCGGCATCTTCCGCCTTCGCTTCCTCTTCTCCTTTCGCGCCTGCCTCCGGTCAGACGGGCGCGGCTACCGGCGCGGCCGGCGTGGGCGCGGCGGCGACGGCGATGCCTGTCGACGCTCTCGCGGCGGCGCTCGAGCAGACGGTCAATGAATCGGGGTTGTTCTACGAATCGCACTTGGCCCAGTGGCTGAGCGGCGGCTATTCGGCCGAAGCCCTCGCGCGCGAGCCGCAAACGCACCTAGCCGCCGAGGCGCTACAACTGCCGCTCGATTGGGGCGATGCGACGGCGGATTCTCAGGGCGCACCCGCCGCGGCTTGGGCCGGAGCAGGCCCGAGCGCCGGCGATCCGGCCGCCGCGGGCTGGGCGCTGCACGCTTTGCCGCCGCAGTTGTCGTTGCCCGCGTTCGGCGCGAGGGCCCAGGCGGGCAGTGCTCCGTATCAGAACGGCGGCGCCGGCGATCATGTTTGGCGCGGCGTGTCGGCTGGGGCAACGGACGACACAAGCTTGGGCGGTGCGCGCTCGGCAGGTCTTGCCCCCGACCTGCGCGCTTCGATCGCCGCTTCGCTGCACCCGGCGACGATTCCGCTCGTGCGCCAACAACTCGATTTGCTCGCCACCCAGCAATTTCGGTGGACCGGCGAAGTGTGGCCCGGCGCGAAGCTCGACTGGACGATCGAGCCCGAGCGCGAGCGCCAACCCCGCTCGGGCGATACGCCCGACGGCGAGCCGCAGCAAACCTGGCGAACCCGAGTGACGCTCGCGTTGCCGACGCTTGGCACCGTCGATGCGGACCTCGTGTTGACGGGCGCGCAGCTCGTCGTGCGGGTGCAAGCCAGCCCGGGCGGGGCGGCGCGGCTTTCATCAGGCGGGGCTGCGTTCGGGCGCCGGCTGCAGGCGGCGGGGATCGAGCTGACGGGGCTGCAGATTCGAGAGATCGGTGGCGCCGCACCGGCGGCGGCAGGCAGCGCTTCGACGGCGACCTCGGCCTACGCGCGGGCCGCGGCGGAGGCACAGGCGCGCGAGACGCCGGATGACGTTTCGGATGTCGAAGTCCGCGAGGGCGCACCGGGTGCGGGCGCGCGCGGCGGCTCGGCCGATGCCGCGGCCAAGCGCGGCGCTGTCGCTTCGCCGATCGATCGCTTGTTCGACGACCCGTTCGAATGGAGCGGGTCATGAGCCGGCGCGAGCGACGCAAGAGCGCGGCCGCGCTCGCATACGACGCGAAGAGCGGCGACAATGCCCCGCGCGTGATTGCGAAGGGTTATGGGCTCGTTGCGGACATGATCATTCAGCGAGCGCAAGAAGCCGGGCTTTACGTCCATCGGGCCCCGGAAATGGTGTCGCTGTTGATGCAGGTCGATCTGGATTCGCGCATTCCCCCCGAGCTTTACCAGGCCGTGGCCGAACTGCTGGCATGGTTGTATCGGCTGGAGAGCGGAGTCGCGGATGAAGGAGCTGACGGCGAAAGTGTGTCGGCGGAAGCGCCGTTGACTACGGGGCAGACCGAAGCGCCGCTGGCCGGTAGCCACGGCTATCCTCGGCTACCGTCCTGACGCGCAGAAAGACCCTGCGGGCGACCGCGAGCGTCGCGCGAAAGGGTGTGGGAAATTGAGACTCGCCAAACGCCCTATGCCTCACAGTCAGCGCGTTCCCTTACAGCCATTGCCCCTTTCACCTGCCGCGTCGTAGGCAACGGGACCCCGTTTTTTGCCGCAGTCAGTTCGGCCGGAATCGAAATCGCGATTTCAGCAGGCGTGCGGCTGCCGATATCGATGCCTATCGGGCCGTGCAGCCGCGCCAGGTCGGCGTCGCTCAAGTCGAATTCCCGCAGCCTTTCCCGCCGTGCCGCGTCGTTACGTCGGGAGCCGAGCGCGCCGACATAGAACGCCGGCGTTCTTAGCGCTTCGATCAAGGCGAGATCGTCGAGTTTCGGATCGTGTGTCCGCGCGATGATGGCCGAGCGGCCGTCAGGACTCATTTGCACCACGGCGTCGTCGGGCATCGTGCGCACGAGTTCGGCACCGGGCACGCGCCACTCGGTGGTGTACTCTTCGCGTGGATCGCTACCAACTTTTCGCCGTCGAATCGAACGCCATCCCCGGCGGCGGCCGGCGCAAGCCGCGCGGCGCCCGTGCTCATGTCGAGCGTGCGCGAGACCAGCGCGCCCCGGCTCAGCGTCGATGCCGCTCGCTTGCGTCAACGGTTCGAGCACGAGCTCCAGCGTGCCGCCGCATGGCAGGCCGAACCGGTGCGCCTCGTCCGCCGCCACGCCGTAGCGCGCAACGCTCGGCCGTGAAAGGTCGATCTGGTCGCGGCGAGCGCGCTCGATCAGATCGTCCTCGATGCATCCGCCCGAAACCGACCCGATGAGCAGGCCGTCGCAGCGAATTGCCGCCATGGCGCCGGTGGGCCTGGGCGACGAGCCCCAGGTGCGCACCATCGTGGCCAGCACGAGGCGCTCGCCGTCGGCCAGCCAGCGCCTGCTCGTCTTCAGGACCTCGAGGTCCATGCCTTCCACGATTTCCCCCCTTTACCGGAAGGCGCGGACTCGAGGACCGCTGCATGTTGCAACGACGGCTCGGCCGGCTGCGGCGCGTCGTTAGGCAACCCTAAATCGCGGGCCGTGATGTGCGCCGCGAAACGCTTGAAGAATTCGTCGGCCACTTTGCGCACGGCCGCGTGTGCGGGACTGTTGCCGTCGACGTGCAGTGCTTGCGAGCGCGCCGTATAAAGCAGGGTGCTCGATGCATCGCCGTCCGCTTCGAGCCGCAATCGAGCGCCTGCGGCGCCCCCGTTGGCGGCACCCGCGGGCGCATCGAGCTCGAACACCAGCGTGCGCGATTGCGGTCCGCCCACCTCCGCCACGCGAATGCGCCCTTTAAAACGCGCCGCGACTCCCTCGGCGGCGAAGTTCATGGCCAGGAAAAAGCCGTTTTCACCGTCGGCCTGAATGTCTTCGCACCCGGGAATCGACGCCCGCAGAATCGCGGCATCGGTGAGTGCTTCCCAAGCCCGCTGTGGCGGCACCGGCAGCGTGTAGCTTTCCGTCAATTCCATTCGCATTACTCCTCCTGTTAGAGGGATGGACCGATGCCCACGCGCTTCGGAGCGCCCGCGGCGTCGGATCTTTCATTATGTACTCTGCAAAGGCAGTGAGTTCCTCTCGTTTCATGTCGACGAGAGATCTTTGGCCCGTTCACGAGCCGGGAATCGAATCAGCGCGAACAGGTGCTAGCAAGGCGCGTGCAAAAAAAAACGGCATCGCGGCCGAAGCCGGCGATGCCGTAGGGTTTGCGCGCCCGGCGCCGATACACCCTTTCCCAGGGCGCAACGGCGCTCGGCTCAGTGCCTGTCGCGGGCGAGCAGCGAATGCCGGCGCGAGTAGCCGAAGTAGACGACGAGCCCGATCGCGAGCCAAGCGAGGAATGCCATCCACGTAATCCACTGCAGGTTGGCCATGAGGAAAACGCAGGCAGCCACGGCGGCAAGCGGCACGACGGGCACGCCAGGGCAGCGGAATGCGCGCGGCAGGTTGGGGTGGGTGCGGCGCAGAACGAGCACGGCGATCGACACCATCGAGAAGGCGGCGAGCGTGCCGATGTTGATCAGTTCGGCCAGCACGTTCAGCGGCACGAGCGCGCCGATGAGACCGAAAAAGATGCCGACGATCCACGTAGTCGTAAACGGCGTGGCGAAACGCGGATGCACGCGCGAGAGCGCTCGGGGGAGCAAACCGTCGCGCGACATCGCGAAGATGATCCGCGTTTGGCCGTAGCTCATGACGAGAATGACGGTCAGCATGCCCAGCACGGCGCCCAGGTCGATGAAACCGGCCACCCAGTTTTGCCCGGCCACTTGCAATGCGTACGACACCGGGTGAGAGATTTCCGCGAAACGGGGCGAGGGCACGATGCCGGTCACGACCGCGGCGACCGCCACATAGAGCACGGCGCAGACCGCCAGCGAGGCGATGATGCCGATCGGCAGATCGCGCTTCGGATCTTTGACCTCCTCGGCGGCCGACGAAACCGAATCGAAGCCGATGAACGCGAAGAACATCACGGCGGCCGCGCCGAACACGCCGTGCCAGCCGTTCGGCATGAACGGATGCCAATTGACGGGCTTGACATGGAATACGCCGACCGCGATCACGGCTAGCACGACCGCGACCTTGATGGCGACCATCGCGTTATTGACGCGCGTCGACTCCCGCACGCCCACCGATAGCAGCGTGGTGATGGCCATCACCACGAGGAAAGCCGGCAAATTGAACAGCGTCGTGGCCCCCGCGACTGCGCCGGGAGCGGCCGTCAACGCCATCGGCAGGTTCAGCCCCATGCCCGCGAGCAACGATTGCAGGTAGCCCGACCAGCCCACCGCGACAGCCGAGGTGGCCAGCCCGTATTCGAGCATCAAATCCCAGCCGATGATCCAGGCCGCCATCTCGCCGAGCGTTGCGTACGAGTAGGTGTAGATCGAACCGGCGACCGGAATCGTCGATGCGAATTCAGCATAGGCGAGGCCCGCCAGCGCGCACGCCACGGCAGCGATCACGAATGCGATCATCAACGCCGGACCCGCCTGCACGGCGCCCGTGCCGGTCAGAACGAAAATCCCGGTGCCGATGATGGCGCCGATGCCAAGAAAGGTGAGATCGAGGGCGCCGAGCGCTTTTTTCAGGCCCGTGCGCTCGGCACTGGCGATCATCTGCTCGACGTTTTTCTTGCGAAATAGGGACATGGGGCGAGGGTCTCGTGACGGACGCACCGAACTGGTGCGATTTTACGTACGGAAAAACCCTAGATTCTAGCCGATACGGCCTTCGAAGCCCGCTGTGGTGTAAGGAATCAGAAATGTCTCAACGGCGCGGCGTGCCCCCGTCATCGCGGTGGGCCTAGCGTGCGCTTTAGCCCGTCATCGCGGGATTCAGATCCACGAGACGGTTGCTCATCACATAGAACGTGAGTTCTGCGTTGTTGCGCAGCTTCATCTTCTCGAGCAAGCGGGCGCGGTAGACGCTGACGGTTTTCACCGAAAGCGAGAGCGCATGTGCGATGTCGGTCAGCCGCTTGCCCGACGCCAACATGCACAACGTTTGATATTCGCGGTCGGACAGCTTTTCATGCGGCAACTGGTCGCTGTCGAACGAGACGTAATCGGCCAACGCTTCGGCCAGCGCCGGGCTGACGTATTTGCGTCCCCCAGCCACTTGGCGAATCGCCTCGATCATTTGCGTGGCCGTGACCGTCTTGGACAAGTACCCGGCCGCACCGGCTTTGAGCGAGCGCACGGCGTACTGATCCTCTCGGTACATCGAAAACATCATGACGGGCGCGCTAGGCGCCCGGCGTTTGACACGCTTGAGCAGTTCGATGCCGTTCATATCGGGCAGCGAGATGTCGAGCAGGACGATGTCGAACGGCTCGCCGTCCAAGCTCGCCAGCGCTTGCGCCCCGCTTTCCGCTTCCACGACCTCGCGAACCACCCCATGATTGAGCAATAACTGGCGAACGCCCTGCCGGACGATGGCATGATCGTCGACGAGCAACATCCTGAGCGTCATCGGCGTTGCCTCGCGCGTGTGACGCGGGTCGAGCGGTGGCGGGTGTCATCCATGGCGTCGTGCGCCATCGCCGCCCACACGAAATGCGCGCGCACGGTGGTGCCCGGCTGAGCCGCGCCCGCCGGGCCGGTTGCGGGCCACGCGCCGTGCCATGGCGCCGCCGGCGATTCATCGCGCAGCCGCGAGGCGATGCGCAGCGCCCCGCCGAACGCTTCGCAGCGGGCGCGCATGCCGGGCAAGCCGAACCCTCGCGCACCGGCGGAACTCGGGGCCCCGGCGCGACGCGCGCGCGGCGGCATGCCGCGGCCGTCGTCCTCGACGATCAGCGTCAAGCGTTTCGCGTCCGTTTGGATGCGAACGTCCGCACGCGATGCCTTCGCATGCTTCGCGACGTTGTTCAATGCTTCCTGCGCCACCCGCATGACGGCGAGGGCCGCGTCCGGGGGCAGTTGCGCGAGGCGCACGTCGGCGGCGCAGACGAAGCTCGTCGCGAGTCCCGTGCGCGCGGCAAATTCGCGGGTCCACTGCGCGAGCGCGGCGACGATGCCGCCCTCGACGCTGGGTGCGTGCAGATCATGCACCAAGCGTCGCCCCGCTTCGCAGGCGGCCTCGATCGATCGCCGGGCGAGAGCCAGCGCGGCGGCAGCAGCGGCGACGTCCTGCGCGGCCGTCAGCGCATGCTCGACGTTGGCGAGCGCGAACCGCGCCGCGGTGAGTTCCGCGCCAAGTCCGTCATGGATTTCGCGTGCGAGATGGCGCTTGATGGATTCGCGCGTTTGGGCCAGTTCGGCCGCCAACTCGCGCAAACGCGGATCGTCGTTGCTCGCGCCCGCTTCGGGGGCCAGCGCGACCAACGGCGGCAGGTCCAAGGTTTCATGTTGCCGAGCGGCAGGAGCCAGACGTTGATTCATCGCGAAGAGACTATCTCGAATTTTCACGTCATCGCGTCGGAAAAGCGGACGCGGCAGGTAACGCAATTTACATCTGGTAACAGGGAGGACCGAGAAAGAACGTTTTCATTCGACCCTTCATTGGGGCGGATAATATCCCAAAATGAGGAAAAATACAGACGCGGCAACCGTTTCCATGCGTCAACATGCCCTGATTGACAGCCTGGAGGTTTTGGTCTTGTAGGAAAATTTCCTACGAAGAAATGGCGGCGGCGCGCATCGACTTGTAACAAGCGTGCGGGAGTCGGTCGATCGCGAAAAAGAAAAACCGGAGTGCAGGCTCCGGTTTCTTTGAGTGAGGCGTGACACGTGACACGTGACACGTGACACGTGACACGTGACACGGACAGCTGAGACTATGCCTCGCGCTGCGAGCGGCCGCGCCGCGCGGTACGGCTGTCCGCGACGATGGGCGGCCCGCCGGGGTCCGTTAGCCGACGAACGCCTTCTCGACCACGTAGTGCCCCGGTTCGTTATTGCTGCCTTCCTTGAAGCCGAGGCTGTCGAGCAGTTCGCGCGTGTCGCGCAGCATGTGGGGGCTGCCGCAGAGCATGACGCGATCGTTCTCGACCGAGAATGGCGGCACGTCCAAGTCTTCGAACAGCTTCTTCGTATCGATGAGTTCGGTGATCCGTCCGCGATTTTGGAACGTCTCGCGCGTGACGGTCGGATAGTAAACGAGCTTTTCGCGCACGATTTCGCCGATGTCCTCGTGGGCTGGCAGATGCTCGGTGATGTATTCCTTGTAAGCCAGCTCATCGACGAAGCGGCAGGTGTGCGTCAACACGACCTTTTCGTAGCGGTCGTATACGCCCGGATCCTTGATGATCGACATGAACGGCGCGAGGCCGGTGCCGGTCGAGAGCAGCCAGAGCGTCTTGCCCGGGAGCAGGTTGTCGGCCATCAGCGTGCCCGTGGGCTTCTTGCCGATCAGCACTTGGTCGCCGACCTTCAAGTGTTGCAGTCGCGAGGTGAGCGGACCGTCGGGCACCTTGATGCTCAAAAACTCGAGGTTTTCCTCGTAATTGGCGCTTGCCATGCTGTAGGCGCGGATCAGCGGCTTGCCGTCGACTTCCAGTCCCACCATCGTGAATTGGCCGTTTTCGAATCGAAACGACGAATCGCGCGTGCAGGTGAAGCTAAAGAGCGTGTCGGTCCAGTGGTGGACGGAAAGGACGGTTTGCGGGTTCAGATTGCTCATGGCTACGGTGAAAGTGCGAAGAGGTGGGCACCAAAGCGCTCGGCGCACGAGCGCTCCGGCCGGCGTGGCAGGGCGGGGCGCGCGAAGAGCTGTCGCGATGCGTCGCAAGACGCGAAAGGTCGCTATTTTAACGCGCCTGCCGCACGCTCGTGGGGGAGGGTTCTATGTCGATTCGGCATGCCCATATAACCGCGGCAAGGGGGTGCTTGGGCGCGGCGTCGCCGCCCAGCGGTACGCACAGCGCCGCTGAGCGCCTTCCCGCGTGGGGCCATTCACCGTTCGGCGACCAGTTTTGCGCCGAGTCCGACGAGCGCGGCGCCGCACAGTGCGTCAATCGGCCGCCGCAGCTTGCGGTAGCCGCGCTGGGTGCGCTCGGTCGCGAACATGAAGGCGACGCCGCAGTACCAAGTAGCCGAAAGCGAACCGATCGTGGCGAACACCGCGCCGTAGAACCAAAAAGGCGGCTGCGCGGGAAACATGGCCGCGAACACGCTCGTCCAGAAAGCGCACGATTTCGGATTGGTGGCGCAGGTGAGGAAGCCGGAGCGATAGGCGCGCAGCCAAGCGGCCGCATCGTGGGCGAGCGGCGCTGCCTCTGGCGCGACGTGCGGCGTTGCATTGGCGCGTGCGCTCGAGCGCAGCAGCTTCAAGCCGAAATAGACGAGATAGAGCGCGCCGGCGATCCGCACGCCCGTGTAGAGCCATTCGAGCCGCTGCAATACGGCGGCGAGCCCGAGCATGGCAAGGGTGACCCAAAGCATCGACGCCGTGCAGACGCCGAGCGCGGAGGCTGCCCCCAGCCCGCGCCGGCCCGCGAGCGAAAGCTGCGTGACCATGAAGAAATTCGGCCCCGGGCTGGCCGCCGCGACGAGATAGATGACGGCGATTTGCAGCAGGATCGGTATGTAATGCATCGTAGCGGACGCCAGAAAAGAGCCGGTTCGGAAAAAGCAAAACGAGCTTCCAAACCGCTAATCTAGCGCAAGCGGCGCGCACTTTGTCTCAATGGCTCAATTCGAGCCGCGCGATATAGGGCAGGTGGTCGGACAGCCAAGCCGTATTCTGCGTAGGTTGCACGCACGCGACCGGACGCATGCCGCGCACGAACATTTTGTCGAGCGCGAGCGCCGGCGAGAATGCAGGGAACGTGCGCGCAGGCTGGCCGAGCAGCGTCGCGACCTCGACCAGGCCATGTTCGCCGAATAGCGGCACCGAATCGTTGCGCCAGTCGTTGAAGTCGCCTGCGAGCACGAGCGGCCCGGTGGGGGCCTCTCGGGCTATCCAATGAGCGATCCAATGCATTTGCCGCAGCCGCGCGGAGCGCGTGAGCGCGAGATGCGCGCACAGCAGCGTCACCGATTGGCCTGCGAACGCCGCGCGGGCGACGAGCAGCCCGCGCTTTTCGAACCGGTGCGCGGAAATATCCCAACGCCCGCCCAGATCCAGCGGATGGGGCGACAGAATGGCATTGCCGTGGCGCCATGAAGGCTTGAACACATTCGGCCCGAGGGCGATCTCGAGGTCCAGCGCATGGGCGATCTCGGTCGCTTGGCACTCCCAGACGTCGGCGAGCGGCTCGTGCACGGGCGCGCCGAAGCTCGTCGCGAGCACGGGGCCAGGCATGCGCCGCGCCATCGCCTCTTGCAGGAAGTAGACGTCGGCCTGCGTCGATTCGACCCAGCGCTGCATCGCCTTCCACGCGGTGAAGCCCAGCGGGGAACGGCCCTTGTGCAGATTCCAACTGACAGCGACGAACTCCTTCTTCTGTGGGGCTGCCTCACCTATGTGCATGAGTTCTTCCGGGTTTCGCATGCCGCATCGCTTCCGCTTCTTCCAACCGTTAATGAGACGTGACGCTCGCACGCACGCGGTACACGAGCGTCGGATTCTTATCGATCAGCGTCCACGCCGCCCACTGGCCGATGGGGATGAGCAAGCCGGGATGGCTCGCGCTCACGCGCCGGGGTTGGGGCGGCAGCGCGCAGCCTTCGGGCGTGGATGGGGCCGTATCGTCTTCGATCGTCTCGTTCGCCTCGATCGAGAGCGTGACGCCGCTCACGTCGGCAGCGACCGGGGAGATGGAGATCGTGCGCGCAAGATCGATGCCGCCGCCGGGGTTCTCCTTGCAGCCGACGCGGTGCGTGACTTCGTGGTGATGGGTGGCGCTAAAGCCCTGGCCGAGCGTGGTGGCCGCCTCGAACGTATCGATCGTTTGCCCGTCGCGCACGACTTCGAGCCGCCACTGTACGACAGGCGGATTGTCCTCGCCCGTCGCGGCGTCCGAAGCCCCGGCGGCGCTCGGTCGAGGCGCCGTCTCGCCCGCTGCCGTCGCGCCGCCTGCGCACAACGCGCCGATTAGCGCGAGCGCCGTGGCAACGCCGATGACACCGGCCGTTGCACCGCCGAAGCGGGCCGCGATGCGGGGGACACGTCTCATCGAACTTCTCTCCTTACCGCAGACCAATGACGCGGTGCGGGACGACAAGCGCCCATCTTACGCCTAACGACGGCCCCGGCCCACGGCGGGTAGCGTGCTCGCGCATGGCGGCTTGCACGACCCGGCGACCGTGGCGGAGCGTGTTAGCAGCACGCGGGCGGCGCTGCTGGCTTTTCGCATGGAACTTGCTTGAGTACACTGAAACGACGATGAAGCGAACGATGCGCCGCCCCAAGGCCGGACGCAGGCAGGACACCAGCAATCGGCGGGGCGCGCTCGGCTGCATATGAGGTGAGCGATGACGACAGCCATGGTGAAGCAGGAAATTGCAGTGGCGTCGTTCAGCAAAGTCTACGATCTGGACCGGATCGAGGCTGCGTTGAGCGACTTGGGCGAAGGCGCGAGCGAGGCGTTGCGCGCGACCTACGAGAAAATGCTCAAGATCGGCAACTTGCGCTTTTGCGTGAAGCCGAACCGAATGCCCGCGATCGATGCGTTGATCGACGCGCTACCCAACTTCGCCGATCCTCTCGAAGACGTGCGCCGGCAAGTCGCCCTGTGCATCGAAACCGAGGACAGGCTCGAACTAATGCCGATCCTCTTGCTCGGCGATCCGGGCATCGGCAAGACGCACTTTGCCAAGGCGCTCGCGCGTCTGCTCGGCACCTCGCACCAGTACGTGGCGATGAGCTCGCTCACTGCGGGCTGGATTCTCTCGGGCGCCTCCTCGCAATGGAAGAACGCCAAACCCGGCAAAGTCTTCGAAACGCTCGTCAACGGCAGTTATGCGAACCCTGTCATCGTCGTGGACGAAATCGACAAGGCGAGCGGCGATTCGCAATACGATCCGCTCGGTGCGCTCTATGCGCTGCTCGAGCACGAGACCGCGCAAACCTTCATCGACGAATTCGCCGAAGTGCCGATCAACGCGGGCCAGGTCATCTGGATCGCGACGGCCAACGACGAGCGCACCATCCCCGCCCCCATTCTCAGTCGGATGAGCATCTACGAGATCGCCCCACCCGATCGCGACGGCGCGCGCCGCATCGCGCAGACGATCTACGAGGAGGTGCGCAGCGCGCATAACTGGGGGCAGCGCTTTCCGGCCAAGCTCGGCGAGGATGCGCTCGAGGCCCTTTCGCGCGCCTCGCCGCGCGACATGCGCCGCGCAATTTTGCATGCGTTCGGCACGGCTCGTGTCGATGGCCGCGACGTCGTGCGTGCCGACGACATCCGCCCCGAACGCGGCGCGCGCCGCCGCCCCATCGGGTTTTGACGGCGCTGCGGCCCTTAGCGCACGGTCCGGGCCGGCGCAATCGGCGTCGCTTGCGCGGCGCGTCGTACAATGGGCCTCAGGTGTCGACGCCGCGCCGCTTGATGCGCGCCGCGCGATGCGAGACTGGGCGGTCCAGGCGCCATGAGCGCGCTCGCGACGAAGTCCCACCGATGTAGCACGCGCATGGAGAAGCGCGGCCGAACGGGCCGCGACGACAAACATGGATGAGATCGAATGTGTAGTGATCGGCGCTGGCGTGGTCGGTCTCGCGGTGGCACGCGCGCTGGCCGAACGCGGGCGCGAGGTGATCGTGCTCGAAGCGACCGAAGCGATCGGCACCGGCACGAGTTCGCGTAACAGCGAGGTCATCCACGCGGGGCTGTACTACCCACGCGGCTCGCTGAAGGCGACATTGTGCGTGCGCGGCCGTGAAATGCTCTACGACTATTGCGCGGCGCGCGGCGTGCCGCACCAGCGCTGCGGCAAGCTGCTCGTTGCGACGGCTCGCAATCAATTGCCGCAGCTCGCGGCGATCGAAGCGCGCGGCAAGGAAAACGGCGTGCTCGATTTGATGCGCTTGAGCGGCGCCGACGCTCAGGAACTCGAACCGGCCTTGCAGTGCGAGGCCGCCGTATTCTCGCCGCAAACGGGCATCGTCGACAGCCATCAACTGCTGCTCGCCTTGCAAGGCGACGCCGAGCGCAGCGGCGGCGTGTGCGCTTTCCATTCGCCGGTCGAATCGGTTCAAGCGCGGGCAGGCCGCTTCGTCGTGACGGTCGGTGGTCAATCCCCTACCACGCTGTCTGCCGCTTGCGTGATCAATAGCGCGGGGCTGCACGCGAACGCGCTGGCGCGCAAGATTCAGGGTCTCGATGCCCGGCACGTGCCCCCGCTCTACATGGCGCGCGGCAGCTATTTCAGCATTTCGGGGCGCGCGCCGTTCTCGCGGCTCATCTATCCGATGCCGAACGAAGCGGGGCTAGGCGTTCATCTGACGCTAGACCTGGGCGGACAGGCGCGCTTCGGCCCCGACGTCGAATGGGTCGATACGATCAACTACGACGTCGATCCGCGTCGGGCCGAAGCCTTCTATTCGGCCATTCGCGAGTACTGGCCCGCGCTGCCCGACGACGCGTTGCAGCCCGCCTACGCCGGGATTCGTCCGAAGCTGTCGGGGCCGGGCGAGCCCGCTGCGGATTTCGTGATTCAGGGCCCCGCTGCGCACGGCGTGCGCGGCCTCGTCAATTTGTTCGGCATCGAATCGCCGGGTCTGACGGCTTCGCTCGCCATCGCCCAGCGCGTATGCGAACTCGTAGGCCGCGCGTAAGCGTCCGCTCGCAAACGCAGCGCGCGAGAAGAGGCCGCGTAGAGAGTCACGAACCATCATCATCGAAACGCGAGGCACGCAGCGGTGATGGCGTGAGTGCGACACGCTGACGCAGTTATCCGCGACATAGGACGAACGCGGAGTGCGCAGCGCGCACTTCGTTGCTATGCTTGCCCACTGCCGCCGCAGAGCGGCGATAAGCCCGCCCCATAAATAGGAGAGTCCCCATGAAATCGTCCCGTCGCACGTTTCTGATCACGTCCCTGGGCGCCGCTTCCGCGCTCGCGCTGGCTTCACGCCAGGCATTGGCCGCCGACGCGCCGAAAGTCTCCGAAGACGACGCGACCGCGAAAGCGCTCGGCTACAAGATGGATGCAACCAAGGTAGACAAAGCGAAATTCGCGAAGTACGCGGCCGGGCAGGAATGCAGCAACTGCCAGTTCTTCCAAGGCAAACCGACCGACGCATTTGCGCCGTGCCCGATGTTCGGCGGCAAGCAAGTGGCCGGCAAGGGCTGGTGCAACGCCTATTCGAAGAAGGCGTAATCCGGGCTCCAAACGACACGGCGCGGCTTGCGCCTCTCTACGAACCGCCGCGCCTTTCGAAACCCCTCGATTCCTAGCTTCGATCCCTTCACAGCACCGACGAAAGAAACGACAGCGTGCGCCCGTGCGCAAGCGCGGAGGCATGCTGATCGTAGGCGGTGCGATCCGAGCAGTTGAAGCCGTGACCGACGCCCGGATAGTCGAAGAATTGCACGCCCGCGTGTCCTGCGAGGCGCGCTTTGACTTGAGCCACGGCCGTTTGCGGAATCGACGAGTCGTGCTCAGCGTAATGAAACAGCATCGGCACGCGAAGCTGATCGGCTTCGTCCAATTTGTTTTGAATGCCGCCGCCGTAATAGGCGACGGCTGCGTCGACGCTGCCGCGCGCGGCCATCAGATACGCCAATTGTCCGCCGAAGCAAAAACCCACTGCTGCGATCTTGCCGCTGGTTTCGGGCAGCGCGCGCAGCGTGGCGGCAGCGGCTCCGAGGTCGGCGGCGCTCCGGTCGGCGTCGATGCGCTTTAGCAGCGCCAACGCCTTGTCGCGGTCCGCGCCTTCGTAGCCCAATTCCACGCGCCGCTCGTCGCGCCAGAACAGGTCGGGCGCGAGCGCCACATAGCCCGCGAGCGCATATTGTTCGGCGACAGACCGGATATGCGCATTCACGCCGAAAATCTCTTGCACGATGATGACGCCAGGACCCTTGCCGGCCCGCGGCAATGCCAAATAGCCGTCGTAGCGTTCGCCGCCGCCGGCGTCGATTTCGATCCATCGAGTCGTCACGCTCACGGGCAACCTCCTCTCGCAGTCGTTGGGCTCGCCAGTTTGGCACCGAATCGGTTCGCGCGCAGAGCGCGGCTTGCGCAGACGATCGGGCGATCGGCGCGCGAGTCGCCGCGCGGCGAGCTGCCAAGGGGCGCGGTCGTTTCGCGCTTGCGACGAGCATGCAGCCGGTCGGCCGACGGCGAGCGCTCGGCGCCGATGAACAGGTCGACGCGCTCGCTGCCGAATCGGGAATCGCTTTAGCGGCAAGTTTCGCGATCGCCCCACAGTGGAATAAACAGTCTATCCACTGGCCATGGTGAATGACGTTTCTATGTCGTGCTGGGCGTATTTTTTGATCCCGATCAATACGTTGGAACGATTTCGCCCGTATCGGCGGGCCCTTCGGGGCATGCGCCGCGGGCGTGATCGCCACTCCAAAACCGGCATGCATATTGAGTTTCGAGGCGGCAGCCTCGCTTTCGTCGGGCCTATTTTGCGATGGGCGCTATTAGTAGTCTTCCCACTTTCTCAAAAAAGTCCCCAACTTTAATTTGTTGCCCTACACTTGCGCGCAGCACGAAGGCGCGGCTTGTCACAAACAGGTCGGCTAGCGTGTCAGACCAAGTGCATGACGATGCATCCGGCGTAATTGCCTCCCTTCGACACTGACAAGAGGAAGGCGGGGAATAGGGCGATCACGTCGTTTTTGGGACCGAAACCGGAGACTTACATGAATATCAAGATGCAAAAGCTGTTGCCGATCAGCGCGGCTGCAATGTTGTTCGCGACGATGGCAACGAGCGCCGTGGCAGACCAAGTCGTCAAGATCGGTCACGTCGCGCCGCTGACGGGCCAAATCGCTCACCTCGGCAAGGACAACGAAAACGGCGCACGTCTGGCCGTGGAAGAAATCAACAAGAAGGGCCTGACGATCGGCGGCCAGAAGGTCACGCTGGAACTGGACGCGCAAGACGACGCGGCCGACCCGCGCCAGGCCACGCAAGTTGCGCAGAAGCTCGTCGACGACAAGGTCGTCGCCGTGGTTGGCCACTTGAACTCCGGTACCTCGATCCCGGCTTCGAAGATCTACAGCGATGCCGGCATCGTGCAGATCTCGCCGTCGGCAACGAACCCGCAATACACGCTGCAAGGCTTCAAGACGACGTTCCGCGTCGTGGCGACCGACGCGCAGCAAGGCCCGGCTCTCGCAAACTACGCAGCTGATCAGCTCAAGCTGAAGAAGGTTGCCGTGGTGGACGATGCGACCGCTTACGGCCAAGGCTTGGCGAACGAATTCGAAAAGAAGGCGAAGGCGCTCGGCATGACGGTGCTTTCGCACGACGCGACGAACGACAAGGCTACCGACTTCCGCGCGATTCTGACGAAGATCAAGGGTGAGAACCCCGACGCGATCATGTACGGCGGCATGGACGCCACGGGTGGCCCGTTCGCGAAGCAAGCGCGCCAGCTCGGCATCAAGGCCAAGATCCTGGCGGGTGACGGCGTGTGTACCGACCAGTTGGCGACGCTCGCCGGCGACGCGACGGAGAACGTCGTGTGCTCGGAAGCAGGCCGCTCGCTCGAGAAGATGGGCAAGGCCGGCGAAGAGTTCCAAGCCAAGTTCAAGGCTCGTTTCGGCGTGCCGATCCAGATCTACGCGCCGTTCACGTATGACGCCGTGTACATCATCGTCGACGCGATGAAGCGTGCGCAATCGACGGATCCGGCGAAGATCCTGGCCGCGATGCCTTCGACCGATTACAAGGGTGTGATCGGCGAGACGACGTTCGACGCGCACGGCGACTTGAAGCACGGCGTGATCTCGCTGTATCACTACAAGGACGGCAAGAAGACGTTGCTCAACGAAGTGGCGATGTAATCGACCGGCTCCGGTCGAAGCCTTCGAGGAGGGTGGGCCGCGCGGTGGCCGGCCTTCCTCGACGAAAAAAGAAGGGCGCGTACGCAATGGCGTGCGCGCCCTTTTTTAATGTTTTGCGGGATTTGGCGCTCCCCTACCCCCATCGCCCGGTCTGGAGGCGCCGCCTTGCTACGAGAGCGCGGCGGTGCTCAAACGCCAAGCCGTCTGAGGACGCGTGGCCCGATGACGGCGACGAGGGCGGCACACAACGCCACGACCGAGAGGCCGATGGAGAGATTGGTGGCTTGAGCGACGCCGCCGATCAGGACCGGCCCGAACAACAAGCCGACATAGGCGATGCTTGCCACGTGCGCGAGCCCTTCGGCCGCGTGAATGCCTTTGACGCGCATGGCGGCGGCGAACAGCACCGGCATCATATTCGCGAGCCCGAGGCCCATCATCGCGAAGCCGATCAGGGCGGTGACGGAAAACGGCAGCACGAGGGCGCCGACCATGCCGGCGCAGGCCAGCGACGCACTGGCCAGCACGAGTTGCACGGCCCCCACGCGCGCGCGCACGGCATCGCCCGCGAACCGCCCGGCGGCCATCGCGCCCGTGAACGCCGCATACCCGGCACTGGCGAAGGCTGGCGTCGATCGAACGACGTCGCGCATATAGACGGCCGCCCAGTCGTACATGGCGCCTTCGGCGACCAACGCGATCAGCGCGACGGCCCCGAGCGCCCAAAGCACGGGCGAGCGCCAGCGGCTCGAGCGCGCATGGCCGTGATGGCTGTCGGCAGGCGGGGCATGCGGCAGCACGGCCGGGCAGGCGATTGCGAGCACGGCGACGCTGACGAGGGCGGCGAGCAGCATATGCAGCGCGCTTGCCATGCCGTGCGCCAGGGCGAGGCCCCCAGCCCCCGCGCCGATCATGCCGCCGATGCTGAACATGCCATGCAGCGAGGACATGATGGGGCGCCCGAGCGCTTGCTCCACCGCGCTGGCCTCTGCGTTCATCGCCACGTCCATGGTCGCCATGCCCGCGCCGAACGCGGCGAGCACGGGCAGCAGAACCGCATACGTGGGCGCGACCAGAATCAGCGCCATACCGACGCACATGACGAGGCCGCCGACGAGACACGCGCGTCGGGTGCCGACGCGTGCGATCCACTTCGCATTGGTGAGGGTGGCCGCGATCGAGCCTCCGGTCAGAACGAACAAGGCGAGCGAAAGCGCGGCAGGATCCAGGTGGAACTTGTCTCGCACGGTGGGGACATGCACGCCCCACGAGGCGTAAGCCATGCCCGCGATAAAAAACAGCGCCATCGTCGCGTAGCGCGCGCGCTCGCGGTGAGCGGCGGGAAGAGGGCACGATTGCGACGAAGTGGTTTGCGACACGGGCGGAGCGCGTTGAGCTAAAAAGGGCGAGAACGTGCGCAGGCCGGTGAAGCGGATGGCGCCCGCTAACGCTAAGATGATTGCAAGCACCCGATTCTATCGGAGGCCTTCGCTCCTCGCTGCCAGGCCGAGCGCACAGAGACCAACCGGACCCGAATCATGCATATTTCCGCACACGCGCCGCTACATTTATTGCACCGCAGGCCCACGGGCGCTTTGGCCACGCATTCTCGCGATCCGCTGGGGTTCCCTTATCCGACGGCGCTGCCTTTCGTGCCCGATGCACGGCACCGCCCGGTGGTGCTCGTCAGCCGCTTGGCCGAGCATGCGCGCAACTTGGAAGCCGACCCGCGGGCGGGCTTTCTCGTCGTCGACTCGGCTGATGACGACGTGCTCGATGGGGAGCGCCTGACGTTGCTCGGTCGATGCGCCCCGTGCGCACTCGAGCCGCCGCTCGTGCGGCGGTACTTGCGGTATCACCCCGAGGCGGAACGCTATCTCGCGCTCGGCGATTTTTCGTTTCGCGTGCTCGAAATCGAGCGAATGCGATACATCGGCGGATTCGGTGCGATGGGTTGGCTCAATGCGGAAGAACTGGACCCGTTAGCGCCGTTGAGCGACGAAGACGAAACCACACTGATCGAATTCGTCGAGCGGCGCATTAGCCGTTCGACGTTGGTCCAAGTGGCGGGCGTGGACCGATACGGCGCCGATTTAAAGGTGGATGGCGTGCGGGTGCGCTATGCCTTCGATCGTGCGAAAACCGATATGGCTGAACTGGAGCGAGCACTGGCAAAGTGTGCGGCCGACCACGCCGAATAGCTGTCGGATTTTCCTGATAGGGAAAACGACGACATTTGCCGCACCGGCAATCCGCGTACGCGCCCGCGCCCGGCCTGGTGCAGCATCCTTTCATTTCATGAAAACTTTCCTCGATTTATGGGATATCCGTTTCACCGATTGAGAGCCGGCTTCCGTAATAGTCGCCATCGACTAAAAATATGAGATGACACGTGCATTGGGTAAATCGAGATGTGGGCGGCCACGGGTCAATGAGCGAAACAAATCAATGAGAACCTTTTTCGAATGATGGTCTTTTCGGGCTTTTCGTTTGCGCGTCTTTTGTGCTAATCTCGCTCCCGAAATATCCGAGGCACCACGCATTCAGATGGCAATACCCGGCAGGAGATCGGCGCCATTTATCGAAACCACAAGGGAACGTATGTCTTCTTACAAGGAACTTCTCGCTCAACGAGAGAAGCTGGAGAAGCAGATCGAAGAAGCCAAGGCGAAGGAATACGCCGAAGTGCTGAACGAGATCAAACAGAAAATGGCCGACTATGGCATTACGCTCGCCGAACTCGGCGGTGGCCGTGGCAAGCTCGGCAAGGCTGGTCGTGCCCGCGCCGGTGTTGCTCCCAAGTATCGCGATCCCGCGAGCGGCAGCACGTGGTCGGGCCGCGGCAAGCCGCCCCGCTGGATTGCCGGCCAAGATCGCGAGCAGTTCCTGATTAAGTAACTCATCGGCAATAGGCTGTTCGGATTGAAGTCGGCGTCTATGCGCCGGCGCGATTGTTTGCACAGCAAAAAAAGAACCGCGTAACCCCCAGGTTTCGCGGTTTTTATTCGTCTAATGTATCCCTATTCGCGAAGGCGCCCCATCCGCTTTGCCGCGACTCCCTGCTGCGGACGCGAGTTGGAATAAGAATGGGTCGCGTTCTCATAACACGCTGATTTGAAAGAAAAAAGGCTTGGGTCTTCACTGCGCTGCCCGCCAGCGCTTGGTAGAATCGGCGTAAACCACGCGCTTTTGCCGATCCTCTCCGATGCATCCCCATACCGCCGAATTCGAATCTGTTGAGAAGCACGCTGTCGCGCGTAAAAGCACTTTTGTCAGCGTGGCGCTGAACCTCGTGCTGATGACCTTGCAGGTCGCGATCGGTGTTTTCGCCCATTCTCAGGCGTTGATTGCCGACGGCGTCCATTCGCTTGCGGATCTGATTTCCGATTTCATCGTCCTCGTCGCGAACCGAGCCAGCGCCGAAAAGCCCGATGCCGATCACAACTACGGGCATCGCCGCTATGAGACCGTGGCTTCGCTCTTTCTCGGCGCGCTGCTCGTCACCGTGGGGGTCGGCATGCTTTGGCGCGCCGGCACGCGGTTGGCGAATATGGACAACATACCGGCCGTGCACGTCAGCGCGCTGGTCGTGGCGGTCCTCGTTCTCGTATTCAAGGAAGCGCTGTTTCGGTACATGCTGCGTCAAGCCCAGCGCGTGCGCTCGGCCATGTTGATCGCGAACGCCTGGCACGCGCGCTCCGATGCCGCCTCCTCCCTCGTGGTGGCGGTCGGTATCGTCGGCAGCTTGTTCGGTGTGCGGCTGCTCGATCCGATCGCGGCCGCGATCGTCGGTTTCCTGGTGGCGCGCATGGGCTGGGTATTCGGCTGGGATGCCCTGCAAGATCTATCCGACCGAGCCCTCGACGAGACCGCCACGGACGATATCCGGAAGTTGCTGATGACGACAGCCGGCGTGCGCGACGTGCACGAGCTGCGCACGCGCAAGATGGGCGATCTCGCGCTAGTCGACGCCCATATCTTGGTAGACCCGCTGATCTCCGTGTCCGAGGGCCACTACATCGCCGAATCGGCGCGCACGCGGGTCATGACCGACAAGCGCGTGCTCGATGCGCTGATCCACGTCGACCCGGAGAACGACGCGCTCGCTCATCCGCCCGCGCGGCTGCCGACGCGCGTGGCCGTTGCGGCGCTCGTCGACGCCGAACTAGCGAAACACGGGCTGCGCGCCGCCGGTCTCAATGTGCATTATTTGAGCACGGGGCTCGACGTCGACATCACCTTGCCGGCCGATGCCATGGCCGACCGCGAGCACGATGGCGAACTGATCGGACGCATCGATCTAGCGCAAATCAAATCACGGTTGGGTGCGCGCAACGTGACGGTGCAGCGACAGCTCGCAGCGGCTACCGCGCGGGCCTCGGGGCACGCCTAGATGGAGGGGCGGCTCCGCTCGCTCAGGTGTTTCGCTCAGCCGCCGCAACGGACGACGTATCGCCGTGTGGCAGACAGATGCCGACGGACACGGCGTTGAGCTAAGCGCCACGCTCTGCGGCACTGCTGGCGCCGCGGGTTCAAAGCGGCAACTGCGTATCGAATTTGATTTCGCGCAGCACGACGCTCGTGCGGACTTGAGCGACGGCAGGGATTTTGAAAATGCGTTCATGCAAGAACGCGTCGTAGGCTTTGATGTCGGGCGCGACGATCTTGAGGATGTAATCGGCCTCGCCCGTGGTGCTATAGCATTCGGTCACTTCCGGGCAGGTGGAGATTTCACGCTCGAATTGCTCGACACCGCCTTCGGTATGGCGCGTGAGATGGATGTGCGCCAGAGCGCAGACATGCAGCCCGAGCTTTTCGCGATCGAGTAGCGCCGTATAGCGTTGGATGACGCCCGACTGCTCCATATCCTTGATGCGCCGCCAGCACGGTGTGCTCGACAGCCCGACTTGCTCCGAAATTTCCTGCACGGAGCGCCGCGCATCGAGCTGCAATAGGCGCAGGATTTTCTGCGAAAACGTATCGAGTGTCATCCGCGCCTCCCTTTCCGACAGCCACTTCGCTTGATATTAGTGGCGGAAGAAATAAAAGGCAATCTAACGGCGCAGCTGCGAGGGATTTTCCCTAATTCGGCGGGCTCTCCGCGTCGTTTTGTTCTATGCCCGTCCTGTCGGCTTCCGCGCTGCGCGCTTGCGCCTCCGCGGCGGCGGCCGAAGCCGTCTGCCAGCCGCGCAAGTCCTTGAGCATGTTGCAGAACAGCGCGCCTTGTTCGATGGCGTCATCGAGCGCCACGTGCGTGTGGGGATGATCGTCGAACCAATGTTTCGGCATGCGGGGCTTGATGCATTTGCGATAGGGCAGGCCTGTCATCGCGAATGCGAGCGTCTTGATATCGAGCGCGGACCAGGAGAACGGGCAGCGCCCGGTAAAGCGCATCATGTACCAAAACATGAAGGTGAAATCGAAGCCGGCCGGCATACCGACGAACACGGGCTTGCCCGGTAGCGCTTCGACCCATTCCACATAGGCGAGCAAGGCTTGCTCGGGGCTGCGCAGATCCGAGCGGCACGCGGCCCAGGCTTGGGGCTGGGTTTTCCACCAGGCTTCCTGCACGGGGTGCGGTTTTGCGCCGGGCAGCGTTTCGAGGTTGGCCGAGAACGTGGCGACCAACTGCTTGTCGGCCGTATAGGCCGCCGATGCGAAGCTCAGCATCGAATGCGGGCCGGGAATCGGGCCATCGGCCTCGATGTCCGTGCTGACATAGATTTCGTCGGTCACGCGTTTACTCCATCCGCGACATAAGGGTTGGTTCTGCGCTCGGCGCCGAACGTCGACGTGGGGCCGTGGCCGGGCACGAACGTGATGTCGTCGCCGAGCGGCCAGAGCTTGGTCCGAATCGAATGAATGAGATCGGCATGGTTGCCGCGCGGAAAATCCGTTCGGCCGATGGAACCGGCGAAGAGCACATCGCCGACCAACGCCACGCGGTGTTTTTGGCTCACGAACACGACGTGCCCGGGTGTATGCCCCGGGCAGTGATAGACGTCGAGCGTTTCTTCGCCGAACCTGACGGTGTCGTCATCGGCCAGCCAGCGGTCGGGCTCGAAGGCTTGCGCCGCCGGAAAGCCGAAACGCACGCTTTGGTCGGGCAACTGGTCGATCCAAAACCGCTCGTCCGGATGCGGGCCTTCGATGGGTACGCCGTAGCGAGTGGCCAGGGCTTTGGCGCCGGCGCAGTGATCGACGTGGCCGTGCGTGAGCAGGATCTTCTCGACGGTGACGCCGTTCTCGGCGACGGCGCGCTCGATCAGATCGAGGTCGCCTCCCGGATCGACGATGGCGGCCCGCTGCGTGGCTTCGCAGACGAGCAGCGAGCAGTTCTGTTGGAAAGGCGTGACGGGGATGACGAAGACCTTCATCTGAATGAGCGCCCAGGCAGCAAAAGAAAGATGGTACCAGCCGGCCCGGGGCCGTGCCGCCTAGCCGAATGGCGGATTCCCAATGCGCATTATTGCGCCCATAGGGAGAATCAATGACCGGCGACGCCCGGTGCCCCGGATTGCCTCGATTTCCTGCTATAATGCGACTGCATTTTGCGCGGGCGAGTCCTGCGCTGCTCTATGAGCGATACCGGCCCTTGTTGAACTAGCTCATGCCGGTCGCTGTCAATTGAAGTCCGAAGTCGCGGTTTAGCGGCTTCGTTTCCGTGTCGATGTAGTTCGACGCACACGTCTTACCCAGCCAGGCGCCGCGCGCCTGATGCGGCCATCGGCCGTACCGCTGGGTGGGCCTACGCCGCCGTTCCTCGCGCTTTCGAGCGCGCAAGAACGTGGTAGCCATGTTCGATGGCGGCGTGTGGGGTCTGGTCAAGCTGACGGGGACAGCTGTACCAGACGTGAACACCAACCGGGCTGTATGCGGTCGAAAGCGGCCGCAGCCAAGTGCCATGCCGTTGCTCACGTTCAAAGCGTGGGCGCTGTGTCGTGCTTGATCGCCCGAGCCGTACCGCGATGTGGAACATTGCGCGCGCGTCGGCTCGACAGATTGGCTAAACGTCATATGAAACATCGATTTCGTCGATCGCTGGGGATGCTTTTTGTCGCCTGCGCCTTTACGGGTTGCGCGGTGCAGCCCACGACGCAAACTAGTCGCGCAAGCGCTGTTCCGGCGGCGGCCCAGGCGGCCAACGCTCCGGTCGCATTTGGGGGCGCATCGGCGCTGCCCGCTGGGCACGACAAGTCGCTTGCGGATGCACAGCCTATCGACGAGAACGCACCCGACGTATCCGACTTCAAGCAGGCGGGTCGTGCGTCGTGGTACGGCGGGCGCTTCGTGGGCCGGAAAACGGCCAGCGGCGAGCGTTACGACATGAATGCGATGACAGCTGCGCACAAGACGCTGCCGCTCGCTTCGTACGTGCGGGTGACGAATACGTCGAATCACAAGTCCGTCGTCGTGAAGATCAACGATCGCGGGCCGTACGTGCGTGGGCGCATCATCGATTTGTCCTATGCCGCGGCGAAGATGTTGGGCTTGCAGCATGCGGGCACCGGGCGCGTGCAGATCGAAGGTCTGTCGCAGGAAGAGGCGCGCGCGGAGCGTGCGGAAGTATTGGCGAGCAATTTGTCGAAGGACGGAGGGAACTGAGCGAGGCGTTTCGGTTCCGCGTTCCTTAGCTCTCTCGTTGTTTCGCAGACGGCGCCCGATGGGGCGCCGTTTTCGTTTAGGTGAGATTATTCAGGACTACTAACTAACGTGCATATGCCGATTGAGTCGCGTGATGCCGAAAGGTGAGCTTATTCAGGACTACTAATTGGTTGTCACGTAAACGGAAATTTCGTTTTGTCCGCTGCATGTCCGGACATGCTGTCTGGGTCGTCGACGCGAGACTTCGTCTGAAAATCGCTTGCTTTCTGCCCGGTCGCAGCGAGTACGTGTTCAATGACCCGCTTGCATTGTGAGCGAGCGAACACATCGTGAACCACCCCAGCCTGCCGCGTGCCTCATTGGGCGCATTGCCGTATCAAAGAATGCGCGCTATCCGTCCAAGTTCGGCGAGCCACGCGACCAAGCTGCGGCAGTCGTCGCGCGACTCCGTTGTTTACGGGCCCGATGCGGCCACCGGTGACAAAACGAGAACCGACCTATGACCGATTCTTCGAATACGCCCCGCGTGCTGGTGAGCAGTACGCGGGGGGTGATGTTGTTCGATCCGGATACGCCGCTCATTTGCGTGAAGCAACTGCCGTTGCCCGGCATCGTCATCTTCGTGCACGGCGTGAATTCGGACGGCGAATGGTATTCCGCGTCGGAGGAGGGGTTGTGTCGCGGTTTGAACGCGCGGCTTGGCCGCAAAGATGACCAACTGAAATATACGGGCATTGCTGCCGGGCAACTCTCGCCCGCGCAGTACATCGAGAGCTTGACGGCGGACGGGTATATCAATCCGAAGATGTGGTCGGGAAATTACATCCGGCCGGAACGATCCTTTTCGCCGGTCATCCACTTCCGTTGGGGATACAAAGCCAATAAAGACGAATTGAAGCGTTACGGTTCGAACATCTTTCTGAACGAGCAAAACTACTGGGGCGGCGGCCCGTTCGCCAATGGCACCTCGAGCCTTCCCGACTTGTGGCACGAAGGGCTGAACGACACGCTCTTTCTTTGGATCACCGTGCAGCACTTGAACTCCGTGCCGGCTCGGAAGGTGTATCAATGCCCGCCACGCGGGTACATGGTGCTGGCCGCGTTGCGCCTCGCCAAGCTGATCGAATCGATTCGCCGAAGGCAGGCCGACACACCGGTTACGGTGGTTTGCCACAGTCAGGGCAACATGGTCGGTATGGCCGCTGCGTTCCTCGGCGAGCGGCTTGCCGAGGTGACCGACCCGTTCGGAGCGAGTGGCCGGTGCGTTGCCGATACGTATGTGCTCTGCAATCCCCCCTATAGCCTCGTGCCCAGTATCGGGACCGATTCTTGGGCGCAGCGTGGCATCAAGGATCGGAGTGGCCGCCGAGGACGAGAGAGCTATGTGGCACGCGCCGAGACGCTGAAGGCTTACTTCGAGATCTTGCGTGAGCGCGCGGCCCATGAGCCGAGTGCGGCTAAGCTCGATGAGGAAATGGCGAACACGCGCACGTCCGAAAGCGGCGGCGCGGCCTACAACGCGGGCGACGATCGCACCGCGCGTGGGTTGAACGGCCAGACGTACGGGCGCGTCACGCTCTATTGCTGCCCGCATGACCAAGTCATTTCGGCTGAAACGGTGCAAGGCATCGGCTGGCGTGGGTTGAGCGACAAGGAGCGCGCCGATACGCATGCCGACGGGGTGTTTTCGCAGCGAGTGTTCTCGTCTGGGTTCGAGGTGGGCCGCAGCGGCGTGTATTACCACTACTGGGACGATGACTGGCGCAGCGGCAAGAACAAAAAGGAAGGGTTTTGGTTTCCGGCTTCGCCCGCCGTGCGGTTTTCCTTGGACCGGGGGCTGCGGGCGGGCATGAATCCGCTGCCGCAGATCATGACCTTGGCCACTGCGCCGGTTCTTTATCTGGTCAACGTATTCACGCGGATACCGGTGAATGCTAGCCCCGATCCCGATT